>CAYRLW010000012.1:0-72197 GCA_964425215.1 uncultured Treponema sp.
TTTCTAATAAGATATTGGCTTTCCCAGCCTCGGTATCAAAAAACCTCCAGCCAGCCTCTTCTAGAAGTTTATTTATTTTAATGCGCGCTTTTGCTTCTTTAGCTGACATATCCCCCCCCACTTTTTTACTTTCCGTCGGTCACCCTCTGGCGGCGGGCTTCGTAACCTGCATTCCCGCAATTTTATACCTAGGAATCGAGTAATTGTATTGGTTCAGCGGAACATGCCCAAAAACCGCAAAGCTTATAAGGTAGTTTGGGATGATAAAATCTGCTTTTTAACAGATTTCCTTAAAGCTCTTGCAGTATAAAGCTTCTTTTTTCGTTCTACAAGTCTTATTGTGGTTTTACCTTCAAAAACCTCCTGTGGGGTCAAATAATTCAAGGACTATGCAAGCGTTCCTTGTTGTAATAATTAATCCAAACAGACGAGGCTCTTTCAAAACTCAGGGAGTTTTGAAAGAACCTCGAATAGTTACGATCTTTTCTCTTTATTTTTCCCCAAAGGTTAAAGCATTTTAATTGATCGTTCCGTATGTATGGCGGAGGTCAAATACAATGACGCGATGGAGCGTGGTTTCGTTGATTCCCCTGGCGCTGGGACTTTTGGCCTGCGGGGAAGGGAAAACGGCGGGGCGTTCTGGGGTTCCGGTTGGGGAAACAGCGGACGTAGCTGGGAAACCTCGGGAGACTTCCGGGGCACCAGGAATGGGTGTGGAAGAACTGAAACAGGCCCTGGGAGAGTTGGCGGAACGGGAACGGCTGGGGGGCTACGTTCCGGGGCTTGGCTTGCTCGAATCGTCCCTGCGGGAACGGGGCGGCGATTTACCGGGGGCCGTGTTGGCGGCGTACAAGGAGTTGCTATGGGCCTATTCCCGGGGTCCCGTTCCGGATAACCAGGGGAACGCTCCCATCTCTTCTACCACGATCGAAGATTCTCTCCAAAAAATTCGTAGTCTGTTTCCTCAAAATAAGGAAACCGCCCAGGCGGTGGACGCGTCGGTGGCCTTTAGTCGGGCCCAGTGGTCCCAGGCGGAGACCCTGTTAGCTACCCTTTCCCCTATCGCGGAAGAGGGTGACTCCTTTTTCCATCTCTTGCTTCTTATCTGTCAGGGGGAGCAGGGGAAGACGGGGGGTGATTTTTTTCCCAATTATGGGATGCTTCTGGGGCGTTTTGAACGGTTTCCCCCCTATTGGTACCACGGTATGCGGTTTGCCCACAATCAGTTTTCTTCCGAGTACGCCGAACGGTGTATCGATCTGGCCCCCCAGGGGCCCTACGCCGACGAAGCGAGGGCTTGGTTGGCAAAAGCGGTGGGCCTAAAAGCCCAGGATGGTTCGGCCTTACGAACCAAAGCGGAAATTGAGACCCTTCTTCGGCGGGCCCTTGGTACTAACCGGGCGGATGTACTGTTGGATCTGTATCCGCTCCTGTCCCTCCCCGATAATCCCTACACCTTTTTTGCCCTCGCCTCGTTGGGTTCGGTGGCCCAGGAAGGGGTTTTTAAACCCTATCTTACCGCTTCCCTTAGAACCGCCACCGGCCGATTGGCGGAACGGCTTCGCTTTGTTCTAGGAGCGAAGGGATGAAAACCCCAGGCCGGTATCGTTTTTTATTGGTGATGATTCCCCTCGTAACCCTGGGGGGCCTGGTAGGGACCCTGGTGGGGACCCGCGCTTTTTTGGGGGAAGGCGACGTTTCTCCGGAATTGCTAAAACGGTATGGCCGTCTTGTGACTTCCTATTCGGCGGGCCGTTTTGAGGCGGTCGTCCAGGAAAGCCAAGGTATGGGAACCTTTTTCCCTGCCCTGGTGCTCCGGGGAAAGGCGCTGTTCTTTCTTGGAAAGGTTGATGAAGCGGAGGGGGTTTTTACGGAGGTTCTTCGACGGCGGCCTCATAACGTGGAGGGTACCCTTTTTATGGCCCGCATCTGGGGTGACCGGGGCCAACGGGAAAAGGCGCGGGGGCTTTTAGAGCGACTCCTCGTTGAAGATCCGGATAATGTGCGGGCCCTCCTTATGGCGGCCACCTTCGAGGGCCCCGATGGGGAAGCCCAGGGATCCCTGCTGGATAGGGCGGTAGCGGCCCTTTCGGAGGGAGCCCTGGTGTTTATCGACCGGGGACGGCTTCGGTGGCGCCGGGGAGACGGTTCCGGGGCCCTGGCGGACCTGAGGACCGCCAAAGCTCTGCTTCCGCCCCAATCGGCACTGCAAAAATCCATTGGGACTCTGGAATCGGTTATTCAGGGGGCATCCCGATGAAAAGCCCCATATCCTGGTCCTTAAAAATAACCGTCCTTATCATCATCCATTTGGGCCTTTGGTCCTGTTCTACCCTCCCGGCGCCCTTTTTTAAGCCCCAACGGGAAGCCTGGGCCGTACCGTCGTCGGTCAGGGACGCTAGTCCAGGGCGGAGGGTGGCTGTGGGAACGGTACGGGTGGATCGACGGATCGACAGTGGGTCCATCGAAAAGGAGTTAGGCCGGCTTATTCCCCTGGTTTTGGTCGAACGGGGTTTTGTGCCCCTGGAGGGGGACCAACAAGCGGACCTGGTGGTCGATAGCGTGGCGGTAGAACGGGAATATTCGGTGGGATGGCAGACCGAACGGTCCATCGTTTTGGATGTTCAGCTTCGATTCATCGACGCTCCAACCCTCTATGGCCGCTCTTTGGCAGGGGGGACGCATACGTTGGCGAACTCTTCGGATCTGACGGCGCTCCTGAGGTCGGCGGTTCAAAGCGCCTTTTCCGCCTCCAGTAAGGGTACAACAAAATGACGCCTAATCGTGTGCCCTCTTTTAGAACGGTATCCTCCCAAAGGGCCTATCATCCTATCTCTGTCATTTTTTGCTTTCTCTGGTTTTCTCTTGTTACCCGAACTGCCCTCTGGGGCGAGCTCCCTGTGGGGAATCCCAATAGACCCTTGACCTACCAGGATGCGGTGGATCTGGCGGTATCTTCCTCCGTGGAACTGCGTTCCGCCGCGGTGAACGCCGCTCTGCGGGGCCGACGCTGGCAATGGGGGCTCCGGGCCTTTTTTCCCCGTTTAACCGTGAGCGGCGGGGAAGAGGATCGGCTTTCGATGACCGGGGAGGACAGTTTTATTAAAACCTACACCCTTTCGTTGGAACAGTTGGTGTGGGACGGGGGCCGGCTTTCTCTAAACCGTGCGGTAGAAGCGGCGGAAATGGAATTGGAAAACGCGGAGCTTCGCCGGAAGACCCAGGAGCTGGGCGAGTCGGCTCTGGGGGCGTACCGAAAAGTCCTGATGGGCCGCATGGTCACGGAGATTAAACGCTCTTCCTTGGAGGCCCTAAAAGAACAACTAAAAATTTTAGAAACCGAGTTCCAGCGGGGCCTGGCCCTGGAAACGGACCTCCGGGAGGCGGAACTTGAGCGGATAGAAGCCCAGATTGACGTGGATAAACAGGTGGTGGATACGGAGGAGGCGGAAGCTCAGCTCGCGGACCTCTTAGGTCTTCCAACCCTGCCCCCCTTGGGGGAGACCATCTATTTAGAAAAGAAAACGGTCTACCCCGACTCGGAGATCGCCGGATCGGTTGGCCGGGCGGTAAACCCCCAATTGACGGTGGCCCGTCATGGCATCCTTAAACGGAAAGCCGAATTACGCTCCCTTTCGATGGCGTGGGTCCCCACTTTTAAGGTGACCGGCGATTTTAGCGTCAGCGGAAAGCAGTATCCCCTGACCCACTACGCCTGGAATATCGGCGCGGTCATTCAGATCTCCACCCCCTACCTCTCCGGTTCGGTACAGGGAGCCGGGGGTATGGACGGGCCCTACGATAAAACCGCCCGGCTCCGCAGTAGCGGCGAAGCGCTTCCCGATCCTGCCAGCGGACTGGACGTTCCGGCCGCCCAGCTGGCCCTACGGAATGAGGAGCAAAATTACGAGCTTCTGGTGGCTCAGGTAGACCGGAAAATACGGAGCGCCCTTAGGCTTTGTAGTTTATTGGAACAGAAACGGGACCTGACCGCCCAGGCCGTACGGGTGGGACAACAAAAAAAGCGACTGTTGGAGCTTCGGATCAATTTGGGTCAAATCACCCGGTTAGAACTGATGAAGGGACAAATCGAAGCGGCAAAGCAGGAGGAAGCCCTAGTTTCCGCGGCGGTGGACCTTTTGGCGGCGGAACGGGAATTGGAAATTCTTTTGGACCTAAGCCCCGGGGCTTTGGGCGATTTTAACCGCCGCTACGGGAGGATGGGATGAAGCTGTACGGGTTTTTGAAGGTCGGGTGCACGGTAATGGCGGTCCATGGGGCCGCGCTTTTGCTCCTCCTCGGCTTGAACGCCTGTACAAAGGTGACCGCCGAGGGGCCCCCGCCGGTGGAGCGGACCGTGGGTATCGTTAAAGCAACGTTTAGGGACCTACCCGACCAGGTTCAAGCCTTTGGTTCCTTAACGGCCGTAAAAAAGGTGGAAGTAAAGGCAAGCCAGGACGGGGTGTTGGAGGAATTTCCCCTGCGGGAAGGGGATCCGGTGACGGAAGGGGCTCTGTTGGGCCGTATTCGAAACGATCAGATCCTGTTAGCCCAGGCTCGGGCCCGAATTGCTTTGGAGGAGGCCCAGGCGGCCCGGGATCTCAGCCGATCCCGTCTGGTGGAGGGACGGTTCCAGGCGGAGGGCCGCATTATGGAGCTGGAAAAGACGGAGGCCGAGTTAGCCCAAGGGCGGAGGGAGTTGGGGGAGGAAGAGCGAAAGGTACGGGACCAGGAAGCCCTGTTTTCCGCCGGGGGAATTACGGAAGAGGCCCTGCGGAATTCCCGGTTTTCCCTGGATAGTTTTAGGGAAAAAATCAACCTGATGGAACGGGATTTGGAAATTCAGCGGGTGGGGTTGCGGGATAGGGACTTAACCGAGGCCGGGTACCCGATTCCCTCGGACGCGGAGGAACGGAAACGCCAGATGATCCTCCTGGCTACCGCTTCGTTACGGGCCCAGGTCGCCTCGGCGGAGGCCCAAGTGTCGGCGGCCCAAAAGGAGTTGGAGTCCACGACCCTAGCCCTATCGGAGTTGGAGGTTCGCAGTCCCCTGACCGGCCGCGTTGGATTGCGGTACGTGGAACGGGGAGAACGGGTAAAAAAAGAGGATCCCCTGGTTTCTGTGATGGATGACCGGTCCTTGTACGGGATTTTTCCGGTTCAAGAAAAGGAAGCCCTGGGGATTAAAGAGGGGATGGGGGCCCTGGTTACGGTGGATGGAACGGATAGGTCTTACCCCGCCCGGGTGGACCTGGTGTACCCGGGGGCGGATACCCGGTCCTACACCTTTACGGTCCGCCTGCGGCTGGATCAAAACGGCAAGTCCCAAGGCCCTTCCCTAAGGCCAGGGATGTTCGCCCGGCTCAATCTAAGGCTGGGAACTTCGAAAAGGGTGTTGGTTATCTCCGAAACGGCGGTGATGGATAAACGGGACGATCAAGGCCGGGTATTCCTGTACCGAGGGGGAACTTTGGTCCTTCAAAGCGTCCAATTGGGAGAAACTCTGGGAGCTCAGCGGCAAATCGTCGGAGGAATCCAGGAGGGGGACCTGGTGGTTGATAAACCGGATGGAAAACTGAGGGAGGGAAGCCATGTTCGTCCCGTGGAGTAGGTGCCTTTTGGCAAAAAGCTGGGGGAAGAGAAACGCCCAGGATACCCTGGCCTCCCCGCTGCGCATGGGATATCGGCACCTTTTACTGCTTACCCTGGAACTGTTTTTAAGCTCCTGCGGCCTTATCGATCTTCGTCCCGTTTCCCTTTCCACGGTCCCTTCCCAGCCCAACGAGATCCTCCCGGCTCCCTTCTCCCCCGTGATTCTTTCGTTCGATACGGCCATGGAAGCCCAGGATGTGGAACGGGCCCTGGTGGTCAGCGGCCCCCAGGGGACCCTGCAGGGGAAGCTCCATTGGGAGGGTAACAGCCTGTGGTTTGTTCCTCCGGTACCCTGGGAGCCGGGACAGCGGTACGAAGTAGCCTGCGTGGGAACCCTGCCCAGCCGGGATGGCCGGGAACTCCGGGCCATGGTGAAGATCCCCTTTTACGGTATCCTCCGGGGCGAGCTCCCCTACCTGGTCGATTTTTCTCCCCCCGACGGGGCCTCCGTGGGGGTAGACGAAGGGACCGGCGCCTTCGTCCGATTATGGTTTTCCCAACCCATGGATCGCGTAAGCGTCCAGGGCGCCCTGTCCTGGGAGGTCCCGGGGGGCCTGGAATTTCGGTGGGACGGGGACGATAGGGCCGTAAGCGTCCTTTCCCGGGGGGCCTTAACACCCTGGAAATTGTACACCTGGACCCTATCCAACTCCGCGAAAAGTCAAAACCAGGTTTCCCTTTCCCGATCCCAAACGGGGCATTTTGTGACCGACGCGGACCGGGAACTGCCCAGGGTCCTCCGGACCTTTCCGGTGCAATATTCCCCTTCCCAATGGCTCGATACGGGGGAGAGCTTGGACGGAATAGAGGTTTCCGATGGAATAGGTATCCGGTTTTCCAAGCCCATGAACGGAGAAAGCCTACGAACGGCGATTCGCCTTGAACCTCCCGTGGCCGGTTCGGTGGAGCTGATGGATCCCCAGACGGCGGTCTTTGTAAACCCGGGGGGCTGGGAGTGCCAGACCTCGTACCGTCTCGTGGTGGGAACGTCGGCCCGGGATACTTCGGGTCTTGCCCCGATTCAAGAGTACGTTCAACCCTTCTTTTGCGCCGTTCCCTTCCTGGACCTGGCTCTTTTCCAGGCGGATAGGACCGATCCCCTGACCGATCCTTCCAGGACTACCCTAGCCGATTCCCGGTCCTACCCGGTGTACGTGGAGGAGGGGGAGGGCCTGGTGGCCCTAACGATCCGTTTTTCCCTTCCCTTTAGCCCCTCCGCCCAGGTCCGAGTTCCCCTCCTGGTGGGCTTAGAGAGTTATTTTCCCCTGACCCTCCGTTCGGTATCCCTAAAAAGCGCCCTATGGTTGGGAACCGATACCGTCCGGCTCGTTTGGTCTTCCCTGGAACGGGGTACGGCCACGGAACGGCACCTGTACAAACTCCGTATTCCGGGGGGAAAGGCCGGTATAAGCAACGGCCTGGGCCAGTACTTCAAGGAGGATCATGTGGTATACCTGGAGGCTCTGCCGTGAAAAATCGATGGCCCCTGGTTTTTCTTCTGCTTTATTTTTTTATTGTATCCCTTTCCTGCGACATTTTACGAAGTTCCCCCTTCCAGGTGGTCGCCTGGGCTCCCGGAGAGGGCTTTAAAGATACCCCCCGCTCTCTGGAGGTCTCGCTTCAATTTTCCCATCCCCCCGATCGATCCTCCGTGGAAGTGGCCTTTTCGTGTACCGAGGAGGGAATCCCCCTGGGGGGAACCTTCCATTGGGACGGCGATCGCCTAGTCTTTAAACCCTACAGTCCCTTCGCGGAGAACCGGGACTACCGGATTACCCTGGACACGGATGCCCATGACCAGGAGGGGCTTTCGTTAGAACGCCCCTTTGAGGGTACATTTACCACCCGCTTGCCCGGAGAAGCTCCTCAGGTTCTATTTTGTTCCATCCAGGACGGGGAGCTTTTGGCAGATCCTCCGGAGGACCTGCGCTTAGAGTTTTCCACCCCCGTTACCCTGGGGGCCTGCGAATCTTTTATTTCCTTCAGTCCCTCCGTATCGGGCCGGTGGGACGTGGATACTTCGGGCAGGGAAATCCGCTTTGTGGCCCAGGAACTCTGGCGCTGGGGCACCCCGTATACCCTCACCGTAGCCTCCGATTTTACCGACGTGGCAAACCGCCGGATCCTTCAAATGTTCCGCCGGACCTTTACCCTGGGAACCGACACGGCAGGGCCCAGCCTAACGACCGTACGGGCCCTTATCCCGCCGGATTCACGGCCCCAGAATCTTTACGTTTGTTCCCAGGACGGCCAGGAAATCCGGGAAAATACGGGTTGGGAGACCTTCTATTCCCTGGGTCTTCAATTTTCCGAACCCGTGGATGCGGTTTCCCTTAAAAGTCTTTTGACCCTGACCCCCTCTCCTCCGTGGACCCTGGAACCTTCCAACGGAAAGGCGTCGGAGTTCCGCGTCGATTTTCCGGAACGGCTTTCCTACGGAACGGTGTACCTTTTTACCCTAAGGCCAGGACTGTTGGACGCCCAGGGGAACCCCAGTACCCAAACGTGGAGCTGGCGGGTTCGGGTCAACGGTCCCCAGTCGAAGCCCCCAACCCTTCGGGGTCTTCGATTGCCCCTGGACCCTCGTCCGGAAACCATCGACCAATCGATACAAACCTTTGCGATCGAGGATCCCTTTGCTCCCCTCCCTTTGGATAGCGGGGGCTACCCCTACGGCGTCGCGACCCCAACCTGGGTGGAGCTGTTTTTTGATACCGCCGAAACGCCGGAGGGACAGAAGAGAAGCCTGGATCCCTTTTCGTTTATCGACGCCTTTCGCCTGGAAACGACCAACGGAGCCTTCTCCTTTACCCCCCTGGCTGTGGACTTTGAATCGGTTACCGGGGTCGCCCCCCCGCTTTCCTGGGCTGACTGTGTCCGAATACAAGTGCGGGGAACCCTTACCAACCAACCTAGTTCGGGGCTCGCCCTGTTCAAAATCGGTTCGGGACTGCGGGATACGGGGGGAAACACCAGCACCGAAGATACGGTACTGCCCCTAAGCAAGTAGGAGCTGATATGCAACAGTGGGTATACACGGCCCTCCGTCGACCCGTGGGGGTTATTATGGCGCTCTGCGCCCTCTGTACCGCCGCCTTCTACTCCCTAAACCGGCTTTCCCTTTCCGAACTACCCGAGTTGAGCATTCCCCAGCTAACCGTCAAGACCGATTATCCGGGGATGGGGGCCGAGGAAATCCGGTCCTTGGTAACGATGGTGGTCGAAGACGCGGTCAGTTCGGTTCGTGCGTTGGAGCGGATCCGGAGCGTGTCCAGGGAAGGGGAATCCCTGGTGGTTCTGGATTTTGCCTGGGGTACGGATATGGATCAAGCCTCCACCGCCGTACGGGAGGCCATCGACGCGGTGTATCCCCGTCTGCCCGAGGGGGCTGAAAAACCTCTGGTGGTAAACCGGCCTTTGGAGGATAGGCCCATTGCGGTTATTTCCGTTTCCAGCGGGGAACTCTCCTTTGCCAGAACCCTGGCGGAATACGAACTACGCTCCCGTCTGCGGAAGGTAGAGGGGGTAGGGGCGGTGGTGCTGTGCGGTGGAAGCCGGCAGGAGGCGGTGCTCCGTATGGACGGCCCCAGAGCCGCCGGAGGGGGACTGGTCCCAGCGGATGTGGGGCGTATCCTATCCCAGGAGTGTGCGGACCTGCCGGCGGGGACCCTGCGGGAGGGCGATAGGGAGCTGACCGTCGTAAGCGCCGGCCGACCGGCATCCTTGGGGGAGTTGGGAACCCTATTTTTTAGCGGTCCCGGGTTTTCTCTGCGGCCCTCGGATTTGGGAAATTTGCGGATGGAACCGGCTCGGAGGGACAGCGTGTTTATAGCCGACGGCCGGGAACAGGTGGCCCTGGAAGTGTATCGGCAACCGGCCCGGGACCCGGTGGGATTGATAAGGGATATTCGGCGGGTGGTCTTGGATGCCCGAAGGGATTTTTCCCGGGACGCGGATATTCAAATCCGCTACGACGGTTCTACCAGAATTTTAAAGGCCCTGTTCGATCTTGCCCGATCCGCCCTGATCGGCGTGGCGGCGGTTTTTTTTATTCTGTTCCTCTTTATCCGGAGTCTCCGTCCCGCCTTTTTAACGGCCCTCTCTATACCCGTCAGCGCCGCCGCTGTGGTGGTAGTTCTGGCGGTAACCCACCGCTCCCTCAATGGAATGACCCTGGGGGGGCTGGCCCTGGGGATAGGCCTGGTTTCCGATCCCGCGGTAGTGGTTTTGGAAGCGATACGCCAAGCCACTTCTCGGTTTTCCGCACGTCCTTCCCCGCCGGAAGATCCATCCACGGGAGAACGTCCTTCCCCGTTGGAAGTCGGTGCGGGGGCCCTGTCGGTGGCTTCTTCCAGTTTTGGGGGTATGGTGACCACCCTGGTCGTTTTTGTTCCCATCATTTTTTTACCCGGCCCCCTGGGGGCCCTCTACGGGGATTTGGCCCTTTCGGTGAGCGTTTCCGTGGCCGCCGGTTGGCTTTACGCCCAAATCGCCCTGCCTTCCCTGTACCTGTTTCTCTACAGACCCCCCAAGCGTTCACCCCACCGGAAAGCTCTTTCCGTGGACCGCTGGTACCGGCGGCTCCTCGTGGGATTTCTCCGGAGGCCCGCGCCCCTTTTTGGTATCCTCATCCTATGGATGATCGGGGGAACCCTGCTCCTATTCCAACGGCCCCTCCGTTCCACCGTTGTACCCCCTATTTCAGAACTGGATGTCCGCTTTGACTTTCCATCGGGGACCCCCCTGGAACGGGTCGCCCAGTCGGGAGAAGCCCTGGCGATCCAACTGGCCCAGGTACCGGGAGTGGAGGCCGTATTTGGCCGATCGGGGGCCGAACCGGAGGATTTTGGAACCACCGTGGGGGTGGATTATCGAAAAGAGGGGCTTTCCTTCCACTGCGACCTGGCAAAAAACGTAGTACCCCATGATCTTGTTAAAAGAATTGGGGCTATCGGGACTGCGGTGGGTAAAGAAATTAACCAGTATTCTATTATCCTTCCCCAGGAACCGGGGGAAGCCCTTTTGGGGCTTTCAAAGACTTCGTCGTTTATCATTACGGCCGCTGATAGGCAAGAGTTGGCTCGCCGGGTCTCCCTCATAGAGGGGGAATTAAACAACGCGGCGCCTCCCATGGAATACACCCTAAAGCCCTGGGAAAAGCGGACGGAAATTAGGCTGTTTCCCCAAAGGGAACGGCTGGTCCAGGCGGGACTTTCTATCGATCGGATAGCCGAAACGGTTCGATCCTCCACCGAAGGAGTTTATGGCCCCCGGTTGGAAATCGACGGCCGTCCTGTGGACCTCCGTCTGACCGCTTCCGGGTCCCCGTCTCTGGAGGGGATATCGGTAATCGGTCCTTCGGGGACGGTGGTAGCCCTGGATTCGGTGGCAGAGATTCGCCGATTAGAAGCCGACACGGCCCTGTACCGGCTGGACCGGCAGGATGGGGTGTTCCTGGATCTGGGGACTTCGGCTGTCCCGGGGGCTCCGACGGTTCCGGAAACCCTAGATCCTGGCCATTCTATCCCCGGGCTTCAACGGGTGGACGAATCGATTCTAAACCGGTACCGGGGAAGTCTGGTGGAGACCCTTTGCCTGGTCCTCCTGCTTCTTTACCTCACCCTGGCTAGCCAATTCGAATCCCCCTTTCTTCCCTTGCTTCTGTTATGGGCCATCCCCTTTTCCCTGGCCGGCACGGGGCCCCTTTTGGCTGTCTTGGACGCTCCGATGGATTCTTCCGCGGCGGTCGGTTTGGTGATTCTGTTCGGGGTCGCGGTGAACAACGGGATCGTCCTTTACGAACATTTTCAAGAAAAGCTCGCCCAGGGTTTGTCGGTTCCCAGGGCTGTCTATTGGGGGGCGGTGGAGCGGCTTCCGGCGGTACTGGTCACCAGCGGGACGACCCTATTTGCCCTTATGCCGGTACTGCTATCTCCCCCCGGTAGTCCCCAACGGTCCCTGTACGCCGCTTTGGCGGGGGGCCTTGTTTCTTCGACCTTTATCACCATCTTTGCCCTTCCGGTCCTTTTTATGGGGATGGCTAAAAGGAAGGGTACGCCATGAGGATCGCGGGACATCAAAAAAAATACATGAGGATCCTGGGACTTCAAAAAAACTACCTTCATCGTCCCATCACGGCCCTTTGTTTAAGCATCGCCCTGGTAACCCTGTCGGTGATTGCCATCGTTAAGGGATCGGGAACGGGTAAAATAGGAAGGGAAGATCGATGGTACGCCGTAACCCTGCGTCATTTTGGGGTGGAGGCGGAGGAACTGGAACGAAGCATCGCCATTCCTCTAGAGGATGGTATCTTTCCCCTTCCGGGGGTTCGGGAAGTTCGGACGACCATAGAAGCCGGCCGCGTTCGTACCTTGGTTCGGTTTCAAGCTTCCCAACGGGACGCCTACGAGGCCCTCCGTGTGGCGGTACAGCGGGTGTACGAAGCCCTACCCCCTTCGGTTCAGCGGCCCGAGATCGTCTGTTCCGAAGAAAACCGGATACCCCTTTGGACTGCGGCGGTGGTCCCCAGGTCTGTCGCGGAGGTTCCCGGACAGGCTTCCCTTTCCCTGGGTACCCTGTTGGACCAAACGGTCAAACCGGCTTTACAGAGGGTAGAGGGGGTCGCGGAGGTAGAAGTCGCTGGAACGACGATCCGGGAAATAGGGATCCTGTTGGACGACCGGCTCTTGGCCTCCCGGGGCTTGAGTACGGACCAGGTGGCCCGGTCTTTGGGCTCCACGGACCGGATTTTTCCGGCGGGGTACATCGAAGAGGGCCATCGGGAGCTGAATATCCTTTTTGACGGAAGGTACCCCACGGTGGAGGACCTGAAGTCCGCCTGGCTCGAGGTTCCCCGGGGCCAGCCTCTGCGTCTGGGGGACCTGGGCCGGGTGACCGAACGGGAACGGAAAAGCGAGACCCTTTCCCGGCTAAACGGGAAACCCACGGTGATCCTTTCGGTGTACGGGAATGGTACGGTCCGACCCCAGGATCTTTCCCGGATTCTGGGGAAGAAAATCACCGAATTCCAAGCCCTGCCCCTGGAATTTCAAGTATTATCCGACCGGGGGGCGGAAGAATGGAAAGCCTTCGTTTCGGTGGTCCTTTCGGCCTTCCAAGGGACCGGAGCGGTGGCCCTGGTAACCCTGGTCTTGATCCGCCGCATGGGTGGTTCGGCGATAAACGCCCTCATCGGGGCTCTTTCGGTTCCCTGCGTGGTGCTTTGGTCGGCGGGACTTCTGGTTTTCCTGGGGTTTCACCTGGATACGGCCCTTTTGGCGGGTCTGGCTTCCGGGGTCGGTTCGGCGGTGGACGCATCCATTCTGGCCGTCAGCACCCTGGGGGCGGTCGATACCACCGAAAAGGGTCCGGAAGCCTTAAAAGCCCTGGTACCCATCCTCCTATCCGGAGGGGCTACCACCATGGCGGCTCTGGTCCCCCTGGTGGCCCTACCTTCGATGGATTCCCAGGTCCAGTCTATGGCCTGGGCGGTGGGGGCGGTTACCCTCACGGCCCTCTGCGCTTCCCTTATCCTATTCCCACCCCTGCTTCTTCTGCCCCGCCCATCCTATCAACGGCCTCCGCTTCAAAATTCTCCGCGACAGGAGTCTACGTCTCAGAAGTCTCCGAGACAGAAGTGTCCATGGAATCCTCTTCGACGCTTTGAAGGGGATTTTGCGCCCCTTCGGTACCTCGTAGCCCAGGGCCTTCGCCATTCCAATCTGGTACTGCTTTTGGGCCTGGGGATAACCTTCGGAGCCCTGGTTTTTTTGGCCCGGGCAGGGGTGGACGTGGAGGGTTATTATTCCACCAATTCCCTCTTTATACGGGTAGAGTTCGAAGGGGGTCTCCACAACGAGGCGGTGGATAGGGCCCTGGGGGAGTACGCTCGGGTCTTGAAAACTCGTAAAGAGGTCCGGTACGTCCAAACGGAGGCCTCAGCGTCCGCAGGTTCGGTCCTCGTTTCCTTTGACCCCGCCCAGCTTCCGGCGGGGGGGATTACGGCGGAACTTCGGGAGGAAATTCGTTCCATCCCCCTGGGCGGGGCCTTTGTGTATATCAGCGAACCCTCGGCCGAAGAACGGCTTTGGACTATCACCGTTTCGGGGGAAGATGAGGGGACCTGTAAAAACCTGGCCGAACGATTGACTTCCCTCTGCGCCGGTCTTCCGTCGGTTTTAGATGGGGTTTTGAACTTTAAAGAGGGGGGCGATCGCCTCCTCCTGGTCCCCCGGAGGGAACGGTTGGCCGCTTCGGGGCTGTGGTTCGCCGATGTGGCCAGCCTCGTCCGAAGGGCCGTGTACGGTCCCGTGGCGTACAAACGGGTTTCCGAAGCCGCCGAGGTGGACCTGCGGATCCAGGGCCTGGCTACGGAAAACCCTTCGATGGCGGACCTCTATTCCCTATCCCTTCCGGATCCCCGGACCGGGGGGAGCTTAAACCTTTCTTCGGTTATGGATCGGCGGCTCGTACGGGAGGGGGGCACCATCCGACGGGAAAACCGGCGGCCCGTGGCATCCCTAACGCTCCGGACCAGGCCCCTGGACCCCCGGCGGCTTAAGGAAGAGGTCCTTTCCCTGGTAGGCCAACTCCGATTACCCCCCTCCTACGCGGTGGAGTTCGATCCCCAGGCCATACAGGAGGCCGATGGGGCCGCTTCTCTGGGGGGAACCTTCCTGGTGGCCCTGCTGTTTTGTTTTATGGTGATCGCGGGGGCCCTGGAATCCCTTTCAGCTCCCCTGCTTATCCTGTCGGCGGTTCCTCCCTCCCTAGGACTTCCCGCGATTTTACTAACTATCCAGGGAAGGCCCTTGAATTTTACCGTTCTGTGCGCCTTTGTGGCGGTCAGCGGGATGGCGGTAAACGCGGCGGTCCTGGTGGTAGAGGTCCTTCGATCCCCCGGTTATGGAAAAAATCCGGTGGAAGCCCTGGCTTCCCAATTTCCCCTCCTTATCGCCACCACTCTTACCACCGTCGCGGGGGCCCTTCCCTTTGTGTTTAACCAAACCGGTTCAGACCGGATCGTCCGGGCCCTCGCTTGGGTCACAATCCTGGGGGTGGGCTCTTCCTTCTTTTTTTCTATCCTTTGGCTTCCCGCGTTGATCCATCGATTCCCCCGTTTGATCTATCTATCGAAACCTACAACCGATTCCGCTTTTGCGGAACCTAAGGGCCCTTTTTAAGGAAGGTTGCCATGAAACAGGCCTTAGTCGTTCTCTGTATCGTTTTTTTGCTTCCCCCGGGAAGGCCGGGGACCCAGGATTTTACCGCGTTCCGGGATCTTACCAGGCCCGCCTTTGATCGATCCTTTAGTAAGGCCGATCGAGCGACAAGTCCGGGGCTCTGGTGGGCCTCGGCCCAGGGTTCCCTATCCCAGGTTCGGGAATCCACGGAAGTCTTGGCTTTGAAATTGTTCGCCGATCCCGACGAACGGTCATCCCTTCTGGCCCAGCTGGACCAGTGGACCGAGGCGGAACTGGAGCGCCGTTTTGCCCAGTGGTTGACCAATTATTTTATGGCGGACCCCCTAGCCAGCGCCCACGATCAGATCCTAGCGGGAATTTCGTCGGCCAACCGCCAATACCTGTACCACACCGACGAAGCAGGCAAAATACTCTACGACGCCGCCACGGGGGACCCCCTGGTGATCCGCCCGGACGAGGGTGGGCTGGAAACGGCGGAGGAGGATAGCCGGGAATGGAAAACCCAGGTCCAACGTACCGCCAAGGAAGCCCTGGGGGAACTGCGGTCCCGCTATATGGCCCATCTACCCGAACTGTTGCCTTACCTGCGGGAGGATAGAAGAGAAGCCTTTGAATCCCTATGGCGGGAAACCGCGGAAAGCCGCTCGGATTCACAAGAGAAGGAATTGACCGCCCTCGTTGATCGGGAGGCCAAATTGTTTATGGACCGAAGGACCGCGGACCTGTGGAGCCAGAGAAGAAAAAGCGAGTCGGGAACCGCAGAACGGACGGTCGCAGAGCTGATTGAAGAAATTTCCGCGCCCTGCGAAAAGGCCATAGAGAGCCTGCAAACTCGGATAGAGCAAGCCCAAGGGGGAACCGGGGATTTGGCTGTCCAGGGTAAGGAGTGGTTAGAGGAGTATCAAACCCAATTCCAGCGGGGACTTGCGGCATGGGAAAACGCGGAACAGCGGTTTTTAGCCCAGCGGATCGAGTGGGAGCGGGACGCGGGACAGGCGTATCTGACCGGAGAGTCCGCCTGGAACGACGCTTTTGGGACCTTGGAAAAGGAACGGCAAGCCTGGGAGACCCGTCTTCAAACCCTCTTTGACCAGGGGGAAAGGACGTACCAAAGGGCCTCCGAGACCCTGGATCGGGCGATACTGCAGGCAAAAACCGAGTTCCAGCGGGATGCGGAGCTCCGGGCCCAGGGTGGCGCGGATCGGGCCCAAGCGTGGATATCGATGTACCAAATCTGCGGTACCGTACTGCGGGGGGCCCGGGAAAACGCTTCGTATTGGGGTGCCCGGTTGGCCCCGCCGCAATCTTCCTTTCCCCCCATCGACGATCCCAATTTGGATTCGTGGATCGAGGGCCGGCTGAAGGAGCTGTGGTCCGCCGCGAAAAAAGCCTACGAGGCCCTCAACAGGGGACCGACGGAACTGTGGATGGCCCTGGATTCGGCCAGTCGACAGCCCCCCGACGAGGGACTGACTGCGGAGCTCTCGGCCCAACTCCGTTCCGCCGGGGTAGAATCCTTTGACTCGGAGGGCCTGGTGGCGGGGATGGAACTGCGGCGTTGGAGTTCCCTCTACAAGGAGTATTCTGCCAGGGCTTTGGAGGCCCGGAACGTCCTGACCGCCGATTTTGGCCTGGCGGTGGGTTCGGGACTGTTAGCCGACGTGCTAGACCCTTCGGTATCCAAGGAATATTTGTTTCTGGACGAGTACCAGATAGAACTTATCCGCAGTCAGGCCGTGGCTTCCTACTGGGATCATCGGTACCGCATAGCCCTGGCGGTGGATTCCTACGCCCAGGATCGGAGCGCCCTCCGGATCACGGATGGGGAAAGTCTGGATCGGTGGCAACGGGCGAAGGAAGCCTACGACCGGGCCTTGGAACTGTACCAGGGGACCCAACAAAACCTAATAGCCCAGGGACGCACCGTGAGTCAAACCCAGGCCCTGGTCCAAGAAGCCCAGGAACAGCTTAACCAAGCCACCGCCCGATTGGAGGACCTGAACCAGGAGTACGCCCTGCTCATGTCATCCTACGCCCTTCAAAGGGATGATCTTATCAAAAACGAAATCGCCGCTTCTTCCTATACCCTTTCCCAGATCCAGGGCCGAATCGATTCGGTGGATGATCCTCCCTACATTCGGTACCTTGAGAGGGCCAGGGCGTTATCCCTGGCCCAGGAGGTGGAAAAAGCGGGGGAGGCGCTCCGGACCCTGATCCTGGGGGCCGAGGGGGAAGCTTCCTTGGCGGAATTAGCCCTGGCCGCCCAGGATGGGACCGACGAAAGCCGGAGCGCCCTGGAAGGACGGGTTCTGTACCTTACCCAACTCTCCAGCGATTTGAAGGCCCCAGACTCCGTTCCCTGGAACGAAGAGGCTTTCGCGGACCCGCAGGCCCTGGTCCAACCCTTTATGACCGCTCCCCAGGGACCCCAACGGGCCCTGGCGGATTATCTTTCGGCCCTGGAAGAGGAAAATCGAAACGCTCCCCCATGGGTTTCCTCCGTCGCTGAACCGTGGATCGAAGCCCTTTTAGACTACGCGGCGGCATCCTATTCTGTGGTAGCCGTTCCTTCCGAATCCTTTGAATCCTCCGAAAGCCTGGGACGGCAATTGGACGAGAAAAACAAGGCCCTGGCCGACCTTCTTGCAAATGCAGACGGGTTCCCACTACCCGAGGGAAGCGGAGACTCCTTGACCGACGATCCTTTGGCCGTACGCACCCTGGAACGGGAGATTCAAAACTTGGGCTATCGCCTTTCCTTCGCGGATAAACTGGAAGCGGAGCGGGCTCGGAATACCCCAAGCGCGGAGCAGGCCCTGCTCCGATTCGAACGTCAAAATCGGATATGGCGATCCGCCTTGACCCTCTGGCGGGAGGGGGAGGAGGGAACCGAGCGGAACGTCCTACGGGATGCCATCCAGGGGTATATCGACGATCCAACCCTGGGGTGGGACGACCGGTGGGCCCTTCCGTTGGACCAAGGCCTGGTGGACGCGTACCGAAGGGAGGCCGAAAACTTCCAGGGACTTTTGGAAGAGGAGCGGACGGAACAGCGGAAGATCGAACGTCTAGAGGAAGCCCTGGCCCTGGTTTCCAACAACACGGCCCTATCGGGGGCCCTTGAACGGCTCGGCGCATCCATCGCGGAACAACGGACCGCGTACCAGCAGGCCCTGGCGTTATACGCCACCCAAGCGGACCAGTATGGCTACCAGGGAGGTCGGTACGATGAACTTTACGGAATTATGAAACAACGGTACGCCCAGATGGAAGAGGCTCGGTTCCTCTACGAAAAGGAAGACGCCATCCGTACCTGGGCCTCCAGCGCCTACCTAAAAGCCCAGGGAGAGGATAACAGTGACCGTTTGTCTTACCGGGACCCGGTAGCGGACGTGGTCTATACCCGGGACCGGAAAGACCGTGCCGAAGTAGCCCTCCGAGCTCTGGGGGACCTCTACGCCCCCGATACGGCCGAACGTCCCTACGAGGACCCGGAGTATCGGACCTTGTATCAAAATTACCAGGAGAGTTACCGGGACATAATCCTCACCGCCAAGGCGAGAAACACCCTCGCGGGGGAGCTGGAACGGGAATACGAAAAAAATCAAAAATTGGCCCAAACCTATACGGCGGCCCTGTCGGTATTTAAGGGCAATGTGACCGAAGCCAGTACCCCCTGGTCCCCCTACCTGACCCTGCACAACGGGGCCCTTACACTTTCCTACGACAGCAACTACGTACTGACCCCGGGCTCGCCCTTGGATAGCGTCGCGGTGGAACAAAGCTTAAGCCAGTGGGGTGTACGGATGGCGGCCTACCGTTTTGACGCGGAACGGTACAAACGGTGGGGCTTGGCTCGGGATTTTTTACTGCTCCAATTGCGGGATCGTAATCCATCCCTTACAATGATAAGAAACGAGTATCATCTGGCTGATAATATCTACAACGATATGGGCAACATGGAGGTTCATTATCGGTCCCTTCGGAGTCGTATGGATGATTTTAGGAACCCCGGTGAGTCCTTCTTCTTCTTTGGCATTTTTTGGACTCCCCCGGGCCTTTCGACGGCCCAACGGTCCGCCTGGGAAAGCCTAAGCCCCCAAGAACGGTCCGATTTGGAAACCTACGTGGCCCTAACCCTCTCGGGCCAAGGGGGTAATTCCTCGGATCTCTATATGTTTTCCCACGTCTCCGCCTATTTGGAAACCCAAAACGTCGACTCGGTGGTTACCTCCTGGAAAAATTGGGAGGATGGCCGCCGGAGTAATTGGTTTTACGGATGGTGGGCGGACATTGAGTACCATAAATTAGAGGGTGTGCAAAACGCGTACCGGCCCCTGTGGGAGGAGCTTCAGCGGTCCCTGGCCTCCGGGGCGGCACATTTAAAGTCCCAAACGGAAGCCCTGGCTTCCTCGTTCAAAAGTTACCAGGAGTCCAACGAACGGATAGCCGCTATGGAAGGGCGGAGCGCCCCGGGGCAAGGTTTCCAGTGGCAGGATCTGGAAAGGGCTCTCAGCGCGGCGGGAACCCTAAGTACCGGCGAGATTGGTGAACTGAAAAACCTCTGGACTGCCTTTTCTTCTCCCGACGCCGGGAGCGGCGCTTCGGTGGTTTCCGTTTTGGAAAAACTTTTCCAAGGGGCCAAAAATCGTACCGCTTCCCTGTTCCGGGCCCTCGAGGGGACGGCCCAAGCCAAGGGAGTCGATCAATCGGAAGCCCAGGGGGCGTATCGATCGATTTTCGACGATTTTGTGGAGGGTAGGGCTACCTTGCAGACCCTGAATACGGCAGGACAACGGGCTTTTGGCGAAACGGCGGCTTCCGAGCGGGTTTATTTAGAGGATTTGGAGCGGGCTCTGTCCCCGGCCCTGCTCCAGATAGCCCTGGGTTCCTCTTCCTCGGACCAGGAGGCCCTGGGCTTGGCGCAAAACTATGGGGACCTGATAAAGCGGGTGTACCAGAGCCGATTCCAGGCCGAACTGGCGGCCCGCCAGGCCGAATGGGACTTGAAAAAGCGGGACCTGGAGGATCAGCGACAGCGCTGGATGGAGGCTTCCCAAATCATGGCAAGCCGGGGCCGGGAGGATTGGGCTCGATCCTTGGATACCCTGCGGGAACGGTACGGCTTTTGGAAAAAACAATACCAAAGGACCTACGCGGAAACGGCGGATTCCTGGGATCGCTCGTATCTTCAGGGCCTGCGGGATAAGGAGAGCTGGGTGGCCAGGGCCACCGAAGCGGCGGATACCGCCATGGGGGAGGCGCTCCTGAGCGCGGTGGGGGTGGACGGACAGACCCTTTCCCGAAGTTTTGACACCCTACAGCCCCTGGGGAGTCTGGATCCTTCCATCGTATCTATCCGTCAAACCCTATCGGAACTGTTGGACTCCCACATGGGCTTAGACAGCGCTCTAGCGGTCCTATCCCGGGATGAGGCCTCGATACTCCCTTCTTCCGCTGTTCTTGCCAGCGGTCTTGATGGTTTGGGACTTTGGCAGTCTGCCCAAGCGCAGGCCTCCGTGGCCCTTCTGCTTCACCAATCCAATCAGGAGCTGGCCGTGTCCCAGACCCGCCTTCTGGCCTCCCGGGCCCGGGATATGGCGGACGCGGCGATTCAAACCCTAAACAGGAACCTGGCCCAGGCCAACGAGGATGTTCGGGTGAATATGGACCGGACCTTTATCCTGCAGGGCCGTTGGCGTCGGGACGGACCGACCTACGTCAAGGACGTGGTGGACCATTCCACGGTGTTCAACCCCATCATCACCACCCGGGCTTCGGTTCCAGGGTACATCGCCTACGTTATGAATCCCTGGAAACTGAATACGGACCTTTCGGATAGCCGCCTTGCTAACCTAAACGCCCAGGGTATCTCTGCCCTTATCGCCCAGGCCCAGGGGGAGGTGGAAAAGCAGGGGCAAGCGGTGTTTGGAACTTCGGGTCAGGGCCTTTTTGGAAAGCACGTGGGGTCCGAACCGACCCTTAAGGGGAAGCCCAACGTGGACGATGGTATGGAAAATATATGGACCGATAGGGGAACCGGTGAATTGGGCCGTCTTCTCCGCGGTTATATCTACTGGTCCCTCCGGGAACAAAAGGGCATGGCGGAAATCGCCAAACCCCTGTGGGACAAATCCCTTTGGGACGATAGGGATAGCTGGTTTAAATCTCCCTCCATCCGGGGCGTGGCGGATATGGGGGTGTCCCTTGTCGCCACCGCCGCCGCCATCGCTACGGCTCCCCTGTCGGGGGGCGCCAGTTTTGCCGGGGCTATCGCTTTGAATACGGCTCTTAATATGAGCGACGACGCGGTTTTTACCTTTTTGGACGTCAGCGGGGGGTATAAAACTTGGGACCAGGGAGGTGTGGACTTAGGGAAACGGTTCCTCTCTTCCGCGGCCACCAGCGCCCTTGGGGGCGCCATCTCCGGCACCGGCGGATTAACGGACCTGGCCCTGCGGAGCACCTCCGGCATGGGTTCCGTGGTTACCAAAACCGCTTTAACGGGTCTGCAGGGCCTGGGTTCTACCACCCTTTCCAGCGCCATCAACGCCGTTCAATGGAATGCCTCGGGTTTCTCCTGGTCCCAAAGCGATTTTAACCGTTCCTTTAAGGGCGGCCTTATCGGGACGGTGGGCGCCATGGCGGGGACGGGGATTTCGGGAGGGCTGGGCCTGATTAACCTGGAGGATGGGAATTCGATCGGCCTTTCCAATCGGGTTTTCCGAACCGATGATATCAGGAACCTAAACACCCTCACCGGAAACCTTTCCGACCAGGCCCTGCAGTACGCCCTGGGGGGTACTTTTACCGTCAATGTGGCCAACCTTAATTCCCTGGCTCTCCGGATCCCCGGCGCCAGCGGGACCCTCAATTCGGGCTTGCTGGAACTCCAGGTCTCTTCCCAGGGAACCCGCATGGCCCTGGGTACCGGGGGAGCGGACCTCCAGCTTTCGAACCTCCCCGCTTCTTTGGGCGCCCTGGGGGATACGTGGCGCATATCGTCGGCAAAAATCTCCTCCCTTTTTGGGCAATACGAACAAGTATCGACCCTTAACGCCGTTAATATGCTGGGATATACCCCCAGCGGCTTGAATATCGACGTGGCCCGGGGAATATGGAATGGGAACCTGACGGTCCAATACGGAAGCCCTGTCACCGGTACCGGAACCGGTGCCTACGGGTTATACAATTCTTCGGATCCTTCCCGAATCGAATTGTCCCGGGACCTTCTAGGTCCGGGAAAGGAAGTTTCGGCCCAACTCGCCGCGGTTTTAGCCCACGAGGGAACCCACGCAGCGGGAAATCGTTACGAAGCCCTGGCTCACCAGCAAGCCTTGGCAACCTACGGCAGTCTTCTTCGGTCCTTCGATCTTAAGGGCAACGGGGAATTTACCCGCCAAATGATCAGCGGCCTTACGGACCCTCGGTCGTACCAAGCAAACGGGGGTCCCCAAGACTTTTGGAAAATGACCAACGATGGGCGTCTCGTTTATGATGGTAAGGCGTCTTTGGTCGACGAGAACGGACGTACCCTCCTGGGCTATAAACAAATGGGTTTAGCAAAGGATTCCCAGGTCGAGGGCGGTCTGTTGGCCATCTTCGGGATCGGTGAAAACGAAACCCAAAGAATTAACCAGGCCCGACAAATAATGGCCAACGCCCTTAAACACAGTTCCGGAACTCCGGACCAGTGGTTCTGGGTGGGAACCCAAAACGTCGCCGTAGGTTCCCGGGGCTCCTTCCCCATCACGGAAAAAATGAACCTAAGCGATCTAAACCGTAATCGGGAACTGGATATGGAACAGATCCTCCTGCAATTTGGAAACACCCTGCTAGGCCAGGTTTTCGCCTCCTACTACAACAGCACCGTGGATTCTCAACTGGCCGCTCAAAACGGCAAAAACCTGGGAACGGAAGCCCAAAGCCGCGTCGTGTATTCGGAGATCCAGGAACGGTACGGCAACCTTCTGCGATCCAAACAGGACTTTTATTCCTCCATGCGAAGCTTTGTGGATCTAAGTAAAGATTATTACATATCCTACGGGTTTGGGGAAAAGGATGATAGCCATTATTTGCTCTATAACAAGACCCATTATGGATTTGATCTTTCCAGGTCCGGGGGACCCCTGGGGGATCCCTTGGTCGCGGGTCTTTCCGGGGTGGTGGACTCGGTAAACTGGAATCCAGGGTCCATAGATAAGCCGGCTAACGGTAATAGCGTAAGGATCGAGTACGGCTTTCCCTTTGAGCAAAATTTTATTGGGACGGGTATCTATGGGGAATATTTGCATTTAAAGGATAAACCGGAGCTAACGCCCGGATCTGCCGTTTCGCCATCCCAGCAGATAGGTAGTATCGGCGGTTCCTTTGGCTACGATCCCCATCTTCATTTTGATTTTTTAACCCGTGAAAACGCGTTTCAGCATAGCACCCTGGCGTACATGCTGGGAGCTGATTTTGGAGATTTTACAGTGAGTTCAAAAATGCCGATTAAGTGGCAAAATATATATGTAATTAATCATACCTACGACCCGGAAATGTTCTATAAAAATAGGTTTAATTACACTTTTAAGCGAAAATAGGGGAATACTATGAAACATTGTATATCTATAGGGTTAAGCATCGTTTTACTTTTCTTGTGTCTTTCGGGCTGTTCAAAGGACCCAGCAAGCAAACCATCTCCAACCATGGAAGGTGAAATAGATAAAAAAATTGAGGAAAAAAAAGTTGTTTTTACTAAACCTATAAAAACTATAAACGATTTTATAATAAAAAAAATTGCATTAGAATATCCACAGAATATCGAACAAGTAGTAAACTCGTTGCCATTGGAGCAATTACAAAATATCACTGAAATAAACATATTAGAAAAGGGATCTTTTCTAAAATCTTTACGAGGAATTGAGAGATTACAAAACTTGGACTACATATGCATTCAACATTCACAAATTTGGACGATTGGAGATGTAAAAATAAGCGAAAAAATTAAATACCTTTTTTTAGGAAATTGCCAAATATCGGAAACTTCCAGTCTGGAAAACTTAGAACAAATAAACTCTCTAGGGTTATATGGTTGCCCCATTAAAGAATTAGGAGATTTTTCTAAATTAAAAAACTTAAGAAATTTGAGTTTAGATGATACGAGCATAGGGAAATTAGACGGTGAGAAACTCCCCCACAGCCTCCGGTATTTAGGTCTTAGGCAAACAAAATTCAAGTCCCTCAAAGCCATAGAAAGCACCTTTCCGTTTGTGGAAATAATAGACCTGAGCCACGGGGCCATCGAGTCGGTGGAGGACGTGCAAGATTTTGGTCACGTTCAGCAGATCGGGTTGGTCGGTACGCCGGTGATGGAAAAGTTCCGCGATAAGGATGGGAAGGTACCCCAATCGGTGGATTATAAGGGGGTTACTCTAATTTTTGTGGAACCGGATTTTTGATGGTCCCCCCGTTGAATATTCCGGTCCAAACCTGCCACCCCAGCAAACGCTTTTTAGTGCCATACCGGTGGCGGGTTTTGGCTGGAATCATTGGCTGGTTTCATCGGAATATACAGCACAGAGACGCGTACCCTGGGTATCTAGGTCTTGCTTACGGAACCTATCAAGGTATTCTTCGGTGGCGTCGACGTCCCACATATAAAAAATATTTGGAACAAAAAATCGATAGTACGGTTGTTTTTTTGGATATGCCAAAACGGCGGGTGATCTATAACAGTTCTACAAGCCTGGGGATGGACTCGGCACGTATTCAAGAAATTATTCGGCATTACGATGGTTGGAAAGTCGAAGATCGGGGCAAAAGCCGAATTTCGACTAAAAACTGCAAAAATCCCGAAATGACAGTTCCTATCAGTTTATTGATGCCATACCTTGCAACTTTGCAACATTATGCGTATCTTTTACAGATAGATACGGATGAAGAAGACGATCATCAAGGATGGAGTTTCAATGGCTACGCAGGAGTATGTCGTACGGCTCCACAAGGGAGCGGCAGAACGAACAACCACGGCCAGGGTGCGGGACGCAGAATTACGACTCGGCGCCACCAGCGGCGATCCTTCCGCGGGTTTTAACCCGGCGGAGACCCTGTTGTCGGCCGCGGGAGCGTGCATCACCAGCTCGTTCGGCCTGGTGGCCCGGAACAGCGGCGTCACGGTCGATCGGTTCGACGTGACGGTCAGGGGTGTGCGACAGGATGCGCCGCCGCTCTTGCTATCGATCGAGTACCAGATTGAACTGGAATCGTCTGCTCCCGATGAAAAGATAGACAGAATTCTTAAAATAGCGGAACGGAACAGTACCGTACTGTCGACGCTCAAACAGGCGGTCGAGGTTCGGGGCACATGGCATAGAATCCAAGATTCGGCCCACGAAGGGCGATCATAAGGAGGCCACAATGGCTACAGACAAGAGGGAAATGAAGGTACTCATCACCGGTGAGAGCGAGAATCCCACCAGAATCAATCTCAGGGCCGGCAAATTCACGATGACCATAGACGAACCTGCATCGATGGGCGGCACGGATGCCGGTCCATCGCCGGTACAGGTGCTGTTGCTGTCGCTCGCGGGCTGCCTCAACGTGACCGGTCACGAAATCGCGCGCCAGAAGGGCCTGAAGTTGCATGGCATGAAGATTCGTATCGAAGGCGTAATGAATCCTTGTACCTTCCTTGGATGCTCGTTTGAGGAGCGTGCCGGCTTCCAGGAAATAGACGTAAAGATCGATGCGGATTTCGAAGGCGTCGGCCCGGAAGAGCAGGCTCAGTGGCTGAAGGAGACAGAAGAGCGCTGCCCCGTCACCGACAATATCAAGGCGGACACCACCGTACGTGTGACACTGGCCTGATGCACCATCGCGCAAGTCTGGCATTGCACGTTCCGCCAGACCTGCGCCTTGCGGCGTGCAGCGCTTTCCTGTGCGCGGCGCTTGGTGCTATTATTGGCATAAGCCATATTGATCTGGGCTAGACCTATACGAGGGGTATTCGATGAAGATAGCATTTGTTACCGATGATGGCGTTACCATAAGCCAGCATTTTGGCAGGGCGCAGTAGTACGAAGTACTGACGGTGGAAGGCAACAAGGTGGTGTCCAGGGAACACAGGCCAAAGATGGGCCACGCCCAGTTCGCCGGAAGCGACCATGACCACGAGCACCACGATGAGCACCACGCGGCCGGCGCCGACCAGCGCCACGGCTACGGAGCCGATGCACAGGACAGGCATGCGAGAATGGCGACCGTGATTGCCGATTTCTGGAAGGTGGGTTCTCTAAGCACGACCGTTTTGTATATTTACCCATCGGAGCAGACGAGGGGATGCTCAAAGTTTGGCAAGCGGCCATAGTGTCTTTGTTTTTGCGGAAAGAGCTGATCGACCAAGCCCGAGTGAACAGGCTCAAAGACTGGAAGCATTCCGGCTTTAGTATCGAGAGCGAAACCAGGTTGTTCAGCAAGGCCGATCGAGAAGCTTTGGGGCAATATGTCGTTCGCGGGGCTACCTGTGCAGAAAAAATCCAGTATGATCCGTATTCCGACATAGTAACTTGGACAGCAAGCCGAAAGGGCTTCTACAAAGGCAAGTCCGAGACCTTCAAGGGCTTTGAATTCGTCGACCAGCTTGTGGCCCATGTACCACCTCGGCGAGTACAACTGGTTCGCCGCTATGGCGTATACGCCGGAAAAGTCCGCAAACAGTGGCAAGATCGCCCTGGTATTTATCGGCTAGCACCGGAAAGCTGGCAGAAAGCGCACCCGAACAAGGCCCTTGCGGTGTCTGCCACATTCCCAGAGGAGCCCTTAAGCACCGATGGAACTGATGCCTGGTCCAAGTTACGCAAGCAAAGCTGGGCAAGGTTGCTACAGAACGTCTACGAAGTTGATCCATTCATCTGCCCAAAATGTCACGGGACAATGTCGGTTGTGGCGATTATCACCACGAATACGTGGTGTTGCCGAGTGGAATTGATTTTAGTGTGCGCTAACGCGCACGGCGTCATCGAAGATCCAATAGAACTCACCAAGATTATTCACTGGGCACGACAACAAGAACGAGAGCCGCCGGTGACTATGTGCGCTCGCTCACCTCCTGAGCTGGCACTGGCGCCGGTATAATACCCAAAAACGGATTTTATGCGGAACAAGATAACACCTCGAAATCGGTGCTTATACGGCTTCGTGGGGAAGTATATTTTGGAACTTTGTCAGATTGGCGCAAACCAGCGCTTGACGGCGGGAATAGACTGGAATTACACTTCTTAGAGTCGGCCTTGCCGAAAAATGCTGATTGGATGTGAGGTTCGGGGTGCAAAAACAGTCGAAGATCGGGGCAAAAGCCGAATTTCGACTAAAAACTGCAAAAATCCCGAAATGACAGTTCCTATCAGTTCCTATCAGTTACCTAATAAAACGCTTGATGAAGCTGTGAGGGCGATCCAGTCGCTGGTACCTGCGGGAGTGGGCGCCTGCGGCGCGCAGGAAATGATAATGATTCAGCTTCTGCGCAGCGGCGAGTATGACGAGGATTCGGTGCTGTATAAACTGGTCAGGGACCATTACGACCTGTTTGTGCTGAAAAAATGCAGGATTTATTGGATGCCAGGCACTTAAAGCCTGAAGAGATCCGCGACCTGATATTTGAATCTGACGATTTTATCAAACTGGCAGAAACAGCCGGATGCAGCACGGAAAAGATTATTAAAATGCTGTTTGAGGCAGGGAAAGTGCTGGACTTCAACCCCGGCAGGCGTTTCATGCCGCCATCACGTTATGTCATTCCGGAAATAATAATTCATGACAACGGTATTGTTTTGATCAACGGCGCGGTAATCATACTTGATGAGGAAAAGATAGAGCTTGTCAAGGGCATCAGCAACAGTGCGAAAATAGCCAGACAGGAAGGCAAAGTTGCCAGGGCCAGGATGCTTGAAAACGCTGTAAACCAAAGATACAGTATAATGAAAAAGATAATTAAGTTGGTTATAAAAAAACAGGAAGATTTCATATTTGGCCGTTCAGATGTGTTAAAATCACTGCTTATGAAGGATGTAGCCAAGGAAATTTTTAACGACAATGGCAGGCCAGTTGTCTCTGCCACGATATCAAAGGCGGTCGCTGAAAAATATGTGCAGATGCCGTGGGGAGATGTTGTGGCGTTCGGCAGTCTTTTCGATGACAGCGGCATAGACACAAAGCACGGCAGGATGTCGGAAGGGGAGATAAAGCAGAGGATGAGACAGATATACGAGGCAGAGGATAAAAACAACCCGCTGGAGGACCAGGATGAGGTTGACATGCTGAACAAGGATGGCATACCAGTAAAACTGAGGACAGTGACGAAGTACAGGAATGAGATGGGTTTTGACAGCGCAAAAGGCAGGAAAAACAGTTAATAATTTGCGGGACAGGAGTTAAAATGATAAAGTTTGAGAATGACGATGAAGGATTACAGAGGTGGTGGGATGAAAATGAAAAAAGAGCATGGGTGTTGAATCTGCCACAGAATAGTAATAAGTCAGATCATAAAGCATATATGCTTCACAGATACGGCGGCTCTTGCTTACCACCCAATAACATGAGCGCAACCCCATTGATGACGGTGAAATATTATTAGTGGGTTGATTATGATTCTAAAACATTAATCAATGCAAGTCTTTTGGTTAGAGGAGTAAAGCCAAATAATTGCAAAATCTGTAAGCCGTTAAATGTGTGAATTCTGAATATAATAGGAGGTTGAAATGATTGTAATTTTACAATGTGCTGGTTCAAAAAGGAAAGAACGCTTATATGTTGAAAACGGTCGGCCTGTTATATTTGTTGCGCGCCCGGATTTTGCGCCCCAGAACACAGGTGTCACATATAAAACGCCGGATGATTATTCACTCTCGGGTAAAACATACAGGGAAGAAGTATTAAATGTTAATCTGACAGATACTAAGAAAGAATATTTTTATACAGCTTCAAATCTTTATAGTAGTGGTCCATATGCGGAGATTTCGGAAAAATCCAAATCGCTTGGCTTTGATTTTTATATACTGTCTGCGGGCTGGGGGTTGATTAGGGGGGATTTCATGCTACCATATTATGATATAACATTTTCTTCTATACCTGAAAAATACAAAGTAAGGAAACTAAACAGTATGCATTTTAAAGATTTCAACCAGATCAGTAAGAACAATACCGAGGACATACATGTTTTCTGTGGGGCGGCATATTTGAAATTCTTATACAGCCTAATTGCCAATTTAAATTGTAATAAAATTATTCACCACGGCACGAATACACCGGATAAGTGCCAAGGTTTTATTTATGAAAAAAGCCCTTATAGTTATACTAATTGGCAATATACGGCTGTATCGGAGTTTGTCGGGAGGTTAAAAAAATGAAAGAATGCGAATGGTTGCATAATCAGCTTTCGAATTTGCCTTTGTTCGGTCATCCGATTGATCTCTCTAAAATGCCAAAAAATGGTATATATTTTTTTTATGAAAATGGTGAGAATTGCAATCATACTGCTGAAAAAAAGAGAATTGTAAGAATTGGAACCCATAAAGATGGAAATTTTTCGTCCAGGATATCCGAACACTACTGGAGCTGTGATAAAAAACTGGATTTTTCTTCCGGCCAATCAAAGATATCCGATAGAAGCATATTTAGAAAGAATATAGGAAGGGCTATTCTGAATAAAGCAGGCGATTCATATCTTAATGTCTGGAATGAAGATTTTACAACTAAGAAAAATAGGGAAGAAAAGAATTACATGAGGGATTTATTAAAGGAAGTCGCAATTGAGGGTAAAATAACGGAATATATAAGGAATAACATGAAATTCAGGTTTATTTTGTTTCCCGGTGAAAAAGAGCGGATGGGCAGCGGTGGTATGGAAAGCAGACTGATTGGTACTGTTGCAAAATGCAGGGACTGCAATGCCAGTAAAGAATGGCTAGGGAATTGGTCACCTGTTTCCAAAATACGCGAATCTGGATTATGGTTATACCAGCATCTGGATTCAATAATAATTAACGATGGAGACAAAACTATTATTGATAAGATGATAGAAGATACAAAGGTTTTTGTTGCGGGAAATTGACAGTAAAGTATCAATTTTTGAATGATTTTTTGAAGCCTTGCTGGTGAAATCCCCCAAACCCCCTTATTTTATAAGCCTATTCCCATGGCATTCAACTTGCATATACCTCTATAGGAGGGGAATTATCCTATTGGAGGTGCTCCATGTCCGAATCAGTTAGCAGTCAGTAGCCGGTTTTTGACAGTTCACCGTCCACCGTTCACTGTTCACATGTTTTTCGCCGCAACCGCTTCAGTTTCAGGGGTAAAAACCTTACCCTATCGTCCCACGCTTTTGAACGCATGCTGGAACGCTCCTTATGCAGGACCGTACCTGAGGTCATAGGGAGAATCCATCAGGCGTTGGTAGAGGGATTTGAGTATAAGGCTATGGGCGTCCGCAGGGGCCAGAAAGGCATGCCCAGGGAGACCGTTATAGCGCATGAAGAAATTTGCCTGCACATCAGGGAAGGCGTGATTACGACCGTAAAGTCGAATATGGCATATTTAGGAAGGTCGTGTTGAGTTTACGGTTTACAATTTACAGTTAATAGCACCGGTAGTTGTCTTGTCCTTGTAATTAATCGTAAACCGTAAATCGTAAATTAAAAAGGAGTAAAAATGTCCACCGAAGACCTAATCACATCCGCTTCCCGCGGCGATATCGCCGGCGTGGAAAAACATTTATCAGCCGAGCAACTTAAATACATGCCTGGTTTTACCTCCAGGCTGCTCCTGTACCGCGCCATGTCGTCAGGCAACCCGGAACTGGTGAAATACCTGATCAGGAAGGGCATAGTCGGTTTCAAAGTACTTCCTCTCGTTGTGGAGGGTAAGAAATTCGTTAACGGGGAGCTCTTTGATGATGCGGTTGCTTGACCGGAAAATAAACTCTTTTTCCCGTCCACAATTATTAACAATATCTCTTGGCTGGTTTCATCGGAATATACAGCACAGAGAAGCGCTCCCTGGGCATCTGGGTCTTGCTCACAGAACCAATCAAGGTATTCTTCGGTGGCGTCGACGTCCCACATATAAAAAATATGACACAGAAGAAATATGATGTCAAGTTCATATTGCTATTACCCTTTCCCGTTATCGCGAGAAACGCGAGGGTCCGCGCTTGCTCGGAGTGGGGGGAGCGCGCGCACGCCGAACCCGATGGAACTGGGGTAGCGGCGCGGGCTCTTCGAGACCGCGCTGAGAAGGAGGTTGTACGGGTGAGGATGCGCGCGCGTGGGGGGAGCCGCGGCGGTGCCGTAGCGCCAAGGCTTTCGCGGCGGTACGCTCCGCGTACCGTATGGGGGTCCATGGTGCTCCCCCATCGATGGTTCATGGTGTTAAAAACTTAAAATTGACAATATTTTCAAAAGAGGGGTATAACTAGTCCAGGTGGTTCTATGTACAGCAGGACGAATGCGCTTCTTGGCGGCCTTCTTTTTATTGTATCGGCGTTGGTTTTTTCGCTTTTTTTGTATTTATTAAGCTTGAAATTAACATTCTGGGGGATTTTCTTTATTGCCGGGAGCTTTTTTATAGCGCTTCGTCTTTTTTTTGATTTTTTTAGACAAAAAATAGAGTTTTTTTTACAAAAATATTTTTTTATTCGCGGTGATAGCAGGTTTTTAGGAGATTTTGTAAATAAAATAAGATTCAGTTTTACTATTAGCGACTTTATTACGGCGTTACGGGAAAGCCTGGAACAAAAAATCGATAGTACGGTTGTTTTTTTAGATATGCCAAAACGGCGGGTGATCTATAACAGTTCTACGAGCCTGGGGATGGACTCGGCACGGATTCAAGAAATTATTCGGCATTACGATGGTTGGAAAGACGGTTTTTATTATTTTGACGATAATTTGGATCTGATTTCGGATCGTAGAAAAGCCCGGGGGTTCTTTGTCGTGTCTGGGCCCTTTCATTGTTACGTGTTTACACGGTTTATCCATAACATTGATGAGGAAATTTTCCCCCAACTGTACAATGAATACGGCAACTTCTTAAAGCGTAACGAAACGGTAGAAAAAATGAACGCCATCGCGGCGGTTTCAAAAGAATGGTCCATGGTCGCGGAAACTCAGCAGTCTTTTCTCCTTAAAGAGCTTCCTTCTCCTCGGGGGGTCGAGTTGGCCTCCTATTTTAAGCCCCTGGTGAATGTTTCTGGAGATTATTACGATGTGCTTCCTCTGGATGAACATCGAACCCTGCTCGTTCTTGGCGACGTTTCGGGTAAGGGGCTTCCTGCGGCGTTGATAATGGGGATCGTGGTGAACACCATTCGGGTCATGGAAAAAAAGGATGACCTGGTGGTTCTTGTCCGGACGGTGGACGAGGCGATTAAGGGGATGAAATTGGAGGATAAGTATACGGTCCTCTTTGTCGGTCTGTTGGATACCGAAAAAATGAGTCTTTCCTACGTGAACGCTTCTATGGCCGATCCTTTGATTATTTCCGAAACTGGGGCTGGAAGGCAAATTAGAAGGCTCGCATCGAATTGCGGCATCATTGGTATTTTGGATTTGGATACTGTGGAGGTTAGGAAGGTTCCTATTTTTAACGGGGATGTGCTTTTAATGGCCTCCGACGGTGTTTCGGAGGTTTCCAACGAAAAGGGGATTATGTTAGGGGATACGGAAGAGTGGGGCGATTTTATTTTGGAAGAATCGGTTCGGTCGGCACAGGATTTTGTGGATCGTTTGGCGGAATTTATCCAACGCTTCGCGGGGACCTCCAAAGTGCGGGACGATATAACCGTATTGGTCGCGAAGGTCCGGGGGTAAAGCTATGATCTTTACGATAATAAATTACGGTATCTTTTTCTTCCTTGCTTTCTATGGTTTTTATCTTCTTCTCCGAAGAAATGAATCCAATTTCACCGATTTGATTTTCTATTATTGCCTGGCCGTAGCGTTGGGGGCCCTGGGTATTGGGGTTGCATTTTCGGCTATCGGTACTCCATCCCAAGGAATCGCTGGATTTTTTATAAAACTGACCGCGGTTATGGCTTTGGGTAGCCATGTAATAGTATTTCTTTTGGCGTTAACGTTCCCTTATAAGAATTCCAAGGGACTTTTGCGGAATCTATTCGTAATTGTTTGGATACTTTTTTCGGTACTTGTTCTTTTTAGCGATAATTATGTAGGAACCCTATCCTTCGATGGGGGAATTATCCGTTTTTCCCACGGTCCCCTCTATTTTCCCCTGACCGTAGGGGGCTTTGCCCTGGGTTTGATTTCCGCGATCATCCTACTGGTTCGCTATTTTTCTCTTTCCAGCAGAATATTCAAATTACAAACGGTCATTATTACCGTTTCGATTTTTTTGGGTTACTCCATAATCTTTGCGTTAGGCATTCTTTTACCGAATTTTTTAGATATCCCCCAAGTGTATCCCCTAATGACCCTTGGTGCGGTGCTTATGGCTGTGTTCTTAAGCTATGGAGTAACCCTTACCCGCGTTGTCGATATCGCGGGCGTTGGTCGGTCGGTGGTTTCCTTTACCCTGTATCTCCTTGTGGTGGGCGGAATAACCGGTATTTTCTATGCCCTGGGGTTTTTACTTTCGGCGGGTATCGGGTGGATCCTGCTTGTGCCTTGGGGAATTGGGGTATATGTGGTGGCCCATGCCTTAAGTTCCCTGTTACGGTCCCGGTTTAAAACCCTCTTTCAAGGGCATCGGGCCTACGCGGAAAAGTTGGAATTGGACCTTAGCCGTATCGATTATGCCCAAGGCCGGGATAGGGTTATCGATGATTTGGCCCATATACTGGAGCATGCTATTGGATGTTCTTCGGTACACCTTTTTATTGAGGATGATCAGGGACAACTAGGGCTAGTAAAGTCAATTTCAAAGGAAGCGGTTCCCTTTGAAGGCAGTATTCCCGTTAAAACACCCTTTATCGATCTCTTACTCAATAACGATATTTCTATAATCCTTAAAACTGAAATCGTGACCAATTATAACTACCATACGGTTAAAGCGGAACTCCTAAATCTGATGGATCGATTTTCCTCCGACGCGCTTATTTTGCTCCGAACGGGTAGGGATGTGATGGGACTTCTGCTTTTAGGTTCAAAAGTAAGCGGCAGAGATTATGTGGATTATGATTTTGACGCCCTTATGCGGGTCTATGGGAAGCTTTTTGTCACCCTTTACTATTTAAAAAATATAGCCCAGGAATCCCTGGTTACCACTGTGGATCGGGAAATTGAATTTTCTGAACAGATTATCGCGTCTTTGCAGAAAAACATCGATCAGGTTACCCATCCTAACGCGGATATCGCGTTTATCACCCGATCGGCTCGAAAGCTGGGCGGAGACTTTATCGATTTTATTCGACTATCTGCCGATAGATACATGGTTGTCATGGGCGATGTTTCGGGCCGGGGCCTTAACGCGAGTATGTCCATGATAATTTTAAAGTCCATGATACGGACCTTTGTAAAGGAAACCAAAGATTTTAAGGCCCTGATTATTAAAATCAACCATTTTGTCCGGGAGTACCTTCCCCGGGGGACCTACTTTTCCGGATTGATCGGCCTGTTCAATTTTAAGGATAGAACGCTCTATTACGTTAACTGTGGCATCCCGGTAATGTATCTGCTCTCCGTAGCTTATAACAACCCATTTGAAATTCAGGGGAATCCCCGGGTGTTAGGTTTTGTTAAAGATATAAGCCCCTATATGAACGTGAGAAAACTTGGCTTCCGGTCGGGTGATATTTTGCTGGCTACCACTGACGGCCTTACGGACGCCGAATCCCTACGGGGTGTTAAATTTGGCAAAGAACGGATCCAAAAAAGCTTGCTGGAAAATCGAAGCGTGTCGGCGGCTCGGATTGCCCAATTCCTTCAACAGGATGTGGTGGATTTTGTTTCCCAGGAACTGTACGACGATATTTCTATTCTTTCAATTAAGTTTTTATAGGGAAAGATTTTTATAGAGATATGTTTTTGAAAAGATAAGGAGCTCCCATGGACCATTTAAATATAACCGAGCGGATTTCGGAAGATTACACGATTCTAGAATTGATCGGAACGATTAATTCATACACCTATAAGGACTTTCAACAAAGGCTGTATAACCTTATCGAAAAGACCAACGTGGTTTTAGATATGTCCCGGGTATCGCGGCTTTCGTCCTCCGGTTTAGGGATCCTTATGGACGCGATCAACGTAAGCGGGGAACGGAACCGGAAACTATATATCCTTAATCCCAATGAACTGGTCCGTCAGGCGATTGAAGCCACTGGATTCCCTGAATTATTTCAAAGTATCCAATCGATTCACGAAATCCGATGAAAGAGCTTTTTACGATTAAAAATTTAACCAGCCGTGAAAACCCCTCGAAAAACCTTTAGACCTATGGCCCTTTGGTGTTTTTCGAGGGGCTAATTATTACGATCGGACCGTTTTAAGGGCGGTGGACCAGGAGACCAGTTGATCTAAAAGGGTTTTTAGGGTTTCCGCTTGGACCGGAGCGGGTTTGAAAACGCTGAAATTTTCAAAATCCGTAAAAAGGGATAGATGGACTGCGGTCCGTACGTCGGCTATCTGTAGTTCCCCTAAAATCAAGCGAAGGTTTTCTACCGCCCGGGCTCCGCCTACGGAACCGTAGGCTACCATTCCGGCGGCTTTGTTGTTCCATTCCGCGTACAGGTAATCCAGGGCGTTTTTTAAGGCTCCGGACGTGGCGTGGTTGTACTCGGGGGTCACAAAAATGAAGCCGTCGAATTGGGCTATCTTTTCCGCCCATTTTTTGGTGTGACCCTGGGTATATTGATGGAACGATGGGGGAGCCGGTTCGTCCAGGAGGGGGAGGTTGTAGTCCTTTATATCCACCAGCTCAAACTGGGCATCCGAACGTTTTTGCGCGTTTTCCAGTACCCAGCGGGCCACCTGCTCTCCGTTTCTGCCGGGTCGAGTACTGCCAATAATAACCGCTATTTTTACCATACGATCCTCCTATGGAATGTATTATATGACTAATATAGTAATATATAGATGAAAGGGCAAACGGATTTTTCACAGTGGATTTTTCTTTACAGCCAAGAAAGACCGGCATATTATAACGGTATGAAAACAGAGGTGCGGCTCCGGACAAGCTACAGCGCCTATAGGAGCGTTTTATGATCAACAGTCTTAACGACATCGCGGCCCACAGCGTTCTTTCTTTAGAACAACTGGTTCAGATCGAGGAATATATCCTAAATACGGGGTATATGACCGCGGAAAAAACCCGAGAAGAGATGAAGCGTTTTATCATCGATCTTGGGATTGACGATTATTATTTTAAAACCACCGGGGCCGCGGATATTGCCCGGCATCTTTTGTCCTTTAAGGCTTCCGAAGTAATCGCGACCTACGGCAACGGTACGGGAATACAGCTTTTAGGGGAACAGGAGGGTAAGGGTGTATACATTGTGGAGGATGAACCGGAAAAGGTTCTAGAGGTGGAAGAGCGGATTGACGCTCGTTATCCCAACTCCCATTTGGAAAGTTATATCACCAAGGGGGGAACGCAGAGCAAGGTTCCCCTTCGTTTCTATATTATCACGAAACCCGAGTTCCCCCCCTATACGGTCGGAGAGCCAAGGACTTTCGAAAACTCAGCGAGCACTTTTTTCCTTTCCCGCGCGGTAAGCGAAACGATAAGCCGCTATAAAAAAGCGTGGGCCCAGCTCAATGATATGGAAACCCCCCTGGTTTCGGTGACCTACAAAAAAGAAACCGACGAGACCCGAATTATGATAGGTCTTAAGGGTCTGGCCCATCGGAGGATCCTTCCCACCCTGGCCCATCTGTTAAGCAAATACCAGCTCCCTATCCGGCGAAAGTACGTGGAACCCTTTGGGGATGAAAAGCTCTTTACTAGCCTGTACCTTCCCCGGGTTTCCGATAGGGTTATCGCGGATTTAACCACCGATTTGAACGTAGCCCTGATGCTTCCCGAAAATACGATAACGGACTTGTTTTATCAGGGTATCTTTGGTCCCCAAACCACTATATACGCCATCAGCGCGGCAGCTTTTACCCATCAGTTTCTCTCGCTACTTTCGGAGGAATACCAGACCCTGCAGAGGGCCCTCAAGGATCAACCGGAAGCTCGAGGCATCGTGGATAACCTTAAACTGCACCTTATCAAGGATACCTACTCTACCTACCGGATCGCTTCCACGGTAATCCACCAAACCGCCGTGGTGGAACAGCTGTTTAACCATTTCCAACTGCGCTTTCTAGAAAAAAATGACGAGGAATGTCAGCAGTCGGAGCAAAAAATTCATCAAATGATAGAGCGGGAGGTTCCCTCGGCAAAAGATAGAAGTATTTTGGAATATTTCTTGGTTTTCAATAAAACCGTGCGAAGGACCAATTTTTTTAAAAAAGAAAAAACCTGTATGGCCTTTAAATTGGACCCTTCTATCGTCAGCCCCGTGGATTTCCCCGAAAAACCCTTTGGCCTTTTCTTTTTAGCGGGCCACGATTTTATCGGTTTTCACATGCGTTTCCGGGATATCGCCCGGGGGGGAATTCGCATCGTCCGATCCCGGTCCTTGGACATCTATTCCCATAACGTGGATACCATCTTTACGGAAAATTACAACCTGGCCATGACCCAGCAGAAAAAAAACAAGGATATCCCCGAAGGGGGCGCTAAAGGGACGATCCTGTTGAACCTGGCAAGCCAAAACGCCGCAGACCGGGCGTTTAAAGATTACGTGGACGGTCTGCTGGACCTGCTGGTGGACGTGGACGAAGCGGGAAAACCGAAGGTGAGGGAACTATTGTTCCTTGGGCCTGACGAGGGAAGCGCTCCTCTTATGGATTGGGCGGCTTTGCACGCCCAACGACGGGGCTACCCGTTCTGGAAATCCTTTAGCACGGGGAAGGCCCCCGAATTGGGGGGCATCCCCCACGATCTTTATGGGATGACCACCATCGGTATCCATGAATACGTGTTGGGTCTTCTGGAAAAGGTTGGAAAAAAGGAAGAGGAGATCACTAAAATTCAAACCGGCGGGCCCGATGGGGACCTGGGAAGCAACGAAATCCTCGTTTCCAAGGATAAAACGATTATCATTATCGATGGAAGCGGGGTTTTGTACGATCCCTTGGGTTTGAATCGGAAAGAACTGATCCGGCTTGCTAAAAAGCGGGTCATGGTTCAAGAATTCGACCGGAAATTACTTTCCAAACAGGGATTCTTTGTTTCTATAAACGACAAAGACCATAAGCTTCCGGACGGTGAGGTCGTCGTTAACGGGGAAGATTTCCGGAACACCTTCCATCTAAGCAAATACGCCGTGGCGGACCTGTTTGTTCCCTGCGGCGGACGACCGGGGGCGATCAATATTGGAAACTGGCGGCAGGTTTTCGATGACCGATTTCAGGCGAAGTTCCGGTACATTGTCGAGGGGGCGAACCTCTTTATCACCGAGGAGGCCCGCCTACGCCTGGAAGAACAGGGTATTGTTATCCTAAAGGATGCCTCGACCAATAAGGGAGGGGTCACATCATCTTCCTTCGAGGTTTTCGCGTCCTTGGCCATGAGCGACGAGGAGTTTAACACCCATATTCGGGCCCAGGAAGGGGGTGCCTTACCTCTCTTTAGAACCACCTACGTGGAAGAGATTATCAAAATGATCCGATCCAACGCCCGTTCGGAGTTCGAGATCCTCTGGCGGGAACACGGGGCCACCGGCGTTCCGCTGACCCTGTTGTCCAACGCTTTAAGCGGAAAAATAAATCAAATTACCGATTCGATTCGGGATTCTAAATTGGCCGGCGATCCCATCATCCGGGAGAAAATTCTGAAAGAGTATACTCCCCCGGCCCTGCTAAACCTATTGGGTTTAGAAACCATATTGAACCGGGTCCCCGATTCGTACCTTCGGGCTATTGTGGCGACTAAAATGGCCACCGATTTTGTGTATCGACACGGGTTGGGGGCCAACGAGGTGGATTTCGCGGATTTCGTGACCTCCCTTAAGCTCGCTTAAGATTCGCTTAGGGAAACCCCGCGTTTTTCCCCCCCGTCTGCCTTTAGAAAGGCGCGGCCTATTGACCGGCATGGCCTATTGACCGGCATGGCCTATTGACAGGCGCGGGGGGAAAGTTTTACCATTACTTTGTCGTGGGGTGGTCCTAGGGGCCTGAGATTATACCCGTAGAACCTGATCTGGGTAATGCCAGCGCAGGGATCCTGACCGAGTCTCATCATTATTCCCCCACAGCCATTTTTTTCTCTAAGGAGTTTCGTATGGCTGGGAAAAATTCTCTCTTTTCCTGGAAGTTGAACGAAATCGTGGTCCTGGTGGTGCTTTCTATCGCCATCGGTGTACTGTTTTGGGCCTGGACCCTCGTGTCCGCCCTGGCTAAACCCCTGTCCGCCATCGGATTGGACTATCTTTTGGCGGGGGTTTGGTTTGTGGGGGGCACGCTGGTGGCCTTTTTAATCCGCCGGCCCGGAGCCGCCTTAGCCGGAGAGCTGATAGCAGCGATCCTGGAGGGGTTTATCACCCAGTGGGGTATTACCGCCGCCATTTGGGGCCTGGTGCAGGGGCTGGGGGTGGAGTTGGTGTTCGCAGTCACGGGGTACAAAAAATGGAATCGGTCGACCATGATCCTCGCCGCCCTGGTTTCGTCGTTGTTCTCCTACGCTCTGGATTTTTTCTATAGCCAATATTGGACCCTGCAAGCGTGGGTCTGGCCGATCCAGATCGTTTCGGTGAGCGTCGGGGGAATATTCTGGGCTGGTATTTTAGCCTACGCCATAGGCCGGGGTATAATTCGCACAGGGGTGGCGTCGAACCTTCTGAGCGGTGACGATCTGGCCTAAATGACGCTTCTACGGCTTAAGGACCTTTCGTTCCGATTCAGGGGAACCAAAAAGGCGGTTCTTTCCAACATCAACGTGGAGGTCCATGCGGGCGATCGGATCCTTCTGTACGGGGATTCGGGGTCCGGTAAATCTACCCTTTTGGCGATTATGGCCGCGTTGGCGCCGGAATATGTGGGCGGAGAGCTTTCGGGGGTCAGGGAGCTTTTGTACACCCGCAAGGGGGTGGTCCTACAAAATCCGGAGGCCCAGATCATTACCCCTACGGTGGAAGAGGAAATCGCATTTCCCTTGGAAAATCAGGGGATGGATCCAGACTTGATTCGACGGAAGGTTCAAGCCCAGCTAAAGGGGTTTCAACTGGAACCCCTAAAAGCTCGGCTTCCCCTGAGCCTTTCGGGGGGAGAATGCCAGCGGATTTCCCTGGCCACCGCGTTGGTTCAGGAGCCGGACATTCTTTTTCTAGACGAGCCAACCTCGTATTTAGACGAAGATCGGGCCCGGCAGTTCTTTGAGGATTTGGAAAAACTGCCGGCGTCCACGGCGGTGGTTTTGGTGGAACACCGTTTTGAATTGGCGGCCCCCTTCTGTACCCAGTGGTACCGTCTTGCCAAGGGCGTTTTGGAAGTTCAAACCGCACCCCCGGTTCTCTGGCCGGGGCTTTCGTTTTTGAACGGGTCCGGTGGTGATTTTTTAGGCAAACAAGCTCCGGAGCTGGAGGCCCACACTCCAGAGCTGGGGGCCCAAACCCCGGAACCGGGGGCCCGCACTCCGGACCCGGGGGCCCAAACCCCAGGACCGCCTCTTTTACGTGTTCAGGACCTGCATCATCGGTACCCGGAGACGGAAGACTATATCCTTAGGGATATCAATTTCACCCTAACCAAGGGGGAGATCCTAGCGATCCAGGGTTCCAGCGGGAGCGGCAAGACGACGCTTTTGAAAAAGATAATCGGTCTTTTAAAGAATGATAAAAATACTATTTATATTCAAGGAAAAGATATAGCTTTATTAAAACCCCAGCGGTACTACCAGTATGTAGCGTACGTTAGTCAAAATCCGGAACATCTGTTCGTCTCCGATACGGTTCAAGGGGAATTGGATTCCGCGGGTCCGGAGGGTCTTTCTTTGGCCCGTCGTTTTCGCTTGGACCATCTGTTGACCAGAAATCCATGGAAGCTGAGCGAAGGGGAAAAGCGCCGACTTACCCTTTGTATTGCCTTGGCCATGGACCGGGACCTTATCGTGATGGATGAACCCACCTACGGTCTAGACCAGGAATCCCGGAAGGACTTGGCGGACCTTATGATCCCGCTGTTAGAAGATCGAAGGACCCTGTTGATCGTAAGCCACGATACCCCCTTTTTGCGGGCCCTCCCGTGCCGAATCCTGCGGTTAACCCAGGGTCGTCTTTTTGACTTTCCGCTCCCGGCGAGAAATTCGCAGTCCACCAAAATCGTGGAGGCTTATCCATGAGGTCCCACGATCCCAATCCCCTGGCCCTCCTGCTCGCCCAAATTAGTTTGATGATTCCGGTTCTTTTGGCCATCGATCCCTATACGCCGCTTCTCTTTTTCGTTGTAGGCCTGGCGAACGTCGTCGCGGTGGGGAAGCTTCGTGTGGGGAAATTCCTAAAAATCCTCCTGCCCCTTTCTTCGGTTTCCTTTAGTCTTTTCTTTATGAACCTCCTGTTTCCCGCCCAGGGGGTCAACGGCTTGGCCCGGGGCACCGCCGTGTTTTTGCGGAGTTTTTCTTTGATTAGTCTTTCCACCGCCTATATTGCCATGGTAGACCCCTACGATGTTATTCGGGCTCTGATTCAAAATTGGAAACTTCCCTACCGCATCGGCTACGCGCTTTTTGCCGGGTGGAATACCATACCTTTGATTCGTCGGGACATCGAACTGATTCAAAAGGCCCAGGATATCCGCAGTGCCGGGAAGAAGAGCAAAAAAATCCCCCCTTCCCGTTTGCCGGTAACCCTGCTTTCGGGGGTAATTCTCCACGGGGAACGGCTTAGCCTTTCCATGGCCGCCCGGGGTTTGGATACCTGCGAGAAGCGGAGTTTTATCGTTCCCGTCCCATGGAAAAGGACCGACACGGTTTACGTCGTTCTGATAGTCCTAACGGCGGCTTTTTTGTGGATTGCTCTTATACATTTTAAGGTATTCACGTTTGAATTAGGGTGAAAACCCTAAGAAGGAGATTTTATGACTACGAATGGGGCTGTAAAGGGCCAGGATATTCAGCGTGGGGACCGAAACGGAAACCGCATCGATGGAAACAAAATCGATAAAAATGATATCGCTGGAAACGATATCGCTGAAAATGACGTAGGCCGTATTCCTTCGGCTCTGGCGATACAGTGCCTTCCCATGGGAATAGGGGAAAAGGAAAAAATTTACGCCATTGTGGATCGGATTATCCAGGATATCGACGCGAGCGGTCTGTCGTACCAAGTCGGCCCCTTTGAGACGGTTATCGAAGGCCCCCTGGACACCCTGTTAAGCCTGGCTGGGCGGCTCCATAAACGATTGTTAACGGAGGGCGTTACTTCGGCGGCCACTTATATGAAGCTGTGGAGCGGCAAAAATATGGGTACAAGCGAAGAAAAAACCGCCAAGTATCGGAAATAATATAGTAAGCCCCATGTACGTCTAAGGTAGCTTTTTCAAAACTCCCTGGGTTTTAAAAGATCCTCTTTTCCTTGCTTTCTCTTTTCGCCTTAATTATACTCTTTGCCAGGGGGGCGAAATGAAAAAAGTAATCTTTATTATTTCTTATTTTCTAATTCCCTGGATTCCCTTGTTCTTTTATATAAGCGTTTCTTCATCCCCTGAACTATCCTACACCCTTTCGATGATCCTGGGTGTTTACGCTTTTGTGATGATCTGCAATCAGTTTATCCTCGCCGCTCGGCCTCCGCTGGCCCTTCGTGTTTTTGGCCTAAAAGGTCTTTTGTCTTTTCACGGGACCATGCCCGTTTTGATCCTTTTTTTCGCCCTAGCCCATAGGACCCTAAAATTGATGAACGGGTTTTCTTTGGACACCCTTCAAGCAAAGCTTGGGCTGATCGCATGGCTCCTTCTCGCGGTCCTTGTAGTTTTCGCCGTATTATTTATGGCCCAAACATTTTGGCTTACATGGGGCATGGTACAGAAACTTCGGGAGTGGGCATACCAAAAAATGGCCCTTACCTATCCCCGTTCCCGTTTATTCCATAACCTGACGGTGGCGGGGGGGCTTATTATTTTATTCCACGTATGGTTGGCCTCCTCCTCGGATTTCGGGACCAACGGCGTGGGTATATCTCTTTTAACCCTGTGGATGCTTTTTTCTTTAATTTATTATTTTGTATACCGGCTCAATGGCCGGGGTAAAAAAGGAGGATCGGTACATGCGTAGGATTTTAGGTTTAATTCTAATCGGGGTATTCGGATGGGCCGCGGCTGTAGGGGCCCAGGTGCTTCAACCGAGCGATCTTGCGCCGGTGGCCGATGGACAGGTAGGGGCTAACGAGTATAGCCAAAGGACTACCTACTCGGGGATGAGTCTGAGTATGTCCCTTTCCAGGGATGGAAACACCTTGTACGCGGCCCTAGAGGCTCCGACAAAGGGGTGGGTTTCCATCGGTCTAGGATCCCTGCGAATGGATGGGGCCTTTATGGTGTTGGGTTACGATGCTTCGGGAAATGCCGTTATTAGCGAGCAAACCGGCAAGGGGCACAGTCATAAACCCAATTCGTCCCATATTTTGACCGCTGGGGCGGTAAAGGAAACAGGGGGTTCCACGGTTTTGGAAATTGCCCTGGGGGCGCGGAAGTTCGTTTCTGGGAATACGATCAAGCTCCTTATTTCCTACGGAAATAGGGATGATCTTACCACAAGGCACGTGCGGTACGCCCAGGTAGAGGTACCTGTAAAAGAAAATTAGGGGTAGCTTTTTCAAGAGTTTCAGATTTGGAAAGAACCCCAAGGACCAAGGAGGTGCGTATGGACAATTCGGGGCTATTGGACGCGTTAAAAAAGGGCTTAAAGGGCGAATTAGACAGTGTTACCGTCTATACCGAAGCGGCGACCCGAGCGACGGGAGAGGTGTCTGCCTTTTTTAAGGAACGGGCGGAAGAGGAGAAGCGGCACTATAATTGGCTTTTGACCTATTATAAGGATACCCTCCAGGGGAAGCTACCTAATTACAACATAACCTCGGAGGTGTACGCCATGGACCAAAAAAGTGACATAATGACACCCCAATTTTTAAAACGTCTGGGGGAAAATCAGCATTTAGTTACGGCTATCTCCACGGCCACCCTGTTGGAGTTCACGGCCATGGGATTTTACCGTTCCGCCGCCGATGGGGCGCCGAATGAAAAATTGCGGGAATTTTTCCTTATGTTAAGCCGGTGGGAAGAGGGACATTACAACGAGTTTTTACGGCTCCAGGATGAAACGACCCAGTACTGGTTCGATGTTCAGCGCTTTGAGCCCTTTTAAACGGGTACTTGATTGAGGCTTTTTCAAAACCCAGGGAGTTTTGAAAGAGCTATCTTTGATGTACATGCAGTATTTTTACTATTCTTTATAATATAAAAATTTATATCGAAACTGTAAAAATACTGCAAGGGCCTCTTTCACAAGTAACAGACTTTTGAAAGAGGATCGATTCACCTATTTTAGACGATCCAACAGTATTAGACGCTTAATTGATCCACCGCCAGGGCGGTGGATTTTTTTAGTTCTTCCACCGAATCTCGACGGAGAACCACCAAACGAAAAATAGCCGCTTCGATAAGACCGTATAGAAGATCGTCCACGGTACGGATGTTGAGGTTTTTAAAATCCCCCGAACGAATCCCGTCGATTACGATGGTCGCCATAAGATGCCGAAGCCTGATTGTCCTTTTGCGGACCCGGTAGTCCGGATCCGTCCCGCTTTTGGAAAGGTGAAGAAGGTAGTTAAGAACCACCGAAAGGAGCTTTCTGTTATCCTGGAGCGTATCGATAATCATATTGAGTATGTGCTTTAGTTTGTATTTGGACCCCAGGCTCCTATCCTGCTGTACCGCCTTCAGTTCCTCTTCCACCTGGGCCATCAACTGTTTAATACTCCAATTAAATATTTCCCGTTTGTTTTTAAAATAAATGTACAGGGTGGTTCGAGTGATACCGCATCGATCGGCGATTTTTTGGAAAGTCGCGTCCTCAAAGCCCTCTTCTATAAACACATCCAGGGCTTTTTCTAGGATTTCCTTTCGGCGTTTATCGTGTTCCACGACGATGGACATCGGCTTTACTCCCTAATCGTTCATAGGTATATAAATAGGAGCGAATAGCCCCATTGGTAATTTCCCGCATGGAGTCGGCGGCGTACCCAAAATGGGATTCAAAACCCGGGTGATCGGTGATTACTACTAGTTTCCAACCGGAAAAGTGTTCTGCCAGGCGCCCCATGGCCTGGTAGGTCTTTTCGGCATCCTCCAGGCTTCCCAAGCGCTGACCGTAGGGCGGGTTCGTGATGATAAAGCCCTCCGCTTCGCTGGGCCGCGCTTCCTCCATCCTTTGAACCCTAAAGCGGGGGAGGGGGACCGAAACACCCCTGGTACCGGTGTATTCTTCCGGCCGATCGGAGCGAATACCCCGTATAGGCGGTGTCCCGGTGGCGATTTCGTAAGCCCGGCGGGCGTTAGATTGGGCGATGGAGACCGCCCGTCCGTCCGTATCGCTTCCGTAAATTCGAATGGTCCGATTAAAGTCTACCTGGGCCTGCAGTTTCTGTCGAACCTCTTGTTCTATACGTGAATCCGCGATGGCTAACCGGGAAAGGGCAAAACTCCGGCCCAGGCCGGGAGCGGCGTCCCACGCGTACAGAGCCGCTTCAAGGGCTATGGTACCGGAACCGCAAAAGGGATCGTAAAGGGGGAACTTCCGTTTCCATCCCGAAAGGAGGATGATGGACGCGGCGGTGGTTTCCCGAAGGGGCGCTGCTCCCCCCTCGGTACGGTATCCCCGTTTAAAGAGGGGGTCACCGGAAAGATCCAGGAGAACCTCAACCTGGTCTTTTTCTACATACAGCCGCACCTCGGCGCTTTGTTCGTCCTCGTTCAGCCGGTCCACCTGCCATGCGGTACAAAGCCTCCGCGCCAGGGCTTTATGGGCCACCGATTGGATGCTCGTAACGGCGGAAAGCCGGGAACGGGAGGATCGTACCTTTTCCACCACCACCGACGAACCTCGATGGAGATAGGATTCCCAAGGGACGGATGTAACCCCTTCAAAAAGCTGGTCAAAGTCCCCGGCGGGAAAGCGGGCCACCTCTAAAAGCAAGCGATCGGCGGTTCGCAAACCCATCAAGGCGTGGTATAATCCAGTCAAATCGGCTGAAAAACGAACCTTTCCGTGGATAGATTCGTGGACCGTGAGGTTGAGTTTTTTCAGTTCGTTAGAAAGAGCCCGTTCCGCGCCCAGGGCACACAGGGCGACCGCGTTCATCATATCGAGTAGCCTAACAGGATATCAGATATTGTTCAATTGTCATAGATAGCTATGTATCAATAGAAATACCCCGTTCTTCGAGCTCCATCAACATATCCAATACTATTGTAGACCAACCATAATTTTGAGGACACGGTTGCCCATGTTTTTTACCCCGCATTCCTGTTAAAGGGTTGAAAAATTCGCAAAAACCTTGGTTTTTAACTAGGGAAAGACTTTCCTCCGTAATATGTTGGGCTTCTTTTTCTTCACCGTATTTTAGAAGTCCCTGGAAAACCAACCAATTTAAGGATAACCAAACATTTCCTCGCCAGTATTCGTCTCCATTAAAGGTTGGATCCATAGGATTGGTGGAGGCAATTCGATACTTTGTACGATAAGGCTGTTCGATTTTTACTAATTGATTTATAAGAATCTTCGCCTCATTTTTATCAATGCATTGACCAAAGAGTAGGATAAATTTTCCTCCATGATCGATCGGGCTTTTTATTTCTTCCCGACCTATTAGATCGTGGAAATATATTGATCCTTCTTTCATTGTTACCATTTTTTGCCGAATTGCTTCTCGTATTAAAGCTCCTTGGTGTCGGATCTCCTTTGCTTCGTCTTTATAACCCAGTTCCTCCGCTAGTTCTGCCAAGGCTGAAAGATCCGCTACCCGTATAGCATTAAAATCAGAAGCCTCAACGTAAAAAGCCCCTGGAGTCTTAGAAAGAATCTCCGCATCGCAATCGTGCTCTCGGATCAAGGATACTAAATTTTTCCTTTTTTCCTCCAAAGTCCGTAGATCATTCTCATCACGGCCAGGGCAACCCATTACAGAATCCCAGCGTTGAGATGCGTCCCAACCGCTTTCCCATGGGTGAATGAGGGCGACTAAATGATCTTTGTCGTCGTCCCGCCGACGGTCGAACCAATCATGATATAAACGGAGTTTTGGATATACCCAGGACAAACGTGATCGATCGGGGGCTTTTCTATACACGGAAAGGAAAGCGGTTGAAATGAGGGGCGGTTGAGTAAGGATGCTGGCATTTTTCTGGTGAAATAATTCTTGTGAAACCCTATCCCGATTCTCGGCTAAATGGGACATATGGGGTATCATCCCTTTATCGTTTCCAACTGAAATCTGATGAGTCAAGAGATTTAAAAGTTCTTCCCACGCCATTTCTGGGTCAAACCATCGGTACGTCATCGCGTGGAAACAGGAATCCCAAAGCCATTGCGGTAGATACGCGCCCCCTTCATTGGACGGGCACGTGTACCGGTACTTAAGGTTAGAAAGCACCGTGGTTTCGGGGAGATTTTTCCGTAGTGCCTGTGCGCACCTATCTTTCCATTCTGGGGAGGATGCCATTTCGTTAAAGGTTCACTCGACGTTTATTTTCTGAATCGTATAGCATTATTTTTTCAGGATCAACCTCCAATGCTACGGTTTCTCCGGGTTTGATATCCACATCCCCTTCGAGCATAATTTTCCATTCATTGCCCAAGACGGTAGTGACCAAAATGGTATAGGCCCCCTGGGGTTCCACGATATCGATCAGAACTTTATTTGTCTCTCCGTTCCGGTGTACGCGTATGCTTTCTGGCCTAATAGCAAGGTATACTTCTTTATCAACATACGGTTTTAATTGAAGAAGGCTCGTATTAGAACCTAATTTAAAAAACAACGGTCCCTCTTTAGTAGTAGTCTTCGCTACTATATATTCCCCTTGGTTTTCTAAGATAACTCTTTGAATATTAGCCGGTGGAGTACCCATAAATTGGGCTGTGAAGAGACTGTCGCAATGGTAATATATTTCCCGGGTCGTTCCAATTTGTTCAACCCGACCTTCGTTCATGACTACGATACGATCCGCCAGGGCCATGGCTTCTGATTGATCGTGGGTAACAAAAATCGTTGTGGCTCCAGACTTTCGATGAATTTCTTTTAAAAACGTCCGTACCGAAACCCTTAGTTTCGCGTCTAAGTTTGATAAGGGCTCATCCATTAAAAACAGCTTCGATTCAACCGCCAAAGCCCGTGCGACGGCTACCCGTTGTCGTTGCCCCCCGGAAAGCTGAGCCGGATAACGGTCTAAATATTCGGCGATATTACAAACCTCAGCCACTTTTTCAACCTTCATCGTTATTTCAGTTTTTTTAAATTTGCGAAGTTTTAGCGGATACGCTATGTTTTCGGCTACTGTCATGTGGGGCCAAACTGCGTATGATTGAAAAATCATAGAAATGTCCCGGCTCCGAGGCGGTAAGGTGGTGATATCGCGGCCATCCAATATGATAGAACCATCGCTAACCTGTTCTAGTCCCGCGAGCATTCGTAAGGTTGTAGTTTTTCCGCAACCCGACGGTCCGAGGAAAACGATAAACTCGCCTTTTTCAATGTCCAGGTTCATATCCTGTACGGCTTTTACACCGTTCGGATACACCTTTTTTAATTTGTTGAGTCGAAGGTACGACACTGGTATCCTCCCTTTATATGGTAACACTTCCCCAAAGTTGATTTATGTAGTTCTTTATAATAAAAGTAAATACTAGTGAAGGAATAAGAAGCACCACCGCTCCTGCGGCGGGAAGGTTTGGTATGGTCGAGGATCCTACGGTTCTGTAGACTAAAAGGGCCAGGGTTGGGTTGTTGTTTGTCATAATCAGAGCGGTGATAGAATCGTTCCACGCGGCTAAAAATGAGTACAGGGATGAGGCGATAATCGCCGGAAAGGCCAAAGGGAATGTGATAGTTAGAAGAGTTTTAAGACGGGTAGCGCCGAAAACCATAGCTGCTTCTTCTAATTCTACACTGATTCCCTTAAATATCGAACTGGTAATCCAAGCGGTTAACGCAATATTAGGTACCGCGTATACTATGGCTAACGATAAAGGGGTATCGTAAAGATTCATTTTCATGATATACACCACAAGGGGGAGCGAAAGAGCTACCGCTGGAAACATTCGGACCACCAATAGGGTCGTGCTAAAACTATTTCGGCCCTTGAATTTATAACGGGCGATGATGTAGCCTGTTATCCCTCCTAATAATAGGGATATTAAAATGGTCCATCCCGCCGCTTGAAGAGAATTGAGCAATGCCCGCATGGTTCCTTCCGCAAGAATGAAAAACACAATGTAATTCCTAAAAAAATCTTTACGTAGCTGTATCGGTAGGGAACCTGATTTTTGTTTTGATTGGGAAAATAATTTTTGAACATCCCCAGCGGATATCAACACGTTCAGTTGGCTTTTACAATATAGGGAAAAATCCGTAGGATCCGCAGTGGTCTTTACCGCCTCAAAATCTTTACCCTTCCGTAAAAGGAGAGTATAATCTTCTTTTTCGCCGTTATAGCGAAGTTCGGCGGTATAAGAAAACGAGGGAAATAGTTTGGCGGGGAATTGATACGCTTCGTAGTTTGACGCAAATGAAATAGTTAGAAAATAGAGAATTGGTAAGAGAACCATTCCGGCGACGGTGATAAGAATAAGCCAAAAAACAACGTTAGCAAAGGGACGGCCATGAGGTTTTCTCATTTCTTTTGTCCTTCTTCCCTGGTATTTTCAGAAAATCGAAGGTAAAGGGAGACGGAGATCAATACGATAACGGCCACGATTACCGAGAGAGTAAACGCGTCCTTTCGGGCGTACTGGGCGAAGGTGATTACGTCTACATTATACGCGATTCGTTCTACTAAAAAGGGTACCACGTTGTATCCAAATATCATCACCGCGATGAGCCATACTTGGACCGCCGCGATGACTCGAAGTATCATAGCTGTCACGATGGTGGGCTTTAGTATGGGAAAGACGATATCCCGTAATGTTTGAATTTTATTCGCCCCAAAGACCCATCCGGCTTCTTCAAATTCTTTGTTGAAATTTTGCAATCCCGCTAAAAGTATAATCATTACCGTTGGAAGGACCGTCCAGGTATCCACGATGATTAACAAAAAAACAGCGTTTAAATGACGAACGGACATCCAATCGATGGGATTTGAAGGATTCATTAAACCGACGCTACAGAGAAAGGAATTAATCCATCCAAAACGATATAGGCCGGTCTTCCAAAGAATCCCCACTGCGGCGGGGGGGAATGCCATAGGTATAAGGGTAATAAAAAGAACCAGATTCGCAAAACGAAACTTTTTATTTAACCATAGGGCTAAAGAAAAGGCTAAGACAAACTGAAGAATAGCCGACCCAACGGTAAAAACAATTGTATTGATAAAGGCGGTTTGAATTTCCTTTTGTGCGAAAAGACGAAGGAAGTTTTCAAAGGAAAAGATCCCCGTTTTGTCGGTAAAAGATTGGATAATCACATTGATCGTCGGTCTAATCCAAAACGCCGCATAGTAAAGAATTATCGGAGCTAAAAACCAAGCTGGATTTCGTGTTACCGTGCCACGTCGTGAATGACCCATAATAAACCTCGTATCTTTGTTTAATTATAAAAGGATGGTCACCGTATTGAACGTGGCCATCCTTTTAACCTTTTTATAACCCCTTTTTTACTTAACCTTTAAATTTGTTAGTTCATTCTGTTTTTCATCCAGATATGGTTTATCGATATTTTTCCCCGCAAGGATATCCGAGATAACTTGTTCGTAGAGTTTTTTCACCTGCCCCCAATCTTGATACTCCGAAACTCGAACTCGATCGATCAACGTGGGCCCGGTCAAGGTCGCGAGACCCATCTTCATGATTGAATCGGAAGGATCGTCCTTTAGTTTTGCCGTAATTTCCGCTTTCGATGGAATCCATGGCCCGGTATTACGCATAACCGCGTACAAGATGTCGTCTCGAAGGAAAAAGTCTATAAACTTTTGTGCCGCCGCCTTGTGCGCTGAGCCGGCGACGATCCCGATACCATGTCCGCCTATAATAGTCCCCCGTTTACCCGAAATACCAATTGGTACGGGAGCAACGACAAATTTATCAGGAGCCTGACTAAAGGATGCGTTAGCGTAGGCTTGGTGAAAGACCGTAATCCAAGCTTCTTCGGTAACCAAAGAAGCGGTGGGAAAATCAATAGTCGGCGAGGATGGCAATATGCCGTCTTTCATAGACTGAACAAGTTTGAAAGCTTCTTGAGACGCGGAGGTATTGAACGCGGGAACGTACTTATCCCCGTAGGCTAACTGAATCGCATTAAATTCATACGTAGCGAATTTTCCCGCCAAGGCAGGGAAAACATACTTGGGGGAACCGGTTTCTTTTTTTATCAAATTTACCCAATCAGCCAGTTGGGCCCAGGTAAGGTTATTGATATCGTAGCCCAGTTGTTTAAGATAGGGAAGAGCTTTACGGTTGGCTATTGTCAGATACACATCCGCCTGCAGGGGAATGAAGTACCGCTTACCACCCTGGACAAAGTTGTCATCAAACTGGGTAATATACGTCCCCGATGGCACCGATTCTATCGGTTGAACAGCCTGGTACTGTTGAACGATAGGAACCGCCGTAGAATCGTGGGCAATCAGTAGGTCGGTGGTCCACTTACCCGTTTCCTTCTGGGCTTGCAGCACCTTATATAATTCGCTGGCGTTAGCTACGACTTGCAGTTCCACTTCAATTCCCGTTTCCGCTGTAAATTTAGGTAGAATTTGCTCTTTGATGTACTGCTGTTGAGCGGGATCGTAAAACATTTGTGATACAATCCGAATTTTTTCCGGTTTTTGTTCCGATTGCCCCGTAGCAAACAGCTGACCCGATGGGATAGTCAAGCCTATGATGGCCGTTGCCAGAGCCATGATTCGTAACGTTTTCATCCGTACCTCCTAATGTTTATTCACGGTTATCCGTGAATTTTCCTTTGACTATGGAATCCATAGAAATCTGGATTCCCTGTTTCCGTGATTGTTCGGCGGCGAAGGCCATTCGATGACCTTCAAGGGCATCCTCAATTCCGCGATGGTTATTTTTCTGAGCCTCTTTTTCATCGATGTCAAGGTCTCGATATTTTTGAACAAGGTCCGCTATATCGTACATTAATCCATCGTCACCACCGTTATGTCCCATCGAAGGGGCGGAAACCTCGATTCTTTCTTTTTCTCCAGTAGAAAAATTATGTATTTCTAACCAATTTTCCTTTAGGTTCCCCCGTATTTCTCCCTTGGTAAGCATAATTTGAATGGTTCTATTTATCTCCGCCGTAAGGGCGTTCATGGAAAAGGTCGCTCCGACGCCATTCGCGAAACGAATTAATACGCTTTGTCTATCCGCCACGTCATTATCACAGCGGAAAACACATCTGCCATAGGGCCCAGTTTCCAAGGCCTTAAGGCGGGATGGCAGGCTGGGTTCATCACTAATAACCGAAGCTGGCCAGCCAGTGTTTTCCGTTAGATATATGTTAGGCGCGTACCAAGGGCACTCGCTTTGAACTGGGCAACCATTAATACAGCGTTCTGGAGTTCCTAAAGGGGCGTTTTCCTTTTTAAACCAGCTTAACTCTCCCATGGAGTATATTTTTTCTGGAGGACTACCCGCCAGCCAATACAGTATATCCATATCGTGGACACTTTTGGTTAAAATTGATGGCCCTGCTAGATCCGTAGAACGCCAATTACCCCTGACGTAACTATGGGCAAAGTGATAAAAACCAATGTTTTCTTGAAGATTGATATTTATCAGCTTCCCCATGTCTTTTCTTTCTAATATTCGTTTTAAGGTTTTAAAAAAGGGTGTATACCGTAGAACATGGCAAATAATAATCGGATTTTTTCGATCCCTTGCCCTTAGCTCCAGAGTTTCAATTTGGGATAATGTTACCCCTGCGGGTTTTTCAAGAACTATGATAGATGTGCTATTCATGAAAGCCATAGCTTGATCAAAATGGAAGCGGTCGGGGGTACAAATAAATACTGCGTCTATCGATTCCATATGATTGTAAAGTCTATCCATTGTATCAACGGAATATTCCGATGGGATGCCATGGAGTTGAGCAAACCGGTTCCTTTTTTCGGGGTTAGGATCCACCACCGCGGTAAAACGGAATAACCAGGGGTGCGCTAGGGCGAATTTTCCATAGACATCGGCTCCCCGATTTCCCGCTCCTATGAGAATCGCGTTTATAGGTTCTTGTCGAATCTTCATTGTATAAAAGTATAAAAGCTAATCGGGGGTATACTTATACTATCTTGTCTAAAAAATGGGCAAACTTTGCACTATTTTGCTGTTTAACGTATAATAATAGGTATGAATCCGGTTTTAGAGACCGTATATCCAACTACTGGTTATTCGTTTTGTGTTCAATATTTTGAAGATAGAAGGCTCCATTTCAACTGGCATTATCATGAAGAGGTCGAGCTGATCATTGTACAACAGGGTGAAGGGCAAGCCCACATTGGAGATACGGTAAAACACTTTCAAGGAGCTTCCGCTTTTCTCATCGGTTCATCCGTACCCCACGGCATCGCGAGTATTGGAAATCTTAAGGGATGGATAATACAATTTTTAGAATCCAACATACATCCGGTACATACGGTACCTGAATTTGAAAAAATCCAAGATCTCTTGATTCAAGCACGACGGGGGATATTTTTCCCTATTTCCACAATACAATCTTGTGCTTCAATTTTAGATAAATTTAATGACATTACGGGGCTTTTAAAATGGATGTATCTTGTCCAGCTTCTCCATATTTTCTCCATCGATTCAGACAAAAAATATTGTTCTCTGAGGATATACGATAATAACGATGATAACATGGATCTTTTTGAACAAACGGTAACAAAGGTATTTAACCAGGCAAATCGACAATTTCGCTTACATGAAATTAGTAATGAAATTGGATTAACGGTAAGTGCGTTTTGTAAAATATTTAAGAGAAAATATGGGATCCCATTTGTTGAATATGTTAACTCAATTCGTTTAAATAACGCAAAAAAGTTATTAATTCAAACAAATCTTTATATAGACGATATTTGTTATGATTCTGGATTTAACAATATATCATTTTTCAATCGGAAATTTAAAAAGACCACCGGAATGACTCCTTCGGAATTCCGAAAACTCTACAAAACCACCTAAATTTTAAAAAATGGAAAACCATAAAATTTTATAGTCCCTTATGGTCCAACCCTAATCCACGTTAGTTCGTGCTTGTTATGGTACAGATGGATGACCCGGCTTCCAGGTATTTGGGCGAACCGTTGGGGGGTATCGTAATCTCCCTGGCCTTGCATTTTGATGGTACAAATGAAGTTTTGGCACAGTCCCGATTGGAGCCAAGCTTCTATCCATTCGTAGAGCCGGGGGGGATAGCAGATTACATCGGAAAATACCCAGTCCATGGGGCCGTAGTCCTGGGGTTTTAAGGTAAAGGCGTCGTGTTTAATAAAGTTGACCTCCGGTCTTGTCATAATCCGGTCCTCCAGGGGAGATCGGTCAACCGCGGTAACCTGGGCGCCCAAAGTAGCCAGAACCCAGGTCCAACCGCCGGGGCAGGCCCCCGCGTCCAGACAGCGATCCCCCGGTTGGGGCCACCGGCGAGCCAAGGTTAGGGCCTCCTGCAGTTTTAGATAGGCCCGGCTCGGGGGGCCTTCTTTATCTTCCATAAAGCGGGGTACCCCAGCGGGGAAGGGGCTCGTTGTTTGAGCGGACGCCACAAGGGTGTGTTCGTCCAGCAGGGTCCAGGCTCCCATGGGGGTTTCCGGAAGAACCCAGGGAAACGGCCGGTCTTTTTTTGGCAGGGGTGGTAGCTTTTCGGCGATCAAGGCTCCGCGGCGGAACTGGGTAAAAAGAATGGGGGCCCAATTTCGCTGAATACCCCGAAGGGCCCGGGCGGCATCAGAGCTGGAATCGAACTCGAGCCGAAAAGGATCCTGCCAGACGTTGGAGGTCCAAAATACGGGGCGAAGCGGGCCCGAAGCGAAGCGCAGGGGACCCCAGCTCTCGTCCCAGGCGCCCAATTCTTGTTCTAGATGGTCCTCAAAATCAGGAACGGTCTGATATACGCAACCGTCTAAGGGGGTTATGTGCATGGATTACCGATTGTTGTTTCGCCAGGCGAGGTAGTCCACGTACCGCTGAAAGGTCCTGCCTTTGGGAGAAGAAAGAATAGAAAACCCTATATCAAAACAATCTTCCTGTACCATGCTCCACCGGGGTTGGGCTTCCAGCTCGAATTCCTCAATCTGGGCTTCCTTTTCGGGGAGAACTATTAAACGGTATTTTTCCGCCATATTAAACGCCACGGCGGAACTGAATTCCAAGCGACACCCCGTGACGCTGATATCCTTGAGGAGTGCCTCTCCTCCGACAAATCCATCGACACGGGTTTTGGCAAGGCTGGAAAAACGAATCTGGTTACGACTTTCAAACATATTCTCCATTTTGGGATACCTGGGGACTTTCGTCAATATTTGGTTGCGTAGGGCGAAGAAATTCGTCTAAAATATGGGAATAGTACGTACAAAGGATGGTTTATGGTCGAAAAAAGAACAGTGGGCGATAGAATCGCCGCGCTCCGGCACACCTACGATATGAGCCGGGATGCTCTAGCCCAGCGAAGCGGTTTAAGCGCCGATCTTATCGAAAAAATAGAAGGGGGCGAGTATATCCCCGATCTGGCTCCCCTTATCAAAATTGCCCGGGCCATGGGGGTGCGGCTGGGAACTTTTATGGACGATCACGAGGAGCTCGGCCCTATCGTCTGTAGAAGCGGTCAAGGGGTGGCGGGGATGCGGTTTTCTACGGGGATTAGGGCCCGGGATCTGACCTTTTCCGCCCTGGCCGCCGATAAGGCTGGACGGCACATGGAGCCCTTTATCGTGGAGGTGAGCGCGGAAGCCCAGGGAGAACGATCTACCCACGAGGGAGAAGAGTTTATCTACGTGTTAGAAGGATCGGTGGTGTTAGAGTACGGCCTTGAAACCTATGAGCTGGCCCAGGGTGATTCGGCTTACTATGATTCCATCGTTCCCCATCGGGTGGTGGCCCCCAACACGGGGCGGCTTCTCGCGGTGGTGTACGCGCCCTTTTAGGAAATCCCATGGAATATATCGAAACAACCCTCGGGGCCCTGCTTCGAGAAAAGGCTCGGCAGTTTCCGGATCGGGATTTTATTATCTATTCGGATCGAAACCTTCGGTTTACCTACGGTGAATTTGACCGGCGGGTGGATGATTTGGCTAAGGGTCTCCTGTCCATCGGTATCGGTCGGGGTGATCACGTGGGGATATGGGCCAATAACGTACCAGATTGGAATACCTTTGTGTTCGCCACCGCCCGCATCGGCGCGATTTTGGTGACGATTAACACGAGCTACAAACTCCACGAATTGGAGTACCTGGTTAAACAGGCGGATCTGAAGGCCCTGTGTCTTGTGGATGGGTACAAGGATTCGGACTACGTGACCATGGTACGGGAACTGGTTCCCGAACTTGCCGAGTCCCAGCGGGGGAACTTAAAAAGCGAATGGTTTCCGAAGCTTACGACCGTAATTTTTATGGGTCCCCAAAAACACCGGGGAATGTACAACGTCCCGGAACTGATCCTTCTGGGCCGCCACGGGGACGCGGACCTCTTGGCCCAAACGGAAGCCCTCTGCAAGGGAACCGACGTGGTGAACATGCAGTATACTTCCGGCACAACCGGCTTTCCCAAGGGGGTCATGCTGACCCATCGAAATATTCTGAATAACGGCCAGGGGATCGGCGATTGTCAACATTTAACCGAACAGGACCGCGTCTGCCTGCCGGTCCCCCTGTTCCACTGTTTTGGCCTGGTTCTAGGGATGATGGCGGTGATTACCCACGGCGCCTCCGCGGCAATTTTGGAAAATTTCGATCCCCTGCTGGTCCTCGCGACGGTTCAAAAAGAGCGGTGTACCGCCCTATACGGGGTTCCCACCATGTTTATCGCCGAACTTAATCATCCCATGTTCAAACTCTTTGACACCACGAGTCTGCGGACCGGTATTATGGCGGGTTCTCCCTGTCCTATGGAGGTGATGAAACGGGTCATTTCCGATATGCACGCCTCGGAAATCACCATTGCCTACGGATTGACCGAATCATCCCCCGTGATGACCCAAACCAGAACCGATGATCCCATCGAAGTGAAGGTTGGTACCGTAGGCCGTCCCTTGCCGGGAGTAGAAGTTACGGTGCGGGACCCGGAAACCCACGAAGAATGTCCCGTGGGTGTCCAGGGTGAGCTTTGTTGCCGGGGTTATAACGTAATGAAAGGGTATTACAATATGGAAGAAGCTACCGCTAAGACCATCGACGCCCAGGGTTGGCTCCACTCCGGCGACCTGGGGGTCAAAAATTCCGATGGAAATTTTATGGTCACCGGACGGATCAAGGATATGATTATCCGGGGCGGCGAAAACGTGTACCCTAAGGAGATCGAGGAATTCCTTTACACCATGGAAGGAATACGGGATGTCCAAGTGGTGGGGATTGCCAGCGTAAAGTATGGCGAGGAAGTCGGGGCCTTTATCATCCCCAAGAACGGGGTGGACCTTTCCGAAGGAGAAGTACGGGATTTTTGTCGGGGAAAAATCAGCCGATTTAAGATTCCCAAATACATTTTCTTTGTGGATTCCTTTCCCCAAACGGCGAGCGGAAAGATCCAAAAATACAAATTGCGGGAGATGGGACTCCAAAGGGCTAAGGAATTGGGAATCGACACATGAGGGGACAGAGGATATCGGAACTGCATCCGGAGTACGTATTCCTTGGGTTTTTGTCCCAGGAACGAATGCACGGATACGGTTTGTACCAGCTTTTCCGAGGAACCCTGGGGGGGCTTTGGCATATCAGCGAAAGTCAAATGTACGCCACCTTAAAACGGCTTGAAAAACGGGGGTGGATTGCCGGGGAAGACGGGGGGAGCAAACCGGGGGGACGGCTCCTCTCGATCACCGAGGAAGGGCGTCGGGTCTTTGACTCCTGGCTTCTGGCCCCCACGCCCCTTAGTCCCCGTTCTCTTCGCTTGGAATTCCTCTCTCGACTTTTTTTTGCCCAACCGCGTGGCCCGTTGGCGGAGAAATTACGGACCGATCAAAAAAATTCGCTTTTGGCCGAACTTCGACGAAAGACCCCTTTGACCAGGGGGACCATTGACCAATGGGCCCAGGATTTTCGCCAGCGACAAATAAAAACAGCCCTGGAGTGGATAGAAGGTATTCGTTTGTAAGGACGTAGTCGCCAGGTCTCCCTTGCAAGGACGAAATTTGCAAGGGTGTACGTACCCGGGTGCTAGGATAGGGAAAAGGTCTCTGTCCATTGAGGTGTTTGCAAAAGTCTGTTACTTTTGCAAACACCTCTTGCAGTATTTTTGCAATTTAAAAATAAATATTTATATTATAAAGAATAGCAAAAATACTGCATATATATCTCAGGAGGCTCTTTCAAAACTCCCTGAGTTTTGAAAGAGCTCCCTGAGCATGGGGGGGCAACTCCCTTCTCTATTCATGGGGGGACAAACTTTTTCTTGACGTCCTTAATTTTGGGGCGTATACTCATTGAGTGAGTATCTACACCAAACGGTTTGTTGCCCTTTTAGTCCCCCTGTCGGTCTTTTTTGTGGCGCTTTTTGTGGTTTCCTGCGCCCTGGGCCGCTATCCTATCTCCCCGCTGGAAGTCGGGCGATTGTTGTTTATCGCCCCTTTCACACACCTTCCGGGTACTCCGGTTTCCCAAGGGGCGATTGTGCTCTTTCAGGTTCGGCTTCCCCGTATCATAGCGGCGGCCCTAATCGGCGCTGGATTATCCGCCTCCGGGGCGGCCTACCAGGGGCTTTTTCGCAATCCCCTGGTTTCGCCGGATGTGTTGGGGGTTTCCGCAGGCGCCGGGTTTGGCGCCGCTTTGGGTATTTTCTTTTCCCTGGGAGCCCTGGGGATAACCGTTCTTTCCTTTGGATTGGGCTTGGTCACCGCCTTGGCGGTGGGGCTTTTGGCCCGGCGGGTGGGAAACGATTCAACCTTAGCGCTGGTGCTTTCGGGAATAATGGTTGGATCGCTCCTTTCATCGGCCCTTTCTTTTCTAAAGTTGGTGGCCGACCCGAGCAACGTACTTCCAGCCATAACCTACTGGTTAATGGGGAGCCTCTCTTCCATTAAACAGGGGGATGTGCTATTCGTTGGCCCTCTTATGGTGGGCGCCCTGGGGCTCCTCCACCTGCTTCGATGGAGGGTCAACGTTTTGACCCTGGGGGACGAGGAGGCCCGGAGTCTGGGTACGGCGGTGGGCCTGTCCCGAGTTTTGGTCATCGTGGCCGCCACCCTAGCCACCGCCGCCAGCGTGTCGGTGAGCGGGATGATAGGCTGGGTGGGCTTGGTGATTCCCCATTTTGCCCGGATGATCGGCGGAAGCGATTACCGGTACTTGTTGCCCCTTTCTATGGTCATGGGGGCTTCCTATTTGCTTTTGGTGGATGATCTTTCCCGTTTGCTTACCACCGCGGAAATTCCCATAGGAATTTTAACCAGCTTTGTGGGGGTTCCCTTCTTTCTCTATCTTATCCGTCGGGGGCGAATCGCGTGAGACTGGATATTCAAAACCTTTCATTTTCTTATAAATCCTCCTATAAATCCACGGAGGTTCTTCAGTCCGTTTCCCTTTCTTTAGAAGGCGGAGAGTTGGTGTGTCTTCTGGGTCCCAACGGGGTAGGGAAGAGCACCCTTTTTAAATGTATCCTTTCGCTTCTCCGGTCCTATTCGGGGGATATTTGGTTGGACGGGGTCTCCACCAGAAGCCTTAGCGAGCGGGAGCTGGCCCGATCCATCGCCTATATTCCCCAGGCCCACGGGCCGGTGTTTCACTATTCCGTGTTGGATGTGGTCCTTATGGGGGCCGCCGGTAGTCATGGCTTTTTCGCCTTGCCCCGAGCGGAGGATGAGCGGTACGCCCTGGATCAACTGGAGGCCCTGGGCATAGCGGATATGGCCGACCGGGATTACGCCCTCCTTTCCGGGGGGGAGCGTCAGCTGGTCCTCATCGCCCGGGCGTTAGCCCAGAGGGCTCAAATCCTTGTCATGGATGAACCAACGGCCAATTTGGATTACGGGAACCAGGTCCGGGTGATGGAACACATTACCGGTCTTGCGCGACGGGGGTACGGGATTCTGCTTTCGACCCATAATCCGGAACACGCTTTTTTCTGGTCCTCCCGAACGGTGGTTCTCCTGGACGGCCGGGTGACGGCGGATGGAAAGAGTCAAGACGTGCTTACCGAAGACACCCTGGAAAAATTATACGGTGTCCGGGTAAAGCTTTTTCCCCTGGGCGGTTATACCGATTCGGCGTACCGAGCCTGCGTACCCCTGGGAATTTCCAGATCCGAGGCTGTTCGATGAACTTTTCGTTGTACGATGATCTTATCGATCCCATACCGTCTACTTTGATCGTCCGGCAGGCGGTTCTGGGAGCTTCCTGGGCCGCGGTTATCTCGGACGAAGGCGCTGGGGTGTCCATGCGCCTTGATACGGTTTCCCGGCCATCCCAATTACCGGCGGACCTTTCGGGTTTATCCCTGCGAACCCTTGCTTCGGCGGCCAAATCGTGGAATTTCGCTGACGCATCCCTGGGCGTGGCGGCTATAAACGCCTTTTACAATTCGGCTAGGGTTGTGGAAAGATCCTTCGGTTCCATTCCCAATCCCACGGTGCTTTCCCGGGATCAGGCGGACCCCTTTCAACGCTACCGGGAGCTGGCCCAAGGGCGAAGGGTAGCGGCCATAGGCCATTTTTCTGCCCTGGACACCCACATAGCCCCGGTCTGCGATTTGGCGATTATCGAACAACATCCCCGCCCCGGGGATTACCCCGACTCGGCGGCCGAGTATCTGCTGGAGGACCGGGAAATGGTGTTTATAACCGGGTCTACCCTAGCCAATAAAACCCTTCCCCGGCTTTTAGAACTCAGCCGGGGGGCCTTTGTGGTTTTGGTCGGACCGAGTACCACCATGGCTCCCCAGTTATTCGAGCACGGAGTCATGTCCCTCTCCGGTTCCTTGTTCCCGGAGCCCCAGGTCTGCTTTGATGTGGCCACGGGGGGAAACCACGGAAAGATGATAAAGACAGGAATAAAACTGAGCTACCAAGCCCCTTCCGCGGACTTATGGTCAGGTCGGCTGGTCAGCCCCCTGGCTCGGGTCGTGTAAGCGAGGGGACAAGGGTAAACCCGGTTGCTTTACTAAAGAATTAGTTTGGAGGTTTGTATGATTCTTAGAAAATCTTTGGGTAAAGGAAGTGTGCTCCTCTTTCTCTTGGTGTCCGTAATGGTAGCGGGAGCCCAAAGTTCAAACGAATCGGCTAATCGAGTATTTATCGATTCCGTTGGTCGGCGGGTTTCTCTTCCCCGAGAAATTACCCGCATCGCTCCGTCGGGGCCCATGGCCCAGATTTTCCTTTTTACCCTTGCCCCTGACCGTTTGGTGGGTTGGTCCCTTAAACCGACCGAAGAGATGAAGGACTTTATCTCCCCTTCGGAAACGAAACTCCCCGTCTTTGGTCAATTTTACGGGAGCGTTTCAAACTTGAATCTGGAGGCCCTTATCGCCTCGGCCCCTCAGGTCATCGTGGATATGGGGGAGGTAAAAAAAGGTATCGGATCGGATATGGATTCCATTCAAAAACGGACGGGGATCCCCGCGGTATTCATTAAGGCGGATACCCTGGACAGTTACGGCGATACATACCGGACCCTGGCGGAACTGTTGGGGGGCCCCGCCAGCGCTAAGGCCCAGGAGGCTTTAGCCCAGGCTCGGTTCTGCGATCGGACCATCCAATGGATACGGGATGGCCGTAAAAATCTTGATCCCGCGAAAAAAGTCCGGATTTATTACGGCGAAGGGGCCACGGGTTTACAGACCGTCCCGGCCGGTTCGCTTCATTCCCAGGTAATCGAAGAAATTGGGGCGGAAAATGTGGCCCAAATTCCCATCACCACCGGTGCGGGTGGAAATAAGATCACCATGGAACAGCTCTTTCTCTGGGACCCGGATATGATCATTTTTGGGTACGGGGCCACGGGGGAAACGGTAAAACAGGACCCCCTTTGGAAGGACCTTCGGGCGGTAAAAGCCGGACGGGTGTATACCATTCCCGACGCTCCCTACGGTTGGTTCGGCCGACCCCCATCGGTAAACCGGATGGCGGGTCTCTATTGGCTGGCAAGCCTCGCGTACCCCACCGTATTCGACCCCTCGGCGGCCCAACGGGGTTTAGAGGATTTTTACAATCTCTTTTACCATCATCCTCTACCAAAGGGAAAGTAGAAACCCATGGCGTCCAGTTTGTCGGAGTATACGTTTCCAGAGCTGTTTGATAGTTTGACCAAAAAATGGTGGATGGATACGGATTCGCGACTTCCCAGGACGGTAGTCGCCGTTGGCGGTGGTGGAAAAACCGCCTCCCTTTTCGCCTTAGCATCCTTCTACGCCGATCGGGGCAATGGGGTTCTTTTTACCACCACCACCCACGTTCGGGATCCCAGAAAGGAAAAAGAGCGGAGACGCTTCGATAGGGTTATCGTGGAACCCCCGTTAGCCGATCCGGCTATCTCGACCCCAGCCTTTTCGGTGGATAAGAATGTAGGGCCCAGGCTCGATACCCCGGTTCCGGGTACCATCACCGTCCTCGCTTCTCGGGAGCTGATCGAAGATAAAAAGCTCGCCGGGATTCACCCGTCCTGGATCCCACCGCTAAAAAAAAATTACCATGTCCTGCTGGTGGAGGCAGACGGTTCCCGGGGGCTCCCCATAAAAGCCCCGGGGGATCACGAGCCGGTGGTTCCCCCGGACACGGACGTGGTTCTTGGTGTGGTCGGCCTTGATTGCCTAGGGCGGCCCATGGACGAACGAACGGTTCACCGGCCCGAATTGTTTGGACCCCTTACCGGGTGTCTTCCGGGACAAGCCATCGAGCTTTTTCATATACGGTCCCTGGTTATCCATCCCCAGGGGCTTTTTAAAGGAAGTCCTGCTGGGGCGCTTAAAATCGTTCTTTTAAACAAGGCGGATTTAGGTGCCTGGAAGGGTTCTTCTCAATTTTTAAAGGAAATCGATACGCTAAGGTCCATCGATTCCCTTTCTGGGGTCATCCTTTGTTCGCTTAAGGAAGGATGGGCCTTCGTGGAAGATCCTATGTAGGGGGCTTCGGTTGATGCAGACTCTGGGAACCTCTTTCAACTGTAACAGACTTATGAAAGAGGCTCCGGGGTTTAAATTTTCTTGGATTTGACATAACGTTATAAAGGGGGGCTCTTTCAAAACTCAGAGAGTTTTGAAAGAGCTACCTTAGATGTACACGCAGTATTTTTGCTATTCGCTATAATATAGATATTTATATTTAAATTGCAAAAATACTGCAAGAGGTTCTTTCAAAAGTAACAGACTTTTGAAAGAACCTCAGGGAGGTGCTTTTTATGCGCGATATACCGCCGGGAGTTCGAAATAAGGTTTATGGAAAGGAGTACGTTTCTACCCAATTCGTCATTAAAGGGAACGTTCATGCGGAGCGAACCTTTACCGCCCAGGAACTTCGCCAGAGGCCAAAAAAAACGATCGATGGGGTCCCCATCGTTTGTGGAAGCGGTAAGCTCAAGCAGGAAAGCCATACCTATGCGGGGGTACTGTTAAAAGAATTGCTGGACGAAGCGGGGGTAGTTATAAAGGAACACGAGGACCCTAACCGTACGTATATCTTCGCCAAGAGTAAGGACGGATACGGCGCCCTTTTTTCTTGGCACGAGATTTTTAACAATAGCGCCGGGGACGGCCTCTTAGTAGCCCTGGAAAAGGACGGCCTTCCCCTGGACGATAAGGAAGGGGATCTTTGCCTTATCCCTACCCGGGATGAACGGTCCGGTCCTCGGCGGGTCCGATACTTGGACACCGTGGAGGTCCGAACCCTAGAAGCGTAGGATTATCCTTCCGTTATTCCACGTATTGGGAAAGCCGGGGGAATTGGGCGTCAAAGCGCTTTTGTAAAATATCGCGGGCTAGGTCGAAAATGGGAAGCCTGGATCGACACGCTATGGCCGAATCGGAGCTGGCGATACAATAGCGTACCTCCCCATTATCGGCGGGGTTGTGATGGAAAGGAGCCTCGGTCGAGCCGGTAAAATCTCGGACAAGGGGGTCCGCCGACGGGACGACGATCGCCTGGAGGTTTAGTTTTTTTTCCCGAGCCGCTTCGCTTAGCTCTTGCGCGTGGTGGGCGCTTTTGGGAATGGGACTATCGAAAAATACGGTAGCCCCGCGGATGCCTTGGGATTCCAGACCCCACAGGAGGAGCGCTTCAGCCTCAGCAAGGTCCTGGTCCCGCTGAATTCTCCCGTGGGCGCCCCCCGCGTCTCGGAGTAGTCCATCGGTACCGATAAAGAGGGGGTGACCCCTGCGGTAATTGATAAGGGTAAAGAGGACGTTGTATCCATCTATGGCGATTTCCGCGTTTTGGGGCGCTTGCATGAGCAGTCGAGCTTGGATCGCCGTCGAGGTGTCCTTATCTAACACTCCGCGGAACAGGATAATCCGTTCTTCCTTTGTTAAACGGTACCGATCTCCCACCAGTTTTAGGGTTCCCTGAACGGGGTAGGCGCGATCCAAAAGAAGGCGATAATCCCGGATAGCCTGGGAAAGCTCCCCTTGAATCTCCATGGTTTTAAGAGGTCAAACGGGATATAAAAATCTGGGAGGAAATAAAATTTGTTTCTCCTGCCAGCGTTCCTTCCCGATAAAATCGGATATAGGGAACTTCCCTGTTTCCCAGGGTATCTTCTTTAAAGGCAAGGAATTCCTCATACCAGTTTTCCTTGTCGTATTCCAGAACGTATATATCCACCTTTTTACCCATGGTTTCATTCATTTTTTTATCCGCGTCCCGTAGGTATCCCTGCATAAATCTCCACTGGGGGCACCAACTTTGGGTCAGAATGATAGCTACAGCCGGAGCGCTCGCGGTAATGGACCGGTCGAATTCTCCCTTGGTTATGGCGGATCGGCATTCGGTTTCGGTTAACGTATGAATCATACAGAAAGGATATCATACGTAGGGCCTTTAGTGCTATATTTGTATAAAATCATGATTATCAATTTGTTTATCTTTATTTTTGGCCAAATGGTGGCCTCTACTGCGGTTCTAGCGATCAAGGCTTCCGCTATTAATCCGATCCTTCTGGCTTCTCTGCGTCTTTTGGTAGCCGCCGTAAGCCTGACTCCCCTATATTGGGGAGTTTCCCGTAGGGCTAAACGATCTGGCCCTGATATGGTTCGGGAAGCCCTCCCTTCGGTCCTTCCGGGCTTGCTCTTAGCGTTTCACTTTATTTCGTGGAATTACGGTGCCCGAATGACCTTGGCGGCCAACGCGAGCCTCATTGTTAATATGATGCCCGTGGCTATGCCTTTTATCATGTTTGGGTTGCATAGAACCCTCATTAAAAGGGCCGAACTCGTGGGTACCCTGCTAGCCCTCGCGGGGGTTTTTATTCTTTCTTCCGGTTCGATTCGATTTGAAAGTACTACCCGCTGGGGTGATTTTATTTGTTTTATTTCCATGATCTTTTTTACCCTGTATATAGCCCTGGGAAAGGGGCATAACCGTCAAAGCTCGATTTGGCTCTACGTCGTTCCACTGTATTGGATAGCCGGATTAACGGCCCTGCTGGTTTCTTTGCCCCTGGTGTTGACCCATGGGGTATGGGTTCGATCGGCCCCTCCGGATTTGTTTTCCCTCTTAAAAGAGATATCGTTGCCCCTTTACCTGGGAATATTTCCGACTATCATAGGCCACACGATTTTTAATAGGAGTATGCGGTTTCTTTCTAGCCAGGTGGTTTCTATCGGGATGCTAACCCAGTTTATTTTCGCGGGATTCTTCGCTTTTATTTTGTTTGGCGAAATACCTTCCCCTGTTTTTTATCCCTCCGCGTTCTTAGTCATATTGGGTTCCCTCGTGGTGATTCTATGGGGTCGCGAGTCTAGAAACAAAGCATAAAAACTATCGGCGCTTTTATGGTTTTGGTAGTTTTATGAGGTTTTTGCAAAAGTCTGTTACTTTTGCAAAAACCTCTTGCAGTATTTTTACATTAACAAGATATTTACTTACATGTATAGAATAGTAAAAATACTGCATATATATCTAAGGTTGCTCTTTCAAAACTCCCTGAGTTTTGAAAGAGCCTCTTATATCTTCGAAATTTAGCAGGTCCATATAATCCCACTCCCGATACGCCATGGCGTATACGCCCAAGCGTGTACATTCGGCTACTACTGGGGGATCCATATTAATGGACGCGAAAATGGGAATTATCTGTTTCTCCGCCAGGTCGCTAAAGAGCTCTTTAAAAAGTGGAATTTGATGCTCCACAAAGTAAAGTATATAGTCGAACCGAGGGCTGACTTTTACCTCGAATAGGAATACCCGATCCTCCGTTATGGCCAGGGCGTCCACCTCCATCTGGAGGGTACCCTTTTTCTTTTTAATGCGTATGCCAATTTCGGCGGGATCCGTATTAAAGTACCGTTGAATCAGCGGTTGGATAGCCGGAGAAACCAGGTCCTCCACAATGGTTCCCATTTTATTCGCCAATTCTCCCCACTGTTTGTTCATTTTCCGGCTTGCTTTGAGGTTTTCGTCCTTATAGTCCTTCATCTCATCTTTGAAGTTCTTCATTTCGTCTTTGAAGTCCTTCATCTCTTGAGTTAAGTCGCTTATGGCGAGTTCATTCCGATGCTGTAAAAACACGACGTCCCGAATCATGGTTTCCAAATCGTGTACCCTTTCTTCTACCATATCGATCATCCCCATACCTACCTCCTAATATACCATATATACGGGTCCATAATCGATTATGCTTTAAGGTTCTTGAACCATAAAATCAGAGGCTCTTTCAAAACTCAGAGAGTTTTGAAGGAACCTCTACAGACTTTTGAAAGAACCTCATCAAAATGAACCGTATTAAAGCTTTTCGCGGGGTGCTTTTTATTGACGGTGTCCCTCTAATGCGGTATTATATACGTATGGATATACAGAAACTTTCTATGGATATGGCTACGCAAAGGCTCCAAGACCAGGTTGGTACGGCTGTAATGGGGATGGCCCTTAAGGGGGCTAAGGAACAGGGTTCCGAAATGGCAAAAATGCTGGAAACCGCCTCGCTCCCCACGGTACAGGATCCCGCTTTGGGAAACCGTTTGGATATTCAAGCCTGAAATAATTGTAGGGAAAGTAGTTCAAATCCAAAAATTTCGTGTTTTTGGATTCCTCTTAAGGTTCTTATAAAAGTAATAGACTTTTTATAGAACATTATTCTTCTAGGGAATTTCATAAGTCCACGCTAAAATAACAGGTTTTAGGGTGGGCTTATTGTTGAGTTTATATGAATAAAAAGGCCCTGCGCGCGGATATTTTATTGCTCCTAACATCCCTTATTTGGGGTTTTGCTTTTGTCGCTCAACGGTCGAGTATTGAATCCATTGGTCCGTTCCTATTTAACGGAGTACGGTTCGCCTTGGGTAGCCTATCGCTTTTGCCGCTTATTTTTATTTTTAACCGCAAATCAGGGGCCCCCACCCGTTCAAAGAGCAGAATGGTTTTTTGGGGTACCCTTGCCGCGGGAGGGGCCTTGTTTTTAGGGGCTTCGCTGCAACAGGTGGGGATCCTTTTTACTACGGCTGGTAAAGCGGGGTTTATTACGGGGCTTTATGTCGTTCTTGTTCCCATTTTTGGTATAGTACTGGGACACCGTACGGGTTTTGCCACCTGGATTGGCGCCCTATTTGCTGTGGTGGGACTTTTCTTTCTCAGTACCGGCGGAGAAATGCGGAATATCAATCCGGGGGATTTGCTTGTGGCGGTAAGTGCCCTCTTTTGGACCGCCCATGTGCTTCTTATCGATAATCTTTCTAAAAAAATTGATCCCCTCATCCTTTCGGCGGGGCAGTTCGCCTGGTGCGCCCTTCTATCTTTAGGGGTGGCCGGAGCGAGCGAGCCTATCCTCTGGTCATCCATCGTTGCGGCCCTGGTTCCCATCCTGTATGGAGGTTTAGCCTCCGTAGGAATCGCCTATACGCTCCAAGTGGTGGCCCAAAAGGACGCGCCTCCGGCCCATTCTGCGGTGATCCTCTGTTTGGAGGGTGTTTTCGCGACTTTGGGGGGAATGCTTATTCTTCGCGAAGGACTGGGTGCCCATAATCTTTTGGGTTCCCTTCTGATGCTAACGGGTATGCTGGCGACCCAGTGGGACGTGATTATCGGAAAAAGGAAAGCGTGAACCCCTTATGACCGGGGACGAAGGAAACGGCGATAGTTTAATTCGATTGTTTTACAACCACCGGGAAGCTTTTTTCGTTCGCCGGCCTAACCGATTCCTTATCATTGCCCGGACCTTAGCGGGGGAAGAGATACCCTGTCATTGTCCTAATCCGGGACGCCTTTTAGAGTTTGTCATCCCCGGTTCCCGGCTTATATTGGAACGGCGAGCGGAAAAGGAAGGTAGCCAAAACTCGAAAGCCAAAACCCAATGGACCGCCGTGGGGGTATTCTATCGAGACGCTGTGGTTCCCCTTTTTTCCGCCCGTTCAAACCAGGTAACCGAAGTTTCGGTGCTTCCTCGTTTGTTCCCCCAGGCCCAGGAGGTCCGTCCAGAATACCCTATGGGGCATTCACGGTTCGATTTTTTTGTTATCGACGCCCAGGGCCAGCGGCATTTGATCGAGGTAAAAGCCTGCTCTTTGGTAGAAAACGGGGTGGCCATGTTTCCCGACGCCCCCAGCGGTCGGGCTTCGAAACATTTGGAGGAATTGGCGGCTTTAACAGAATCGGGGTACCGGTGCCATATCGTTTTTATTATAGTCCACGGGAACCCCCGCTTTTTTATGCCAAACCTGCATACGGATCCCCTGTTCGCGTCAACCCTGTCCCGTCTTTCGTCAAAATTGAGCATCCACGCGGTTTTACTTTCCGCCACCGCCGATGGATACGGACGAATAACCCGTCCCGACGTGCCAGTAAACCTTTCCTGCGGTACCTTGGCGGAGGAAGACCGGGGTAGCTACATGATTTTGTTGCATGTAGCCCAGGATAGGCGCGTACACATTGGACAGCTGGGTGCGTTTGATTTTCCCCAGGGCTGGTACGTATACTCAGGATCGGCCCAAAGGAACCTAAAGGCAAGAATAGCCAGGCATCAGCGGCGGGTAAAACAAAAGTTCCACTGGCACATGGATTATTTAACCCCCTACGCTGACAAAATTATCCCTCTTCCCGTGGGGGGGTATACAAACTTGGAATGCCGGTTCGCCCAAGCCCTGGCCAACCTTGGGGGCCGGCCCTTCCGGGGTTTTGGGTCCTCCGATTGCGGGTGCCCCAGCCACCTGTACTACTTTACCGATCCTCCCTTAAAAAACCGGGCCTTTGTGGACCTGTTGTTTCTGGCCCGGCACGTTTGGGCCCTGGAGCTTCCCTCCGATTAGGGGAAAAGCTCCCTGCCTCTCTTTTTTTTTGACACGCCGCGCATAGGCCCATAAGATAGAGGATGTGGTTTGTTACCCGGGCGCCGCTTTGTCTTTCAAAGGTTTTAACCACGCCGGCGATGCCGCAGGTCGTAATTTGGGTAAATTGGTGGCATCCTTCGCAGTGAAACCAATGTCGGTGGGGTAGGGGAAGCCCCTGGGCGTCCCTGACGGCGGTATAGTAACGTTCTGTCCCGTGTTCATCGCAGTGGAGTACGAAGGATTCGGCGTAGCCCTGTTCCTCAAAATAGTGAAGGGTCCGGTAGACCGTGGCTTGATCACACTGATTTTCCAACCGTTCGTAGAGGGCCGCCGCTGAAAGAGGTTTTTCGGAGGATAAAAGAATATCGAGGGCCTGCTTTCGAATACTGGTCATGACAGCACTCCCGCATCATGGTTTGCCGTATCGTTCCCCCTTTGCTTCTGGCGGGGGCTTTTATAGCGGTTTCGGGAACGGAAGACCTTACCGATGGCCGCTCCCAAGAAAACAGTCCCCGCTAAAACGACTACCATAGCCCCGGTGGGTAGGTCAAAACTCCAGCCCAAGGCGAGTCCCCCCACGGAAAAGAGGAGGGAATAGAGGGTACCCCCGACCATCATCCCCAGAAGGTTCTTCGCTCCGTACCCTGCGGTACCCGCCGGAAGGGTAAGCATGGCGATCACCATGACGATGCCCACAAAGGTTTGCAGAAGCACCACCGCGATGGCCGTTACCCCCAGGATACCCAAAAAAATGGCATTGGTGGGTATTTTTCGGACCTGGGCGAATTCTTCATCAAAGGCCGAGGCTTCCAGCTGGGGGTAAAAACGCCAGGCTAAGAAAAGCACCAGCACATCCAGAACCCCAAGGAGGATAAGATCCCCGCTGGAAATTAAAAGGATATTTCCAAAAAGGTAACTGGTGGGATCGGTATATCCGGGTGTTTTAGCCAAAAAAAGCACCCCAATACTCATACCCACCGCCCAAATCGCGTTTATCACCGTATCTTCCCTCTGTTTAGCCTTAAGGGAAACGAGGCCGATGATAGCGGCGGCAAGAACCGCGAAAATAAGGGCCCCCGCGATGGGCGGCATCCCGGGGATCCGCTGGGTGGCGGAAAGGTAAAGGGCCATACCGATACCCCCAAGGACCGCGTGGGAGATGGCCCCCGCCAATCCCGCGATGCGTTTGACCGTTACAATTGCCCCTATGATCCCAAAAAGGAGGGACGCCAGGAGTCCCGCCCACAGGGCGTTTCTAAGGAACGGAAAGGCGGGGTTAAAAAGGGCCGAAATAAAATCGTTCATCGTTATTTTCCTTTTTGATCGATACAGCAACTATCCTCGGGGAGTTCTTCGTCGTGGATGACCTTGAACACCTCCCCGCCGAAAAGGTCCACCGGCGCGTGCTCCGCTGGATCAACCCTATGCTGAACGATGTTGTGTCCCCGTCCGTGTCCTCCGTGTTCCCCCACGCAGAGGACCCGATCGGTCAAGGCGGAAACAAAGGCCGTGTCGTGGGTTACGATAAAAATAGTCGTGGATCCCTTAAGGGTTCCCAGGGTTTTATAAAGCCGCTCTTCGCTTTCCACGTCCATATTGGCCGTGGGTTCGTCCAACACCAACAGATCCGGCTTGGCCGCCAATGCCCGGGCCACCAACACCCGCCTCCGCTGACCCCCCGAAAGGGCCCCGTAAGACCGGCTTGCCAGGTCGGCGATTTCCGCCAAATCCATGGCTTCCTGTACCGCCACCGCGTCTTCCTTGGTGAATCGGCGGGATAGGGAATGGAGCCGGCCCATGCGGACCACCTCCCTGACCGAAATAGGAAAGGCGCTGTCGTAATCTGCGTGTTGGGGTACGTAGCCGATCCTGTTTCGACCCGTTTCGGGGGACCCCCCGAACAGCTGGACCGTCCCCCGGACCGGTTTTATAAGACCTAACAGGAGTCGTAAAACGGTAGTCTTTCCTGCCCCGTTGGGCCCCACCAGGGCGATAAATTCCCCCCGGTGAACGTGGAAGGACGCGTTTTCCAAAACGGGAATATTCCCGTAGGTAAACATGACGTTTTCAAACCGTAGATCGATAGGTCGTATCGTGGACATGGTCCCTCCTATGGTACCCCTATTGTAGCGCCTTTGCCAAAGCCTTTCCCATACGGTCAATGTTGAATAACCAGTCCTCCGCTAGGGGGTCCAAAGGAAGAACCTGGGCGCCCACGGCCTGGGCTACGGTTTTAGCCGCCGCCACAGGGAATTGGGCCTGAACGAAAATGGCCGCCGCCTTATCCGTTCGGGCCTTTTCGATCAGAACAGAAAGTTCCTTTGCGGTGGGTTCCTTGCCCCCCACTTCTACCGCTTCCTGATGGATACCGAATTCATCTAAAAAGTATCCAAAGGCTGGATGGTACACAAAAACCGTCCGACCCTTAAGGGGGGCTAACTCGGTTTTTAGGGCGGCGAATTCCCTATCCATATCGGCGATAAAGGCTCTATAGTTGGTCTC
>CAYRLW010000013.1:0-71658 GCA_964425215.1 uncultured Treponema sp.
TGACGCATCCAATACCCCCTAACCATCACCCTATTAGTATCGGCCTTTTTGCCCTTCCGCCGTAATTTTCCGATTTTTTTGCAAAAGCCTCTTTTCATCTTTTTGCTTCTTTCACCCCCTGACCCAATCATTGACTTTTTTCCCCCTTCGGGCTATAAAATAACACCCCGGGCCCTTAGCTCAGTTGGTTAGAGCTGCGGACTCATAATCCGTAGGTCGCTGGTTCAAGTCCAGCAGGGCCCAAAAAAGCCGCCGTCAGGCGGCTTTTTTTATCCGGAGGCCCTGCTGGACTTGAAGCGGAGGGACCGCCGAGCGGAAGCGAGGAAGAGGGGCCAGGAGGGCCCCGGCAGGTCCTGGAGCCGGCCTGGAAGGGCGAAGCAGGATGCTGAGCCCTGGAAGGCAAGTCCAGCAGGGCCCAAAAAAGCCGCCGTCAGGCGGCTTCTTTTATCCGGAGGCCCTGCTGGACTTGATTTGCCCATCGCCAAGGGTCGAAAAACGGTAAAATTCGATAATTTTTTTCTCTTTTTTTTAAAAAAAGCGATGAAATTTTGTAAATAGGCCATACTTTTTTTTTATATCATGATATGATTATTCTAAAGGCCTATCATGGATAGGCTACTAAAGAGCCCCGGCCTAAAACCGGGCGAAGGAAGACCCCCATGGGCAAGAAAATTTACGTCGGAAACCTCAGCTACGGAACGTTTGAGGACAACCTTAAAACCGCTTTCCAATCCTACGGAACCGTAGTTTCCGCCAAGATCATTACGGATCGCGATTCCGGTCAGTCGAAGGGTTTCGGCTTTGTGGAAATGAGCACGGACGAGGAAGCGAAAGCCGCCATCGAAGGCATGAATGGCCGTGAAATGGATGGACGGGCGTTGAAGGTTAACGAGGCGATGGATAAACCCCGCCGGGACGATCGGCGCTGGTAATAGGTCCTTGAAAATCCCGACGGCCTTTGGGTCGTCCGGGAGCCGGCCGGTTTGGATAATCCAAACCGGCCTTTTTTTTGGTGCGCCGGGCAAAGCGCCTCCTCCAACATGAATCGCCTATTGGATGAGTGTCCGCGCAAGGCCTTGGGGGAACAGCGAGCTTTCGCCCCGTCTGGGTCCAGTACGGGGGGCGAAAGCTCGATCCCTATTTAGCCGTCAGGTTAAAGACCCCATCCCAGGAATCCGGTGGGGGCGTTTTTATATAGGTTTCACACCGTTTGATAAAGGTCTGGGCGGGACCATCCTCGGGGTTAATCTTTAAAATCTCCTCAAAGCTCTTTTTTGCTCGAATCCAGTCCTTCGCCTCGAAAAAATTAAGGGCGTCGTTGAATCGATCCACCGCTTCTTTTATTGCCCCGCTTGCCTGGGACTTTTCGTCCACCACCTCGAAGAGCCGAACGGGGGTATTAATTCCCACAACCCTTACGCGGTCCAATTTTCGGTAGATAAAATCCGGTCCTGTCTGGTTGGCGGTGTATTCGCTGGTAAGGATCCAGGTCCCGTACTGTTTATTCACCCCCTCCAGCCGGGCGGCTAGGTTTACCGAGTTCCCCATGATGGTATAGTCCATCTTTTGCAGGGTTCCCATGTTCCCCACCACCATATCCCCCGTATTAATGCCTATACGGGTAAACAGGGGCGCGGGGCTCGTGTTCTGCTCCTGGAACCGGCGGTTCAACTCCGCTTCTAGCTTTTTCATCCTGATCGCCGCGAGGCAACCCCGTTGGGCGTGGTCCGTCATCTCCAAGGGGGCGCCGAAGAACGAAATGATGGCGTCCCCTTCGTATTTGTCTATCGTCCCCCGCAAGTCCAGGATGATATCGCTCATAGCGGACAGGTACTCGTTCAACAGTCGGACCAGGTCCGAGGGGTCCAGGGACTCGGAAATGGTGCTGAATCCCCGGATATCGGTGAACATGGCGGTCATGTTTTTCTTTTCGCCCCCCAGACGGAGTTTATCCGGATCGGTGAGTAGTTGATTGATGACCTCCGTGGAGAGGTAGTGCCCAAAGGCCTTGCGAATATAACTCTTTTCCTGTGCTGTTTTTAGAAATTTGATAAACGCTAGGGCCACAAAGGTGGACAGAACGGTAAGGGTCGGGGTTAAGAGACGGATGTAGGTCCCGGTGGTCACGAATACGGCAGTTCCCGCCCCAAAAACAGCCACCGCAAAGGCAAGTCCCACGAGGATGGACGGCAGGGGATCCAGATTCTGCAGAAGGAAGTAGAGGAGTATGGCCAGTACCAGGGCTATGAGGGGGGAGAAGCCCCAGGGCAGTTCGTCTAAAAACGAGGCCTGGAGCAGGGTATTGGCGATGGACGCGTGGGTCCCCGTGTTTTCGTATTTTTTTACAAAGGGATTTACCCCCAAGTCGGTGGTGGACGTGGCGGTGTTCCCGATAATGCAGAAGGCGCCGGCCAAGTTGGCGGCCAGGGTTTGCCTGGTTTTTAGCAAATTATCCATCAGGTCCTTCAGGTTGGCAAAGTTATCGCTCACATCCTGGCGGACCTGCCGGAATTCCTCCTTCTGGGCTTCCGAAATACCCTGTTGGGCCAAAGCCTGGTCCACGTCGGCTAGAATCGCCGCTTCCGAGGGGCCCTTAAGAAAGTCCGCCGTCTCTTGGAAGAATTGGGATCGCAGGGTCCGGTACGAAGCGATTTGGTTCAGATCCCCGCCTGTCAGCATGGATTCCCGTAACGCCTGGGCCTGTTTGTACAGGTCCAAAAAGCGGCCCTTGGGGTTGTAGGCCAGGTAATTTGCCTCGTCCATCACCTGGAGTCCCTTGATCAGGGCGGCTTCCTGCCGGTGGACCAGTTCCAGGTTCCAGTAAGAAAGGTGCCGGAAGCTGTCCCAGTAGGTTTTGTGGGGCCAGTTAATCAGCACCGTACCGTTTTCCGCCAGGGGGATGGAAATATCCCGCTTCCCCTTGTTCGGAAGCACCGCCCCCTTTAGGAGGATCCGGTTCTTATCGATGGTGATATCCGGCTCCCCGATTTTTTTGTAAAGGGCCGAAAAGGCTAGCTGGGGATAGTAGGCCCCCTGGTATTCCAACACCAGGTAGAGCCGCCGCCTGACCCCGTCGCTATCCACCTCCACGTTCGGGAATCCAGCCCCCGCCGCTTCCTTTAAAATGGGCAGAATCGCGGGCCGGATATCCGACGTGGTGTAGGGGATCGGCGCGTTTGCCTGGACCCGGGGCAGGGCCAGCTTGCTTTTCGCCAGGGCCCGCAGTTCCGGGGGGATGTTTTCCTTGCCGCTGGGGAGCATGTTGATCGTAAAGTAGGCGTTTCCAAAGAACCGAGCCGCCTGACCCAAAAACGCGTCGTTATCCCGTACGACCCCTTGAATTTCCGATACCAACTGTTTTTTTGAGTTTTCCGTCAATTTGGCCAGCTGTTTCGCGTAGTCTTCCGCGTCCTTAAGGGATATTTGGCGGTTTTTTAGGGCCGTAAACAGATCCTGCACGTTTTGGTTAAAGGAGTTAAATTCGGTGGAAATCGATCGGGGGATGGTTTCCTGTAGCAGGGTCGAATTGATACCCCGGGGGCTCTGTTCGGTGTACTCGATATCGAAGACCGCGTAGTCGGCCCCAAATTCCTTCATGGTGATAAGCCCTTCGGCCATTATTTCCCGGCTCCAGGGCCAAACCCCCACGTTGGCGATGGCCGTATCGTCCACGTCCAACAGCAACAGGGAGGGATCCTCCGCTATGGCGGGCTTAAAATGGAGGAGCGTATCGTATACCCGTTTTTCCAGGGTAGAATAAAAATCCGTCATATTCAGAAGACTAAAAACCGCCGCGGCGGCCACGGGTATCCAAATTCCCCGGCTGGGAATCCAGGAGCGTTTACTTTTCCCGCTGGTATTTCTTGACATTTTCTATCCCCCGATTTGTAAAGTAAAAATTGCTAGTGTATACTATACTTCAAGAAGAAATTTCCCGCCACGCGGGATATGTTTATTGTAGATAAAAGTAGGAGAAACAGATGGTACGACGCTTCTTTCTTCTAGGTTTGACGTTGATCGCTGGATCGGCGGTCCTCTTTGCCCAATCCAACGAGTTTATCGACCAGGTGTTGACGCAAAAACAGCTGAACGCCGCTTCCGCCGCCTACCTGGTCCTGGCCGCTTCGGGACTCGCGGACCCTGGGGTATCCGCGGACCAGGCCCTAACCGACCTGGGACAGAGGAACTGGAACATAAAGCTCTCCTCCCCCACGGCGCCGGTTACCCTGGGGCAGTACTCGTACCTGCTCATGCGGGCCTTCAATATCAGCGGGGGCCTGTTATACCGGGCTTTCCCGGGACCCCGGTACGCGGAACGGGAACTGGCCTACCGGGGCTTTATCACCGATCGTCCTAACCCCTACCGGACCCTCTCGGGCGAAGAGGCCCTGAGGATTCTGGGCGCGGTTCTCGCTGGAAAGGAGGAATAGGCATGAAACGGCTATACGCAACCCTCATCGCTTTGACGGCGGTTTCCGCCCTTTCCTTTGCCCTGGACTTTGGGGGCACCCTGGAAAACGATTCATCCTACTCCTCCAAGGCGGGCCTTGGCTTTACGCAAAAGGACACGGGGCACCTGTGGTTTACCGCCGAACTGGGGAACGCCTGGAACTTTAACGCCACCGTGGAGGGAACCTTTAATTCGGCGACCCCGCTGTTCTACGGGGATATCGAACAGCTCTCCCTAACGGGTACCTTCCAAAAAGTACCCCTGGGGCCATCGGTGTTTACCGTCGAGCTGGGCCGATTCTTCTTTAGTGAGGCCTCCCAGCGGGTGTTTGCCAACCGGATGGACGGCTTCCGTATGGACTTCGCGTACCCTTCCTTTACGTTACAGACCGCCCTGGGGTACACGGGCTTTTTGAACAAGTACTACGCCTCCATCGTGATGAGCAAATTGGACGCGGTGGACAGCAACGATACGGCCCTAATCTTTTCTCCCCCCCGGATGATCGGCTCGGTCTCCCTCAATTTCCCCGAATTGGTGGCCCAGCAGTCCCTGACGGTAACGTTCCTAGCCCAGGAGGACCTGCGGAACCGGGTCCGGGGCAACGATATCCCTGCGGGGACCGAGGTGTATAACCCTTCCGGTGGCGGGCTGGTGGATACCCAGTACTGGGGCCTGGCCTTGGACGGCCCGGTCACCCGGAACGTGTACTACAACGCCTACGGGTACCTAAACACCGGGCGAAGTCTGACCTTTGGGAACGATACCCAGAGCAGTACGGGCCAGTCGTATCAGTATCAAAATATTCTGGCGTATATGGCGGGCCTCTCCCTGCGCTACTATATCCCCCAGTTTTACCAAGCCCTGGCCAGCGCTACCTTCCTGTACGCCAGCGGGGATGGGGATACGACGACCTACTACGAGGGGAACGGTTCGGGCAACCTGACCCAGTTTGTACCCGTATCGGGAAGCACCCTGGGCACGGCCTTTTCCCCCAGTTCCAGCAACATCCTGGCCACCGAGCTGGCCTTTTCGCTTAAACCCCTGGGCCGCCTGGGGGGACCTGTATTCCAGAGCCTTCAGACCGCCCTGGCGATAACCCCCTTCTTTAAACCCGGCGCGGGGGCGGTTTCCGACGGGACGGTTGAAAGCTCCGCCACGGGGTACCTGGGCACCGACGCGGCCCTTAAGGTAAACCTTCGGCCCTTTTCGGACCTGGGGGCGGGGTTAACGGTGGGGTATTTTATCCCCAATAGTTCGGCCTTTGTGCCGGGAAACGACACGGGCATCCTATACGGACAGCTCTTTTTCTCGGTTAGCTTTTAATGAATATATTTTTCACCACGGGAGGGTGATATGAAACGATACGTATTGATTATCCTGGGTTTATCGATGGCGGCCTTCGTCTTTGGCGAAGAATCGGCCCTGCTAAAGGATTTTACCGGGAAGGTAGAGATAAAAATGGCGGGCCAGGATTGGGTCGCCGCGGAGATGAACATGAAGCTTCCCCTGGGGGCGGAAATATCCACGGGCTTTAAGTCCTACGCCACGGTTCAGGCGGGGGCGTCGACCCTGCAGGTAAAGCCCCTGACCAGGGTCAGCGTTTCGGAGCTTACGGTGAACGGAGGGAAGCAAAAGACCACGGTGGACCTTAAGGTCGGCCGGGTCCGGGCTAAGGTGGAAAAAGTCCAGGGCTTGGAGCAGGATTTTACCCTTAAAAGCCCCGTTTCTACCGCCGCGGTCCGGGGGACCGAGTTCGAGTTCGATTCGGTGCGTCTACAGGTTTTTGAGGGCATAGTCCGGTTCGCCAACGCCCTTAACCAGGGGCGGTCGATCCACCAGGGCGAAAGCAGTGAAATCCGGGGCACCTCGGCCCCCGCGGGCGCCGAGGCGGGCCTCTTGGCCCAGTCCCAGACCGAAATCAGCACCCGGCCCCAGGGTTCCGCCGAAACGGGCCCGCAGACCCTGGCCCCCACCACGGGAAGCCTGCGGGTTTCTATCAGCGCACTGCAATAATAGGGAGGTACAGGATGAAAAAATTATTTTTGGGTACGAGGATTTTTCCCTTTCCCCGAGCCGCGATCGCGGCAGGGGCTTTGGCAGTGGCCCTGATCCTGGGTTCCTGCGCCATCGGCGCCGTGGGTCCCGCGGGGAGTACGGTCAAATTGGCCTACGCTCCCTCCGCGCGGGGTTTCACCGGCGCTGGTCCATCCCCCACGGAAGCCCGGGTCTGGGTGTATTCCAACAATGTCCCCGTGTCGAATCCGAGCGGTACCGCCTATTACATCGGCACCGTCGATACCTCCGGGGGTACCGTGACCATCAGCACCCTGTACCCCGGGGACAACTACCTCTTCGTCGCCGCCGCGGGGACCAACGATGGAACTACCTTTACCACCACCGCCTTCGGCACCTCCGGTACGTTTTCCATTAAAGCGGGGGTGGAAACCACCGTATCCATAACCTTGGAGCCGATAACCATCGATAAGCCCATATCCGGGTATGACGTGGTCAGCGTGACGAGCGTCGGTTCTACCGTCTACGCCGCCAGCGCGAACACGTTGTATCCTTCCACGTCGAGTTTTTCCGGAACTTCCTGGTCCCATGGCACCATCAACAACCTGAACGCCACCGACGACGGGATCACCCTGTTGGTCAGCACGTCCGAAGGGGTCTATGATGCCAATAATGCTACGATTGGCGGTTCTTTGGCTGTTAACGTTCTGCAGGCCGCTGGGGCTGATAGCTCTGGTCCCTTCTTCTACCAGGCGGACAAGGAATTCGGCGGAAGTACTGGTACAAGTTGGACCCGAATATCCCTGGACCTGCCCGTGGCGGGAAAGCCCATCCTGGATATGCTCGTGGTTCAGGATACCAACTCTACCGTCTACGCCATCGCGGCCACCCGGGTGGTGGGGGCGTTTATGATGAGTTCGAATTTTCTCAGCTCATCGGACCCCCTCCAGGAAATCTTTTCCGGCAACTCCTCGAATCTTACCTTTTTTGGCTCTACCCTGCCGTTGATTCAGGCTCTTGGGAAATATAGTAATGGCACTTCTTATTACGTTTATTTAGGGACCAAAAACGGGGCGTACCAGATTTCCCTAGATCCAGCCGACCTGGCGGCATCTCTTAAGGCGGCGGTACCGACGCTGATACCGGGGACCACGGGATTGGACATTACCAAGGTATTGGTGGATAACAACGGGGACGCGGTGTTTTTGGCTTCCTCCGAGGTGGTGCTGTACAATAATACCACAAAACAGATCTACAAGATGCCCTTCCTCACGGGGGCGGTGGGGACCCTGCGGGACGTGGCGGTAAATACCAGTGGCGGGTATTATTACTTATACGTAGCGGGATCCAGCGGTTTAGCGAGTTTCCAGATTCCCTGAATATCTCAGTTACCGCAGTAAATAAATCTAAGGCTCATTCAAAACTCAGGAAGTTTTGAATGAGCCTATAGTGTCACGAAGATTAGGGAAAAAGTAAAAAAGATTAAAGCAAAAAGGGGGGTTCAACCCGTATAGAGGGGATCTCTCTATACGGAGCAATCCCCTGTTTACCCCTCCCTTTTGTCCTAATAAACTCTGTTCCTACCACCATGCGGTTCCCGCCTCTAAATGGTGGTACTCCGACGGCTCATCGTACCCTGGCGTTCGGAACCGTCCCCCGGTTTCGCTGTCAGCGTTGCCTTAAAACCTTTTCCGACCAAACCTTTTCCGTCCAAACCTTCTCGGTTCACTATTGGGCTAAACGGATTATCAATTTGCAAAAACTTGAACGCCTATCCGCCTCATCCATGGGGAGATGGCGGGTATCCCCAGGTCCCTCATCAAACGGATGCGGGACACTATGTTTGAGGAGCGGGCGTTCCTTTCCCGCCTTCATTTGAATATCCTCGATCAAAAAGTTTAGATGAAAGCGGTCTACGATCTCTTACTCGGTTCTCTTACCTACGGGTATCTACCTAAGTTTGCTTTAGCATGATGGATCACGCTGAACCTCAGAGAATGCTTTCCCTAATCTTCGTGACACTATTAGGGCAATTAAAAGCTGAAGCGGGCGCTGAGTTCGGCGCCCCAGGAGCCGGTGTTAAAGTTGTAGGTTCCGGTGGTACAAAGCTGGAACAGGAACAGGTTAAAGTCCACTCCCCCGGAGGCCAGGATGGCCCAGTCGTCTAAGGTTACCTCCGCCTGGGGCCGCATGGTCTGGGGGCTCCCGGTACCGAGGACTGCGGAAAGATCCCCGGAGGTTTTGTAGGAGGCCCCTTCGTGCCACAGGGAAGCCCGTAGGAAGGGGGTAAAGATGAGCAGGGTCTTGGAAAGTCCCAGGTCGAAGCCGTAGGAGAGTACCTGGGTGTCTAAACCGAGATTCCCGTTGATGACTAAACTTTGGCCCGAATAGTCCTGGGTAAAATTCTGCAGGCCGTAATCGAAGTGGACCGCCGAATAGACTACCCCGACCCCGCCGGAGACCGTGGGGAATGCTCCCGATTCCTCGATCAGATCCTTGCGGACCCGCAGTCCCAGGTTCAGCAGGTTAGCCTTTACCGTGTCGGTGGCGATAAGTCCCGTGGGGACCCCGATACCCGTAAGGATAAAATCCAGGTTAAAGAGCCGGGCCCCTAGGGCTAGTTTTACCGTGGGGTAGGGGAAGAGGGTCTTAGATTGATCGTACAGATCCCGAGCTATCCCCGACGAGGGGACCATGTCGTTGATCAGTTTGTACACGTTTAAGGTGGTAAAGTTGCTGTTACTGCTGTCCACAAACTTTAAGATGCCCCGAGACAGGACCGCTCCGGTGGTCAGGGCAACGTAAAAGTGCTTGCCCTTTAAGGACGCGACGCCGATGCCCGTCCCGGCCATATCGTTTTGCTGTAGTTCCGGCGTTACTTCCCGGCCTAACAGGAGCATCAATTTGGAAAAATCGCTTTCAATCTGCGTAAATTGGGCAAAAGTTGCGGCGGCGGATACCGTCGAAAGAATAACCACCAGGCCTAAAAACTTTTTCATGGGCACCTCCGGAGAATTTACTATAATTGTATAGCATTATCGCAAAAATTCCAGAGGTCTTTTATTTTTAAGGCAGATCGGACCACCGATGGCCTGGATTCTTGGGGAGCCCGATCCCCATTGGATCGGCTCCCCGACAGATAGGATTACTTTCGGCCTTGATCGTGGGTAGACCCATCCAGGCGGAACTGGGAAAGGAGCACCTGCTGGCCCTTGGCAAGCTCGGAAAGTCCGTGGGCGGTTTTTGCCACATCCATGGCCTGGGCGGTCATTTCGGTGGTGGAAGCGACGATTTCGCCGATGGCCCCCGCACTGCTCTTGTTGGTTTCCGCTAGGGTCCGCATGGATTGGGCCACCTTACGGGAAAAGGTCTGCAGGGTTTCTACGGCGGCGAAGATGGTTTCCATCTTTTGTTTGTTCTCTTGGGAGATGGTGTACACCTCCTCCAGGACCGTTTCGGAGGTCTGGGCCGTATCGGCGCTTTGGTTGGCCTCCTGGGAAACCCGCTTTGTTTCAGCGAAGGCTACCTGCACGTGGGCCCGGATATCGGCGATGAGCCGGTCAATTTCCCCCGCCGATCGGGTTGATTGTTCGGCCAACTTTCGAATTTCTCCCGCTAAAACGGAGAAGCCCTTTCCCTGGTCCCCCGCCCGGGCGGCTTCGATGGATGCGTTAATGGCCAAAACGTTGGTTTGGTTGGCGATATCCCCAATGGCCGCGATAATCGACCCGATCCGATCCACCGAACCCTGCAGGGCCTCTATGGAAGAATGGGTGAGGGCGACGGATTTTTGCAGATCCTTCACGTGGGCCCGCATGGCCCCCAGGGCTTCCAGGTCCTGTTTGGACACCTCGGCCATCCGCTTGGCGCTGTCGGCGCTGGACGCGGCGGCGGAGTTGATCTCTTCAACGCTGGAGACCAGGGTATCGATCTCCGAAGCCGTCTGGTCCACCTCTTTGAGCTGGTTTTGAAGGGTCTGGGAAATTTTTTCCATGGTAGCGTTGATCCGTTCATTGGAACGCCCCGATTCGGTGGCCGATGCGGCCAGCTCTTGGCTCATATCGATAAGCTTGGTGGCGTGGTTGGAAATGGATACCACCATTTCCCTAAGGCTTACGGGTTCGGAATTAAAGGTGACCACGGTTAACCCCAACTGTACCGCCCGGTTTATCACAGGGATTAGGGAACGGTCGAAAATTGGGAGGCTGATCCCGTGGTACTGTTGGGCGACCAATTTTTCGATGACCGGCGCGTAGGTAGCGGCGCTTAAGATGCCGTCCTTTGAAGCTTCGGGGATGATCAGATCGACCTGGACGTTCCGATCCGCCAGATCCATCCCCGCGGCTTTAGCCCCCTGGGCCACGGGGGTCCAAAAACCATTTTCACTGACGCAGAGTACCGCTATTTTTATTCGTTCATCTCGCCGATCTCCGAATTTCCCCGCTACCGACCGCTCCATGGGGGTGCTTAAATTGGCTCGTCGAACGCTGTTGGAGGTTGAACTTCCACTGGTTTGGGCATCCCAATAGGTACGATAATTTTCTGGATTAATGCTTACCAGGTTGACCAATAGCCGAGGGGCCACGGGTTCCCACCCGGCGACAATGTGGTTGTATAGGTGGATTACCGGATTGTACCCCTGGGCAAAGGGTGCCTGCGAAAGGGTAGCGGCGATGATTCCCCGTTCTAAATAGGGGACCGTTTCGGCGGTAAGATCGTGGGTAACCACCTTGGTGGTGGCGCCGCGGTCCAGATCCACGATGGCTCGGGCCGCCTCTTGGGGGGTACCCCCTTCGGATACGTAGATGATTTTGAGGTCCCGGTACTGCAACAAAAATTCCTTGGCCCGTTGATATGTGGTCTCGGGGTTCTCGTTGGTATCCGCGGTTCCGACAGCTACCACACCGGGGTATTTTTCCGCCAGGGTACTAAGCACTCCCTTCCGACGAAGCGCGTGGTTCACGCTTCGAATATCCGCCACCAAGATGGCAATTTTGCCCTGCCCTCCGGTGAGTTTTCCGATAATATCCCCGTTCATTTTACCTTCCGCGAAACTATCGCTTCCCACGTAGCAGAGCCGTTGGCAGGGGGGATCCGTAAGGGCTGAAAAGCCGTTTACGCTTTCCAGGATCGCCGTTCCCAGGCGGTTGAACAGCTGGGCGATGGGGAAAATATCCCCCCGTTGTACCACCAAAGCCGGGGGCGCCTGGACAGAAACCGAGGCGGCCAAGTCGCCGGTGGACACCTTAACCAGGGCTTGGGATAGACCCTCTAAATCGTCGGAAATTTCGTTTCCCCGTTGGAGAATCCGGGGATAGGGCCCAGAAATGGTACGGGTATACTGGACCCACGCCAGGGCGGACAAAATGGTACCAGCTAAAAGGAGAAACGTTGGAAGGGAAAGATGGAAGCCCCCACCGGGCAATACTAGCGCTACGATCCACGCTATAAGGGATATCCCCGGTACCAGGACGAGCAGAACCTGTAAACTTCCCCGCGTAACGGTAGCTTTTGCCATACCATCCTCCTCTATATTTTTAATACTTTTTCAATAATTCTGAATAAAGGGCACCTTTAATAACTCGGTTAGTTATTAGAGGTGCCTGGGCAACTCCCCAGACAACGAAAGGCGTTTTCGGGGTTTTCCGCTTTCCTTAATCGGTTAAGTATCCTCCCAGGGGACTAAAATGTCAAGTTTCTCAAAAACCGGGCCCTTGGCTTTTGACAGGTTGGCTTCCCTTCTAGTATGCTCTGTCCATGAACGCCAATATGCACCTCCATTCCCGGTTTTCCGACGGCAAGGACTGGCCGGTAGATATCGTCCGCAGGGCTTTGGACCATCGTCTGCGTTACCTCGTGCTGACGGACCACGATACCCTGGGCGGACAGGCTGAGTTTATGGCCGCCTGTCAACGGTTTGGCGTGGGGGCCACCGAGGGGGTGGAGATCGATTGCGTATGTCCTGAGCTGGACTACCGGAGCGAGCTGTTGGCCTACTTTCCCCGACACCGGTACGACGGGACGGCGAAGCTTCTGGCGGAGGTACGGGATAAACGGTTGGCCTACCTCCGGATGGCGATCGAGGGGGCAAAACGACAGTTTCCCCGGGCGGATCTATCCTTTGAGGCGCTTTTAGGGCGGAAGACCTCCGGTAGGCCGGAAGTTTCGGTGGAACAGCTATCCTTCAATAAGGTCGACCTTTTTTCCTATCTCTTCGATCTGGCCCTTCTTCCCTCCGATACTTCCTATAGGGCCTTTAAAAAGGCCTACTTGGATTCCAAGCTCTTGGTCGAAAGTACCTACCGCAAACCTTCCTGCGAAGAGGTTATCCGGGTTGTTCACGCCGATGGGGGCCTGGTGGTGCTCCCCCACGGGGGACACGAGTTCAACGACGATGGAAAACTACTGGTAAAGGAAGCCAAACGCCGTAAGGCCTTGCTGGATTACTTTCAGAGCCAAGGCCTGGATGGGATCGAGTTGTACTGGTACCGGAACTCCCAAACCAAGGGCATCAACAAAATCTTCCGCTCCGAAGCGAAATCCCGGGGACTTTTTATTACCTACGGCTCGGACTGTCACGGCCCCGGTTCGGGGAAGGAAACCCTGGGCCTCTTTTCGGGTAATTTTAAAGGTTGGCCGGAAGCCTAACGTCCTCAGCTTAATTGCCAGGTTGATTCTGCTTACAACAAATCTGCTGTTACAGAATGCCCCGGGAAACATATTTGTAGAAAAAGAAGAATCAAAATTATCAAAAGATTCTGTGTTAGTCGTATCACAGATATCAGTAATAGATAAAACACGATTAATAAAATATGAGAGTAAAATATCAAAAACTATATTGGATGAACTTAAAGATGGAATAAATCTTGTTTTGGATTTTAAGTAAAAAAAACGTCGGACAATTGCTTCAACCTGACATCGCTATTGTCACACTTGTTGCTCATTGTCGCTTTACTCCTTGGTACAAACCGGACCAAACCGCTACGCGGAGGGGACTTGCCGGTTAAGCCAATGTTCTGCTGACTAGCGCTTTAGCGCGAGCTGAATAAGATTGACATTCTTCGAAACAAGTATTACATTATGTAATACACGGAGGTTGTCATGACGACAGTAAGATTACCTTTAGAGCTAGAACAGCGCTTAGAGATTTTGTCCAAACAGAAGCATAAGTCCAAAACTGAAATTATCAAGGAAGCCTTGGAAAACCTTTTTTACAAAGAAGAAGCTGAAAAGGACTCCTATGAACTTGGAAAAGAGTTGTTTGGTAAATATGGAAGTGGCGATGGTTCTCTATCTACTTCATATAAAGAAAAGATAAAGGATAAGATCAATGCTAAACGCAATTCTCATTGATGCAGGTCCTTTGATCGCATTATTTGATAAAGATGATAAGTATCATTCTTCAATAAAAGAATTTATAAGGGAAGGAAAATACAAATTCATTACCACAACAGCTGTTATTACTGAAGTAACACATATGTTGGACTTTAACGTAAATGTTCAATTGGATTTTCTTAAATGGATTCTTCGAGAGGGTGTTATTCTTAAAGATGCGACACAATCTGATATCAGCAGAATTGTTGAATTAACGAGCAAATATTCCGATCGACCAATGGACTATGCAGATGCAACACTTGTTATAGTAGCGGAGAAAACGGGAATTAAAAAAATTATAAGTTTAGATTCAGATTTTGATATTTATAGATTACCCGGCAAAGAGAGAATCCTAAATATCTATAAAGCATAAATTGCGCAGAACAACTGCTTTAACATGACAATTCCTGTTGTCATGGTTTGTGTCTGTCGCGCCCCAGCTTCCACTATACGTCAAGATAGTTGAGACGAAAATTTTTTAGGGGGCTCAACTATCTTGACGTATTCCGGCAATGGCTAACAAGGCCTGCACCTGACCGCTATTCCGTTGCGCTCCATAGATGCAGGTGAGCTTGGTCGTTACCACAGCAGAGCCATTAAAACGAAAATAGCTTCTTTATAAATCCGCTGGGTTTAAATAAGTTCAAAATCCGCGATTTTTCACGGTTCTTTAGGTCCCACCATGGAGGCCGCCTCGGCGGTGGCGACGACCTTATCCACTATACATACTAGGAGGCTTTCGAAAAACCGGGGCGGCACGGGGGTAAGGGGGAACATGTGCCGTTCGATGCAATCCTGTTCCCGTTTGGTAAGGGGGCCGAAATCCCGTTCGGCGTTTTGTAAGGCCTCTGCAGGATGGGTAAACCCGTGCATGCCCCGGCCTTTGGGGCGGGTGGTCCGCCAATCGTAAAAAAAATAGTCGTGGAGCAGGGCTCCCCGTACCAGTTCGGGTATGTGTTTCCGGCATCCCAGGGCCCGGGCGATTCGGAAAGCGTGGAAGGCCACTGAAACCGTGTGATCGGCGATACTGCCGTCGTGATGGGGAATATCGGCCAATTTACGAAAACCCCGGGATGTGTAAATGGGCTCCGCCAGTTTAAAAAAAAGGGGATCCTTTGCTATAAGCCGATCGGCTTTGCTCCGGCGGACGTAGGATGAACGCATACTGTATAATATATCCTTTTTCCTCTAATCGACACCTATGGGTGGGTATTTGCAAGGTTTTTGGACCGTGAAGCCGCTGGAATACGAAGCTACTGAATCGTAGGGGACGTATCTCCCCGTATCAGGGGGTTCCACGGTAGGAGCGGCGCATATCCCAGGTCTTGAGCGGGAACAAAAAAACAGGTATGGTTAACCCCTGTACAGGAGATATGAACCATGAAACTTTGTCCCTGCGGCTCCGGCCGCTCTTACAGCGATTGTTGCGAACCCTACATCACCGGGGCTCTCCGAGCTCCCACCGCCGAGGCCCTGATGCGGGCCCGTTACTCCGCCTACGCCGAGCACGCTATTCAATTTTTGGTGGATTCCTGCGTCAAAGAAGGACAGGCGGATATAGATATGGAACAAACCCGGTCGTGGAGCGAAAAATCCCAATGGCTGGGTTTGAAGATTTTATCTGCTGATAAAGGACAGCCGGGGGATACGGAGGGGGTGGTGGAATTCGAGGCTTCCTACGTTTTGGACGGCCTAAAGGATCGGCACCACGAAAAGGCCTTTTTTAAAAAGGTCGACGACGCGTGGCTCTACGAAAAGGGAGAAATCGTCCCCACCACCATCGTCCGTTCCGCCCCTAAGGTGGGTCGGAACGATCCCTGCCCCTGCGGAAGCGGGAAAAAGTATAAATACTGTCACGGTAAGGGTGTATAAACGGTGGGAAATACAGCGGTATCCTTTGCCGAATTGGGCCTTGAGCCGGAATTGGTCCGTAAGCTGGGTTCCCGGTCCATTACGGAAGCCACGGATATTCAGCGAAGGGTGGTCCCTCTGATCCTTCGGGGGGAAGATGTGCTGTTTCGCTCCGCCACGGGGACCGGAAAGACCTTCGCGTACCTGCTTCCCCTGCTCCAAAACCTGCTAAAAGCTCCCCGTTCGCCCCTGGGCCCCGAACTCCTTGTCTGCGCCCCCACCTACGAATTATGCGCCCAGATTAAAAAGGAGGCGGATTTTCTGTTGGAGGGGACGGGGGTAAAGGCGGCCCTGCTCATGGGCTCGGCGAATATTTCCCGACAGATCGAAACCCTTAAAAAGGAAAAGCCCCGCCTGGTGGTGGGTAATCCGGGGCGTTTGAACCAGCTTTTGCGGATGGGGAAGCTCCGTCTTATGGATCTCCGTTACCTTGTGTTAGACGAGGCGGACCGGCTGATAGCCCAGGAGCTTTATTCCGAAACCGTGGCGTTTCTGGACCAGCTTCCTAAAAATCGATGCACCGTCGCCTGTTCGGCCACCCTGAACGATCGGCAAAAGGATACCCTTTCCCGGTTTATGAAAGGGACGGTCCAGCGGCAGGAGTCGGAGGACAATTACATTTTACGGGAGCGGATTGAACATTGGGCCTTTTATTCGGAGGGACGCAGGAAGATATCCACCCTGCGATCCCTTGTCCACGCCGCGAATCCGGCGAAAACCCTGGTTTTTACCGAGCAAACCGGACAGATTGGCAACATCGTCGCCCAACTACAGTTTCACAAAATCGCCGCGGCGGGGTTGTTCGGAGACATGGCTAAACAGGATAGAAAAAAGGCTTTGGACGACTTTCGTACGGGCCGCGTGCGGGTTTTGGTGACCAGCGATCTGGGCGCCCGGGGCTTGGACGTGCCGGATATCACCCATATCGTGGAGCTGGACGTTCCTTCCCTCCCCGATAGCTACGCCCACCGGGCGGGGCGGACCGCCCGGGCGGGACGTCACGGCGTTATGGCCACCATTGGGGACGAGAAAGAACTTCCCCGGCTTGCGCAGTTGGAAAAAAAATTAGGTATCGTGGTGTACCCCAAGGCCCTGTTCCGGGGCCGCGTGGTGGTCCCGGAAGTGGATACTCCGGAGACCTCCGAAACGATCGGATAATCCATGTCCAGGCTTTTAAAGACCCAAAGCCTTCACGGACAGGCCCAGGCTCTGGGGCTTGAGAATCCCCCCTGGGATCGATCGGCTTTCCGGTTTCTTGTGGTTCGGCTTTCTCCCTTCCGGGACGCGGTTCGATCCTCACCCCACCTCTTTCTCCGTTCCCTCATCCGTAGCGCGGTACCTTCGGTGACGGACGCCCCGGTATACGTGGACTTTGCTTTTTTCCCATCCCGGTCTGACCGTAGTTTGCTGGATTCCCAGGGGCTTCCCTACCTGCGGGGAATCCAGTCTCTCCGGGGCGGGCGGGAATTTGACGTCATCCTTATCTCCTGTTCCTACGCCCTGGAATTGGTCAACGTCCCCGTTCTTCTGCGGAAGTCATCCTTTCCCCTCCGCAGTAGCCAGCGGATAAACGAGGGGACCTGGCCCCTTATCCTGTTGGGGGGCTCTAACGCCCTGGCCAGCCAGGCTCTTATTTTTAACGATGGGGATTCTTTCGTGGATGGGCTTTTCTTTGGGGAAGCTGAAGTCGGGGGCCGGGAGCTGGTCCAAACCCTGGTGGAAAAGCGGAATCTTCCCCCTCGGGAGCGGCTAAAAGCCCTGGAAGAACGGGTGGGGGCGTTTTGGGCCGCCACGTTGGGGGCGCCTGAAAAAGAACGGAGCGATGGAACGTTCCGGCGCGTCCGGGTAGCCCGCTCCCGGGTCGCTCCCTTTGTCGACGGTCGGGAGCCTACTCCCTTTATCCCCACCGATTTGGGGATTCTTAATTCCAGCGAAGCTTCTACCGTCCGGCTTCAAATATCCTGGGGTTGTCCCTCCTTCTGCTCCTTCTGTTTTGAAGGCTGGGAGCGGAAACCCTACCGGGAACTGGGCCGGGACCGGATCCTTTCCACCGCCCGTCAGTTAATCCAAGCCACCGGAGCGAGTACGGTGGAGCTCTTTTCCTTTAACTTTAACACCCATACGAATATTTTGGAATTGATCTACGAGCTGAACGGGATCTTTGACCGGGTTAACATGATGAGCCAACGCTTGGATCTGCTCCAGAGGACAGCGGGGATGCTGGATTGCGAGCTGGCGGGGGAAAAGCGTTCCTTTACCCTGGGGATCGAGGGTATTTCCGCTTCCATGCGGGCCTACTACTCCAAGGGCCTGGCGGATCGGGATATATGGGGACTTTTGGAACGGCTGTTCCGCGAAAAAGTCCGGGAGCTTAAGCTTTTTTATATCATCGCGGGGATAGAGACCGAGGAGGATATTCGGGAATTCGAGACCTTTTGTACCCGTCTGCGGGAGCTTTCGGACCGGCAACGGGGTGGACCCCGGGTCGTGTTTTCCGCCGGGTACCTGGTCCGTATGCCCTTTACGCCCCTCCGTTCCGCCCCGTTGATCCTGGATCGGGGGCGCCTAAGTTCCCTGGCCAAGCGGATCCAAAGCGCCGCCGTGGATCGGGGTTTCGAGTTTCGCCTGGCCATGGATTGGGACGAGTACGTGGCCGATCAGCTCTTAGTCGCCGGCTCCTACGCTTTAGCGGAGGGCCTTGAAACCGCGGCCCAAAAAGGGGCGGTGTACGACGGGGGTATCGAAGGACCCCTGGTGGCTTCCGTGGTGGACGCCCTTAGGGGAAGCGGAGAACTGACCCCCGGGGCTGGGCCTTCCCGGGAAGCTCCCCTAGCCCGGGAAGATTCCCGGGACAGGGAAGATTCCCGAGGCCGGCAAGAAGCCCGAGAAACTTATCTGAAGGGGCCCCTCCTTTTGGAAAAGAAACGGGGCCATTCGTATCCCCTGGGTTTCCTAGACCCCCCGGTTCCTCCTTCTTTTTTGGACGCCGCCTACGAAGCCGTCCTGCTTCGGCGGGACCGGGGGACCTGTTTGGCCGGCGAAGACCAAGAAGGGCACTGTTTAGGATGCTCGGCCTGCGAAGACGTTGAGGAACGGAGTACCCTGACGGGTCATCGCATAGAACCGGGGACCCGCTGGGCTAGCCGGATCGCCGAACGGATTTCCCAAAAACGGCGGAGCCGGCCCGTGTACCTGCGCGTACGGCTGGGGGAATCTTTTTCCGGGGCGGAGCCGGAATACCTGGCCGCCCTGCTCCTCCGGGCGGTTCTTCGGGGCGACGGTACCCTGATAGGGCGACTGTTCAGGATAGAAGAGGTCCTGTGGACCTCCGGCGAGGGGCAGAAACGGATAGGTCCCGGGGTGTACGGCGACACGGTGCTGGCCTGTTACGGGATCGATGGGGTTACCCCCCGGGGTGAACCCACCGTGGCGCCCGAAACGGTGGCCCGTATTATCGAACTGTTGCGTCAGTTCCTAGGCGCCCCGGTGACCCAGCTCCCGGATCTTTCTCCATCGGCCCTGTTTCCACGGCTTATTGAAATTACCTGGTCCCAAGAAAATTTTGAAGACATTCTGAAACGGGTTCGCCATTGGTTTTCCGAGCTAAAGATTGCCTTTATTGAAAAAAAAGGTCCCCCCTCTGCGTTTGGAGGTTCGGATGTTGAAGGTTCCGAGGCAGGGGGGGTGGAAAATCCGTCGCGGATCTTTGAAATTCCCAGCCGGGATAAAAAGAAGCGGATCTGCGAGGGGGCACAACTCTTCAGCCAGGGCCCCGGTGGCCAAGATAGCTACGGCCGTGACCCCGACCCCCGGCTAGACAAAAGTCCCGCTGTGACGCTCCGGATCCAGGGCCAGGAAAAAATCTCCATCGCCCCCCTCTTTAAGGACATCGACAACAGGGCCTCCGCAAAAATTATGGTCCTGCTGTAAGGCTCCCCGAGGGCCCTAAAGTCCCCGGGGTACGTCTGTAAGGCTGGGCTCTAAAGGAGGCTTTTAGCCCTGCGGACCAGGGTTTCGGCGTCCAAGCCAAAACGTTTGACCAGGTAGTCCTGGGTACCCACCTCTCCAAACTCGTCCTGGATACCGATCCGGGCGAATTTACCCCGGTAGCCCGTTTCAGCCAACAATTCTGCCACGGCGCTTCCCAGACCGCCGATAATTTGGTGGTTTTCCGCGCTGATCATGACGGGGCACTGTTGTGCCAGGGCCGCGATGGCTTCCGAGTCCAGAGGTTTTAGGGTTAGCGCGTCCAAAACCGCCGCCTTAATACCCTCTTGGGACAGGATATCGGCGGCCCGGAGGGCTTCATTCACCATCAAACTGCCCAGGGCAATAAAAGCCACGTCGGAACCGGTTTTTAACAGCTTCGCTTTTCCAAATTGGAATTGTTCGTTTTCCGGGTACAGGTACGGCACGGCTTTGCGGGGGATCCGCAGGTAGACGCACCCGTAGGTTTCTGCGGCGGCTTTGACCAGGGCGGCGCAGGACCGGGGATCCGAAGGCTCGACCACGGTCAAGCGGGGTATGACCCGCATCAACGCCAGGTCTTCGAAGGGCATGTGGGTGCCCCCGTTAAACGCGGCGGTAACTCCCGGGTCGGTGCCCACCAACTTTACGTTTAGCCTGGCGTAGTTGGCCGATAGAAAAAATTGATCAAAGACCCGGCGGCTGGCAAAGCAGGCGAAGGTGGCGGCAAAGGGGATCTTCCCGGTGGCCGAAAGCCCCGAAGCCACACCCACCATGTTGGCCTCCGCCACGCCGACGTTAAAAAAGCGGTCCGGGTACGCCTTTTGGAAGGCCCCAGTCCCGGTGGCCCGCATCAGGTCCGCTTCTAAGACGACGATATTTTTATTAGTCCCCCCCAGTTCCACCAGGGTTTCCGCGTAGGCTTGGCGCATTTCCTTTGTTTCGATAGCCATAGTTTACTCCTTCCCCGCTTCCAACGCCGCGATGGCCTCCCGGGCCTGATCCATCGTAAAGCTCATGTTGTGGTTCGATACCAGGCCCTCCGCGAAGGAACAGCCCTTTCCTTTGATGGTATCCATGATGATCATGGAAGGCTTTTCCCGTTGGTCCAAGGCGTGCTGGATGGCCGAATCCAGGGCGGAAATATCGTGGCCGTCCACCCGTTGAACAAACCAGCCAAAGGCCTTCCATTTTGCCGGCAGGTCGTCCAGATCCTCGATGTCCTTGGTAAAGCCGTCCAGCTGTTGTTTGTTGTAGTCCGTAAAGGCCACCAGGTTCGAAAGTTTCTGATGCCCCGCAAAAAGCGCCGCTTCCCAGACTTGACCCTCGTCCGACTCGCCGTCCCCGATTATCGTATAAACCCGGCTGGGCTTTTTATCCATCCTCAGTCCCAGGGCTATACCCACGGCCGCAGAAAACCCCTGTCCCAGGGAACCGGTGGTCATATCGATCCCCGGGGTTTGGTTCCGGTCGCAATGGCTGGGAAGATGGGTTCCCCCCTGGTTCAACGTGGAAAGCCAATCGGTGGGAAAAAATCCCTTAAGAGCCAGGGTAGCGTACAGGGTGGGCCCCGCGTGTCCCTTGGAGAGTACCAGCTGGTCCCTATCTTCCATCCGCGGATTTTGAGGGTCCACCCGCATCCTATCAAAATACAGTAGGGTAAGAACTTCCACCACCGACATGGCGCCGCCAATATGCCCCACCCCCAGCTTCCCGATTTCCTCGATGGTCATCCTTCGAATTTCCAGGGCCTTGCTTTTAAGATAGTCAAGCTTTGCTTTTTCCATATTTCCTCCTCTTACACCCGTCCGGTGGATTCCCTAATGATCAATTCATAGGGCAGGATAATACTCGTTTCGGAATTTTTACCGTTGTTGATACACCGATGGAGCAGGGCGGCGGTTCGCTCTCCCATGGTTTCCAGGGGCTGACGGATCGTGGTTAACCGGGGAACCATGTAGGACGAAATATCGATATCGTCAAAGCCGATGACCGAAACGTCCTCGGGGACCCGGATCCCTTCGTCCCGCAACACCCTGATGGCGCCGATGGCCAGCTCGTCGGTGGCGGCGAAAATAGCGGTAAAGTCGTTGCCCCGCAAAAGCAGTTCCCGCATGCCGTACATCCCCGCTTCGGCGGTGTAGGATCGGGCAAAGATCACCCTGCCCATATCCCTGCCGATTTCCGACGAATCCAAGGCCCGGTAGTACCCCTCCGCCCGCTGGAGACCGAAGGAAAACCCCCCGCCGCTGATCATGTTGATCTTCCGGTGCCCCAGGTTGATCAGGTGGAGCACCGCGTCAAAGGCCGCCTGCTCCTCGTTAACGTGGATGGAAGGCAGGGGCCGGTCGTCGAAGGCGAAGGTCGCCAGAACGGTGGGCAGGTTTGTTTTGATCAAATAATCGTAGAACCGGGGATTTTTAATCTCGTGGAGCATAATTACCCCGTCCAGCCGTTCCGATTTAAGACGATTCAAACAATCCTGTTCGCTTGAGCTTTCGAACTTTACAAAGAAAAACAGGGTGTGGTACCCAAAGGCCTCCAGATGCCGTTCGATTATAGAAAACAACTGCCGTTGAAACATGTTGAACGTGTCGGGAATCACAATTCCCACGGTAAACGTTCGGTTTAAAACCATACTCCGGGCCGCCTTGTTGGGGACGTAGCCCGTCTCTTCTATCAACTTTAGAATCTGATCCCGTTTTTCCGGCTTAACGTTTTTTTTCCCGTTTACAACCCGGGAAACCGTGGATGGCGACATACCCACCTGTTTCGCGATATCCTTGATGCTAACCATACTGCTTCCTTCCGCGATCCCATTTTTAGTGTTTTCGTCATCCTTCCACAAGGGTCTCTCTTAGGAAAAACGGATCAATTCGCCGCTTTCAAAGGCGGCCTTGCAGGTGTACGCGATTTCCGAAACCCGCGTTCCGTCATGGACTGTCACCTCGGGCCTTCTGCCCTGGAGTATGCAGTCGACAAATTCCTGAACTTCGGCCACGTAGGCCTGGTCAAAACGTTCTAAAAAGTTCTGACTGCATTCCTTCCGCACCCCGTGGGAATCCAGAATTTCCACCAGATTTTTCTGGGGTACCGACGCTATCCGCAGGATCCCCTGGGTTCCGATAATTTCGGTTTCCACATTGTAACCGTGGGGAGCGGTTCTTCCGGCAAAGAGGAACACCATGGCAGAGTTTTTAAATTTCATCAGGCAAGATACGTTATCCCCATCGTTGTATTTTCCAAATTCCGGATGGGCATAACACCCGCCGATGGCGTATACGGTTTCTGGTTCCGATTGGAGAAACCAACGGGCAAGGTCGATATCGTGGACCGCCATGTCCAAGAATTGGCCCCCGCTGTGGGGCGCGAACGCGATGGCTCCGTCAATAAATCGTTCCGGGTCCTGGCTATAGGATCGGAACAAAACGGGTTTCCCAATTTCTCCGGACCGCACTTTTTCGTAGGCGTAGCGGTACGATTCGTCAAAACGCCGCATAAAGCCCAGCATAAACACCCGGTCCCCGTGGGCGGCCACCGCTTTTTCCGCCTGCTGACATTCCGCTACCGTTACCCCCAGGGGCTTTTCGGAAAACACATGCTTACCCGCTTCGAGGGCCCCAGCTATTTGACCCGTATGTAGGGCTGACGGGGATACTAAAACGACCGCGTCCAAATCTTTTACCCTGAGCATTTCCTCGAAGGAGGTAAAACGATGGGAAACTCCCAAGCGGTCCGCGGTTTCGTTTAATTTCTTTTGATCCACGTCGCAAAGGGCCACCAACTCGGCGTTGCGTACCCTGTTGGCAATATTTTCGGCGTGTTGAAGACCCAAACGACCAAGTCCAACGGAGCCTATCCGTACTTTCTTCATTTCCTACTCCATAGTATGATTGCAAGACCCTAATCTCGTTTCGCGTTTTTCCGCATGTCCACGATGACCGCTCCGACGATGATGATTCCTTCGGCTACCTGTTGCCAGTAGGCATCCACGTTTAACAGGGTGAGTCCGTTCCTTAAAACGGCCAGGACCAGGGCCCCCACAAAGGTTCCCCAAATGGTGCCGATACCCCCGGAAAAGCTCGTGCCTCCGATGCTTGTGGCGGCGATGGACGTGAGCTCGTACCCCGTGGCGGCGCCGGGGTGGACGCTCCCCACCCGACCGGCGAATACGATGGCCGCGAGTCCCGCTAATAAGCCGCTGTAGGTGTAAATCAGTATCAGGGTTCTTGAAACGTTTACCCCCGACACCTCCGCGGCGGTCATGTTTCCGCCGATGGCGTATACGCTTTTGCCGAACCGGGTTTTATTGAGGAGGATGGAACTGACGATGATCATGATAAAATAGATAATGACGGGGACCGGGATTACTTCGAAAATTTTTCCTCCCAAAGCCGTGAAGGACGGGACCAGGGTGCTTATGGGTTTCCCTGTGGTATAGATGAGCGCAAAACCCCGGGCCACGGTCATCATCCCCAGGGTGGCGATGAAGGCGGGGATTTTTGTTTTAGCGATAAGGGTTCCGCTTATAAGGCCGCAAAGAGCCCCGATCATAAGGGCCGCTATGATGGGAACGATGACGGGTAATTCTCCCAGATGGGGAAAGTATTTTCCCGTAGCGGAACTGGCTTGGCCTAAGCTGGCCGCCACGACCCCCGCGAACGCGAGGACCGAACCGACGGATAGGTCTATGCCCGTGGAGATGATGACGAAGGTCATCCCCAGGGCCATAATCCCGAATATGGTCGCCTGGGTTAATACGTTAAAAATATTGGTAGAGCTTAAGAACATGGGCTGGGCGATACTGAGTCCCACGATCATGAGTACCAGCACGATCACGATACCGTATTTTTTCGCCAGCTGTTTGTAATCGACGTGTTTAGCCATCGAACTATTAGCCTTGGTCATTTTTTTCCCCTTGTGGCAAGATATTCGTCTACCGTATTGGTGGCGTAGGCCATCAATTCCTCTTGGGTAAGATTTTTATTGTTTTCGACGATTCCCGTTACCTTTCCCTGGTGCATAACCATGATCCGGTCGCTCATGCCCATTACTTCTGGTAATTCGGAGGAGATCATAACGATGGATTTTCCTTCCCCCGCCAGCCGGGTAATGAGCCGGTGAATTTCCACCTTGGTTCCCACGTCGATACCCCGGGTGGGTTCATCGAGGAAGAGAATATCCGGGTTGGTCATTAGCCATCGGGCCACCAGGACCTTCTGCTGGTTCCCACCGCTTAAATTTTGAATCTTCTGTTCCAGGCTGGGCGTTTTTACCTGCACCTTTTCTACGTACTGGTCACATTCGCCGTTTAAGGCCCGTTCGTTTATTAAGCCAATTTTATTTAAAAAGCGGGGAATATTGGCGATCGCCATATTCAGTTGAACGCTCAACATGGGGAAGATCCCCGAACGACGCCGATCTTCCGTCAGCCATGCCATCCCATGGGCGATCGCATCCCGGGGGTTTTTAATATCGACCTTTTGCCCATCGATGAAAATTTCTCCCCCCTCTTTTTGACGAATTCCAAAGATGGTTTCTATGATTTCCGACCTTCCAGCGCCGACCAGGCCTGCGATCCCAAAAATCTCACCCTTACGGACGGTAAAGGATACGTTTTTAAAAAACCGTTTATGGGAAAGATTTTTTACCTCAAATTTAACTTCTCCTATTTCGCAGGGAACCTTGGGGAACATTTCGGTAATATTTCGGCCCACCATCATGCTGATTAGCCGGTCTACTTTTAGATCCTTTGATGATTCGGATCCGATGTATTCGCCGTCCCGGTACACGGTAATTCGATCGGCGATTTCGTAAATTTCATCCAATTTATGGGATATAAAAATAATGCTCTTTCCTTGAGCCTTTAATTTTCTCATTATGGCGAACAGTTGATTTATTTCCCGTTCGGTCAAAGCGGAGGTAGGCTCGTCCATGATGATAAGCTTTGAATTGTAGGAAACCGCCTTAGCTATTTCGATCATCTGAATTTTCGCGACCGTAAGGGACGCCATGAGCGTCCGGGGGTCCACGTCTAAATCTATTTCTTTTAATACGGTTTTACTGAGCTCGTACATTTTTTTATGGTCGACCAGGTTGAACTTGTTCAAGGGTTCTCGTCCGAGCCATATATTTTCCATAATGGGTCTATACAAAACGGGGCTTAACTCCTGATGGATCATGGAAATTCCCATCTTTAGGGCTTCTGCGGTAGTGTAGGTCCCCAGTTTTTTCCCTTCAAAAATAATTTCCCCGTCGTTGGGGTGGTAAATTCCCGCGATGCATTTCATCAGCGTGGATTTTCCGGCCCCGTTTTCTCCCATGAGCGCGTGGATTTCCCCCGGGAGAACCTTCAATTGGACTCCCTTTAGAGCTTGCACCCCGGGGAAGGTTTTTACGATATTTTTCATTTCCAGGAGATACTTTTCGTTCGCCACAAAATCCCCCCAATGCCTTAAGAAACCCGGAGAGCTTTTCTTTACGCTCCCCGGGATAAAAAACCTCTTGCAGTATTTTTGCAATAACTAGACAATTATTTACATAGTATAGAATAGTAAAAATACTGCATGTACATCTAAGGTTGCTTTTTCAAAACTCCCTGAGTTTTGGAAGAGCCTCTATTTATACTTGTCCAAATTGTCTTTGGTGATAAGAACAAAGGGTACCCAGGTAACGGAGGGCATAGCACCACCATTCATAACGGTGTACGCGACTTCGGCGCCGCCCCGTCCCTGTCCTACGGAGTCTTGCAAAACGGTGGCGGCTAGGGAACCGTTACCCACGGCGACTTTTGCGTCGGGAATCGCGTCGACGCCCATGACGTACACGTCGGTTCTGCCGGCGGCTTTCAGCGCTTCTACGGCACCCAGGGCCATTTCGTCGTTGTTAGCGAGAATCCCGTTCAGATCCTTGCCGTAGGCGGTAAGCCAGTTTTCGGTCAGGCTCATGCCCTGATCCCTCTGCCAGTTCCCCGTTTCTTTGGCCAGTACTTTAATGCCAGGGTATTTGGACTTTAGAACCTCTTCGTTACCCTGGGTCCGTTTGACGGCCCCTTCGTTATCCAGCTTGCCTTCCAGAATACAGACGTTGCCCTTGCCATTCAGGAGTTTTCCCATGGCTTCGCCCTGCAATTGGCCGGCGATTATTTCTTGGGATCCCACGTAGTAGACGTTCTTGGGAAGTTCCTTCTCGCCGAAGGGGTTGCGGTTTACAAATACCAGGGGTACCTTCGCGTTGGCCGCCGCTTTGATAATCGGGTCCATGGCGCTGGTGTTAACAGGAATGACGATAAGGGCCTTTACCCCCTGGGTAATCAGGGTGTTCACCATATCCTGTTCCCGAACCACGTCTTCCTGGGCGTCCAAGGTGATGAATTCTACCTCGGGTTTTTCGGCGAAGTATTTCTTCGCCGCTTCCATTACGTAGGTTTGGAAGGTGTCGTTAAAGTTATTGCAAACGTACCCGACCTTTACCTTCCCCTTGGTTTGCGCCGTTCCTGCGTCCTTTGCCCCCGATGCGAATAGGGTGGCAATCCCAAACATCGATACGACTAGAATTCCAACAGCTCTCTTCATATGAGCCTCCTTCTTTCTTTTTACCGCTAAAACGCGGTAAATTTGCAAACGTTTGCAGAATTTAAGTATTCAATGACTTTTTTAATTTGTCAACAAAAATTTTAGATTTTTTAACATCTTCGTCGGTGATCGACCGGCAATACGGGGAACAAAGTATAAGTTTATAGTAGAAATAGGTCTATGAGTACTTAAAAAATACCGAATTAGGACCCCCAAATCGATAAAATTGTACTTTACAAAACAAACTGGTCGTATTAGTATGAATGTGTATTTGGTAACGTTTGCAATATTGGAGGGCCTTATGGAAAATAAACTGCGAATCGGCGTCATCGGCGCCGGGCGGATCGGCAAAATTCACGGTGAAAATATCGCTTCGTTTATTCCGCAAGCCACGTTAGAAGCCGTGGCAGACGTAAAGCTAACCCCCGAGATGGAAGCTTGGGCTAAGAGACTGGGGGCACGGCTGGTAACCCGGGATGTGGACGCCCTGCTGGGGGATAAAAATATCGATGCGGTGGTAATCTGCAGTTCCACGGATACCCATGCGGATTTAACCATCGCGGCGGCTAGGGCGGGAAAGCATATTTTCTGCGAAAAGCCCATCGATATGTCGGTTCCCAAGGTTAAGTCCGCCTTGGAGGCGGTAAAAAAGGCGGGGGTAAAACTGCAGGTGGGCTTTAACCGCCGCTTTGACCACAACTTTGCCAAAATTCGAGAGCTGACCCTGGCGGGACAGGTGGGGGACGTGCACGTGGTTAAAATTACCTCCCGGGATCCGGCCCCGCCGCCGCCGGCGTACGTGGCGGTTTCCGGGGGTATCTTTATCGATATGATGATCCACGACTTTGATATGGCCCGGTTCCAGGCGGGGAGCGAGATCGTGGAGGTCCACGCTACGGGGGCGGTGCTGGTGGACCCGGAGATCGGCAAGGCCGGAGACGTGGATACGGCCATCGTGACGCTGAAGTTTGCCAACGGCGCCATCGGGGTCATCGACAATTCCCGGAAAGCGGTTTACGGATACGACCAGCGGGTGGAGGTTTTTGGATCCAAGGGAGCCGCCCAGGCGGAAAACGACGCGGCCAGTACCGTACGGCTTTCTAACGACAACGGTGTAATCGGTGAAAAACCTCTGTACTTCTTTTTAGAGCGGTATAAAAACGCCTTTATCGACGAAATGAAGGCCTTTGTGGTCGCTGTTTTGGAGGATAAACCGGTTCCTGTTTCCGGCGAGGATGGTTTACAAAACCTTTTGGTCGGTTTGGCGGCGACCCGGTCCCTAAAGGAACATCGTTCCGTCCGGATCGACGAAATTCGGTAGTTAAATTCCATGCAAATACGACATAGAACACCCTTTGCCCAGGGTTTTACGGCCCTGGTGGAACGAAGGGGACAGACAGCGGAAATGCTGATGGATTTTGGTGTCCTGAATCTGGCTCCGGGGGCGGAGTATACCGACGTTTCGGATGGGGACGAGCGGGCCTATCTGGTCGCCGGAGGAAGCGGCCATATCCGGTGGGACGGCGGAGAGGCGGAGCTTTCCCGACCCAACCTGTTCGACTATTCCCCCTGGTGCCTGCTGGTTCCCCGGGGTTGCAAGGTCACGATCACCGCGGCGGGCGGGGGAATGGAACTGTACCGCATGGCCACGGAAAACCCCCGGACCTACGAGCCTCGGTTGTACACCCCCCAGGAATGTCAAAGCGAGTTTCGGGGAGAGGGGACCATGCGGGAAACCTCTACCCGAATTGTGCGGACCATTTTTGACGATACCACCCGGAAGGATACGAATTTGGTTTTGGGCGAAGTGATCGGCGTCCCGGGCAAATGGTCCAGCTATCCGCCCCATCATCATCCTCAGCCGGAGATTTACCACTACCGGTTCCTGCCGGCCCAGGGGTTCGGACTTACGGCCATCGGGGACCGGCCTTATATTATCCACGACCGGGACACGATCCTGATCCGCGAGGGGGAGGATCACCCCCAGGTAACCGCCCCGGGGTACGCCATGTGGTATCTCTGGGTAATCCGTCATTTGGACGGAAATCGCTACGGAATCCAAACCTTTACCGAGGCCCATCAGTGGGTAACCGGGCCTGAATCGGCGATTTGGAATCCCAAGAAGGAAGGTAAATAAAATGGCACGATTGACCATGGCCCAGGCTCTTCTCCGTTTTTTGGATAACCAATATATCGAGGTGGACGGGGAGGAGATAAAATTCGTCAACGGGGTTTTCGGCATTTTTGGCCACGGGGTGGTGGTCGGTCTGGGGGAAGCCCTGGCGTCTAAAGAAAACAAACTACCCTTTTATCAGGCTAAGAACGAGCAGGGGGCGGGCCACGCAGCAATCGGGTACGCCAAGCAGAACGACCGTAAACGGATAATGGCGGTGACCAGCTCCATTGGCCCGGGGGCGCTGAACATGGTTACCGCCGCGGGGACGGCGACGGTAAACCGGATTCCCGTCCTGTTTTTGCCGGCCGATGCGTATGCGGACCGACAGCCCGACCCGGTACTCCAGCAGGTGGAACTGCCCACCGACTATACCAACACGGCCAACGACGCCTTCCGCGCGGTCAGCCGGTATTGGGACCGGGTCGCCCGGCCGGAACAGTTGATGACCGCCATGATAAACGCCATGCGGGTACTCACCGACCCGGCGGACACGGGGGCGGTTACCGTAGCCTTGCCCCAGGATGTGCAAGGGGAGGCCTACGACTACCCGGAGGAATTTTTAGCCAAGCGGGTACACCATATCGAACGGCGGATTCCTTCGCGATCCCAGATCGAGCGGTTGGTTCAGGCCCTTCGGGGAGCCCAGCGGCCCCTGGTGATCTGCGGCGGCGGGGTTCGGTACTCCGGGGCGGGACAGGAGCTCAAAACTTTCTGCCAAAAATACCATATCCCCTTTGGGGAGACCCAGGCGGGGAAGGGGACCATTCTGTGGGACCATCCCTACAACCTTTCGGGTATCGGAACCACGGGTAGCCTGGCGGCGAATCGTTTGGCCAAACAGGCGGACCTGGTCATTGCCGTGGGAAGCCGGATGGGAGACTTTACCACCTGTTCCAAGTGGCTTTTCCAACATCCCGGGTGCCGCTTTGTGGCTGTCAACGTGGCCCCCTTTGATGCGTACAAAATGAACGCCGAACCCATCATCGCCGACGCCAAATTAACCCTCCAGGCGCTTAATCGGGCGCCGGGGCTCCGGACCTATCGCTCCCAATGGGGGGATGCCATAGAAAGGGTCCGCTCCGAGTGGAAGGCTGAAGTGGATAGACTCTACGCGCAGGAAGACCCCCAGGGGCTCTCCCAGGCCCGGGCGTTGGGGGAGTTAAACGATGTCCTGCTTCCCAAAAACACCATTGTGGTATCCGGCTCCGGGTCCATCCCCTCGGACATGCAGAGGGTATGGAGAACCCGAGTGGCGGGGACGTACCACATGGAGTACGGGTTTTCCTGTATGGGTTACGAGATCGCCGCGGCTTTGGGAACAAAAATCGCCCAATCGGACCGGCAGGTGGTGGCCATCGTGGGGGATGGGGCCTACACCATGCTCCATACGGAACTGCTTACCTCGATCCAAGAGGGAAAAAAGATCATCGTGGTGGTTTTGGACAATTCGGGGTTCCATTGTATCGATAACCTGCAGAACAGTCAGGGTATCGTTCATTACGGAAACGAATGGCGCCAACGGGACGGGGCTACCGGCCGCTTAGACGGCCCCCCCGTGGCGGTGGATTTTGCTAAAAACGCCGAAAGCTGGGGGGCCCTGGGGCTCCGGGCGCGGACCGTGGACGAATTCCGCCGGGCGGTCCGCCGGGCCTTAAAGGAAAGCCGTTCCGTGGTGATCGACGCGAAGGTCAGCCCCAAATCGATGACCCAGGGCTACGAATCCTGGTGGCGGGTAGGGACCGCGGAAGTGTCTTCCAACCCAGAGGTGGTAAAATCTGCCGAGGCGATGAAACGGGAAACAGCCCGGGCACGGAAATTTTAAGATACGGGAGCATAGCATCATGGAAACTAAACCGATTCGATTAGCCATAGCCCCCATCGGCTGGACCAACGATGACCTGCCCGAACTGGGGGGAGAGATACCCTTTGAGCAGTGCGTCAGCGAAATGGCCCTGGCGGGGTACGAGGGAAGCGAAGTGGGGAACAAGTACCCCAAGGATCCGGAGATTTTGAACCGGGCTTTAAAACTCCGGGGTCTGACTATCTGCAACGCCTGGTTCAGCTCCTTTCTTACCACCAAGAGCTATGCGGAGGTGGAGGCGGAGTTCATCAAACACCGGGACTTTTTGTACGCCGTGGGGGCCCGGGTCATCGGGGCCGCGGAACAGGGTCATTCGATCCAGGGACGGCAGGATTTGTCGGTCTTTGACCATAAACCCAGGTTTACGGACGATGAATGGAAGCGATTAGCGGAAGGCCTTAACCGGTTGGGCGAACGGGCGGCGGAAAAGGGGATGAAGCTGACCTACCATCACCACATGGGAACGGGGGTGCAGACCGCCTCCGAAATCGACCGGCTGATGGAAAGCACGGAGCCCGACAAGCTGGGCCTGTTGTACGACACGGGGCACCTGGTGTTTTCGGGGGAAGATTACCTGGGCATCCTTAAAAAATGGGTGGGCCGGATTCGGCACGTCCATTTAAAGGACGTGCGGGCTTCCCTGCGGGAGCGGGCTATACAGGAAAAATGGTCCTTCCTGCGATCGGTAAAGGAGGGGGTCTTTACGGTCCCCGGGGACGGAAACGTGGACTTTGTCCCTGTTTTTGATGTTCTAAAAAAAGCGAACTATTCGGGTTGGTGGGTCGTAGAGGCGGAACAGGATCCGGCCAAGGCGAACCCCCTGGAATACGCCCTCAAGGCGAGGCGGTATATCAAAGAGAAAGCGGGAATTTAGGAGGAAAGCTATGGCGAAAGTACGGGTAGGAGTAGCGGGTTACGGAGTTATCGGGCAAAGGCTGGCCGACGGGGTGGCCCTGCAGAAGGATATGGAGCTGGTAGGGGTGGCCGACGTGGCCCCGACCCTTTCGGTGCGGGCACTCAAAGAAAAGGGCATGCCCTACGCGTTCTACACGGCCCTGCCGGAAAAACGGGCGGACCTGGACTCTGCGGGGATCCCCGTTTCGGGAACCCTGGAAGACCTGGTTCAAAAGGTGGATATCATGCTGGACGCCACCAGCGCCGGGGTGGGGGCCAAAAACAAGGAGCTCTACGCCAAGTACGGCAAAAAGGGGGTTTTCCAGGGGGGCGAGAAAAACAACGTGGCGGATGTGTTCTTCCACGGGTACGCCAACTACGAAAAGGGTCTCGGCGCCCAGTTCCTTAAACTTACCTCCTGCAATACCACCGGCGTCATTCGGGCGGTGGACTGCATCGACCGGAAAGTGGGGGCCGAAAAGGTGGCCATGACCATTATCCGCCGGGTCGCCGATCCGGGGGACTATCACCGTGGGCTGACCAACGCTCTGCAAATCGACAGCGCCCCCAGTCACCAGGCTTTGGACCTGATGACCATTATGCCCCACGTGGACGCCACGGGTATCCTGGTTCATACGCCGGTTACCCACGGGCACATCATCACCGTGGTTCTAACGCCTAAAAAAGACATTTCCGTGGAAGACGCCATCGAGTTTTTCTCCGAGCACCCGCGGATCCGCGTCGTTTCGTTGGCCGAGGGCTTTTTGGGGAACGCGAGCCTCTTCCGGTACGCCCGGGACCTGGGCAACCCCCGGGGGGATATGTACGAAATCGCTATTTGGAAGGACGCGATCGTAAAAAGCGGTCGGGACCTGATGTTCGCCCTGAACGTGCCCCAGGAAGCGGTGGTGATCCCCGAAAATATGGACGCTATCCGCTCTGCGATGAAAATGCAGATGGACCGGATAGAAGGGACCAATACGACGAACAAATACCTGGGAATCGGTAAGTGGAAGGCCTAGGGCTATGGAAGGTCCCGTTCTAAAAATAAGACCCCTGGATAACCTGGACTTCCGGGGTAAAACGGTTATTTTTCGGCCGGATATCAATTCTCCCATCGATCCGACGACAAAGAAAATCGTGAACACCAACCGGATCGAAAAAACCGTCCCGACGTTGAAAAGGTTGCTCGACGGGGGCGCCAAGGTCGCTCTAATCGCCCACCAGGGGGATACCCTGGACTACGGTAACCTAATTCCCCTGGCAGAGCACGCGGAAAAACTTTCCGCCCTTATGGCTCGCCAGGTCGGCTACATCGACGATGTATGCGGTCCCGCGGCCCAAGCCGCGGTCAGGGCCCTGCGGGAGGGGGAGGCGATCATCCTGGGGAACCTGCGCTACCTGACCGAAGAAGTTTCGGGCTTCGAAAAGGAAGTTAAACTTAAACCCCAGGAGATGCTCCATACGTACCTTATCCGAAGCCTGGCGCCCCTGGGGGACCTGTACGTAAACGACGCCTTCGCCGCGGCCCACCGGAACGCCCCCTCCATGGTGGCCTTTCAGGAACTGCTTCCTACGGCCGGGGGCATCCAACTGATGGAAGAGTACACGGCCCTCAAATCGGTGATGGATAACCCCCGGAGGCCCTGTGTATTCGTCCTGGGGGGCGCTAAAATTTCCGATGCCTTTAGCATGATGCGGAAGGTCCTGGAGGACGGGGCGGCGGATACCATTGTAGCCGCCGGCGTGACGGGCCTGGTGATGCACCTTGCCCGGGGCGTTCGATTGGGTGAAGCCACGGAAAAGTTTCTAGCCGACCGGGATCTGCTGGCCTTTGTCGGCGAGGCGAAGGAGCTCCTGGCGAAGTGGGGGGACCAGTACCTGCTCCCCCTGGACCTGGCCTACGAAAAGGATGGCCAGCGGGCGGAAATCGACGTGGATTCCCTCCCCGTTCCTGGTTCGGACCGGTGGCTTTTCCCCGACGTGGGTAGAAAAACCATCGATCTAATTAAAGGCCGGCTCGCTAAGGCGGGTTCCGTATTCGTCAACGGGCCCGCGGGGATCTACGAGGACCCCCGGTGGGCCGATGGGACCCGGGAAATTTGGTCCGCCATAGCCGAATCACCGGCGTATACCGTGGTTGGGGGAGGGGACACCATAAGCGCCGCGACCAAGTTTACAGACCTGTCAAAATTTTCGTATGTTTGTACCGGAGGCGGCGCGATGGTTCGGTTCTTGGCGGGGAAAAAGCTTCCCCTTATCGAAGCCATGGAACGGGCTTTTGACCGGAACCTCCAAAAACCTATAAGGATGGTCCCATGAAAATCGATCCAACCCTGAAAAACCTGGATAGTCTTTTTCCTTCCGATTTTACGGAGGATCAAAAGGCCCGGGCCAAGACCCTGTTTCTTAAAAACCTTTCCATGGAAGCCCACCAGTTTTACGGCGGTAAGATGCAGACCGTACCCAAGTGCGGCATCTACGGCCTGAACTGGTTTAACGTGTGGTACACCCCTGGGGTTTCTAAAATATCCACCACGATCCGGGACAATAACGACGCTTCCTTTTCCCTTTCCAACCGGGGGAACCTGGTGGCGGTGGTTTCCGATTCCACCCGGGTTCTGGGGGATGGAGACTGCACACCCCCTGGAGGTCTGGGGGTGATGGAAGGGAAGGCGATGATTATGAAGTACCTGGGGGGCGTGGATTCGGTGGCCCTCTGCGTGGATTCCCGGGGAAAGGACGGGAAAAATGATCCCGATAAGATCATCGAGTTTGTCAAAATGGCTCAGCATTCCTTTGGCGCCATCAACCTGGAGGATATCAGCCAGCCGAACTGCTTTAAGGTCCTGGACGAACTGCGGGAAGCCTGTGATATCCCCGTATGGCACGACGACGCCCAGGGAACCGCCTGTGTAACCCTGGCGGGACTGCTGAACGCCCTCAAATTGGCGGGAAAAAAACTGTCGGAGGTAAAAATCGTACTTCTGGGCGCCGGGGCATCCAACACCACCATCGCCCGGCTCATCATCACCGACGGCGGAGATCCGGCAAAAATGATCATGTTCGACACCAAGGGGGGGCTCCACGCGGGGCGGGAGGATATTAAGAACGATCCCCGCAATTACCGCAAGTGGGAACTCTGCGAAAAGACGAACCCCCAACGGATTTCCACCATGGAAGAGGCGATGAAGGGGGCCGATGTTCTCATCGCCCTATCCACCCCCGGGCCGGATACGGTAAAGCGGGAATGGATCCGAGCCATGGCTCCCAAGGCCATCGTCTTTACCTGCGCCAACCCGGTGCCGGAAATTTGGCCCTACGCGGCCAAGGAAGAGGGAGCCTTTATTGTGGCTACCGGCCGGGGGGACTTCCCCAACCAGGTAAACAATTCTATATGTTTTCCCGGTATCCTTAAGGGGGCTTTGATGGTTAGGGCAAAAAAGATTACCGACGGCATGGCCATCCGGTGCGCCCATTCTATCGCCGATTTTTCCGAAAAACGGGGAATAAATCCGGATAACATCATCGCTACCATGGAAGAGACCGATGTCTTCGCCGTCGAGGCGGCGGATGTGGCCCAGCAGGCCATCAAGGAGGGGGTCGCCCGGGTTAATCTGACCTGGGAGCAGGTCCACGAACGGGCCTCCGCGGACATCGCCGCTTCCCGAGCCCTGGTGGAGGATATGAAAAAGCTGGGACATATCAAAGAACCCCCAGCCGCTATGCTGGAAAAGGCCTTGGCCGACGCGGTGGCGGCGGTCCAGGCAACATAGAACAAAAGGGGGCAAGGACGATGCGTATTACGATTCCCTATTTAGACAGAAGCTTTGCCCTCGATATTCCCGACCAAAACCTCCTGGGGGTGGCGGAACCCAACGAGTATCCGGTCCGCCGCTCCGTACAGGAGATACTGGGGGAGGCGGTGGAGCACCCGGTAGGTCCGTTCTCTAGCCTGTCTGCCGGTGCTTCACCTTTTGCCGATTCTCTCCCGGCCAACTCCTATCCATCCAATCTTAACAAGGGCAATTCCCGCCAGCCCAACTCCCCGGGGCCAAAGCTGGCGGATTTTTTATCCGGCAACGGCCTGGGGGTGGGTCCCTGTAATCGGCCCCTGATTATCGTCAACGACGCCACCCGACCCACTCCCACGGCACCCATGCTCGAACTTCTGACGAAGGCCCTGGAACAGGCCGGCGTCCCCCTCAAGAACCTGACCGTTCTGGTGGCCACCGGCGCCCACCGGGGGCCGACGGAGCCGGAGTATCGACAAATTTTGGGACCTTCCTACGACACTCTCCGGCCGTACTGCACGGCCCACGACGCCCGGAAGGATGAAGATATGGTCGATCTGGGGACTACCCGGAACGGAACCCCGATCCTCCTGAACCGGCGGCTCTTCGATGCGGATAGGATCATCGCCACAGGGAGCGTGGAGCCCCATTACTTTGCGGGCTTTACCGGAGGGCGTAAGGCCTTCCTTCCCGGAGTGGCGGCGTTCCGCACCATAGAGGCGAATCACAAACTAGCCCTGTCCCCCGCTTCCCGGTCCCTGGCTTTGACGGGTAACCCGGTCCACGAGGACATGATGGACGCTCTGCCCCTTATCAAAGCCCCGATTTTTTCACTGATGACCGTGTTGGACAAGGAACAGAGGGTTGCCGCGGCCAGCGCGGGGGACCTGATGGGGTCCTTCTACACAGCCGTAGAGGTGGCCCGGAAGATCTTCTGCGTACCGGTTCGGGAACGGGCGGACGTGGTGGTCTCGGTGGCCCGGTTTCCCATGGATATCGACCTGTACCAATCCCAAAAGGCTATCGATAACGGGGCTGTGGCTCTGAAGGATGGGGGAACCCTGATCCTGGTATCCTCCTGCCGGGACGGAATCGGCGACCAAGCGTACGCCAAACTCCTGGCCCAGGCTGATAGCCCCGCCGACGCTATCGAGCGGATCCGGGGGGAATATAAGCTGGGTTACCATAAGGCGGCCAAAATGGCGGAGGTTTCCCGCCGGGCCACCGTCCGGGGGGTCACCGAGTTGCCCCCCGAAATCTTAAAAAGCATGTTCATCGAACCCTCAACCAGTCCGCAGGAGGCCTTAGACCGCTCCCTCTTGGACGCGAAAGCCCGGGGTACCCCAGTCCCCACGGTCCTGGTACTGCCCGACGGCTGTGTTACCGTTCCCGACCTGGGCCGCTGAGGAAAAGCAAACCTGGCTAACCATATAGGGTCAAATCAAAAAAACTCGGTTTTTAGAGTGGGATCATTATTTGTATTGAATAAACGTTTAGAGTTATAATTACGATATGGAACTACCGCTAAGATTAGCTGAAGTAGATAAACTAAAAGCTGAACTAGACTTATTTCGGCCCCTTTCGCCTAAACAGGTTGAAAATTTAAAACGTCTGTTTGATGTTGATTTTACATACAATTCAACAGCGATAGAGGGGAACACGTACACCCTTCAAGAGACCCGGATCGTTTTGTTGGATGGTATAACGGTAGGGGGCAAATCTACCCGTGAACACCTGGAAATTGTGAATCATAAAGAAGCCATCGACTACATTGAAGGACTAGCAAAAAAAGAACTTAGTTAATTTAATCGCACGGATATATTAAACATCCACACGTTAATACTAAAGGGCATCGATTCCGAGAACGCGGGAGTGTATAGACACGTTCCTGTTTATACAAGGCTCAAAGATGGAAGCATACATAAGTTTTGCGATCCCCTGAAGATTATTGATGAAATGGACCATTACTTTAGTTGGTTGTTTTCAAAAAAGGAATCCCATCCCATTTTTATAGCCGCTGAATCCCATACCCGATGGGTAAGTATCCATCCGTTTATAGATGGAAATGGAAGAACCGCTCGCTTAATCATGAATCTTATTTTAATTCATTATGGTTATCCCCCCGCGATCATAAAGGCAAGTCAACGAAGTCAATACTTAGACGCCATTGAACGTTGGCAACAGAAAAATGATGACGTTCCTTTTAAAGAGTTGCTCATAGACTCTGTACGTGAGAGCCTAGAGATTTATATAGATACTCTAAAAAATAATATACTGTGGAAATAGAAAACGGTCGCATACCATAACCCCTCCCTCCCCTGTACAGCCCCAAGATTCTCGCGGTACTATCGGTTCATGGTGGAACGTCAAAAGGCTTTGCTTGCATTGATCGTAACGGTGTTGTTTTGGGGACTTTCTTTTATATCTATAAAAATAGCGGTGGTGGTGTTTCCACCCATGAGCCTGGGGGCCCTTCGGTTTTCTCTGGCCCTGGTGCTCTTGTACGGGATTAAGAAAAAGATGGCTCCCCAGGAGCGCTTTCTAGCGGGGGATCTGCCCTACCTGGTGGGCGCGGGGTTGATCGGGGTGACGGCTTACTTTTTTTGCGAGAACAACGGGGTTTCCCTGGTTTCCGCTTCCGAAGCGTCGATCATTATCGCGGCTATCCCCGTGTTGACCATGATCGTCGATCAGCTTGAACAGGGGAGACTGTACCGAAGGGCCCTTCAGACGGAGGGATCGGCGGCCGTACGGCCTCCTTCCATGGCAAAGCGGCGCTGGGCCGGGGCTGTTCTTTCCCTGGTGGGGGTTTGGCTCGTGGCGGGGGGAACCCTGCAAGTTTCGGGGAACCTGCGGGGCTACGTTTTTATGGGCGGGGCCGCACTCAGCTGGGTGGTTTACAGCTTTTTAAGCCGGCCCCTCTTTAACCGCCATTCCCGAATTTTCATCGTCTTTTGGCAGACCGTTTTTGGCTTTTTCGGGTTTCTACCCTTCGCGTTTTTCGAGCTTCCCCGCTGGGGTCAGCCCTCGGTGGCCGTTTGGCTCCACGTGGCGTACCTGGGGATCTTTTGCTCCGCCCTGGGGTATTGGTTTTACGCCATGGCCATGGGAAGCCTAGGGGTTTCCACGAGTACCGTTTTCATCAACCTTATCCCCGTGGTTACCGTAATAACCGCCTTTTTCGCCCTCCAAGACCGGCTTCAACCCATCCAGTGGTTGGGATCGGTAGCGGTGGTTTTGGGGGTGTACGCCGCCACGTTGGAGCGGGGTTTTCACCACTCCAAAGAAAAGGCCAAGCCCAACTGATAGTCGTTGTTTGGGTTCTGATCCCCCAGATTGGACAGCCTAAGGGCGCCCCACAACGAGGGGATAAAGCGCAGGGGGACCATGGCGGCGGGGGTCCCGGAAAAAACGGCCCCCAGGCGGCCTACGAGGGATTGGCCGAAGAAGTCCCCGTTATACACATTCCGATAGGCCAGGGTCCCGTAGATTCGGTTGATGTAGACGTGGGACACGCTGGTCTGCCCTTCCACGGAAAATACGATACCCTCGCTCTCGCTCCCCATAATCCACCGGTTCAATCCTTCTACCTGTTCCCGGTACTCGAAGGCCGCCACGTCGTTGAACCCCGCAGGGCCGTAGTACCGGCTATTGCCGTCTATATCCATCCCTATGGGGTCGTAGGCTCCGTATACGGCGATCCGGAGGGGTAAAAGAGGTTCAAAGGCGTGGCGGTACACCCCTTCCATGCGGTACTGGGCAAGGTAGGTTTCGGTCTTACCGGTAAGGCCCAGGGCAAAACCGGTTCCAAAGAGCCACCAGGGATACCGTTGCAGGTTGGTCAAGCCTACCGTGGCGCCGTACAGGTATTCGGGCTCCTGGTAGGACCACTGGTAGGTTCCCATCCCGTTGTGGGGATTGTCGGCGAAGAGGGCCACGGAAACAAAGGGTGTCGCCACGATACGGAGCCGTTCATCCCCCAGGCCCCGGTCCAGCACCATCGATAGGGTTCCCCGGGTAGCCCGGTAGGTATCCGAGTCCAGGGTCCCCAGGGGTTCCAGACGATCGGAAAATTCGGTTTGGAGGGGGAAACCGAACTGCTGGGTCGCCCAGGTGATATCAAAATACCCCATACCTCCGGCGATATCGCCCCCCGCGTCGATGAGCAGGGTGTTCAAATCCGTCGGATCGCTGAGAAAGGTCAGGATCCCCAAGCCGTCTATGGTAAAGGAGTTGCCGCTGGACCGGGTAAGGGGCAGGGGAATCCAAAACCGCAGGGGGTTCAGGTACAGTAAAGGAAAGTAGGGCCGGCTCCGGTTCCAGGTATCCGCGACGCCCTGGGCTGGGGGAAGTACGGCTGTGGGCCGCCAGCTTTCGTAATGGACCGGAGCGTTCAGGCCGCTGAGATTTTCCACCGGCTCCGGATATACAGCTACCGCGTCGCTTTTAGCCCCCGCGGAGCGGTAGTAGATCGACGGGCCGATGGCCACCGGGGCGAACACCCCGCCAGAAAAATCCCGCTGGGAAAAGACCACCGAGCCCCGCTGTTCGTTTAAGACCCCCAGCTTGTACATCCGATCATCCTGGTTAAAGACAAAAAAAAGGCGTCCGTCGGAGAAGCGCAGGTCCCGAATATACCGCCACCGTTGCGGATCATCCTCCAGATCCGTACGGACCAGGACAGCTTTTTGGGTTATTGTATCGTAGATGCCGAGGGATCGAACTCCCCGGGTAGCTTTTATAAAGGCAAAGCGGTGGTCGTCCAGCGGTTCGGGGGAAGAAAAATAGGTCTCCTCATCCCCTCGCAAAAGGATCTGTTCGATTCCCCCGTCGGGAATATAGACGATCCGATTTCGATGAAGCTCCGGGGCTAGGGCGATAAGACCTTGGCGGAAATAGCGGGCCCGATAGATACCCGACCATTGTCGGCCCGTTTTTTTGGCCCCCCCTTGCCTGTCCGTAAGGACGTATTCCACCACCGAGGCCGTGGCTAAGTTCCCGTTGTACCGGTACCCCGAAAGAACGAGCCGATCTCCAGAGGGAGAAAGGGCTATATCGTAGGCGGTAGAATCGGTCTTCATAAGGGTCGTCCAGGTTTTTGACTCGATATCAAAAACACGGATCTCCTGGGCGATGGAATCCAGCATAAAGAGCTTTTTCCCTTCGGCCGCGAGGGCCTTAATACCCAGGGGGCCCCCGCTCGTGATAGGTCCGGGGGCCGGTTCCAGGGACGTAAGGCTTAAATCGGCGGCAAAATCCGCCCAAACCTGCTCAAACGGATGACCGTAGACCCGTTGGAAAATGCCGTAAAAGCCGCTTTTGTAGAAATCGAAGGAAAGGGGGACGGTTCCCCCCAGTTCCCGCCAGAGCCGAGCGTAGGTTTCCATCCCGTAGGTTTTCTGGAGATAGGCGGAAAAAAGACCCCCGTATTCGTAGTAGGCCGCCGGGGGGATAGGAAGATCGTAGACCCCCGAGGCTTGAAAAGCCGTGAGAAAGGCGTTCTCCCGGATCCCCTGCCGTAGGTCTTCCTTTACCAGGGGATCGTTGGCTCGGCCAAAACCGTCCAAACTTTCAAAACTAACCGTCACCCCTTCGACCATAAAAAGGGGGGTCGACAGGGCGGTGGGCATGACCCATCCTCCAAAAAGGGTGTGCAAACCCTGAAAAAAGGGTGTGCGGCTTTCTAGGGATATGGCGTGGGTCAATTCATGGATAAACAGGGACTCCAGGGGATAGGAAAAGCTGGTCCATTCCAGGTCCATGGGGGTGTCGTAGAGGACAATATGGGGGTAGGGGAGGGGATTCATATACCCGTTGAACCGGTCTGTTTGGGGGGTGATCGTTACGGGAATGGGCCCAACGTCCGGGTGAATCCCCAGGAGAGCCTGGATCCGTTCGTAGTCCCTGTCGGCAAATTGGGTCAGCGCGTAAGCCGTTTCCGAGGATTGTTCGGGAAAGATAATCTCAAAATACTTTGTCTTTACGACCCTCAGCTGGGTAAAGGGCCGAAACGTTTGGGCCCCGCTAAAGGTCGCGCCGGAAAAGAGAAAAAGAAGAACCGTAAAACATACTAAAAAGGGTCTAGAAATACGCATGTATAGGGGCCTAGCATACCAAAAATCACCCCCTCCGGCCAGGCCCTCGTCGTGGGTTATCCGTCCAAGCAGATCGCCGCGAAGCTCCGGGCGTCAGGGCCCCACCCCCCCGAGGGCCCCACGGTTGACCTTCCAGGGGCCGAAGGGTAAAGTCGCTCCATGAAACAGTATGTAATCGAAGGTGGACAACCCATTCGGGGCACCATTCGCGCTAGTGGAAATAAAAACGCCGCCCTTCCGTGTATCGCCGCCGCTATCCTGACCAACGAGCCCGTAATTCTCCGGAACATTCCCATCATTGAAGACGTGCAGGTCATGTTGGATGTGTACCGTTCCCTGGGCGGAACGGTGGAACATTTGGGTCCCAACGCCTTCAAATTGAGCGCCCCCAACTTGGGGTCTTCTGAAATTCCGGCGGAATACGCTAAAAAGATACGGGCCAGCATCCTCTTCGCGGGGCCCCTGCTCGCCCGGACCGGAACGGCGATTCTGCCCCCCCCCGGGGGCGATGTGATCGGTCGCCGACGCTTGGATACCCATTTTTTGGCGTTGACCGAGCTGGGCGCGGAGGTGGAGATCGACGGGGCCTTTGTCTTTTCGGCTAAACGGCTCTACGGGGCGGACATTTTTTTGGACGAAGCATCGGTAACCGCCACGGAAAACGCCGTTATGGCGGCGGTGCTCGCCCAGGGCCGTACCACATTGACCAACGCCGCCAGCGAACCCCACGTCCAGGACCTTTGCCGGATGTTGGTAGCCATGGGGGCGCAAATTGGCGGCGTGGGTTCCAACATCCTTACCATAGACGGGGTGGATAGACTTCGGGGCGCGGATTATGAAATCGGCGCCGATTTTATGGAAGTAGGTTCTTTTATAGGCCTAGCCGCCGCCACCCGGGGCGAGTTGACCATCCAAGGGGCAAACATACGGGACCTGCGGCCCGCAAAAATCGCCTTTGGGAAATTGGGCATCCATTGGGACGCCGTGGGGTCGGATATTCACGTTCCGGTCAATCAACAGATGATGGTAAATTGCGATTTGGGCGGAATGATCCCCAAAATCGACGACGCTCCTTGGCCGGGGTTCCCCCCCGATTTAACCAGCATCATCACCGTGGTGGCTACCCAAGTGGAGGGGACCGTGTTGGTCCACGAAAAAATGTTCGAGTCCCGGATGTTCTTTGTAGATAAATTGATAGGCATGGGTGCCCGGATTGTTCTGTGCGACCCCCACCGGGCGGTTATTTCGGGGCCTTCCAAACTGACGGGCAGTGAACTGACCAGTCCGGACGTCCGGGCCGGCATGGCGATGGTCATCGCCGCCCTGTGCGCCCAGGGCCGCAGTGTTATAAAAAACGTATACCAGATCGAACGGGGCTACGAACACCTGGTGGACCGGCTTGCGGCCCTGGGCGCCCGGATCAGCCGGCAGGAAGAATGTTAGCTTCCCTCTAGTTGTTCCATAACCCTCCGATAGGCGGATTCTATTTTCATAAACGCTTCGGTCATCCGTTCCTGTCGGTAGGTTTCAAGATTTTGAAAACCATCGGGGTGAAACTGGACCGCCAGCCGCCTAAAGGTGGCCTTGACCTGCTCCACCGGGGCATCTTTTGGCAGGCCCAGCACGATCCAGGGGTCCTCTTCCGGTTCCACGGTCTCCGGTTCCCCCCCTAAGCCAAGCCGCTCCGCTTCTTTTACCGTTTCTACCGTGGTGGCCAGGGACCGGAGCGCCCTGAGTCCCCGGTTGCGACTTTCCCCCGGTGGGAGCCGGGCGGTAAGGCTTTCGGCCAAAAGGTCCGCGTTAAGGGTGTCGAGCCTTTGTGCCGCGATGCGACAGAAGGATTCGATAAAGGGCCGGGGATCCTCGCCGTATCCGGACGGGAAGGCCCATCGGACGGCCCGTCCCACGGTTTCCGTAACCAGGGCTCCATCGAAATCGGAACGTCTCCGAGAGACGCCCTGGGGCCTTCCCCCGGTTACCGAGTGGATCACCAGCAGGGTCCCCAGGGCGCAGAAGGCCCCGAGGCCCGGCAAGGGTTCGTAGAAGGAAGATTTTCCGGGATTCTCAAAGTATTGGCCTATCTGCCGGTCCGTGGAGAATTGTTTGTACAACTCATCCAGTAGGTGCCCTATCAGCAGGCCCCCTAAAAGGCCCACCAAACCGCCGGAAAGGCCCACCAGGGCTCCCAAAAGCTTTCCCAGGGGAATTGAACGGTTTCGGATAAAAGAAAGCCACGGGGGAAGCCGGATCATTATCCCTGCTGTCCCGCTAAAAAGATCAGGGCCATCAGAAGGAGCCCCACTTCCAAAGCGATAAAGAGGGGTAAGGCTTGGGCAAACGGCTGGGTAAGGACCATCCATTGGCCGGCGATTTCCATGGTTCGGCCCAGAAGTTGGGTAATTCCGTTCATTACGAAGGGCAAAAGGGCCACCATGGGGATTCCCAAAAGACCTACTTTTTTAGTGGTCCGTAAACGCCACCCCAGGGCGAGCATAAATACCGCTAAAATAAGAAATTCCATGGGTTCGGAAATACGCTTTAACAATTCCGCTTGAAAGGTCTGGGGAATAAAGCCGTAGGCGGAAAGTTTCTGGGACGCGTTAAATAGATCAGCTATGGAAAGATCCTTTAGCCCCCGGTCCAAGCGAACCGCCAGGGTAAAATCCTCAAAGGAAATGGGTAATACAATCTGATTCGGTGGCGATCCCAAAGCCGAGGCGGGGGTCCAGGTTGCGCCCCATTGCCGTTTTGAATCGTTCCTATCCACCGCCCGCAACAGAAGGACCAGTTGGGTCTTTTTCTGAACCTTGCCCTGGTCCTGCTCCCCCGATTCCACCGTAAAGGGGACTATTTTTCCATAGGGGGCCGTAACCGTGTAACGAATAGAGAAGGCGGGGTCCACATTGACCAGTTCAACACCCATACCGTAGGCTCCGTCGGAAAGGAGGGACAGGGTGCTTAGTCGGAGAATGTACCTCCCGTTTTCTCCAGGAAGGGAAAACAAAATATTTCCAAAAACCGTTCCCAGGGATTTACCAATTTCATCGACGAAAAAGGCCTGTTGCCGCAAACCCTGGCTAGCCACGGTTAAATAGTTCCGCACATCCGGGTCTTTGGGATTTTGGAGGGCCAGGTCTTTAAAAATATAGTAGCCCCGGATCCAATCCCCAGAAACCAGGGCGTTGTACCCTTCCTGCTTCCGTTGAAAAAGGGTGTAGGATTGAACTTCCTTGGCACTAGGAGTCTGTTGTTTAACCGCTTCCCAAGCTTGGGCCGCCAATTGAAGGGCCGAAGCGGCCTCGGGGCTTCCTTCCTTAGCCAGCCGCTTTCCCAGGGTGGCTAACCAGTGGGCGTCGTAGGGCCTTCCTTCCCGCAACGCCTGCCTTGCCATATCCAGGGCTTCCGTCGCGTTGAGGGGGCTCCGCATCCCCGGCAAAATATTTTCCGACCCCAGGACCGTTTTTTCTTGGGCCTCCGGAGCCATAGAATTTACCGATGCCGTATTGGTTGGATGTCGCAGGGCTTCCATCCCCAGGCTGATAGCCTTTTCTAGTTCGGGATATTCCCTGTTTTGGGGCCAAATTTTTTTGCAGATCCCAAAGTAATAATACGACGCGTCTTCCCAGTTTTTTTGTGCCGCTTCTTCTGTGGCTTTCTGAATCGCCGTGGTATATAGGCGACCCTGCAAGGTCATGTTCGCCCGGGCATTGAGGGCCATAGGAAGGGCTAGCAGTATTAAAAGACCGTAAATTCCCGAGGCTACGATGGATCCTACGATTGGTTTCGTCATAGTCTCTAAGAATTGGGGGGAAAATCGGGTAAACTGGTTTTTTTCGTATACGTGGAACCCAAAAAATGCGACTATACCACTTAACGCAAGGGCTGGGAAAAAATGAATAAAATCGATAAGGCTCAGGATTACAGTCCAGGATCGATTATAAATGGCTAAAGGCGCCGGCTCTTGGTTCCATATCAAGCGATACCCCAAGGAACCTACTAACCCAAAGAGAAGGTAGAGAATCATAACGGAGCTCAATTTAAGTTCCCTACCGTTTGCCATGGGAACTCCTTCGATCCTGGGCTAGGTACAAGAGCAGACTATAGATATTCAAAAGGATCCCCAGAGCTACCAACGCCGCAGGAGTCACCATGCTCTCTGGAAGAAACCCTTGGCTAAGGACCCCGATAAATTGTGTAGCCTCCTCCGAGTATATGGCCTGTTCGAAGAACACCAAAAAACGAAAGATCAGGGCCCCCAGGAACAGGTTCGCCAAAGGCCAGGCGGTCAAACGGAACACAAACTGGAAGGATGCCAAAAAAAACGACAGGGTAAGCGCAAAAACCAGGATGTCGAGCCAGCCCTGATCCGCCCTACGAAAAAGACGATCCGAACTGAGAAATAATTCCTCTTCCAAGGTTCGGATCGTACCGATGGTTCCCTGCTCAAAGGGGTTTTTCCATACGACGGTTCCCGGGGCGGGAAAATCAACTTTACGCAGGGCCTTGGTCCCCTCCATCACGATCGCGCTTCCCTGGGCAATTCCGCTATCCCCCAGAACCGCCTGGACGGTGACGCCGGATTCGGTGGTATAGGCCCTAATCAGCCCCGGTTCCCCCAAAGCCTTGGGTTGATACAGCAGTTTCGCCATGGTCGCGGATACGGGGGACGCGGAGATGGTTTTTAACCCCTCGGTAATACCGCCACTCAAAAGAGTTCCGCTGAGGGTTATAACAATAAGCGTGGGCAGGGCCCCCACGGTTTTTCGGACCGAATAACTAAGACTGATCAGCACTGTTCCGTAAAGCGTAAAAGAAAGAGCCCTTTTCAAGGCCCCATAAAATTCAATTCCCACCGCAAAACCTTGCGGCGGTAGGCTTAGGGAATTTTGGATCCATCGGGAAAAAAAAAGCACGGTCCCGGAAACCAAAAGGAGAAGTATATACATAATTGAAAAAAACAGGATTAACCGTGCAACGCTTTTCACAATACCCTAGCCTAACACGGGTCCCCCGTGAATGCAAGCGCGAACGGAAAATTGTAGGGAAACCTTGCACAGGTTATCCACAACTAAAGGATTGTTTTAGGATCGTTAAAATTTGATTAACTTATACAGAATGGAGATTTGGTTGTTTTTTTTAAGCGATAAACGCGATAAAATATTATATATTTTTATATATTATATAAATATACTTTATTTTGTAGCGTTCCATGAATGTTTCTGTCTAAAGGTACCGTATACAAAGCTATACACCCCCGGGACCGCCCACGGCCTTTTAACAAGTTATCCACAACATGTCAACAATTATTTTTTACCGTCGTGTAGTACCCAAATCTTCGTATAGAACGAATTTGTAGGCTTCCTTCTTCGTTTTGAAGTCCCCGTAGGTGTTTCCGTAATCGAGAAATCGTGATATCCACAACCCGGGATGAATCGGGAACCGTGGGCCATAGGTATCGTCGAATGGCGGCTCGGGAAACCCTTTGGGGCGCCGAATCCCAGAGAATTTTGAGGATTTTTGCCTCCTCCGGAGGGAGTTCTACGGAGCCCCGGGGGCCCCAAAGGGTGTTTCCTATCAATTTTAAAGGAGAGCCGGGGATTTCATACATCCCTTGGATCCCCAAAAGCCGTTTGCTTCGGACGTGAAACTCCTGGACGCTAAAGGGGTCCCGTATATAGTCCCTGGCTCCCCGGCTAAAGGCTTCTTCCATGGAGGCTTCGGGACCGTATCCCATAAACGGGTGGTAAAACTCGGTTGGATCGACCGATTCTTTTAATGGAAACGGAACAAGGTAGAGGCGGCGGGGATTGGCTACCGTATCCTCTGGGACTGCGGATGACGTTTTTATCGTTCTGGAGGGGTCAGAAAGCAGAAGCATGGGGTCAACGAAACGGATTGCAAAAGAAAAAGACCCCTTTTCTAACAAACCTATTAGAAAGGGGTCTTGGCATACAACGATAACCGTCGCAGGATGATTATCGGTCACTAATGGGAGCTCTCCGGCAGGGCTTTCATTTTTTCTTTTAGTTCGGTCAGCATAAGATCCGCGGAGCTGTCCGATTTTTCCAGGGCGGCGAATTTCTTCTCCAAGTTTGAGTCCGCCGAAAGGTCCTCCAACTCCTTAGCCGCGTCGGCTTGGGCTTCCATTTGGTCGACCTTTTTGGCCATCCGGTCAAAGGCGTCAAAGGCGCTGGTATTTCCGGTGACGCTGGAAATAGTATTTTGGATTTTCTGCTGGGCTTCCGCTCTTTTTGCCCGGGCTACCAAGAGATTTTTCTTTCTCTGGGCTTCTTCTATTTTAGCCTGCAGTTCCCGCAGGGATTCCTTTAATTTTTCTACCGAGGCCTTTTGGGCGGTCCATTGTTTTTGATATTCCTGATAGGCGTTATCGTACTCCTGTTTGCGAAGGAGGGCTTCTTTGGCTAAATCGTCCTGACCGGCCCGGACCGCCAGCATGGCCTTCCGTTCCCACTCTTGGGCCTGGGCCTGCTGATTCGCCGTTTCCCGTTCCAGCTTTTTCTCGTCCGCGATGGCCATGGCGACGGCTTTTTTCGATTCGATCAGCTGTTCGTTCATATCGATCAATAGCTGGTTCAGCATCTTTTCGGGATTTTCGGCTTTATTGATCATGTCGTTTACGTTCGACGAAATTAGGGTCTTTAAGCGAGAAAAAATACCCATAAATTGAAACCTCCTAGAAACCGTCGACGGGTCTACGTCCGGAACGGTGAAAGAATAGAATAATGCTGGGACAAAGCCAAGGCGATGGCGTCCAAGGACGCCCTAAAATCTTCAAAATCCATGGTATCGTATTCTAAGGTGTCGATAAGAACTATCTCTTCGTTTTCCAACGCGTAGGCTCCGTGGAGAATGTCGTTGGCGTTTAATTCCAGTAATTTGGTAAAAAACTCCAGGCGCCGTTCTTTGGGGGCCGGCATGACGACCACCCGTATAACCACCAGCGGGGGGGCGTACATGACCACCACTCCGTTAAGCCCATGGGCCGGGTCTTCAATAAGCCACATATTCTCATCAATTTCCCGATACGTAAGCATCAAATCGATGAGAAACCGTTCAATCTTTGAATTGGCCATGGAAAACTCCTCTGGGGGCCCCAACGACGGTTTTTAACCTAGGAACACCTGCCCCGCGTTATCGATGGCTAAAATCGTTTTGCATTCGGAACAGCGGAATCTGCCGGGTTTAACCGCCTTGAGTTTTTTAGAACAGATGGGGCAGGAAAAAATCTTGGGAAACACGGACGTTTTTTCCGACGCGTTCCCCGCGCGGAAATAATCGATGGATTCTTCTAGATTATCCTTAATATTAAAAAACTGGGAAAACCCTAACAGCTGGAATACTTCGTAGACCTTTGGCTGAATTTCTAAAAGAACCAAATCACCCCCCCGGGGTTTTACGGACTTTAAAAAAGCGGTAAACGATCCAATCCCGGTGGACGAAACGTAATTTAATCCCCCACATTGAAAAATCAGCTTGGTATATCCCGTTTCTATCGCCTTTGCGACCCGTTTTTGAAAATAATTGGAATTATAGGTGTCTATATATCCGGTAAGGAACAATACGAGGCACCCTTCTACATCACCGACCTTTTGTAGTTTGATTTTAAGGCTTTCATCCTTTTCGTCGTCAAACCCAGGCACAATATCGTTGTTTGTCATGACGCTCCTTCCGTTCCGAAGGCCGTTCGGCTCTAATATAGAGCCGGTGGCACACTATGGGTATCCTCTTCATAGTATCGGCCGTTGCCAGCTCAATATATCATATATTATTAAGCAGGCGCAACTTTGTCAAATGAGATATTCTAATTTTATACTCCTTTTTCCTTTTGTCAAAGGGTTACCCCTCCGTCCACAGAAATTATGGCTCCATTTATCCGGGGCGATAGGAGGATCTGGATTCCTAGTTCCGCCACATCCTGGGGGGACAGCAACTCGTGGGCCGGGCTTTTGCTTTTGCCGTAGGCCCGAGCTTCTTCGGAAAGGTATTCCGTATCCACAAACCCCGGACAGATCATATTACAGGTGACCCCCCGGTCAGCGGCAGTTTTAGCGGTCGATTTAACCACCACCGCCAGGGCCGTTTTCGCCGCCGAATAGACCGCCGTGCTGGTAAAGCCCCGGATCGTATCCGTATTGGTACCCCCAAAGAGGAGTATCCTTCCCCAACCCCTGTCCAGCATACCGCGGAGAGATAAAGAAACCAGGACCCCAGGCCAAGAAAAATTTGCCCTGGTCAGGTATTCCCAATCGTGGCTCGTACATTGTTCCAGGGGTTTTCTCAGAAAGGGTCCCCAGGCCCACACCAGAATATCCGGCGAGGGGACACGATGAAAAAGGCTTTCTACCGATTCGGCGGAGGTGATAGGGTGCAAGAATCCCTGGGCCGTACCGCCGGCGACTGCAATGTCCTGGAGTACCCGGCGCAGGCGGTCCTCCGAGGATCCCCCGTGGACCGTGACCCGGGCCCCCCGTTCCGCTAATTTTTGAGCCATCACCGCCCCTATCCCGCCGGTGCCCCCAACCACCAGGGCTGGTCTACCGGAAAAATCCGTTTCCATGGTATACACGATACTACAAGATTAGGGGGAAGTGTAATGGAGCTCTCTGATATCCGGGTGGTTCTTTCCCGGCCTTCCGAATCGGGAAACGTGGGGGCCGTTTGCCGGGCCATGAAAAACATGGGCCTTAGCCGCCTGCGGGTCGTGGCCCCCGAGGCTCCCATGGACGAATCGGTGATTCTGGCCCGGTCGGTCCACGCGGAGGAACTATGGACCCAGGCGGAACACTATACAACCCTGGCGGAAGCGGTGGCCGATTGCTCTATCGTTATCGGTACCACCCGCCGTCGGGGAAAGAAGCGGAAAGACTTTTCCCTAACGCCGGAAGAAACGGCCACGTATGTACGTAGCCAGAATGGAACCGCCGCTCTGGTTTTTGGGAACGAGCGGACGGGTCTGGAGGCGGAGGAGCTTCGGCTTTGTACGCTGGCGTCCCACATTCCCGCCAGCGATGTTTTTCCTTCGTTAAACCTTTCCCACGCGGCCCAGATCTACTTTTACGAGTTGTACACCACCCTTTCCCCCGAAGGAGAGGCGAACGCCGGTTCCAAGCACTGGGTTCCCGTGGATCTAACAAAAATTTCCGTCCTCACGGAACTTATTTTGGATACCCTGGGGTCGGTGGGTTTTTATACCCAGGCGGGCAAGGAGGATCAGCGGCTTTTATTCCGGGATCTGCTGGCCCGGGCGGCCCTAACCGTGGACGAATACCGGTATCTGGAGGGAATTGTACGAAAGGCCCACAAGCTTTTCGAAGACGCCCTTGATAAAGACGTGTAGGGGGGGCATACTTTAACTATGAAACGATCCATGTTCCTAACTGTTTGTTTAAGCGCCCTGGCGCTGACCCTGGGAGCCCAAGAAAATCGGAACCGGGCCAAGGACCTGTTGTTACCGGTGGATTTTTCTATAACCCTGGGGGACCTTCACCGGGCGGCCCAGCGGGGGGACGATCGTTCCATCCCCGGGGGGAAACTGCTCGTTTTAAACGCCGATATCGGATCGGTGACCCTTCGCTCGGATACGGATACCCAATTCGCGGCGGAGGTAGAGTTGATAGGGGGCGCGTGGCACGGCGAGGATTCGGTGGAGCTGTACCGTGCATACGCCCTATTTGAGGACAGCGAATTCCGGTCGTTTTTTTCTAAAACGTCCCCCCAAAGGGTACAGACAGGACAGCACGTGCTCATTTTAGCCCGATATTTGGGACTGGGCTTGGATTACGACGAAACGACCCCCATCGCGGTGGTCGAAGCCCTGGGTTTACGGCTAACCAATTGAGATGTGGGGCGTTTGCAAAGGTTTTTCACCTTTGCATGCTCCCCGTATCGCCCTTTTAATATTGAAATCCCCCAGGGAGACGGGTTCTAAGAAGTTTGGAGGATTGGTCCTATTATAATGGACCGGCTCCTAGGGCAACCGTATATGGGAACGTTCAATCCGATTCCCCTGACTAAGCAAGATGGCCCTTTGGATGCAGGCCTTTAATTGTCGTACGTTGCCGGGCCAGGGGTAATTGCTTAAAACATCCAGGGCTTCGTCGCTTATGGTTGCGGGGGGCGTGAGAAAATGGGCCACCAGTTCGGCGATATCACCCCGGCGTTCACGGAGAGCTGGAATTTGGATGGATAAGGTTTCGACCCGGTACTTTAAATCCTGCCGGAATTTCTTTTGGGCGATAAGCTCGTCCAAATTCCGGTTGGTAGCAAAAATTAAGCGGCAATTTACGGGGTAGGATCGATTTCCTCCCAGACGTTGAACCTTTCCATCCTCCACGATCCGTAGTAAAGCCGCCTGAACACTAGCACAGGCGTCCCCAATTTCATCAAGAAATAGGGTCCCCCCGTTGGCCTGTTCAAAAATTCCTCCTCGGGATTTGGCGTCCGTATAGGCTCCCGCTTCGCATCCAAAGAGTTCGCTTTCCACGAGCCCGTCCGGTGTAGCGGCTATGTTACGGGCCTCAAAGGGTCCGCCGCTTCTAAAGGAGGATCGGTGAATTGCCCGGGCTACTAGATCCTTTCCCGTTCCGCTCTCTCCCTGGATAAGAACCGGCAAATCGCTTTTCGCGTAGGCCCGTATTTCTTCCCAAACCCGTTTCATACCCTCTGAGGAGCCGATCAACGGGTATTCTGGATTCCCCGCATCGTTTTCCGTACCCCCGGGAAATAAGGACCCCTGGGTTTGCAGTGAGCTTTCCCCGTTCATGGTATCCGTATGGATAAGGTTTCGAATCCGCCGCAGGAGCATGGGGGTGATATAGGGCTTGGATAAAAAATCCTTGGCCCCGGCCTTCAAGGCCCGGACAACAAAAATAGGGTCGTTGTACGCGGAAAGCATCAGCACCGGGGGCCGGCGGGGTAACTTTTGTAATTCCGAGAGGACTTGGTAGCCGCTGTGTTCGGGCATGCGGATGTCCAATATAACCACAGCGGGTTTTTCTTGGACCACCAGGGCCTTTGCGGTCCGGGGCTTTTGGCAGGTTACGACCCGATAGTACTCGGCGAGCTGGTAGGACAGGGCTTGCAACTCCTCCTCCATATCGTCGATACACACTATCGAGTCCATAGCCTATCCCCCCCTGAAGAGCTTATGGTACAAAAGCAGAATTTTATAATACAAGTATGGGAAAACGCGGAAAATTCGCAAGGGATTTTTTACACAAAAACCTATCCACTCTAAACCCCGATCGAAAATCACCTTGGAAGGCCGGTGCCGACGTTCTGCGAACACGTCAAAAAGATCACTGCACCACAGGCGTATCCCCGGGCCAAAGGCCGCGGAGTTTCTACCAATCCACCGTTCGTCTCCGGGAACCCCTCGGTTGACCAACAGTAGGGCCGGGCCCGCTTTTTTGACCGCCTGAAAGATGTTTCCCTCTTCGGTATGCCGGAAACCACCGGCACAGCGGCCCACAACCCGGAGTCCCGGGAAGGTCCGCTTTAGGTTCCGTTCCGTGGTTTGGATGCTTTTGCGTCTTCCCCCCAAAAGGTACACGGTCCGACCCCGTTCCTCCAGGGTCGAAAGAAGCCGGATTACAAAGTCGAAGGGCATGTACCGCTGTGGGGTTTTTCCTGTAAGGAACCGTACTCCGCCGATAATGCTTTTAGAAATGGGAATTACCAGCGAAGCGCTTAAAACGTAATTTCGGTATTCCCCGGCCTTACGGGCCCGCAAAAGATCCCGCAGGGAGAGAAGGACGATATGCTGTTCTCCTCCTGTTAGAATCATCTGGTTGATCACCGGGGGTATTTGTTCTGGAGAAAGGATATCTAAGGGTACATTCAGACAGGTAACGCGTTCGATTTTTGGGGTATCAGGGGTTTCGGCATCCACGATGCGCTCTCCAGAAGAATAACATGGGTTGCGGCCGCTGCGAAAAGGGCGGCGGTTTCGGTCCGTAAAATAGTGAATCCTAGCAGAATGGGTTTAAAACCCGCGTTTAAAAATTGCGAGGCTTCGGAATCGGAAAAACCGCCCTCCGGTCCTACCACTAGGATGACTGCTTCGGGACAACCGCTAAGATAGCCGTGAAGGGTTCCCTGCGCAAGGGGGTCCTGATGAAAAAGTATACCCACCGCCTTGGGGTGGGAACGGGAAAAGTCTTTCCAAAATTCGATGATCCCGCCGGTGGTGGTTGGCTTTTCTACCACCGTCGCCACGGGGGATCCGCTTTGCTGGCGCGCTTCTTTGACAATCCGGTCCCACCGTTCCCGTTTACGGCTTCCCTCCGACTCTCTTTCTAGGGTGGGGACCGAATGCTCCGAAACAAAGGGGATAATCCGCTCAATGCCCGCTTCGGTGGCCTGCCGAACGATCAGATCCATTTTTTGGCCCTTGGGCAGGCTTTGACAGAGGATGATCGGCGGAACCGACCCGATGGGTACCGATTCCGGTTCCCCAAGGGACCCCTTGGGCCCATCTCCCGCTTCTCTAAGGACCTGCCCCTCCATGCTGGTGGAACCGATGGAATGGATGCGGACAAGGACCTCTTCCCCCGAAGGGAGAACCGCAGGGAAGGAATCGCCTTGACGGAGCCGTAACACCCGGCTCAGGTAACGGTGGTCCTTCCCCGTCAAGCGGACCCTTCCCTCCAAATCCGGGGGAAGGGCCAAAAGAAAACGGCGCATGAAAGGGCGGCTTAGGGGGGCGGGACGGAAGTTTTTTCCGCGGTTTTTTTGGCGGAAGCTTCGTCCTGGAGCATTTTAAGGGTCTTTGTCGTTTTTATCAGGGTAGGATATTTCCCGCTCCGAAGCAGATCCACCGCCGCCTTTAGTTGGATATCGTACTCCAGGTCGTACACCGGCGCGATGGTGGTCCGGTTCCGTTCGTCCCGAACCAAACGGCTCAAGAGCGTGGTATCCAGGCCGTATTCAGAGGAAAGGGTTTTGACAAAGGCGGCGACCCGTTCGGGGCTGGGATTGCTTTCCGCTTTGACGAAATCGGGGATCCTATTATCCTTGACCAGGCGATTGAGTGATTCGGCTTCCTTATCCGTTAGGACGGGAAACGCCACTTCCAGGTCCGGAGGGATACCGATTTTATCAATGTTTACGTCGCTGGGGGTATAGTACCGGGCTATGGTAATTTTAAAGCCCGAAGAATCGATGGGATAGACCTGCTGGACCGAGCCTTTTCCGTAGGATTTTTCTCCCACCAGGTACGCTCGGCCCCGGTCTTTTAGGGCTCCCGCGACTATTTCCGAAGCGGACGCGGAACCCCGGTTAATGAGAACGATCACGGGGATCGTGGGGGGGACCAGGGTGTCCTTTTTGGCGGTAAATACCTGATTCTCCTCCGGAAGCCGGGACTTGGTGGAAACGACCACCCCGCCGTCCAGGAAAAGATCGGCGACCCCGATCGCCGCTTGGAGGAGGCCTCCATAGTTGTTCCGCAGGTCGATAATCAGACCCTTATAGTTTTTAGAAGCACAATCCTTAATCGCCTCGGCTACCCGTTCCGTGGTCATGGGCGTAAAGGTGATAATCCGTACGTAACCGATATCATCGCCGATCATCCCGTGTTTTACCGTGGGAACCTCGATGACCGCCCGGGTCAAGGTTACGGGGAAGTCCATTTTTTCGCCCCGCTTAATCTGGATCGTCACTTGGGTACCCGGGACCCCCCGCAGACGGGCTAAAACCTCGTCCATGGTCAATTTTTCCGTGGATTCGTTGTCGATTTTGGTGATCAGGTCCCCCGGACTAATCCCCGCACGCCATCCGGGGGTGTCTTCAATGGGAGCGGCCACTTCGACGTAGGCCGGTTTCCCGTTGGTTTGCTCCTCCACCTGCTTGGTGATATAGAGCCCCACCCCGCCGAAATTACCCTGGGTTGTATCGTTCAAGTCCGACATATCCGATTCGGTAAGGAAGGTGGAGTAGGGGTCCCCCAGGGCCTTGAACATGCCCGACATGGCGCCTTCGTATATCGTTTTAGGGTCCACCTTGTCCACATAGTGCCGTTGGATAAAGTCAAAAACATTTTGAATAATCGCCGTGTACCGCCGGCTGTCGTCGGCATTGCTTTGGGCGCTAAGGTGGGGTACCGACGCTAACACAAAGACGGCACAAAGGGCGATGGTGGAAATGAACCACACGAGGGAAACGGAAAGCCGGGGCTTCCTTTTGGGAGCTTGGGGTAATTGATCACTCATAGTACCATTCTAGAAAAGAGAGATAAATTGTCAATCCGTGGAGGTTCTTTTAAAAGTAACAGACTTTTGAAAGAACCTCATCTACCTTAGGATTTCTTTATCAAAAACCCCTTGACCCTGGACAAGCGGAACCGTACAGTTTTACTATGAATGTACGTCGTTCCTTTGGGTTTGCGCTCTTTCTGTATGACCTGGTCCGGTTGGTGGCTTTGATTGGTCTCTTGTCGCTTCTTCGTTCGTCCTTAGAGTCGGAACGTATAGGAAACCTGTTTCCCCTTATAGCCCTGGGATCTCCAAACGCTTTGTTTTTGCTTATGTCGTTTTTTTTATGGTTCCGGCCGGAAGATTACGCGCCCTTTAGGAACCTGTATGTCGCGGGAAAGGTCCTGGGTATAACCGCGTCGATTACCTGGTTCATCCTTTCCTTCCGGGATGTTTTTCTCTCCCTGGGAATGGATACCCTGGGAACCATAACCGTCGCGGGACTGACCTTGGCTCTAGCGGTGGGGGATGGGCTGTCGATCCTTATGCTCCGGTATTCCCAAGGGGGACGGTAATGCGCTTAATTCCTATCGCCAGCGGAAAAGGCGGGGTCGGTAAATCCCTGGTAGCGGCGAACCTTTCCATCGCCTTTGCCCAGGCGGGTAAGAAGGTTATTCTCGCGGATCTGGATTTGGGGGCTTCGAACCTCCATCTAATTATCGGCAGTCGCTCTCCCCGTTCCGGTATAGGCACGTTTTTAAATGATCCGAAATCGGACTTTAACCAGGTAATTGTGGATACGGGGATACCCAACCTCCGGTTTATCCCCGGGGACGCGGAAATTCCCGGAACCGCGAACCTAAAGCCTCCCCAAATGAACGCCCTGGCCCGGCGGCTTTTAAGCCTGGAAGCGGATATTTTGGTCCTGGATCTGGGAGCGGGAACCCATCAAAGTATTTTGGACTTTTTTCTCCTCTCTGGCCAGGGTATCGTCGTTACCACCCCAACGGTGACGGCGACCCTGAACGCCTATCTTTTTCTTAAAAACGTGGTATTCAGGCTTATGTACTCCTCCTTTTCTAAGGGAAGCAGGGCCTTCGAGTATTTGGAAAAACTACGGAAAGATAAATCGGGGCTACAAAAACTCTATATACCCAAAGTGATGGATGTCATAGCCGAAATTGATCCGGAATCCCACGGGAAGTTCAAAGAACGCATATCCCTGTTCCATCCCCGGCTTATTTTGAATATGATCGAGGAGCCAAAACAGGCGGAGGTGGCCCAAAAAATCCGGCGTTCCTGCGTGGAGTATTTGGATTTACAGTTGGAACACTTGGGAATTATCTATCGGGATTCTATCCAGGACACGGCCCTGCAGGCCCGGCTTCCCATCATCCTCTATAAAAACCAAGCCATCCTATCCCAAGCTATATACCGAATCGCGGACAAGATCCTCCAGTCCGACGAGCGGGATTATTTCCTGGAAAAACGGGGAATAGACGAAAGCTTCGCGGAAGCGGAAATGGAAGCGGAGGTGGATTATCAAAATAAAATGGGATACGTGGAGGAACTGCTCCACTGCGGAGCCTTGTCCGAGGGAGATCTAATAGAAACGGTGAAGAGTCAGCAGTACGAGATTTCCCAGCTTAGAAAGGAAAATTTATTCCTAAAAAGTAAATTGTCCCAGGCCTTTTCCCAGGGCTTTAAACCCTAAAACGGGACGGGAGCGGTACAACTATGGCGGGAACGGTCCTTAAGGGAACCCTACGGCTCGATATAGACCCCATCGGTTTGAACGTGACCCTGGTATTTACCCCCTCGAAGGATGGGTCCGAATGGAACGCCGAGGGCCTTCTTAAATTATTAGGAGAAAAACGCGTATCCCCCCTTCCGCTTCCCCGCCTGTTGGAAGAAACCCTTCAAAAAGCAACCAAATCAAAGACTACGTTTTCCGCGGTCCTTTGTCAGGGGGTGCCCCCCGAGGCTCCGGTTCCAGAGCGGGTTATTTGGGCCGATCTCCCCGTGCCGGAGGATTTAGCGGATGCGGTAAAGGAACTCCTGGCCTCCGCGCCCCCACCGTCGTTGTACCGCCTTCGCGTTGAAAAAATTAAACGGGAAACCATCGTCAAAAAACCCGGTCCCTTACCCTTTCTTCCCCCAAAAGAAGAGGTGGTGGTGACGTGGGATAAACGGGAGACCAAGGAAGCCGTAACGGTGGATCCGGAGCTGGTGGATCAACTGTACGCCCCCGCGGGGAGCAAGGTCGGTACCCTTAGTCCGCCAAAGCCGGGTAAACCGGGGAAGAGCGTTTTCGGTAAGCCCATCCCCCCCGCTATGGATGGGGACCCCCAGTTTCTTTTGGGGGAGGGGCTTGTACGGGATAAAAACGAGGTACGTTCTACTGTTTCCGGCCTGGTAAGGATTGGAAAAAATTGGGCCGATATCCTTCCGCTGGCCAAACCGTCTTGGAAGGTGGAGCGGGGAAACGACGGGGCTACCCTGTATTTGTACTTTAAACCCGGGGACCGTCGGTTTCCCCTGCCCCCGGTTTCGGAAATTGTGGAAGCCGCTAAGGCCCTGGGGGCCACGGAATCGTCCCTGGTTGCCCCAGCGGATATCGAAGGGGTCATGACGAGGGCTATGGAGACCCACGAAGAGCCCCCACCCTTCCCCTTATCCCTGCGGGTAGACGGGGAAGCTCGGGTAGACGTCTCATCCGACAGGCTCCAGGCCCTTTTGTATATGCGTAAGGGGGTCGGTGGAGGGCTCCCCCTGGATCTCAAGAAGGTCTCCCAGGTTATCCGGGACGCGCGGCTTAAAAGCTTTAACGCCGAACAGGTAAAAAAGGATATTTTGGATTTTTTTCACGGGAATACGGTAGAACTGCGGGATTACGTTCTGGCGGAAGGGAAGAGTCCCACCCGGGGCACGGATAAGGAAATAAAACTATTAGTTCAAGTCCTGCCGGAGGATAAACGAAGCGAATTTATCCAAAGAATAGGCGTTTCGTTGGGGAAAAATCTTTGGGCCGATGGGGAGCGGGGCTTTTCTATCGACACGGTAACCGATGCGGCGCTGGTTAAAAAGGACACGGTGGTAGCCCAAATTAGTTCCGGTTCCCCCGGGACGGATGGGTTGGACGTTTATGGTCAGGTTCTGCCGGGGCTTCCGGGAAACGATCCGGAATTAAAACTCTTTGACGGTCTGGTCCTTCGGGGGACAAACCTGGTGGCCGAAAAAGAGGGTCTCCTTCTGCTCCAAAGGGAGGGAAACCGTTGTTCCGGCGGGGTGGTAGAGTATCGGGATGCGCTGATCCAGGTTACCGTTTCTCCCGACGGCATGACCGCTATCCTTACCCTGGAAAAAGAATTAGGGGCGGGGCTTCCCCTTAGCGCCGAACGCATTAATAAGGCCCTGGCGGAAGCGGGGGTACAGCGGGGTATTGACGGTTCGGAGGTGGCGGAAGCCCTTCGGATGGCCATGGAACGGGGAAATTGTCCCCCACGAATCGTCGCCCGGGGTGAAGGGCCGGTACCCAAGGGGGGGCTAGCCCTTCGGTGGCTTATCAATTTTGCTCCTCAACCGGTAACCCTGCGGGAAGATGGCCGGTCGGATTATAAGAACCAGAAGCGGTTTGTGGCGGTTTCCGAGGGCCAAGCCTTGGCGGAACTGGTAAGGCAGGGTAGCCAAGGGAAAGAGGGTTTTACCGTTCAAGGAAAGACCCTGGCTCCGGAAGCGGAGCCCCAAACCGCTGGTCCTGTGGCGGACCACGACGAAACGATTCGGGAGGAGCCCATCGATGGGGGTGTCCGTTGGATCGCCGCTCGTTCCGGGGAACTGCGGTTTGAGGAAAACCACGGGACCATTTCTTCGATACATACGGTCCCTGGGGACGTGGGGCTCGCCACGGGGAACCTTAATTTTCCCGGGGAAATTCGCATAGCCGGGAAAATCAGCCCCGGGTATACGGTCGTCGCGGGGGGCGACGTTATCGTCCAAGGGGTAGTCGAGGCCGCCCTCGTTTCCGCCGGTGGCAGGGCGGTGATAGGTCAAGGGATAATCGGGGCGGGGAAGGGGATAGTCCGGTCCCGCCGGACGATTGACGCGGCCTTTGTGGAACAGGCCACCCTTTTAGCGGTGGAAGATATACGGGTAAAGAACAGCTGTCTTCTTTGCAACATAAAAACCAACGGCAAACTCTATTTGGCCGGCGAAAAGGGCGGCCTGGTTGGGGGGCTCTGCAGGGCCCGGATGGGGGTCGACGCCGCGACCGTGGGATCCGAACGGGGATCCCGAACGGAAATATCCTTTGGACAGGATTATTTGGTCATGGATCAAATAGAAACCACGGAACGGGAAACCGAGAAGATAAAGAAGGCCCTGCTGGAACTGGAAAAGCGTCTTAAGCAAAACATTACCACTCCGGTCCCCTTGGAAGCCCTGCGGGCGGAAAAGGTGAAATTGATGAAATTGCTGGAAAAATATGGAATCCGCCTGTTTACCCTCCGGGAAAAGTACGAAGAACACCACGCCGGCGAGATCCGCGTTCGGGGTACCATCTTCCCGGGGGTGGTTATGGAAAGCCACGGCCGCTATTATGAGGTAACCCAAAAAAGAAGCCGGGTTGTGTTTTATTTTGACCGGGAGCTGGGACGGATTCAAGAAAAACCCCTCACGGTGTAGGGGAATTCCCTGGGGACGAGGTATACCATGAGTTTAACCGTAGCGTATCCTTCCTGGCTTAAGCCCGAAATTATACCGGGTCTGCCGTTCCGCTGGTACGGCTTGATGTATTTGATAGCCTTCGGGATCGCGTATCTTTTGTTTAGAAAGCAGGTCCGTGAACGTTCCTACCCCCTAAACGACGATCAAATTTCATCGCTCTTTTTTTGGATTATCCTCGGCTTGCTCATCGGTGCCCGGCTGTTCGCTACCATCGTCTACGATACCAGCGGTATATACCTGCAAAAGCCCTATCTGGTGTTTTGGCCCTTCGACGGGAACCGCTTTGTGGGGCTCCAGGGCATGAGTTACCACGGTGGCCTTCTGGGGGCTACGGCGGCCCTGATCATCTACTGCGTTCTCCGGCGTATAGACGTTCGGGACGTGGGGGATATGCTCGCTACCGCGGTTCCCCTGGGGTATACCTTTGGCCGGTTGGGGAATTTTATCAACGGGGAACTGTACGGCCGGGTTACCGCCGCTCCCTGGGGAATGATTTTTCCCCACGCCGAACGGTTTTCTACCCGGTTGGATTGGGTTCGGTCCATCGCCGAAAAAACGGGCATTCCTTTGACGGACCCCAGCGGGATGGTCAATCTGCCCCGGCATCCGTCCCAGCTCTACGAGGCCCTTTTTGAAGGAGTATTCCTCTGGCTCGTGCTGTGGCTGTGGCGAAAAAAACGGCCCTATAAGGGTTTTATGATCGGCCTCTACGTGGTAGGGTACGGGCTAATCCGTTTTGTAATCGAATATTTCCGGGAACCCGACGCCGATTTGGGGTACCGAATCGAGCTGGTAAAAACGGGGATTCCTCCGGCTCTCTTTTCTTCCCCGTTTAATTTTTCTACCGGTCAGATCCTCTGTTTTTTAATGATCCTTGGGGGCATCCTTTGGCTTATCATCGCCGCTCGGCTTCCCCGGGGAAAAGAACCGGCAGGAGCTTCGGTACAATACACGGGGACGTCGGCAAAGGGAAATGAAAAAAAGAAAGAGGGGAGAAAACTGCGGAAAAAATTGCGATAGAAAGGAGGAACGGGTATGGGGGATGTAAAATCCAAAGTGGTGCTCGTAACCGGCGGTGCCAGCGGTATCGGCCGCCTGGTAGCCCTGGACTTGGCCCAACGGGGTGGGAGGGTCGTGGTTTGGGACTTGAACGAAAGGGCCCTAAAGGCACTCGAAGCCGAGGCTTCCGCCCGGAATCTGGTGCTTACCACCATGGTTTGCGACGTTTCGGACCGAAACGCGGTGTACCACCAGGCGGAACGTATCCAATCCACCCTGGGACCGGTGGACGTGTTGGTGAACAACGCGGGCATCGTGGCGGGTAAGCCCTTTTTAAAGACCGCTGATGAACGGATCCTTAAAACTATGGAAGTGAACGTCTTCTCCCATTTTTGGACCCTCAAGGCCTTCCTTCCCTCCATGATAGAACGGAACCAGGGCCATATCGTTACCGTTTCTTCCGCCGCGGGGATTATCGGGGTAACCGGTTTGGCCGATTATTCGGCGGAAAAATTCGCCGTTTTTGGGCTCCACGAGGCCATCCGTATGGAACTGCGGCGCCAACGGAGCGCTGTTCAAACCACGGTGGTGTGTCCGTTTTTTATCGATACGGGGATGTTCGCGGGGGTCAAGACCCGGTTCCCCTTCCTTCTGCCGATTCTGAAAAGCGATTACGCCGCCCGGCGCATCGTTCAAAGCATCCTTAAAAACAAAAAACGGCTTATCATGCCCCGGTTCGTCTACGCGGTGTACCTGCTCCGGCTCCTTCCCGTGGGGGTCTTCGACGCCATGGCGGACTTTTTTGGGGTCAACCGGTCCATGGACAGCTTTACCGGCCGAGCCCCCACCGCCGATTTGGCCGCTTCTACCGCTTCCTCCGCCGGTACCGCTTCTACCGGCTCTTCCGCTTCCGGTACCGTTTCTTCTGGGGATAACGCTTCCGGCGACTCTTCCGGCTCCGGAGGGTCGATCGTATGAACACCCCCGAGGATGTTGTAGAAAAGATCAATTCCGCCCGGAAAGCCCAGACGATCTGGGCCGCCCTGCCCTTTGCCGAACGGTCCCGGCGGCTTAAGCCCGTAGAAGCGTATTTGGCCGACCATGGGGACGAGTTGGCGGATCTGATTTGTCGAGATAACGGGAAAACCCGTATCGACGCCCTGGCGACGGAGATCCTCCCCGCGGCGATGGCCCTGCGGTATTACCGAAAAAAGGGCCGCCGTTTTTTAGCCCCCCGGCGTATTCACGGGGGCAACATTATGATGTTCAACAAACGGAGCTACCTGATCTACGAACCCTACGGCGTGGTGGGCATCATTTCTCCCTGGAATTATCCCTTCTCGATCCCCTTTTCCGAGGTTGTTATGGCCCTTTTGGCGGGAAACGGGGTAGTTTTAAAAACCGCTTCGGATACGCCCCAGGTGGGCCAGGCCCTAGGGACCCTATTTTCTCAAATCGACCTTCCCCCGGGGCTTTTCGCGTACGTTTCTCTGCCGGGAAAAGAGGCGGGACCCGCTTTTATTAACGGGGGGATCGATAAACTCTTTTTTACCGGTTCCACCGCCGTGGGACGGCAACTGATGGCCCTGGGGGCTCCGCGTTTACTGCCCCTGGTGTTGGAGCTGGGGGGTGCAGACGCGGCTCTGGTCCGCGCGGACGCGGATCTGGACCGGGCGGCTTTGGGCATCCTCTGGGCGGGGTTTTCAAACGCTGGCCAATCCTGCGGAGGGGTCCAGCGGGTGCTGGTCCATCGGGGGGTGTACGAACCGTTTTTAGAAAAACTGGGTCAACGGGTACGTTCCCTCCGTCTGGGCCCCCCTTCCGCGTGGACCACCGATATGGGCCCCATGACCACAGCGCGCCAAAAGGCGACGGTTCGGGACCAGGTTCGGCGGTGCTTGGGTTCCGGGGCCCGGATTGTCGCCCAGAGCGAAGGTGGGGATTTGGAGGGTGATGGGCTCGAGATGGGAGCCCTGGTTCTTGCTGACGTACGGGCGGATATGCCGATTATGGAGGAAGAAATTTTCGGTCCCGTGGTGGCGGTTATTCCCGTCGCGGATGACCAGGAAGCCCTGGAAATAGCGAACCGGTCGTCCTACGGCCTTACGGGTTCCATCTGGACCCGGGATCGACGCCAAGCCAGAAAACTGGCCCAGGCCCTCAACGCCGGAGCTATAATGGTAAACGATCACCTCATGTCCCACGGTCTGGCGGAAACCCCCTGGGGCGGGTTTGGAGATTCGGGTCTGGGCCGTACCCACGGAGAATTGGGCTTCCACGAAATGCTAAAAACCAAGGTGGTGGTGGAGGATATCCTTCCGGGGGCAAGGAAAAATATTTGGTGGCATCCCTATTCTGAATCGGTGTACCGGGGTCTTAGGAGTATCCTTACGTTTTTATACGGAAGCGATTGGAAGAAGCGGCTGGCCGCTGTCCCTGGACTGGTAAAAATCTTCTTCCGGTATTGGGATAGAAGCTAGGGACCTTTTCCGGTATATTCAATCCATGGACGTGATCAACCAGGTACTGGTACTTTTTTTTCTGATGTTCATCGGGTTTGTCGGTCGAAAAGTCGCCGTCATTACCCACGAAATGGTATCCCAATTTACCGTTTTTGTACTTAATTTTTCCCTGCCCGCGTTGATCCTGGTGTCCCTCCAAAGGGATTTTAGCCCCGCCCTTCTGGGACAAGCGGGGATTACGCTGGTCCTTTCGTTTTCCGTGTACGCCCTTTCTTTTGCCCTGGCGGCTATCTATCCCCGCTTGCTCGGCCTGTCGCCCCAGGAACGGGGGGTCCACCGGTACGCGGTCATTTTTTCCAACGTGGGATTTATGGGGTACCCCGTGGTGGCCGCAGTCCTGGGGGAAGCGGCGCTCTTTAACCTGGCTATCTACAATATTCCCTTTAATATCCTTGCCTTTTCTATCGGCGCGTGGCTTATCGCCAAGGAGGGGCGCAGACCCCTCTCCCTCTCTTGGAAGACCTTTATCAACCCCAGCGTGGTAGCCACGGTGATCGGCTTTATCTGTTTTTTAGCCACGATTCGGTTCCCTGGCCCCCTGTTTCAAACCTTAAAAATGACCGGCGATATAACCAGCCCCCTGTCTATGATTTTGGTAGGGGCCATACTGGCGGATATGAACGGCCGGCGTGTTTTTGGCAACTGGAGATACTACGTAACCGTGGTGCTCCGCCTGGCCCTTATACCCCTAGCGGTGGGAACCCTGCTGTATCTGTTGGGCCTTCGGGGCCTCTTGTTTTCCCTTCCGGTCCTGGTCACCGCTATGCCCATCGCCGCTAACACCACTATTTTAGCGTCGGTCTACCAGGGCGATACGGAGGGTTCCAGCGCGTTGGTATTTATTTCTACCCTTCTCTGTGTGATAACTATCCCTGTTGTGGCTATACTTATACAATATGGAGCCTAGCGTGGCCGTAACCGGGGATGGGGATCTCCTTCAACATACGGAAGTTCTTAGAAACACGGACCTTTTTAAGGGTCTGTCGGAACAAGATCTGGGGTACGTAATTTCCCGGATGAGTGTTATACCCCTACAAAAGGGAGAACGGCTTTTTTCTTCCGGCCAGCGGGCGGACCGCTGTTATATCCTAAAGAGCGGGTCTATCCGGGTTTTTAAACGGCTGGAAGACGGGGTTATCGACGATTTAGCGGTGTTCACGCCCCCGGATGTGCTGGGAGATTTTGATTTTGCCCGCAGGGCCCTCTACGACGCCTGCGCCGAGGCTCGGGAAACTTCGGTGGTCTGGGCTTTTCCGGGTTTAACCTATGATATGGATACCCTGGCCCATGAGGCCCCCGAGCCGATAGCCCAGGTGAACCTCCGCTCTCTGGTGATGATTTCCGGCCGACTTCGGGCGACCCAGCGGCTCATATCCGAAAACGCCCCCTGGGTACAGGAACTGCGCCGCCGTTCTTTTGAGGACCCCGGAACGGGATTGTGGAACCGGTCATTTTTAGACGAAGAACTATCAAAAAACCCGGAGGCTCCCTTTTCGCTTATCCTGTTTAAACCCGATCGGTTTAAAATATTGGTCGACAGCCGGGGCCACGCGGCGGGGGACGAAGGGATGATCAAAATCGCCGCAATCCTAAAGGAGACGGTACGCGGAAGGGGAACCGGCTGGGCTCTCCGGCTTAAGAGCAACGAAGTAGCCCTGGCGCTTCCCCAGTGTACGGGTGCCGAGGCCCAATCGATTGCCCAGGAGGTTCGGAGGGCCATCGAGTCGCTGGAACCGGTTCCCGCTTCCGGGGATTTTCCTCCCTTCGTCTTTACAGCCTCCGCCTGTTTTGGAGTATGGCCGGAAGATATGGCTCCGTGGACTGATTTTTTCTCCGCCCTATACAATCTTCTGCTAGAGACGTGGCGGAATTCGGAGCCCCGATTGGTTCGTTTAGGTCAAGGACCCCTGGTATGAGCGGATCCCTGGTCTTTGACGGAGCCTTAAGTTCCTGGCCCCTTTTTACGGGGATGACCGACGAGGAAATTCAGCGGCTTACCCTGCTTTTACAGCGCCAACGGTATCCCCAGGGGAGCCTGGTATTTCGGGAGGGGGATAGGGGGGACGCCCTGTTTATCGTCCTTTCCGGAAGGATTTTAGCCACGGCTCTGCAAAACGATGGAAGCCCCCGGAAGGTGTACGAGTTTGTGGCCGGTAATTTTTTTGGAGAAATGGCCATTATCGAGGAAGCCCCCCGGACGGCCTCCTGTGTAGCCCTGGAGGATTCGGAACTGCTGGTGCTACAGGGAACGGATTTTTACCGCCTGGTGGCCGAAAATCCCCGGCTGGCAAATAAATTATTGCTTTCCATCGGGACGGTTATGACTTCTTGGCTGGATGAATCCTCCAAGTTTTTAAACGATTTGGTTCGGTGGGGCGAAACCGCTCGGAAACGGGCGGTTACCGACGAATTGACGGGGCTGTATAACCGCCGATTTTTGGAAGAGACCCTGGCGAATCGATTCTCCCAGGGGGCTGTGGGACGGCGAAAAATGGCCCTGTTGATGATGGATTTAGACCGTATTCACGGGATAAACGACCGTTACGGCAACGTTTCGGGGGATAGGGTGATTGTCCATGCGGCCCAAACCTTCCGGGGCGTTCTGCGGGAGGACGCGGTGGCGGCCCGGCTAGCGGGGGACGAATTCGCCGTTTTACTCCCCGATACGGATACGATGGTAGCCCAGGATGTGGCCCAGAGGCTTAGGCTGGAACTATCCCATTCGACTATTCGGCTCCCCTCGATACCAGAAGAACTATCCGTACGGGTCAGCATCGGGATCGCCATTGCCCCCGACCACGCCACCGATCCGGTGACCCTCTTTTCCGCCGCCGACGGGGCTCTACGGCGGGCTAAGGACCTGGGCCGGGACCGGGTCATTATACAGGGCCAAGGAATAGGGTAGGATCAAGTAACAGGGTAGGGCTAAGGAACAGGGTAGGGCTAATAACCAGGGCCCTTTTAAAAGCTTTTTAGGAGGTTCCCCATGGATTTGGGTTTACGGGAAAAGACGGTCCTGGTGGCCGCTTCCACCGAGGGGTTGGGTCTATCCATCGCCCGCACGGCCTCTGCCGAAGGGGCCCGGGTGTGGATTGGAAGCCGGGACGGAGAAAAGGTCCGTCAAACGGTCGCTCGGTTACGGGAAGAAATTCAAGACCCCCAACGGATTGGTGGTACCATTTTGGACATGACCAGCGGCCCGTCGATACAAGCCTGGGTTCAAGAAGCCGAAGGGGCCTACGGAAAGGGCATCGACGCGGTGGTGATCAATTCCGGCGGACCACCTCCGGGAAAATTTCAGGACTTCGATGACACTGCCTGGCAGGGGGCCTTTGAACTCCTGGTCCTTTCGGCGGTTCGTCTTATCCGTACCTGTCTACCGGGTTTAAGGGTTCACGGGGGATCCATCCTTATCGTGTCTTCCACCTCGGTAAAGGAACCCATTGAAGGTTTGATCCTCTCCAACGCCCTTCGATCCGCTACGGTAGCTCTGGCCAAAACCCTTTCGGTGGAGCTTGCGGGGGACCGAATCCGTGTCAATTGTCTGGCCCCGGGCCGGTTCGCCACGGGCAGGGTAGAACGGATCGATGAAGCCACGGCCCAGAGATTCGGAATTACTCCCCAGGAAGCCCGGAAGAGGGCCGAGTCGGCCATCCCCTTGGGACGGTACGGTCAGGTGGAAGAGTTCGGCCGTACCGCCGCATGGCTGTTGTCCCCCGCCGCCTCGTACGTGACGGGCCAGCTGATATCCCTGGACGGAGGGATGACCCGGAGTACCTGGTAGCGTATAATACACGGAAGGAGTCTCCGGGGCTATCAAAATCTACCGGCCCCATAGGCTCCGAGAGAATCGTCACCCATATACATTTAAGGTAGCTCTAGCAAAACTCCCGTAGTTTTGCAAGAGTTTCGGCTATTAAGGAGGAAAGGTATGTACTTGGAAGAATTGTTCGGATTAAAGGATAAGGTCGCCATCGTTACCGGCGGTGGTCGAGGAATTGGCCAGGTCGTCGCCTTGGGTTTAGCGAAAGCCGGAGCTGAAGTGGTCATCCTCAGCCGATCCGGGGCCGATGAAACCTTGGAACTGTTAAAGAAAGCCGGGGGGAAGGGATACTACATTTCCACCGACGTAACCAAAGAATCCAGCGTCGATGCGGCCTTAGCGGAAATACTAAAACGTTCCGGTCGGCTGGATATCGTGTTTAACAACGCGGGGATCTGTATGCACCAGACCACGTTGGAAGCCACCATTGCCGAATTTCGAGAGGTGCTGGACGTAAACCTCACGGGGGAATTCATCGTCGCCCGAGCGGCGGGTAAGATCATGATTGAACGGAATATCCATGGAAGCATTATCAACATGGCCTCCATGTCCGGTTCCATCGTAAACGTCCCCCAGTGGCAATGTTCTTACAACGCCTCTAAAGCGGGGGTTATCCACATGACCAAATCCTTGGCTGTCGAATGGGCTCCCTACCATATCAGGGTTAACAGCATCAGCCCCGGCTACATCGCCACCCCCATGTCGGTGGACACCCCCCAGGAGCTGAAAGACGCTTGGATGCCCCTCATCCCCCAACACCGGATGGGTAAACCGGAAGAACTTATACCGGCCATCCTCTACTTAGCCAGCGACGCCTCAGGCTATACCACCGGAAGCGACGTCATCGTAGACGGCGGGTATACCTGTATGTAGGAGTGGGGGTGGATTAAAGCACCCCCGTTACCTTTTCAGCGCCTGTATCGCGGCGTCGGCGGCAAGGCGGCCGGTCATAACCGAGGTGGGCACGCCGGTGGGGCTGTACGACCACTGCCCGGCCTTGAAGACATCGGGTATCGTCGTCTTGATCGAGTCGTTTACGCCGAGCATGCTCGAAGTAACCGGCACCGGCTCTGTAAACGACCAGCCGATGATGGCCCCGCCGGAACTGCCGACCATTTCTTCCAGGCTCAGCGGGCTGGCCGAGAATTTGAACAGCAGGTGGTCTTTGAGCCCGGGATAGATCGAGAGGGTCAGCACTTCGATCATCCTGTTTTCTAGGTAGGTCTTGAACTCCTCATACCAGCCATCGTCGCGTATGCGCCGTGCCAGCTCGTATTCAAACAAAAGGCTTGCTATGATGCCGGTCTTTCCTTCCGGAGCCGCGGCGGCGTCCTTGAGCACCGGTATCGACAGTTCGTAGGTGTTGAACTCGCAGAAGCGGTCAAGCCACGGGAGCACATCCTGCTTGTTGCCCTGGTGCCAGCCGTCCAGCAAGGCCCGCAACTGCGAGCGGTGTATTTCTCCGAGCCCCCGCGGAGAAGGAGTGTAGAAGAAATGTCCGCTGGAAATTTTTCGTATCGCCGCGGGCGGCAGGTTCACCGCCATAAAGAGGGTAAAGATCGATTCGGCGCCCTTGCGTGACAAAAGCAGTTCCTTCTCCGCCTTCGCCGGAGCCGCCTGGTCGGCAGGCAAGCCATCGAGGTCGGCTACCGAGTACAGATACTTGAGGTCGGCGGCCCATATCAGCTTTTCGTACCCGTAGGTATTCCCGCCGGCATCGGTCAGCACCCGCGCCTTGGGGTCCACGGCGACGACCCTGGTGCCGGTCTTGATGTTGCCGCCAAACTCCACGAGCTTTTCTTCCACCTTGCGCGGTAGCGTTCCTACACCGCCCTTTGGATAGAAATAATCGGTATACAAGTAAAAATAACTCATCGCGAAGAAAGTCGGCGTCGCGCTAAAGAAATGCTGGTCAACGATGTCCATCAGAGATTGGTTGTGTATTCTGCCGGCGAGGAATTCTTCGACCGGGCCTTTCATCTTGTCGATGGTACGCAGGGCCATGAGGAACTTGAACATCCAGGGCAGGTAGGTTGTAAGAAAGTAACGCCGGTCTTCCTTGAAGTTCTTGAAGAGCGGATTGTCGACCGCGTACAGGATCTTCATGTTCCGCAGAACGTTCTGTATCGCCGCGATCAGCCTGTCGATGTCGTCGGCGCTATCGGGATAAAATCGCAGTAGCAACTGCCGGTACGCGCCCAGATCGGCCTCGGTCTTGACGGGAATCACGTCATTCGCTATGCCCACCGATACGGCGCTTTTGATGGAAGGCAGGTCGATGCCAAGATCGGCTATCATCGGCTTGATGATTCCGGCGCTTTCCAGCGCCCGCACGCCGCCATCGAACACAAAGCCGTCGCGGGAGAAGGTGTTGATAAGCCCGCCGGTGCTCTGGTTCTTTTCGAGGAGCAGGACATCGATTCCTTTCTTTGCCACGTAGGTGGCGGCGGTAAGCCCCGCGATGCCGCCGCCGACAACCACGACACGATGCCGTTCGTTCATGCAAGCCTCCCCAGTATCAGGCTTTGTTGCCACAGCCGCTGTGCCACTTCGTCGTCGAGGGCGGGCGGTGTCAATTCCTCCGGTGTGGTCAGGTTGAAGAACCGGTCGGTATACGACTGGACCTCCGGGCAGACACCCAGGTAGTAGAGGGCCTCGGCCGAAATCTCCGGAGACTGGGAATTCCTGTCCAGAATATTCCTCTTGTACCAGCGGTAGAACCCGTGGTTCTCGTGTCCGGTGTTGGTGGCGACCATGCCCGGGTGCAGAGCGTTGATCGTTACGCCGCTGCCATCGAAGAGGCGGGCAAAGCGGTGCATCGAAAGCAGTTGGGCTATCTTTGCCGAGCCGTAGGCGTAGCGTCTGGCCGTATACAGACCTATGCCGGAGGTTGCTCCGGTGATGACCACCAGCCTGCCGCCAAAACCCTGGTCGCAACGCCGGGGCGGAATCTTGTTGTTGCGTAGCATGGCCCACACGTTCGACCATTTATACAGCGGCCAGTACTTCAGTACCCTGTTCTGCGGTTTTTCTTGAGCCATGATCCTACCCGAACACCTTTTTCATGAAAGATCGATACGTGCGGTTAAACCCCGGTATGTTGTCGAAAATGTCGCCCCACAGATCGTAGTAGTCCCGCTGGTCGACTATCTTGCCGCGCTCATCGAGCAGTAGCCTGCTGGCGCCGTATACCACCGAGGATCTGGTATTGCGGTACAGGATGGTCATCTCCCATTCCATATAGATGATTCGGTCCTGCATCACCGCG
>CAYRLW010000014.1:0-68767 GCA_964425215.1 uncultured Treponema sp.
AAGCGTGTGTAGGTGAAAGCCTACCGAGGGTTCGAATCCCTCTCTGTCCGCCACGCCGTCAGTCGCTGACTGACGGTTCGCTGTTTCTCTGAAAATTACCCCGACATTACCGCAGGCTGCGCGGAAGCAGAGACGATTCCGGCGTCTCCACCGCGACTGAACGGGCCTGTTCAGCGGCCATTATCGCGCCCCGTCTCCGTTTGCCGATGGTCGGTTGGGTTTCCCCGGAAAGAGGCGCGTTGCCTGTTTACAGGGAAATACAGGGAATCGCGTCAGCCCTCTTGATTGCCGCAACGAAAAAACCGCCGCGCAAACCCAGGCGCGGCGGGCAACAGCAGAGGTCCTAGGTCTCAAATTCCCGCAATAGGAACAGGGAATTCAAAACGGCGTATCAGGGAAAAATATCAGGGAAACAGGGAACGCCCTCGCCCTAAACAGGGATCGAGGGCGTCAAACGCATCAGTCGCGATAGAGCCGCTGCTGCGCATCCCAATCGAGCGGAACGTCCAGGGTCATCACCTTCTGCAAAGTCAGGCCTTCAGGCTCGTCGCCATCAAGGATGGCCTGCTTCAGATCAGGTGCCAGGAAGGCGGTTCGGATCAGGCGCGCGGCGTAAGCGGCCTTTACCCCCTCGGCTTTCGCGATGCTCTCAAGGCTGTCGGCCTCGCCGGACAGCAGCTTGCGCTTCCAGGATTCCGCGCGGATCAGCGCCGAGCTTAGGGCGGGATCCACCGCCGCCTTGTGCAAGGGCGACTGCCCCTGAGGGCCGACGGCGATCTTGCTCCCGCCCCGTCTCTGAATGCGCATCGGGATCCGGATCACGACCCCATCCTCTCTCCGCTCAAGCTGCTCCAGAATCAGGCGCTCACGCCCCTGGAGATCGCGTGTCGCCAGATCGAGCCTCTCAGCATCAAGCACGACCGTCAGGGCGTCGGCGCCGACCTCTACGCGATCGAGCAGGTCGCGGACGCGAGGCCAATCGGGGGCAAGGTCGATCGGTCGGCAGAGCCCCAAATTCTGAAGGTGGTCCGCGACGGCTTGCTCCACGATCGGCGCCGACACCCGCGGACACGCGCCCGCCTTATCCGGCGCCCCCGACTGGATCGCGGTCGAAACATAATAGCGGTAGGTCGCGCCGCTCTTGCGCGAGCAGCTGACGGGCGACATGCGGTTGCCCGCGCTATCGTAGATCAAGCCTGTCAGGGGCGCGCCCTCATGTGGGCGGCGCGGCTGCCCCTTAGCTCGTGGCCGACGCTGCTTCTCGCCGAGCTTGGCCTGGACCGCGTCGAACAGATCGCGATCGACAATGGCCGGATGCTGGCCTGGGTAATGGACGCCGTTGTGAGGGATCTCGCCGATATAGATGCGGTTGCGCAGGATATGGAACAACGCCCCCCGTTCGATGGGCACGCCGCCTCGCACCACGCCGGTTTTGCTGACGGTTCGCTTCGACAGGACACCCTGGTCGGCCAGTTCACGGCACAGCAGGTGCACCGAGCCCAGTTCCAGGTAGCGGCGATAGATGCCACGCACGATTTCCGCCTCGACCGGGTTGATGGTGAGCGTGCGGCCGTCCGGATCGTAGCCAAGCGGCACGCCGCCGCCCATCCACATGCCGAGCTTCTTGCTTGCCGCGATCTTGTCGCGGATGCGCTCGCCCGTGACCTCGCGCTCGAACTGGGCGAAGGACAGCAAGACGTTCAGGGTCAATCGCCCCATGGAGGTGGTGGTGTTGAAGGCCTGGGTCACGCTGACGAAGCTGGCCCCAGCCTTGTCCAGGACATCCACGATCCTGGAAAAGTCCGTGAGCGCCCGCGTCAGCCGGTCGACCTTATAGACCACGACCACGTCGATCCGCCCGGCCTCGATCTCCGCCATCAGCCGCTTCAACGCCGGCCGCTCCATATTGCCGCCGCTGAACCCGCCGTCGTCATAGACCTCAGGCAGAAGGGTCCAACCCTCGCCAGCCTGGGACAGGATGTAGGCGGCGCAGGCGTCGCGCTGGGCGTGCAGCGAGTTATAGTCCTGCTCCAGCCCCTCTTCGGTGCTCTTGCGGGTATAGATGGCGCAGCGGATCGGACGGGCGGGCGTCTTCATGCGGCTTCGCCCTCGCGCAGGCCAAAGAACCGAGGCCCGTTCCAACGCACGCCTGTGATGAGGCGCGCGATCTTGGAAAGGCTGGCGTGTTTCTGGCCATTCCAGATGTAGCCGTCGGCGGCTACTTCGACCTGGTGGCGCTCACCCTGCCATTCGCGCACTAAGGTCGAACCCGGCTTAAAGGTCGTCGTCCGCACCTTGGGTTTGCATCCGGTGCGATGCTGGGCGGCGACCTTGGCCAGCCGCCGATCCAGCAATGCATCCCGACCCGCACCCGCCATCTGAAGCTGTTCCGCCAGCGCCCGGCGCAGGATGTCGCGCGAGCGGACCGGGGGCGGCTCACCAAGCCGCTCCCTCCAGATCGACCTCAAGCCGTCCACGCCCATGTCCTGGATCGCCGCTAGCAGTTGAGGCAGGTCGGCGCTCATGCCTGCGGCTCCGCCGGTACGATGCGCCACAGACGACCGGCCTCTGCTTTCTCGCTCCGGACCAAATGGCCTTTCTTGCGCAGGGCGCCGGCCAGGGCGCCGCGGACCGAATGCGCCTGCCAGCCGGTCGCGGCCATCATGGCCGGCATGCCCACGCCGTCGGCCTGTTGCAGAAGGGCTACCAGACGATCGAGCTTGGAGGTTGGGGCAGCCGCGGCGGGGGTGGCGGGGGTCTTGGACGATGACATAGGCGTTCTCTCAGGGTTGCAGGCGCGGCTTGCGCCCTACTGACCTGAGCCCGGAAGGCCGGGCGGGAACGGGATCACTACCGCTTCCTATGCAGCGCAAGTCCAGCGCTCGTTGGAATATTTGGAGCGTCGCCTTGCGGGGCGATCGCACGACGCCCACCTGCCTTCCGTCGAGCGATCGACACCGTTGGCAGAACACAGAGCCCATAGGCTCGGAGGGCATTCAACGGCTTTTCCATCAACTTACGGCTGCCGCCGAACGCGTCCGCGCGATCGCACCCGCATGCCCAGTTAGAAGGAGAGCCGACATGGCCTCTGACAACTCCACTGCGTCCATGACGCCGCAACTACCCCCTGCCCTGGCCCTGGCGATCGAGAACCGGCCGATCGTGGGTCTTGCGCCCCTGTCGCGCAAACTGCGCATCCACAAGAAGAGCGCCATCACAACCCTGGCCGACGCCATTCGGCAGTTCGGTTTCCTCGTCCCGGTTTTGATCAACGCCGACGACAAGATCATCTCCGGCTACGGCCGAGTGGAAGCCGCGCGTCAGCTCGGCATGACCGACGTCCCCTGCATCCGCGTCAGCCATCTGGACGACGACGCCCTGCGCGTCTTCGCCATCGCCGAAAACCAACTGGGCCAGTTGGCAGGTTGGGACGCAGAAACCCTGAAGATCGAACTGCAGGAGCTGTCCAATCTCGACCTTGGCCTCAGCCTGGAGGTCACCGGCTTCTCCCCCGCCAAGATCGACGCCATCATTCTCGGCGGAGACAGCCACCGCGACGACCATGGCGATCGCCTGCCGGACCTGCCCGACACCCCGGTCAGCCAGGTCGGCGACCTTTGGCTGCTCGGAGATCACCGGCTGTTGTGCGCCGACGCCACCGACCCTCAGAGCTTTGCCGTCCTATTGGAAGGCGAAAAAGTCCGCGTCGTGGTCACCGACCCGCCCTACAACGTCGCCGTGGCCGGTCACGTCACCAGCGGCGGCAAGCATGGCGAGTTCGTCATGGCGTCCGGCGAAATGAGCGACGACGAGTTCACCGGCTTCAGCACCCAGGTGCAGATGCGCATCGCCGAGGCCCTGATGGACGGCGGCCTTTGCTACTACTGCATGGACTGGCGACACATGAGCCACACGCTCACGGCCGCCGCAGCCGCCAAGCTGGACCTGCTCAACCTGATCGTCTGGGACAAAACCGCCGGCGGCATGGGGAGCTTCTATCGTTCACGCCACGAGCTTATCTTCCTCTTCCGTAAGGCCGGCGCGCCGCACCTCAACCGGGTGGAGTTGGGCGTCCATGGCCGCAACCGCGCCAACGTCTGGACCTATGAGGGCGTCAACGGCTTCGGGGCCGCTAAGGCCAAGGCGAGGGAGATGCATCCGACGGTTAAGCCGTTGGCCTTAATCCGCGACGCCATCCTCGACAGTTCGGCGCGAGGCGACGTCGTGCTGGACCTGTTCAGCGGTAGCGGCACCACCCTGATCGCCGCCGAGCAGTGCAAACGACGCGGGCGGGCCACAGAACTAGACCCCCAGTATGTCGATGTCGGCGTCATCCGCTGGCAGGAGTTCACAGGTCGAGAAGCCCGCCTGGCCTCTACCGGCCAGACCTTCCGCCAGGTCCGTGCGGAAAGGCAGAAAGCGCTTTCGGCCGCGTCGCCCGTCATCACCCTGCCCGCTGCGCGCGTACGCACGCGTGCGGCCGTTTGAGGGAGATGACCTATGTCCAAATCTTCCAAGTCGTCAGGCAACTACGAGGTCGGCTACGGCCGGCCTCCCCAGGCGGCCCGTTTCAAGCCCGGCCAGTCCGGCAACCCCAAGGGCCGGCCCAAAGGCGCCAAGAACCTCCTCACCCTGTTCCGTGAGGAACTGGAGCGGCCGGTTCCTGTCACTCAGAACGGCCGGACGCGCATGATGTCCAAGGCCCGGGTCGCCGTCATCCAGCAGGTCGACAAGGCCGCAAAGGGCGACGCCAAGGCCTTCGCAGCCTTGATGAAATACGCCCAGGAGGATGCAGCGGTCGTGGCCCGTGAACAGGCAGCGGCGCCAGCGAGCGAGCTTCAGCCGGCCGAGTACGACGAGATCATCACGCGCTATCTCGCAGACCTGAGCGAAGGGAGGCCAGTATGACCCTTCCCTTGCCGGCCGACGCCATGGTCCACGCCCTCGCGCGACGCGACTTCGGCGTCTTTCTGGACCTGGTCTTCCCAACCCTCAATCCCGGCACGCCCCTGGCGCGCGGTTGGTACCTCTCGGCCATGGTGCGGGCGCTGGAGGACGTGGCCGAGGGTTCTAACCGCCGCCTTCAGATCACCGTGCCGCCGCGGCATCTGAAGTCGGTGATGACGACGGTGGCCTTCCCCGCCTGGCTCCTGGGGCGCCGCCCAGAGACGCGGATCATCTGCGCCAGCTACGGTCAGGACCTTTCGGCCGCCCTGTCACGCAACTTCCGCAAGGTGATCAACTCGGCCTGGTATGCGCAGGTCTTTCCTGAGACCGCTGGCTCCATCGTCCGCGACACCGAAGCCGACCTGGCCACGCGCCAGGGCGGCTATCGCTACGCCACCGCGGTCGGCGGCACGGTGACCGGCCTGGGCGCTGACCTGATCATCATCGACGATCTGATGAAGGCTCAAGACGCCACCTTCACGGAGGCCCGGGCCAAGGCCCAGAGGTTCGTTGACGAGACCCTTCTCAGCCGTCTGGACGATAAGCGAACCGGCGCCATCATCGCCATCCAGCAGCGCCTGCATGAGGACGACGTCTCGGCCCACCTCACAGCCAAAGGCGGCTTTCGCCACCTGGACCTGCCGGCCATCGCCATCCGCGATGAGATCATCTCCCTCACCCATGGCCGCAGCCATGCACGGCGGATCGGAGACGTACTCAACCCGGCCCGCGAATCCCGCGAGGTGCTGGAGCGGATCCGCGCGGAGATGGGTGGTCGCGCCTTTGAAGCCCAGTATCAGCAGAACCCGACCCCGACGGAAGGTGACTATGTCCGCTGGGACCGGATCCAGTTCTACGACGAGCGCCCTGAGCGACACGCCCTCCACAAGGTCGTGCACAGCTGGGATCCGGCGGCGTCCACCGACCCGTCCGCTGACTATTCCGTCGGAACGGTCTGGGGCCATGACGGCGCCAGCTGGTTGCTACTCGACGTCATCCGCGTCCGGCTGGCCTATGCCGACCTCCTGGACCGCGTGCGGTCAGAACGGAAGCGATGGCGCGCCGATGTCATCCTGGTTGAGAAGTCGTCGCTAGGCCCCGCCCTCCTGGAAGACCTCGGGCGGGACATGCGCGGCATAGGCGACCCAGCCCACCACGCACCGTCCTGCATGCGGATTGGAGCGGACGCCCGGCTACCGAAGGCGGAACGTCTCTACAGCTCGGTGGAGCGGCTCTATTCCGGGTTCGCTAAACTGCCGCGGAACGCGCCTTGGCTGGAGGCCTTGCGGCGGGAGATGCTGACCTTCCCCAACGCCAAACATGACGACCAGGTGGACAGCGTCAGCCAATTCCTCAACTGGGCCATCGGTCGCGGCGGCCGGAGCACGCTTCGCGGTCATGCGCGTCGCGACGGGCCTCGACCAGCATGAATGAAAACAGCGGCGTCCTCCGGGACGCCGCTGTTGGGTTGGGGCAGGCCCTTTAGACGCAGAGTTCATTCCAGGCTTTGGCGAACTCCCCAGCCGGCGTCGTCTCCTCCAGGTAGGGGCCGAAGGTCTCGCCAGAAGCGATGTACTTCTGGTAGCCGGTGTGGCCCCCAAAGCCGTTCTTGGCATTGACCTCGCCGCAGACGACGGGCGTGCGACCCTGGTAGGCGTTGAAGCGGCTATTGCGGAAGCGGACCGAACCGGGGTCCTTCATATGGCTCTTTACGGCGCGCTCGGTCGCTGAGATCCAAAGCTGCTGTTGGGTCGCGTCATTGATCTTGGCGGCGCCGCCTTCCATCGCAGATGCGGTCGCCTCCAATTCTCGTTCACGGGCGCGTGCCAGCTTCTCGGCTTCCTTGGCCCGGTTCTCGGCCGTCCTGACCTCGGCCTCCGCTGCAGCCTTCCGGGTCGCCTCCGCTACCTTCAATCTAGCCTTTTCGACATCGGCGTTGTTCAGCGGGCATTCGCGCAATTCGTCGGCTTCCGCGCAAACCCTGACACGTTCGGCCCATTCCGCTTCGGGAATCCCTGCCGGCCGCTTGACCGGCACGGTGTTGACGAAGCCACCCACAAAAAGGCCTGCCGCCATCAGCAGCCCCGCCTGCCAGCGCTTCCGAATGAACCAGAATGGTTTCACCAGCATCGCTAGCCCGAACAACACAACCAAGACCGACACAAATCCGACGGCCGACACCAAGGCTTCCATATGCCCCCCAACTGAATGAACTGACGGCGTATCGCCGCCTGCAAAAGCCCAGGGCATGCCGTGAGGAAGAGGTCTTTCACCTAATCCGTTACGCAGACCATGAGTCTCATCGCATGCCGCTGGTCGCTCGAATGGTCTGTTCAAGTCAACCTGAAATGAGACTCATCGTCTGTCGCTCGATCGGCTGCATCCGCCTCATCTGCGGCCATGGACGTCCGCCGCAAACTCGGAGCCCGCGTGCAGCGGTTGAGACAGGCTCAGGGCCTGTCTCAGGAGGAGCTGGCGGACCGGGCAGACCTACACCGCACCTATGTGTCTGGCGTCGAACGCGGCGTGCGCAATCCCACGGTGACGGTGCTGGAAAAGCTGGCCCAGGGGCTGCAAACTTCCCTGCCCGACCTGGTCAGCTTTGAATAGACCGGATGACGGAGCGACGCTCCAAGACTTCCATCGCCGCGGCCAACCGCTGGAAGTCGTCGGCATAGCCTTTGAGCACAGATCCCGCTTCAGATAGCGCCAGCAGGCTCGTGTCGGTGCTCAGAATATGGGCACGATCCAAAATGGCCGAAGCCATGACGCCGAGGCGAAGCTTGGCCTCCAAGGCGTCGTCGGGATCCAGCATAGGGTCTCGTTCGAGATCATCGCGCGTCATGTCCATGACTACTGCTCGCGTCACACTGGAAGTCCAGAGGAAGCGCGCAGGTCGCAAATGCGCCAGCAGCGGCCATGCGGACCATACCGGAAAGACGACATCCCGTGCGTGGAGCAGAGGTCCGCTTTCGGGCGCGTTGCCCGCTTCGCAAATCGCCCCCCAGCAGACATTTGCCGAGTCCGCTTTCAAGTCAGGCAAGCCTGACCGTTTCTGAACTCAAGGCCGCGGTCGGAGCGGGCTGTTCGCGGGCTTCTCTCATTCGAACGATTGGCTAATCGCTGTTCACCATCCTGCTTAAAGGGGCCTTGAAACTCATCGCCTAGGTTTGGCCTTCTAGATGAAGGGTGGTCCGAATGACTGCGAACCGAACCAAGGGCGTACTGTTTTCCCTGGCGGCGATCATGCTGCTGGCGGAGCCGGCTGCCGCTGGGCCGGTGATCAACATCATGGGCCGGGTCGCCACGGTTTGCCGGGTCTCCCTGGCCGGCGGCGGCGCGTCGGCGGTCGAGCCGGGCGAGCAGATGCTCGGCCGACTGACCGAACTGTGCAACAACGTCGACGGCTATCGCCTGGTGCTGCTGCATCCGGCCGGTCTGGAGGACGCCTTCGTGGTGCTGGACGGCCAGCGCATACCGATCGCGGCCGATGCGACCCGCACGGTCATCGTCGACAGCAACCGTCCGGCCTATCGCGAACGCGACCTGACCCTGGTTCTGGCCGAAGGGACCGAGCCCGTGGCCGTCAATATCGAGGCCCAGCCCAAGGGCATGATTTTCTGATCTAGAGGCGGGCCGAACAGCCCTCGGGCGAGGACAGCCCGGCGCGCGGCGTGAAGGTCAGCGTCACCACGTCCGAATAGCCGCCGGCCGGAACCCTGGCCGCTTGCGCCTGAGCCAGGTCGACCTGGAAGGGATGAGCGCGGCCCGACGGCGCCGGAGTGCGCGTGCAGCTGAGCGCCGAGCCAGCCTGCACCGGCACGCCCGACAGACGCATCCCGTAGTCCAGGCCGTAGGGATCGCCCTCGCGCCGCTGCAGTCGACCCCACTTGGCCGCGACGTTGATGTCGTAGGGCACGGTGGATTGCGTCGTCACGACCAGGCCGCGCGTCGCCACGCCGCCGGCCGCATCCAGCGGTCCGAAGGCGATTTCGCCACGCCGGATGCCCGCGGCGCCGACATAGGTGGAGATTCGTTCCGGCACGTTCAGGTCAACGGCCAGCCCGGCTCCTTGCTGGAAGTCAGGCGAGCCCAGCATCTGATCGCCGGAATAACAGACGAAGCGTGCTTCCAGCGCCTCGTAGTAGTCGCCGGCCGCCGCGTCCTGACCGGCGGGCAGGCTGAAGCGCAGGGTCTCGGTCACGACGTCGCCGGACGGTCCCTGACCAAATTGGACCAGAGCGCCGTTGGTGGCGTTGGGCTGCTCCGCGCCGCCGACGAAAACCTGACGCGAGGCGTCGCGGCTCCAGCGAATGTCATAGCCGCCCGGACCCGTGCCGATGCGTGGGGCCGCCGCGAGAGAGTCCGTATCGGCCAGAAGGAAGCGGACGGCGGTGGCCGAGCTGTCGATCCGGCGCACCCGCAGGGTGAAGCTGCGCTCGATCGGCGCCGCAGAGAAGGGGTCGTAGGACAGCGACAGGTCGGTGCCGGTGATCTGGAAGTCGGCGCAACCGGCCGCGGCGACCTGGGGCGCGGCCAGGGCCAGAACGGCCGTGGCGGCGAGCAGAAGCGTTTTCATCAGCGGTTCTCCGGGCGAAGGACACCGACCCGCACCAGGCCCTCGGCCTCGGCGGGAACGTCGAGAATATAGACGGCGGACGAGGCGGACGCGCCTTCGATCCGCCAGCGACCGGGTCGCAGGCCCTGAATCGAGAATCGACCCGAGGCGTTGGTGAACATCCGTACCGGCGCGCGCTCGGGGTGCGCCAGTTCGACCGCCTGACCGACCCAGAGCTTGAGCGGCTGTCCGGTCGCATCATGCAGTTGGCCGACCGCAGAGACGAAGTAGTCCGAGCCCACGGTGATGAGGTAGCCCGAACGATAGGGCGGCAGGACCTGCGCCGAACCGGCCCCCAGATCATATCCGGGCGGGGCTTCCGGGACGTCGAAGGTCAGGACGCGCGGCGAATAGGCGCTGAGTTCGGGCGAGACCGCCCCGCCCAGTGGACCAGAACGCGCCGAGAAGAACTCCTCGCGCGGTTCGACATAGACCTCGGCGCCGTTCAGCGAGCGGTGCGACCGCACCAGGGCGAAGCTGTCGTAGATGGGGCGCGAGACGCCGAAGGCGCCGTCGGCGAAGGCCAGCGAGGCCCCGGCCCGCAGCGAGGTGCGCTGGTCGGTGATGTCGCCGCCGTCGGCCGCGAAGAAGGTCTGGTGGCTGCCGCCGATCTCGACGCGGTTGAGCACATTGGTGATCGAGGCGTTGACCCCGGTCGCCGATTCCGAGCGGTCGATACTGGCCGCCGCGCTCCACGAATGAACGCCGCGCCCGCGCGAAGTTTGATACCCCACGCGCGCCCTGTCGCGCCGGCTGTCGACCTCGGCCGTGCCGCTGGAAAACTGGCTGAAGCGGTAGGTCAGGGCCAGACGGACGCCATACTCCTCCTGATTGCGGCGATCCTCATAGACCCCCTCCAGGCTCCACATCAGGCGCGGGCTGGCGCGCCAGCCGTAGGTGGCGCGCAGGGAGCGCTGATCGGGTTCGGCGCCCCGACCGGCCGAGTAGAAGGCGTCGGTGGTGATGTACTGGGTGGCGCCGATGGTGTGGGCGTAGGTCAGGCCCGCTTCCCAGGCGTAGCGGTTGTCGGCGCTGAGGGCGCCGGGCGTGGCGAAGTCCTTGCTGACTGTCTGGAAGGTGGCCGTCAGGGTCCGCGCGGCGCTGAAGCCGTCGCCGAAGGTGCGCTCGAAACTGGCGTTGATCGCATAGCCTTCGCCGATGCCGTTGATCGACGAGGCGGCCACGTCGCCGCCCAGGGTGCCTATCGGCGAGGCCCAGACCATTTCGGCGCCCACGACGCCGCCGTTCTCGTTGATGCGGAAGTTGCCGCCCGCCGTCAGCTCGTCGCTCAGACCCCGACGATAGAAGCCGGACGCCCCGAGGGTGTCGGAATAGTCGATGCCGTCGCCGCCCGGGTTGCTTTCCAGACCGCCGAAGAGGCCGAATTCGGTCAGGCCGCGCGCCAGCAGGCTGCGGTCGAAGTTCAGCGAGAAGTTGATAACGTTCTCGCGGCCCGTATCGTCGCGGATCACCAGACGCACGTCGTTGGCGCCCTGGGCGAAGGGGAAGTCGCGAATGTCGTAGGTGCCGGGGTTCAGCCGGGTCTGCTGAACCGAGCGCCCGTTGATGAAGGTCTCGACCGTCGAGGCGCGTTCCAGAGTGAAGGTGCGCTGGCCGCGCGGCTGGACGTTCCGCTGGGGCTCCAGTTCCGCATAGGAGCGCATGACCGAAAGGCCGGCCATCGAGGTCGCGCCCGAGAAGCCGCGCGAGGCGGGCTCCAGGTCGCCGGCCGTGTAGCGCGCCGTGCGAGCCATGTCGTCATAGACCAGGCGCGTGCCGTCGCGGCTGAAGTTGTCGCTGATCGTGGCCTCGTTCTCGAGGACGAAGCCGCGGTAGCGCACGGCGCTGTCCAGCAGGATGGTCGGGGTGTCGAAGCCGGTGTCGTCGCCCAGACCCTGATGGACATAGTCGGCGGTGGCGAAGGCTGTGACATAGGCCGACAGCCGCGCGGGTTCGGCCAGTCGTCCGATCACGCCATAGCTCGATCCGGCGATGCTGATCGCCTGACGCGGCCGCATGGCGGGATCCAGCGTCAGCACCAGGCCGAAGGTCGCCGGATCATAGGCCAGCGGCAAGCCCAAAGCCGCGAGGTTCTCGGTCGACAGCCGCTCCTGGCCTTCGAGGGCCTGACGGATGCGCGCGAAGTCGTCGGCGGACACGCGCGGCTCGATGAGCGGCATCAGGGTGTCGAGCTGGACCAGGATGCGGTCGTCGGCCGTCAGGATGTAATCGACCTCGCCCAGGACAAACGGGCCGTCGCGCAGGGGCCCGCCCAGGGGAATGTCGCGTCCCGACGGATTGAGGCGCTCCGGCAGGGGCGCGGGGGCCGTCTGGATCACGTCGTCGTAGCTCACCGCCCACGCCGGGGTCATCGAGCCGGCCGCCGCGGTGACGACGGCCAAGGGCCAGAGCTTCATCGGATCAGCGCCCTTCGACGGGAGCGATGTCCACGACAACCGTACCTTCGGCGCTCGGCAAGTCGAGGTTGATGGGCAGGCGGCGGGTCGCGCCCGACGGGATCAGACCCAGGCCCATGCGGCGCTGAATTTCATCCGGCTCGAACGACTCGCGGAAGATGACGGCGCCGGCGGCGTCGCGCTGGGTGACGGTCAGGCGACCCCGGCCAACATAGCCGTAGGTGTCGCCGCTGTTGTTGACGTGGATCACGGGGAAGGCGCGCCCGTCCTTGTCGGTCTCGATCGCCGCCGAGGCGACGCTGAGGGCCGACTTGGCGCCATTGGCGCCGACGCTGACCAGGACCTTGAAATTATAGAGCACCTGCACGGCGTTCTCGTTCTCGGGCAGTTGCACCGGCAACTGGGCCACCGAGACGTAGTAGTGGCGGCTGGCGGTCGGCGCCGGATCGCCGACCCACTGGACGCGGAAGGCCTGGGATTGGCCCGGTTCGACCGTGGCGGTGGCGGGGAAGACCATCAGGTCTTCGCTCTCTTCATCCGTTTCACGGAACTCGCCGTCGACCAGCTCGACAGGCCGGGCCACCAGTTCGACCGGCACCGTCGTGGTGAAGGTGTTCTGCAGGGTGACGACCGCGGAGCTGCGTCGTCCCGACGACAGCAGGTCCAGAACCACCGGCTGCACGTTCAGCGCGGCGGCGGGAATGCCCGAGGCGAGAAGCGCGACACCGGCCAGACACAGGGCTTTTGCAGACCGCAACGCACCACCAAACATGGCATTCCTAATCATACTGAAGGCTAAAGAAGACGCCGGACCGACCAAGCCTGGCCGGTCCGGCGATATCCCGGTCATGTGAAACCGGGATTAACGGGCCTGGATCAGGCGCCCGGCGTCACGATCACTTCGACCGAGCCGGTGTAGGCGCCGGCGGCCAGACGACGGTCGGTCAGCGAGGACCAGTTCGTGGCGGTCGGGGTCGAGCCGTTCGACGAGGCGACCGGGGCGCCGTTGCTGGCGGCCTGGGCGAAGCGGACGTGCGTGTTGCTGTCCGACAGGCTGATGTGGCCGCCGAAGCGCGAAGCGACGGTCGAGGCGCCGTCCGTGCTGGTCGAGTCCAGGGCCACGCCGTTCAGCGAGGCGTCCAGGTTGTAGCGGATGAACTGGGCGAAGCCGCCGTCGGCCAGGCCGGTGCCGGTGGCGCCGGTGCGGGCCAGGACGGCGCGCTTCACTTCGACGCTGTTGTTCACGCCGTTGCAGAAGGCGACGATACGGGCACCGTTCAGGGCGTTGGCGATTTCGGTGGTGACGCCGCTGCGGACCTTGGCGTCAGCGTCGGTCAGGTCGGCGGCCAGGGTGACGGTGGTTTGCTGGGCCGAGACGCCGCACTTCGGAGCGACCGAAGCGTTGATGGCGACCGTTTGCGAGTCCTGGGCCGATGCGGCGCCGGCGACGAGAAGAGCGGCGGCCGAAGCGGCGACGAAAGCGATGCGGTTCATAGTCATATCCTGAACATTGAGCCGGCCTTGACCGGCGGGTTAATCGAGCCAGACCTTGGGTCTGCCCCGAAGGGTTCGACCGACGTCGGAGCGTCAGCGCGAATGGCGAGTTTGCGGCGCCATCAAGAGCGCGCCGCGATAGTGATGGTGAGGGTGTCGCTGTAGTCGCCAGCGGCCAAACGGCGCCCCAGCGAGGTCTGGGACGGCCAGTCCACCGTCAGGGTGGCCTCGCGTCCGATGGCCATGCCGTCGCCGGAACCGAGGCCGCCGGGTTGCGCCAGGACGCAGGTCCCGCCCTCCATCAGCGTGGGCGACAGGCAGCGTCCGCTGCGGACCTTGCCGGCGTCGGTGTCGAGTTCGAGGCTGACGCCATAGACCTTGGCGAAAGCGTAGCCGGACAGATCGTCCGACGCCGTGCGGTTGGTCAGATGGCCGTCGTTCGACTTGGCGGTGACCTGAAAGGGGGTGTTGCAGTCGATGCGCAGCGCCAGGCTCTGCGAGTGTGCGTTTTCCAAGTCGCTGGAGACATCCAGCGTCGAGGCGGCGCCCGGCGCAAAGCCGCAGCGCTCGGCCACGGTCGCGCTGACCGCGATCTCGACGCCGTCCGTCGACTGGGCGCAGGCGGTCCCGGCGAACGCCGACGCGGCGACGCACATTGTCGCCAATTTACAGAAGCGTGCGAGCAAGCCCCGTTCCCCAGATCAACCGAACGCCCCCACGGCGAACTTCTTGGAAATGGCGCTTTCAAAAGCTGGGCCATTCCATTTTGGGACACTGTTGACCGAATGCGGCTCCCTAGATCAAGGGAAATTAATGTTTTCTTAACCATTTCAGGTGCGTCAAAGCGCGCGCAAGCGCGCCAGGCGTCGTTTGAATGTCCCATATCGGGTCGCGCGCGGACGAGGCGGCGCCCGGCTAGCGTGCTGCGTCAGCGTTCAATCGTCATTCAGCAGAAGGCAGAAGGTTTGCGCCTTCGCCAGCGAGCCGGCGTTTCAGGCACCAACAGGCGCCGCCAGCAAACCCTAGGGCTCCAGCTCGATGTCCCAATACAGGAAGCTGATACCGCCTTATCCGCGCCGATAAACTCCTGATAGCATTGATAAAAACTGGCGCCGCGCAACCCGAACGACGCCCATGGTCACCATATGGTCACCACGGCGACGGAAATCGCAGCGATTTCCAGCACGCTATAGAGACTACCAGAAACCAGCGAGAAAGTCGCCGTGAACGGCTGGAACGCGCCATGAACGGACATTGCCTGGCGGCCCGAAAGCGGACGTCCGGCCGTCGGCAACCTCAGGACCGCTTTCGCCCCAGAGGACACGTTCAGCCTTGGCCCAGTACTGCCTGCGCTAGAGATATCCAAAAACCCATCAACAGCGCTGAAAGCGCTTTAGTTAGGCGTCCGATTAGGGATGAACCGTGAGGTACATCCGCAAGAGTTCGGACAAGCTTCCAGCCTGCATCTTGGCCATGAGGTTGGCGCGATAGACTTCCACGGTCCGCGCGCTGATCTCGAGATCATAGGCGATGACCTTGTTGGCGTGGCCCTGAACCAATCCTGCGAGCACGTCGCGTTCCCGTCCTGACAGGGCGTCGAGACGCGCCACCAGCATCCGCTTCTCGGCTTCTGCCGACGCCGTTTCGCCCGCTCGATCCGCCGCACGCTGGATCGAAGCCAACAGCAATTCGTCGTCGAACGGCTTTTCGATGAAATCCACCACGCCTGCGCGCAACGCCTCCACAGCCAGCGGCATGTCGGCATGGCCAGTGATGACGATCACAGGTTCCCCCGAACCGTCCGCCTGTAATCGGCGTGCCAGCTCTATCCCGGTCATGTCAGGCATGCGCACATCGGTGATGATGCATCCGGGATGTCGGTCTTTCACGGCGAGAAAGGCGACGGCGGACTCGTGGGTTTGCACGCATAATCCGGCTGTACTCAGGAGGAAGGCGATCGAATCTCTCACAGCGGCGTCGTCGTCGATGACGTGCATGATCGGAGCGTTTGTCATGCGAGCTCTTCCTCAAGTCGGGCGCGATGTAGCGTGAAGTGAAAATCCGCGCCTCCAGCGGCGTTGGCCTCGAACCACAGGCGCCCGCCATGGGCTTCCATTATGGTCCGCGATATCGAAAGCCCAACCCCCATGCCGGCCCGCTTCGTCGTGATGAAGGGCTGGAACAACTGGACCGCCACATCGGGATCAATCCCCGCCCCCGTATCGGAAACCGTGACCTGGACATGATCCTCATCCAGCGTCGAGGCGGATATGGCCAGGTCCCGTGTCCCGCCGTCCTGCATGGCGTCCATGGCGTTTCGGATCAGGTTGAGCAGGACCTGCTGGATTTGAACCCTGTCAACGATGACGAGGTCAGCGGACGGATCGAGGGCGAACCGCACCTGAACGCCGTGCTCCCGCGCCCCGACCAGCGCCAGGGCGCTGGCCTCCTCGATGAGCGAGTGCAGGTTCTCGATCCGCCTTTCAGTCTCGCCCCGGGCGACGAACTCTCGCAGGCGCCGGATGATCACGCCGGCGCGCAGCGCCTGGTCAGCCGCCCGGTCCACGGCGTCGGAGACGCGATCGACCGACGCATTCTCCAAGCGAAGCAGTCGCCCCGCGCCCTTCAGGTAGTTGGTGATCGCGGTCAACGGCTGGTTCAGCTCATGGGCGAGCGCTGACGCCATTTCGCCGAGGGCCGTCAGACGCGACACCCGGATCAGGTCTGCCTGAAGCTCCTGCATCCTGGCCTCAGCCTGTTGGCGTTCCGTCAGATCCCGCACAAACCCGGTGAAGAAACGCCCCTCCTTGGTCCGCATCTCCCCGACTGCGAGTTCCAGAGGGAAGTCGGACCCATCCTTGCGACGACCGACCACGACGCGCCCTACGCCGACGATCCGGCGTTCTCCGGTTCGATAATAGCGTTCAAGATAGCTGTCGTGCGCTTCGCGATGAGGTGCGGGCATCAACAGGCTGACATTCTGCCCGATGGCTTCGGCCGCAGTCCAGCCGAATAGCCGTTCTGCAGTGGGGCTGAAGGCTCGCATGGCCCCCTTCTCGTCGATGAGAATCATGGCGTCGGGCACGGTGTCCAGGATCAACCGTAGATGGGTCTCACGGGAGGAAAGCTCCTTCAGAACCCGTTGGAACCACTCGCCGCCCCAGGTCACGGCGCCCGCGACGACAAGGAATAGCGCGGCCTCCGCCACCTGCGGCTGAGCGTCGCCCAGAAGCAGTCCCGTCGCGACGCCCAGGCCGGCGGCCAGGGCGCCGGGCCAGACGCCGCCCAGGGCTGAGCCCGCCACCACGGCCGGCACAAAGACCAGAAAGGACAGCCGGGCGTCGAAGAGGGACGGCAGGCCTGCTCGCGCCCAAGCGCCCATGAGGATCAGTACCAGAACCGTGGCGACTGCTAGCCAAGGCGAAGAGGGCCTCACAAGGGGAGAAGACGAATGAAAGACGCGCATCGTCCGCTTTCTAGCCTTGTTCACCAATGGGCCGCGCCTCCGGAATTCCCCCTAGGGTCAAGACCCGGATACCGCGTTCAGCCCGCCTCTTCTACATCGGCCTCATCCTCTTTCGCCGGACGAACCGGCCCGGGACTCCCCGGTTTCAAGGACCAAGGCCATGAGCGCCCCACTCGTCGATCTCTCCGTCCACCATCAACCCAAAGGGTTGTCGGACCGCGTCGCCTTCGGCTTCACCAAGCTGCTCCGCTTCTGTGCGGATACCTTCTTCGCCAAGCGATACGGACATCGCGCTGTCGTGCTGGAAACGGTCGCGGCTGTGCCGGGCATGGTGGGCGCCACCATCAACCATCTGAGCTGCCTGCGTCGGATGTGCGACGATCGGGGCTGGATCAAGACCCTGATGGACGAGGCCGAAAACGAACGCATGCACCTGATGACTTTCATCGAGATCTCGAAACCGACGCTGTTCGAGCGGTTCGTCATCGTCTCGGTCCAGTGGGTCTTCTACCTCTTCTTCTTTGGTCTCTATCTCGTGTCCAACAAGACGGCCCACCGGGTGGTCGGCTATTTCGAGGAAGAAGCCGTGATCAGCTACACCCACTACCTCGCCGAAATCGACGAAGGGCGCTCGCCCAATGTCCTGGCCCCAGAGATCGCCAAACGCTACTGGAACCTTCCTGACACTGCGACCCTGCGCGACGTTGTCCTCGTCGTTCGTGCCGACGAGGCCCACCACCGGGACGTCAACCACGGCTACGCCAACGAACTCGGGGGATTGCCGGTCCAGGCCGTGGCGCCCTGCCCGCCTCACGCTGCGCTGGAGCCGACCTGGAAGACTGCGGCCTGAAGCCTCGCCGTCTCCACCGAACCGTCTGCCCCCTCACGCGCGTGGACATCTAAGAAGCGCCGCGCGCGTCCGACCGACCTGACCCGGCTTGGCCACGCCGCCAAAAAATCCCGCGGCCTGAACGACCGCGTTTTCCAGTTTCCAGTTTACCGAGGACACCTACTGATGTCGCAAGCCCTCAGCGAGCGGACGGTCACGATCGTCAAAGCCACAGTTCCAGCCCTTCAGGCCCATGGCTTGGACATTGTCCGGGAGATGTACGCCCGGATGTTCCAAAATCCGGAAATTCGCGATCTCTTCAATCAGTCGCATCATGGCGATTCTGGCTCTCAGCCCCGCGCGCTCACAGGCGCAATCCTCGCCTATGCCGCCAATATCGACAATCTCGGCGCCCTGACGGCCGCAGTTGAACGCATTGCGCAGAAGCATGTCGGACTGCAGATCATGCCAGACCATTACCCCCATGTCGCCAGCGCCTTGCTGGGCGCCATCGGCCACGTCCTGGGCGAGGCTGCGACCGAGGACGTTCTCACCGCCTGGGGCGAGGCCTACTGGTTCCTCGCGAACATCCTCATCACACGCGAGGCGGCCCTGTACGAGAATCTCGCCGCCGCCGAAGGCGGATGGAACGGCTGGCGCGCCTTCGAGGTGGCGGAAGTTCAACCCGAGAGTACGGTCATCACCTCCATCATCCTGCGGCCGGTCGATGGTGGCCCGGTGCTGGCTCACAAGCCTGGACAATACCTCACGTTCTGGCTTGACCTACCCGGGCATTCGCCGATCAAGCGTAACTATTCGATCTCCTCCGCACCAAACGGGGAGACCTATCGGATCTCGGTGAAGCGGGAGCCACATGGTCTCGCCTCGACCTGGCTCCACGAAAACGCCCGCCCCGGCCGAATCCTCAAGGTCGGCGCGCCGGCGGGCGACTTCTTCCTGCCGGATGATCCGCAACGTCCCATCGTGCTCCTGTCCGGCGGCGTCGGCCTGACCCCCATGGTTTCCATGCTGGAGGCGCTGGCGGCCCGACAACCACAAGCCCGGGTTCACTATGTTCACGGCGCGCGCGATGTCGCCTCCCACGCCATGGGCGATCATGTTCGCCGACTCGCCGCGGCCATTCCTGCCAGCCGCAACACTGTCTTCTACGAAAGCGTGCCGGAGGCCGCGAACCTGGCCGACCACGAACGAACTGGACGGATCTCAGGCACCTGGCTGGCCTCGGAAACACCGGTGAAAGAAGCCGACTACTACTTGTGCGGCCCCCGCCCCTTCTTGCGAGCCCTGGTCTCCGACCTGGTCGCCATCGGGGTGTCCGCCGATCGCATCCACTATGAGTTCTTCGGCCCTGCCGACGAAGCCCTGGCGGCCTGAGGGCCGCCCCCTCGTGGTCTGCCGATGTCAGACGTCCTCGACCCGGCGCTTTTCCGATTCATGCGCCGGTAATCGGACGACTGACAGGCCGTCGAGCCCCATGTCCCTGCCGCCGTCATTGTCTGTTCGACCAAGCAGGCCAGACACCGCCCGGCTCTTGGCTTCGACCGTGTAACGCTTGCCTGAGCCGGTTTTTACGGCGGCGAACTCGCAGTGCCGCTGCCTGCGGCTGTCCTCGTCTTCCAACAACAGTTCATAGCCAGCACGGATGAGCGCACTGGCTATCATCATTTCAAAGAAAGCCCCCTGAAACTGAGCAGGATCCCGTAGCCGCGCGAGCATCTTGGCTTGCAGGTCGGCATTGTGATCCATGAGGTAGAGGCTGTAGGCCAAGCCCAGATAGCAGACGACGACGCCAGTGACCGGGGCGCTGTTGATCTGCCCAGCCTCGGCCTTGAACCGCTTTTGATACTCTATGAACGCGGCATGCCACTGCATGATGGGATGGCGGTCTGCGAGGGCCTTCTCGTTCTCCTGCGCACCCCATTCAAGCGTCAGCTTGTCCTCGATGTAGTCGAGCAGGAAATCTGGGAACGTCCGCCACTTCTTGCTCCACATGATCCGGTTTTTGACGGCGCCAATTTGGTGATCGCCGTGCTGAACCGCGATGATGGGCTTGCCAAAGCCCTGCTGTCGCCGGCGGATCGCCTCGTCAGCCAAATGAGCCGCGTAGGCGCGCTGCATTTCTGGCGGGGCTGTCCGCTCCATCTCAAAGCCAAGGCAGCAGTGCTTGAACTTACGCCCGCTACCACAATGGCATTTTTGATTTCGGCCGAGCTTGGACATAGAGCCAATACTCTAGCTTGCAAGCAGCGCCACGGCCAGAAATCAGTGATCAGGTTTCTAGACAGGCCCGCTTAGAAGCCCGTTTTGAGCAAATGCCAGCCAACCACCCCCGGGGGTCTAGTCGCACCCCTAGTGGTGTCCCCACTTAAGCCGCCGACGAGCCCTTTGAGCGGACCTTCCGAAGTTCAGCTTAGAGTCATCAGCGGACGACGAGTTGCCGGCCGGGAGCAGACATCCGGATGGTTTTGGAACGGACGGCTCTGGAACTCGGCTTACCAGAGTCATTTTGAGGCTCGCTAAGCCGGCAGGATCGTCATCCGCCGAGACAGCAGGCGCCAGCCGGATGTCGCACCGATCACCCGGAAAGTCACTTCGCCAAACGGGACCCGGTACCGGTACCCTTCGCCAAAATCGGCCAAATAGGCCGTGGTCGTCGCCTGCGCCGAAACCTCGTTGCGCAACAGCGGAGTTCTGACTTGCCGGGCTCGATCCATGTCCGCCTTCGCGACAGCCCGCCAACCACGGGCCCCGTCCGTAGCCCAGCCCTTTAGAGACTCGCAGACGACGAATATCCGCTTCGGCTTGCGGACGACGATCTCCAGCATGACCGGTTCATCCAAGTCGGCGCAGGCGTAGGCGATCTCCATCCTCAGATAGCCATGAAACGTCGCCAGCGTGGCGACTGACAAAGCCCCGCGCGGCGCGCGCCCGATGCCGAAGCGGGCCAGAAAACCGGAGATCATCAACGTTGCCCCCTCCCACCCAGGCTCAAGAAGATGGAGGGTGAGCCGACGAAACGCCAGCAGGGCAAACGGGGGTGCCCGTCCGGACGCCGTCGCTGGTTTGCGACCTTTGCCGACTTGGTAATTTCGGCCAGGATGTCGGCTGCTATGAACAATCGGTGAGGACGATGACGCCGGCGTTGGACGAGGCCCTTCAGACCATCATGGCGCATCTTGACAGGTGGCTTGAGCCGCCCCCGGAGCCTGGTGTCGCCATGAGCCATGAAGCTGTGCTGGAGAGCCTTCAATGGCTGTCGGCGGCGAACTATGGAGCGGCTGTTCACCTGACGCGTCTTCGCAACGCGGGTGTCGAACTCAAGCGTGAGGACGGCAAGGACCTAGACCGCTGGATCGTGGAGCAGGTTCGAATGGCGAGCCTCGCCGGTTCAGCGCGAACCGAATACAGCGAGCGCAACGGGTTGGCGGGCGTCGGATAGCGGGATGTCGATCGTCACCGAGAGATGCTCGCTGCCGTGACCATCTGTTGGATCGGGGCGTCAGCATCTCCAGCGGTCTAGCGAACTTGAGTATTGATGGCTTGTTCGGCCCGACGATAAGTTCAGGCCCTGGACCCAAGGCAAACAGCAGTCGGTGGAGCTTTCAATCTCATGGCGCTTCCCATCATACCGATAGTCCTATCCTTTGGACTGACGATTCCACTACAGGATCCCACCCCTCCGCCCATGCCGGGACGCCCCCCGCCTTTGGCGGCAGGCACGGGTCTGCGAGGCGTGCTCGGCGAAGACTGTAATGATGTACGCGACGCTACGGGCCGATGGTCGCACCGCAGTGGAACGAGCCTCGCCCCGGCTCAGCAAATCTGGCTGAGCATCTCGTCGCCCGATTTCGACGCCGTCCTGGAAGTCGTCGATCCTGCGGGGCAGGTCGCTGCCCGAATCTCCGATCAACGCGGCGGTGAACAGACAGGAGCCTTCTTCAAGGCCGCCGGCGAACCGTCGTCGAGCGGCGAGTCCAGCGCCTACACGCTGCGCATAACCTCTGACCGGCCGGGGGAGCGCGGACGATGGCGTGTCGAGGATCGGCGTGACGGATCGAATGCGCCCCTGTTCGCCAATGTCTTTCCCGACCCAGCCACCCCGTCGCGGACAGCTTGCGGGGCATCGTCTGCGACAACCCCGTGACGCCAAACTCCAATACAGCAGCCGAGAAAACCCTCGACGCCTACCAGCCGCTCTGGTTGCCGGCATAGGTCAGGCAGGCGGCCGCCCGATGGAGAAGTTCGCTCTCGCCATCGGAATACAGATCCGCCAAAGGCCCAAGCTCTACGGACTGGCGCGCGGCAGTGAACGGACCCGCATTCCTCCCGACGCACAGCCAGTGCAGGACGCCATCCTTTTCCTGGGTCATCAGAACGACATGTCCCGAGGCTGCACCCGCCCTGCCCAACGCCTCCGACAAACACACTTCAACGGGCGACGGGTCGGTCCGACAGGCCTCGAGGGCCTCCGCTGACACTTCACTGGGTCTGATGCGGACGTAACCGGGCTGCAGCTTCTCGATAATCGTCTGAGTAGCGGCGCGGCCGCCTGCCGTTGTGCTTTCGTCGGCGAGCTGGACGACCGAAATCAGGGGCGGCGGCGGGCCCAACTGCACCGTCAAGGCGGCGAAGATCGACGCGTATATCATCATGCTCGGTTCCTCATCGCGCCGGCGCTCCGCTAAATCTTGGATCGAGACTACGGGCGAAATCGAGCGGCCACGCATTGTACACGACACTATCGGGGCCGCCGACACCGTCCATGTACGCAACCCAGTACTCGCCGGCGCGCGGAGCCGGCCGACGTTCCCGGCAGTTCGGGATTTCCGCATGTCCGAGAAGCAGGTTCAAGGCGGGTTCCGCGCCCTCCACAACACTCACTCGGGTCGCCATTGCCCGCCACTCGTTTTCTGGATCCGACGGCGATGTCGGGATCACGTCCTCGATTCTCACGACGGCGACAGTCGTGTACTCACGCGACATGAGCGTCCCAGGGTCGGGCGATCGCCGACAGGCGCTCGCCGCATCCGGTGCAGCAAGCGCCACGCAAATGACCAGACCCGCCATCATCCTCATCGCCATCACCCCTTAGTACCCGATTGCCTTCGCTGAGCCAAAGCTGGTCCCCTGATAACATCTGACGACAGGGGTCTTGGCAACCGGGTTGCTGAGGGTTGATTGTTCATTGCCTCCCCTTAGTCTCCATGGACCAAGCTCGGGACTTCCAATGCACCGCATCGTTACCGCAACGGCCGTCGGCCTGTACCTCACCCTGTTCTCAAGCCCTGCGAACGCCCAGTCCGCACGCGAGCTGCTGGACCGCGAGGATGCGAGATTCTGCGCTCACCCTGACGTATGGGCGCGCGCGGGAGTTGTCGTGAAGGGACTTCTACCGACTTGGAAGTTCACCACCGCCCAGCGCGATGCGATGGTTGTCTCCTTTTCCGGCCAACGCTTCGAATTCGAACACCCGGACGGGATCCAGATAATCTGCTCCGCCACCGTGACGCTCACCAGCGCTGGCCACGCCCAGTCGATACGGACCCGCTTCGACGCCCTGCCAAGGGAGGAGGCTCAGGACTACAGGCTCGAAGCGACCGATGGCTCGGACCTGCTCGAATTCCTGATGGCTTTCAAATCGCCATAGGGGTCTGAACGCCCGGAGATCCAAGGCGGGCCCCTCACCCTGCTCGCGTCTGTCGAGCACAAGCTGTGTTTGCGTTCGGGAGCGTCTGGTACCCGCCTAGCGCCGGACTGTGCCTATCCAACCGGACCAGTACCGACTCAGGGCAGAGGCGCAAGCATTGGATCGCGCGGCTACCACCCAGCGTCCGGTCCCCGAAGCGAAACCTCGACCCGGCGATTGCGCCGATGGTCCGGCGCTATCCCTCGAGAGGGCGACTGGCCCCGTACCCTGACGACGTCATCGTTCCCTGGGCTGAAAACTGCCGTCGCTCCACGTCGTCGTTCCAGATCGCCGTCGGCACCTCGGCCGAGCGTCGATGCGAGAGTCCGGTCCCATAATCTGGACTGCTCTCCGAACCTGCCAGCGTCGCGTGGCCCTCGATCAGGAGATCCTTGTCCGGATGTGCCCGCGCGAAGCGAGCCGAGGGGCGGAGCCATCCTGCAGTGATCCGGTCCCAACTTCGCGGCCCAGTCGGGACCGCTGACAGACTCCGACATGCTGCCTTCGCCACCGTTATTTGGGGCATGGCGATCTGTCCACGCCGGCGCCCGCATCTGACAGGCGTTCGATGGCTTTCGAGGTTGCGCCTATCTGCCGGTCGCCGGTTCGATGATCGACACTTCAACGCGACGGTTACGTCCGTCAGCCGGCGCTGACCCCGGGAGGGGGCGGCTCGCCCCGTACCCTGACACACTCATCGTCCGTGACTTCGTCAGCTGCCAACGCTCGAAATCGTCGTTCCAGATCGCTGCTCGGACGCGGTTCGCCCGGCGATGTGACAGACCGCTTGCGTAGCTCGGACTGTTTTCCGACTCCTGCAGGATGGCATGGCCTTCGATCGAGAAATCCCGGTCCGGATGCGCCCGCGCGAAACGCGCGAGCTCCGCGAGGCTAGCGGCCGGAACTTCGTCGCTATCTGACGCGAACTGGACGACGACCCGGTCCGGATTCTGCGTAGCAACAACTGGCGATGACGCCGTCACCATGATGGCGAGCGCGAGTAAAAGCGATTTCATCTTTCCCCCTGAGACCCGGATTGCATCTCACAAGCCTACCACCATCCCTGATCAAACCAAGATACAAGGCTTGACGGGCAGGGGCTCTTGCCCAGAGCCTTGTCTCGTCGGCGACGAGTTGCCGAGAAATCCGAGTACGCGGCGCCGCGTCATGGCGGAAGTGAAAACCAGTGGGCAGACGGGAGAGCAAAATGACGCGCGTAGGCAAGGCGGTGCTCGGCATCGCCTGCGGGTTCGCTTATCTCGTTTTAGCAGGTGGGCCTGCGCTGGCGGAAACTGGTCAGCAGGACCGCGCCGCTTATCTCGAACTCTTCGAAGCCGAAGGGCTCAGCGAGCAAATTTTTGATGAAGTCCTGCTATGGGGCGAAGGCATGCTTCTCATGGGGCGCTGCCATAAGCATCTGCGCGCTGATCAGATCGACCACTGGAAGACGTGGTGGAACGACAGCGTTCTGGTCGATACCGCCATCGGACGGGAGGTCATCCACGAGGGCTTGAAAGAGTTTGACCTCGGCGTCGCGCGAGACGTCTCCGAGCCTCTGGGCGAGATGCAATGCACAGCCGTGATCCGGGATTGGCTCAGGGAGATGAAGCAGGCTGCCGAAGCCGAGCGCGTTTCATGATCGATGGTCATGGCTCACAGCTGTTTGACGCCAGCAGCGGACCTCCTGAGCGTCCGCTATGAGTCAGATCCGGCTATTCACCCCACCGCCCCCTGCCTCCCTTTGCGCATAAGGGCCATTCTCAGCAGTTCTGGATATAGGTCACATAGAAGCCCCGGATCATCCGGTGCTCTTGCATCCGTTCTCCTAGCGAAAAGCCGTTCATCTTTCGGGGTGTGGGCTGAAAAATATCCAACCCACGATCCAGAACCATCTTCCAGCCGGTGTCCGTTGTAATGTCGCGTGCATGGAGCGTTCCGGTTCCATCAAAGACCCAGGTGAAATCAACGCCCGTACCAGTGCAGGCCTCGGTGATCCCATCGAGGCATTCCCGCTGCTCTTGAATGTTCCCATCGTCCGGAGCGGTGACAAGATGCACCGCGACCTGATCTTCGGGCTGTTTGCGCCGGATCAGCATCTCGATCAGTTCCATCACGTTGCGCGCCTGATGAAACTTCCGGACATATGGATCGGTAATGACAATCCGCGTTGCTCCATCCGTCCAGGGGCCAAAGATCTTGTCGAAGCTGATGCCCTTGCGGTTTTCCGTGAAGACGACATGCCCGGGCTTCGGGACAAAAGCAGGAGCAGCGGGAACATCAGGCGCTGCGGAGGCAGCCGACGTCGACGCTGGCACCGCCGAAATCGGCACGGCCTCAGGCTGATCCGCACTGACATCCACATCGCCGGCAGACCGCCGATGGTAGAACTGAGGAAACTCTTCTTCCTCCAGCGTGGTGACAGCGCGCTTTGCTCCATCCGACGCGATGTAATGGAAATCAGCGCTTTCAAAGGTGCTGTCGATCCGCAGGAGCTGGTCTTTCACCCGTTTGCGGCATTCAATCGCAAACCGCAGCAACTCTTCAACCTCAGCTTCCGTCTCGCCGCCATTCGGGAAAATCAGCTTCAACAAGCCGGACATGGTTTTGCTGATCGCTGCACGGTCCCGGATATGGGTCTGAACGGGAATGGTGAAGTAGCGATCCGGCCGGTGCGAGAAGTCCTCGGCACGCAGGTGACGCAGGATTTCAGCAAGATAATCGACGATGAACCCATAGCCAGACGTGAACATGTCGCCTCGAATGATGCCCACCTCCCATCCGGGGAGATAGGCATGCAATCGATCGATAAAGGCGCTGTCGTGGAACTGCGGCGGCAGCGCCTCGAACAGGTCAGTATTCTTTAGCATCCATGGGACGTTATGGTCGGTATTGCCAACGAAGGCGAAACTGGCCTCAGCGCCCATGGGATTCACCCCGCGCGAGAACTGCTTGTTCGCCATGTAGTTCTTCATGATGTCGACAAGCGCCTTGTTGGCTGTCTTCTCGCGGCCGGCAAATTCGTCAAAGGCAACGACATCCCAATATCCAACTAACCCGATCCGACCATTGGAGTTGTTCACGAAGAGCTTGGGAATCGTGACTTCCCCCCCGGAGATCAACTGACCATGCGGGGAGAACTCGGAATAGATATGCGATTTGCCCGTCCCCTTGGGACCAAGCTCAATGAGGTTGTAGTTGCGCTCGACGAAGGGGATCAGTCGCATCAGTTGCAAAAGTTTCGACCTGCGCCCGAACAGAGAGGGATCAAACCCAATGCTCTGCATCAGAAGATCAATCCATTCCTCGGTGGTGAACTTGTCACGCGTCTCGCGATACCCGTCATAGTCGACGCGGGCGATCTGGATCGGCTTCAGCGTGTCGATGATCCAGGGAGAAATCCGGCTGTCTTCCGAGAACTCATATTGCACATCGGCGATGCACCAAATTCCGGTAACCAGCAGTTTCGGATGGGCCTTGACCGTGGCGCTGTCGATCGCAACCCGCTTGATACCAAGGTTCTCAAACACCGCCTCATAGGCATCGGTCTTTTCATTCAGCGCCACGCTGACCTGATCGATGACCTTGTAGCGACCATGCTCCTTGATCGTCGACTGGACCAGCCCCGCTTCGGAACGATGGACGTAGTGTTTGCGCAGGATGTCCTTGACCGTTTCGATGCCTGTCGCAATCGAGGCTTTATCATCGGTCGCGCAATACTGGCCGAGAAGGTATTCGAGCACATAAGTGGGGACAATGGCGTTCCCCTTAACGGCCTTCACCAGGTCCTTACGGACCACGAAACCGGCAAAATGCTGATTGATATTGTCATCAAGGGTCGACATCGGCACCTCAGAAATCGAAATCTGTACTGATCCCGCGTTTTAGCAGCAGCGGCTGCGAAGCGTGATCTTCGAAATGGCTGGTCTTGCCGATGCGCGTTCGCAGCTTCAGGAAGACTGTCTGATTGTTATAAGCGTCTGCCGCCTTGGACAGCAGGAAGCTCCGCGACAGCTCACGCTCACGCGGGTTCTCAGACGTGAAATCGAATTCCAACTCGGCTTCGTCAGAGATGAGTGTTCCATCGTCAGCAAAGATGGCTGCATGCACCTGCCGGAGCTGCTGCTTGTCGGTCACTGGCTCCGCCTGATAGAAAGTGACCTGGATCTGGCCCGTGGTGATCTGAGCACGGGGTGGCGGAATGATCTGCACCGAAACCTGTCTGACATCCTCTTTACGCTGCTTGCCGACACGCAGGACCGGCAGAACGATCTCCTGCAGGCTCGCCCCACCATGGACAAAGCGGCTGCCTGATCCTTTGACCCGCAGGCGGTTGATCGAGTTTGGGATTAGAATTTCCTGCTCACCTTCCAGCCCAAGCTGTGCGGCAGAGAACTTCTTCATGCCGCCATTGCTGTTGAGGCCTCGGCCGATCACGAAGCGCCGGTTTCGTGTAACGATCTCGCCTTCCGGCTCGCTCAGCGCGAAGCCGCTCTCTTCCAGAGCCTTGTGTTGCCACAAGAAGCCGTGATCGGCGGTGATCAGGATGTTCGAGAAGTTGGCCGAGGTCAGCTTCCGCACCAGCTTCACCAGATCCTCGATGGCAGTCTCTGCCGCAGCGGGGACATTTTCCTCGGTGGTGAGCTTATCGCCAATCGCGTCGATCTGGTTGTGATACAGATAGAGGACATCATGATCTCGGAAGAGGTCTTTGCCCTCCGATGATCCCAGATTCATGAAATCCTTCGCCGCGAGAACCTTTACCCGGTCTCCGGCTCGGCCCGCAGCCAACGCCTTCTCACGAGCGACGGCCCCCATGGTGCTTTCACCGTCCAGCAGTACCAAATCATTGTCGTCGCGGATCGCCAGTTGCCGGTGCGGCAAGAGCGCCGCCATGCCAAGCTGGGTATAGCTCGGCAAAACCCCGATCATTGGTTTCAGTTCGGCATCGAACCGATTGAGCTTGCGAATCTCGCGCAGCGCCTCTTCGGCCACCTCATAGCGCAGCGCATCCGAGATGATGGCAACGACTTTCTGGTCCTTGCGCCGGTATTCAGCGGCCTGTTCCCGATAGAAATCCACCTGACGGGGAAAACCCGGAACTGCCCAGTCCGTGATACGGGAGACCTGATCCTGCCAGGCATCGTTCAGTTTCAGCACGAAATTCGTGGTGTAGCGGTTCTCGACCGCCTCATAGAGCGCGGACAGCAACCCCGACTGTCCACTCTTCTGCATATGATAGATGAACTTGCGATAAAGCTGGTCCAGGCGGAACCAGCTTGCGGAATAGCGCTTCACACCATCGGACAGGCTGGTCATCGTCAGGTCGGCTTCGGCCAGGGCCTGCTGGAACTCGGTCGCATAGCCGATGGCCTGATAGACATCCGCGTAGCGGCTATACCAATGGCTCTGACGACGATCGCGCACCCATTTCAGCACATCTGTCGCGGGCAGGCTCTGCCGGGCCAGCCCCTCAACGATGGCGACGACGATCCGCCGATCCACTTCCTCGAAGTGATCATGCGGCATGAGGGTGCGAAAATCGCGGGAGGCCAGATTGTCCCTGATCTTCAGCACGTCCTGATAATCGCCCGACAGCTTCTCGAACGCTTCACCCCACCGGCGCGAGGCGCTCCAGCGGCGGAACATCAGCGCGGCATCGGTGTTCAGGGGGGCGGCTTCTCCCATGGCCCGCGCCCAGGCGCTGGAAAACAGCGTGATGGCGAAATCCTGAAAATCCGGCGCATCCGCCGCATAGCCATAACGCGCTGTCACTTCCTTCCAGAAGAACTCTGCCAGCCCGACTCGTTCCACCAGCTTCAGCGCCTCATCACGGCCTTCAGCCAGTTCGGCCAGCAACGCCTCGATCACCGTATCGAGATCACCATCCGCACCAGCGCAGACCGCCAGCATCTTGCGGCGGACATCGTTGGCGCTTTGCGAGGGCCGCTCGCGCTCAATCGCGCGCAGCGCTTCCAGCCGCTTGCCGGAACGGTAAAATTCGGCGTGATCGCGGACGGCGGCTTCATACTTCGCCGGAATGCCGAGATCAGCCACCCAGATCGCCGCTTGATCGGCGCGGAACACAGCGCTGGCCAGTTGCACATCCAGCAGCCAGTTCTCGGGCATCGGTGGCTCGGGGCCGTCCTTATAGAGCAGGAACCGCGCCTTCGGCTCCTGCCGCAGCATGCGGTATTTCAGGCCGAATTCGTTATTGGCGATCTCCACCTTGGTGACGCCGGGCAGATCGACCGCATCGAATGCCTCGCGCAGATCGCGGGCGGCGTCATACCAGAAGACTATGCGATGGCCCTGATCCTCATAGAGCCGCATCAGGCCGGCGGTGATGCGGTCAGTCATCCGCAGCCTCCAGCCCCTTGATTGGCTTCAGCGCACCGGCGAACAGCGGATAGTTGCGCTTCACCCCGTCATCCAAATCGATGGCGATCTTCTGCTGCGCCATCGGATAGACGACATCGCGCTCCCATTCGGTCAGCTCGGCGATCTGCTTGATGACCGTGGCCGTTTCCTTCTGCGCCTTTGTCTGCTGGGCGGGCGTGGCAGCAGGATCGACAGCCAGCTTCTCCAGCCGGGCACGCTCCACCTCCAGCTTATGGATGAATTCGCGCACATATTGGTTCAGCACGACCGAAACCGTGTCGGGCCGGTAGCGGTGCATATAGATCAGCGCGTTGAAGCTGCCCTTGGGGCTGGAGAACATCCAGTAGATCGGGCGCTTTTTATAGCGACGCACATGATATTCGAAGAAATCCTTCGTGAACCAGCGGCGCAGATCCTTGCCGAGCGCCGCCTCAACGAAGGCGAGGTTTTCGCGGAATTCTGCCTCGCCAAAGGTCACGCGCAGGAAATCGCGGGCGCGGGTGACGATGTCATCGGCGAACCAGTCAGCATCCAGCACCGGGATGACATTGTCGCGGTCGGGTGCGAAGCTGGGTTCCGGCACGCGCGCAAGATATTCCTCAATCCCTCCGCCCTGATTGGCGAGGATCAGGCCCGGCTCGTCGATGCTATAGCGCCCGAACATGCACCCCACGGCATAGTGGAGGAATTCGGCCGCCGTATCCTCGCGCAGCCGCACCTCGCGGTCATCTTCCGAACCCTTCACGCCATAACGATAGGCCGGATTGCAGGTGAGGGTGATTTCCTCGATCGACACTTCGGGGGTCAGTTCATCCTGTAGGCCATAAGCGTCGATAAAGATGCGGTTATTTTCTTCTTCCAGCCGCTGCATCTCGTCCGTCATGCCCTGCCAATGGGCGCGGAGATTCGTGTAGCTGACCGAAAGCGTCTCACCTCGATGATGGGGCGAGAGCAGCGGAAGCGTGGTGAAATCCCAGGAGGTTTCGTAGGCATCCCAGTCGATGCGAGCCAAAGACACTGCAATCTCCGCGATTTGCTCGGCCCTTGTCTGATCACCCTCAAGCAGTGGAAACTCCGCGAAGTCTCCTGCCTTGAAATGCATAGTGGGATTCAAAATGGACGCAACGTATGTACCCACGTGAGAATTACAAATCGAAGCAGACAAATATCGAAGATCTGCGTCCGTTCTGTTGAATGCGCTCAGGCCCGTTGCGTCAAAAATGAACCCTTCCGGAAACAGCCTGGCCGACAATCCTTTCGTTGTAATATCGGACCACGAAATCGATGGGCGAAAAATAAAATCAAGATTAAAGTTATGCGCCCATATGCGATCACCAGAAGGATGCTGACGTGTTTGAAGTTGTTTACCATCGTTTTCCCAGTCAACAACGAACTCGTCATTACCAAACCATTTCCGCTTTTCGCCACCCTTATTGTACGGAAACCACTTTGCACCAGAACCCTTTGCGGCATCTCGTGACGTCGCATTTCTACAAACACGAGCGGCACCTACCTCAAACGAGTAGCGTACATAGTCCTCATTCTTCCCGGTAGTGAGACCTTCTCGCGCTTCGAGAATACTGTCAAAATCTGGCGCGGAAGCGAAGATTTCGCGCAACTCTGGCGAAACCCAATATGCAAGAGGGTCTCCGGGGATCTTTTTGAAATCACGTTCAGAAGCTGAGAAGCGAATATCGGAAGATGCGTCTAAAGCTGCGTTTTGCAGCATAGCTGACTTCTCGGCCTCCGAGCCACCGTCCGTTAGCCGTAAAAATGTGGCGCGGTGTTCCGGATTTTCGGACGCCACGAGCACAAAGGCGGTAGTCGACACCACCTCGCCGCCAATAGTGTCAAAAGCACGTTCGCCCAAGTGAGCCATAGTCGAAATGTGGGAACGCGTGTAAATCATGTCGCGAAATGATTGGAAGCGACTGATGAACATCCAGTTCTGCATCGTGATCATCGCGACCAATCCATCCGCGCGGCACAGAATAAGATTCCGCTCTATAAACGCAGAAAAAAGATCTCGCTTCGAGTTAGCATAGTTCTTGCCTAACCAAGATTTTAGATGAGCATTTGCGTTACTCGCGCCCATATACGGTGGGTTAGCCACGACGACATGATAATTCGGCGATAGCGTCTCGGCCATGCGTAGCACGGCGACGACACGCGCCTGCACCTCCTTCAGCAACAGGTCGGAACCGAAATCCCGTGCCTCCACCACCCGCAGCGTTTCAGTCGGCTCGCGCAGTTTCGGCACGATCAGCGAGCCGAAGTTCTTAGCCTGCTCGAACTGCGCCAGCGTCTCGCGCAGTTCATCGGTGAACAGATCCTTGCCCACCACGGCGGCCACGTCCTGCATCTCGGCAGACGTGAAGCGCACATCCTGCAGAACGACGATGTCGGGCTTCGCCTCCATCCGCAGGAACCGCCGCCGCCCCAGCTTTGCCGCCGCCTTCATCGACAGGGCGAAGGCCGCCAGAGCACCCGCGCGGTCGTCAATCTCGATGCCGGTCAGGTTGTGCTGCAGTATCAGGCTGGGAATCTCGGCCGCGTCATGGCCTTCCTCGGCATAGATTTCATAGAGCAGGTCAAAGGCGTAGGTCAGCATATGGCCCGAGCCGCAGGCCGGATCGCAGATCTTGATCTCTTCGGCCCGGCTGATCTTCAGAAAATCGGTCTCCGGCTCTTCCGGCGCGATGTAGTAGTCCATCTTCGCCGCCAGCTTCGACTTCGGACGGTTCAGAAGCCACAGCCGCCCCAACGAGTTTTCCACCAGATAGCGGACGATCCAGTGCGGGGTGAACAGCTGCGTCGCGGCGGGGATATTCTCCGCCGTGATCTTCTGGTTCTTCTTCAGGCCCGCAAAGACCTGATCCTTCTTCTCGCTGATATAGAACTGGTAAAGCCAGCCGATGATCTCAACATCCTGGCAGGCCTCTTCCGTCATCACCTCGCGCAGGCGGGCAAGGATGCCGTCCGGCGACAGAAGATCGTCGGGTATCAGCAGCTCGGTATAATCCTCGGCCCGGTCGAGCATATCTGCGCGCTCAAACATATAGGGCATAGCGCCATGCCATTCGTTGCAGGCATGGATCAGCAGCAGGCGATAGGCCTCCGCCTGCCCATCATGGGCGGGGCGGGTACCGTTCAGATATTCGGCAATTTCGGGCCGGGCGCGATCCGGCAGATTGCCCGCCATCGCCTCGGCCAGAATCTCGGGCCGGGTGGCGCCGTCTGCGGGCGAGACCACACGCGGGTTGGTCAGTCCCGTCGCATCCATGAAGCGCAGTGCGGTGAAGCGGTTGAACCATGTATAGGCTGCTTGCTCGATGACATGGGCGCGGTTGCTGTTGGCGGCGGCCTCCAGCTTGGCAATTGCCTTGGGATGTTCACGGCGGGCCGCTGCGCCTTCGGTCAGCACCATGTCCAGCCGGGCAGTGACCTGATCGATCAGCAGGTTGCGAGCGCTTTGCGCAAATTTCTTCAGGGCGTTGGTATCCATCAGACAATCACTTTCTTGCCCGCGCCGATCTCGGCCAGCAGGGTCTTTTTCATCTCATCAAGGTAGCGGGTCACATCGTCCTCATCTTCGAGATAGGTTTTCGCGAAGGGGACGGTGATCGACTGCGCCTTGATATATTGGGGTTTCACCGGTGCCGGCGGCACATATGGCGCTTGCTGAGGTTCGGCCACGCCGCCAGCAGGCTGGGGCTGCGGTGCCGGTGTTTGCGCTGGTGCTGGCGTCAGCTCCGCAATGCGGGTCAGCGTGTCAGCCAGAAGATTGGAGCGCACCTCGGTCGCCAGATTGCGCAACGCCGGGATCAGGCTCTGTGCGGCAAGGCCCGATTTCCGCGCAGCAAGCTCTTCGCGAATGCGTGCCTGCTGTTCGGGCGGCAGTACGCCAAACTCGGAAGTCTGGGCGACTTTTTCGACCACCTCGTCAACCGCAGTGATGACAGCGTTGCGCTCAGCCAGAACAGTTTGCTCGATACGCTCCTTCAGGGCGTAGAAATCCGCCTTCAACTCCTGAATTGCGTTGCCCTTGTAGCACTGCGGATCCTCAAGAACCTGACGCAGTTTGTCGGCGGCAGCACCTTCGGAATAGCCAAGGTTCTGATCCTGCCTGGTCAGGAAAGAACGCACCTCATCGTAGATGCCTTTTTGCGGCCCGCGCATGAAGCTGCGGACCTTGTCGAAGACATCCTCTTTTGCATCAAGCAGCTGCTCCTCCTGCCCGGTAGGGCCGGTGATGAACCAGGTGGCAGATTGATCGCGCATCCCATCCAGCATGGTGCGCAAGGGATCGAGGGCGGTGGCAAAGGGATAGGCTGCAATGGCACGGCTCTCCTGCTCGACATCACCAAGCAGCTTGCGCAGTTGCGCCTGCCACTCCGCTCCTAGACTGCGGGCGTCATTTCCAGAGGCGGGCAGATCGAACAGCTCCTGAAACAGTTCGCGCGATTTGCGGATCTGGGCCGCTGTGAACTCAATCTGCGGAGAAAGCAGAATGTTGCCAAGGGCATGGCTGTTGCGCAGCCCCTGTATCAGCGCATCGCCCTCCAAGAGAGCGCTGTCAGCCCGCGCTTCAAGCTTGCCGCGTGCGACAAGGCTCGCGGTTAGGCAAAGGACGGCGATGGAGGGCCAGCCATAGGGTTTCGCGCCGAACTTCTCGACCAAAGCCTTGACCGAAACCCGCGTGCCCAGACGCATCTGGGACTGAGCGTGATTTAGCACGTCCTGCTCAGCTTCGGTCAGGCCGCTGCCTTCTCCACCGAAAAGCCCACCGTCAACACGACCAGCTCGCCCAAGATCAGCTTCGGTATAGGTAGCGCCACGCAGAACAGGCAGGCTGGTATAGACCTTGTCGACCAGGATCTGGAAACCTTTGACCAGCCGTTCCTGCGGATCCTCGCCACCGAATTCCAACTCGGCCCCCCGCACGAAAAGGCGCGCATCCGCAATCAGAGTGCGGAGACGCTGCACCAACTCTTTTTCACGGCGCGTATTCTGATCACGCTTTTCCGCGATGATCCGATCACGGCCTGGCTGGGCGTCGCCGCTGGTGACCTGACGCGCAAATTTTACGGTCTGGAGCCACAGCACGAGATCGCGCGTGAAACGCACATCCCGCCCAAGCAGGACAACCATCTCATCGCTTGCCATGCTGTTCGAACGAACCACATCCGGCGCATCAGAATCGTCGCTGAAGGGCGAGATGATGTTCACCGACAGCTCGTGCTCCCGGTTCAGGCTGTGGCTGTCGAGTTTGCGGGTGAAAGCGTAATCGACACCCGTACCGGCGTGCTTGATTTTGGCGTGACGGAGGATCGCGCCGAACGCAAGTTCATCAAGCTGCCGTTCGATCTCGGCGGGATCGACGGCAATTGCCTTGATCTCGGCCTCGACGTCCTTTTCCTCATTGGTGAGGAATTCATAGACCTCGCCGTTACGCTGGATCAGCGTCTGACGCTCCAGAAGCGACAAAGCCTCCTCGATATTGCGGCGCTGCTCGGTCTGGTCCGCCTCGAACCGGGACAACAGGAGGATCGATATGTTGCGAGCAGTCGGTTTGAATTCCTTGACGTATTTGACAAGGAACAACACCTTCAGCACCCGCACGGCAAAATCATCGCCAAGGTTCTTTTCGGCCAGTTGGATTGACTGCTGAACCGATGATTTCAGGGCGGTGCGAATCCCCTCGAACATCAGGTCAAAGGTAGCCAGCCCACCAACCGGCGTGTCGGCCAGTTTTTTGGCCACCTCCTGAAACACCCCCAGCATAGAGCGTTCGCCGACCGAGCTGTGTTTGCCTTCAAATGCGTTATGCTGCGAGAGGCCCATAATCGCGCGCTGGAACAGGTCATACTGGTAGTTCGGGAACGGGTAGCTCGCGACGAACTGGTCTTTTCCTGAAAAATTCCTGAACTTGAAGGAATTATCTCCAAAATCGAACAGAGTGCGCAGGTTGTTTTCCTCAGCATCATAAAGATTGCCAAGGGTTATTTGACCAGCCTCGGTCTTGGCCAGCAGACGGCGCTGGATGACTTCGGCCACATCCTGAGAGTTCAGTGGCATCCGATTGGCAAAGCGCGCCTGGATTTTCGAGAAGTCATTCTCCTGCTGCGCCGTCAGATCCCCGATGACCGAACCCATGTCCTGCTGGGCAGTGACAACAATCCAGGCCTGCCCCTTGCATTTCGTGTTCAGGCTTTCGGCAATGGTCTGCAGGTTCGTCATCAGTTTGACGTTGTCGGCGATATATTGCCCCACCTCATCGACGAAGAAATTCAGCCGGAACTTCGGCCCTTGCGCATCGATCCACGACTTCACCATATTGGCAAAATCTTCGATCGAAACCTTCGTATCCTTGCGATACTGACCAAGAATATCCTTGACCTCATCGCCCGTGACCTCGGCAAAAGCGGCCGCAATGTGCTTGCCTTCCATCAGAGCCTGTTCGCGCCCGCGCTCCCAAGGCTTTCCGGAAGACTGCGCAAAGGCCGACTTGAAGGCATCGAGCTTACCGCGGCTGTCCAGATCACGCTCGAACTGCGCGATATGCGGGAGCTTGCCATAATAGCCGCACATCTCGTCAAAGACCTTCTGGAAGACGGCCAGAAGTGCATCGACATCCGTCTTCGAGATCACATCCGCCTTCTGGTCTATATTGAACAAGACCGACCGGGACGGGATCGACACTGCCTTACGCAAGGCCCCCGCCAGCATCGGGTTGCCCGCGAGCTTGCGCTCAAATATCTCGATGGCGCGCTGCCCCTCGACCTCGTCGTTCTCTAGCAGAAGAGCGAGCATCTTCAGCAGGTGAGACTTACCTGATCCGAAGAAGCCCGAAATCCACACGCCATTCGCGGTATCGTAATTGTTGTAGGCGTCGAGGAATTGCTCCATCCGGGCGCCGATCTCGTTGGTGATGACATATTCATCGAGCTCGATGAGGAGGCTGCCCATGTCATCAGCCTTGATGACCCCATCGATCGAACGGTCGACCGGTTTGGCGAAGATATCACGCAGAAAATTTGCCATCGGTCAGACCTCGAAATTCATGATATTGAACGCACGGTAGTATTTGTCGTCGTGCAACAAGCCGAACAATTCGAGCGAGGCCCCCGTTGCCAATGCGTGGGTATACTTCCCCGGAAAAAACATGATCGTCGGCCGGTCCTTCGCGGTACTTTGCAAGTTGTTGAGCACATTGTGCGAACGCAGGAAGGGGTAAACCTCGCCTACGCCTGACAGGAAGATCACGTCGTGCGGGACTTCTTCGATGCGCCGCGCAATCTCTGGGATGAGGTGCGCCTGCGGGTCCAGAACGCCCTGCAACAGCTCCTTGAGCTCCGCCTTTTCCGTTTCGACTTCAACCTCAAGGATCTGCTCGAAGATACCCCGGTCTTCGAGGATCCTGATCGAAAGGTCATAGAGATCGATATCAAGTACGCGCACACCGGCGTGGCTCAGCCGGGCGATCAGATCCTCACGATCCTCGCCCAGGCTCAGTCCGTCTTCGGCATCAATAGCGCAGATGAAAAAGGGAACCTCGTTGCCCAGTCCCTGCTTTTGCAAGAACCGTTCACTAGAAATCACTCGGAATAGGTGCTCAGCACGAGCGCGCCTATCAATTTTCGTTCTCAAATTTACCCCCTACCTCCGGGAAATATCCGCAAATCCTCCGGATTAGTCTCCTCAATCAGTCGCTTCATGCGCCCTGACAACCAAATCGGCTGAATTCTACCCTCAACACTTCTCAAGCCAGATTCACCCAAAATCCGAAACAAGACCTGGCGCAATTTGGCGCAGGTTGATGGTGAAAGCTCAGCGAGGCTTGGATCACATTCAGCTTTTTCCGCGAGGAAACGGTCAAAAGCCTCGTGACCCAGGTCAAGCCGCCAAGATTGGTAGCGCTCGTTAATAACCTCGACCGCAAATTCGTAGACGAAACGATAGGTCCGACAAACGGCCAGCCACATCATCGCTTGCTGCTCAGCGCGGTCCGCCTCTGCGGACAGAAAGTGACGTTCAGCCTCGGAGAGATGCCCTATCCGGTCGTAAACCTCACGCAACGCGCGGGTTTGTGAGGCAAGTTTAGGGAGGGAAGACGCGCCTTGAGCAAGCAACCGCTCGCGAGCACAGGCCCATGTCTCGCCCAATTGGTAAGCTTGAGCGATCATTAAGCTCTCATTGAGCAGCAGCCCACCCACACTGAAGGACATCCGGTATTTCGACACGCCGGACATCATCGAGCCGTTGTCTTTAGCCTTAGCCATTACTTAAGTCGCACTCGCACAAAGCCGCGCCCATAAATTCCGAAATCCATTGACGGCCAAATATTCCTGCCCAAGCCATTGCGGCCTATGCCGCGTCACCAGCCATACGTCACGTCGCAAATTCAGCCTTCTCCAACGCCGCCTCAGTTTCCTCCCGGTTGACGACGACGATGTGTTGACTGCGCGGGGACTGACTCGCCGCATCGCCCAGCAAGCCCAGACGCTTCAAGACATAAAACAGCATGGCGTAGCGTACGGTGAGCACGGCCGAGCCGCCCTTCATACCGAAATCCTTGGCGACCACCGCCTTCTGGCTTGCGGTCAGGTCAGGATGCGGTCCGATCTCAACTCCGAAGCGCTCCTGCCACAGCGCGTCCTGAAGCGGGTCCGCGCCTCCGTCGCCCATCTCGCCGACGCCGAGGATACGGGGCAAGAGGAAGTCCTTGAACTTGTCGGTGACGTGGCAATAGGCGCGCACGTGCCAGCGAAAGCCGTCATAGCCGAAGGCATGGGGCGTGATCCGCCGCCAGATCGGATCGGGCCGATCCTTGCTCATCGACTGATAGCGGACATTGACCGAACGGCGATCACGCACCGCGCTCAATACGGCCCTCAGCACGGCCGGATCGATATCTCTGCGCGGCGTCAGCGCAATGTCAGTATCGGGGACCTCGGTGATCCACGAGTCCGACAGGTCGATCAGACCCTCGGCCACCGAACGTAAGCGAGATAGATAGCCGTAGGGATCGGGCTTTAAAAAATGCGGCTCGAACTGCTCGCTGGCGACATAGCGCTTGGCGCTCTTGTCGTAGACCGCGTTGTGCGGCGCCCGCTCTTGATAGAGCGTCAGATCCTTCGAGGCCTGCGGCACTGACACGTCAAACATGCCTATGATGTCGGAGCGATTGACCCCGCCTTCCCAGAAGAGGCGGAACTCGATGAACTCGAGGCGGCGCTCCACGCCCCACTTCAATGTGGTCAGGCCATCCATCCGAAATCGTCCTCCGGCGAATGCAGATAAAAACTATATGGACACATCTGCAAGACGCGTTTAGTTTCTATCCCCATCATGGATTCGCGTCAAGCGAAGCCGTGCCGGGCAACAGGGCGGAGAGACGCGACGATGACCAGCATGACCGACCGGCGAACCATCGTCGCCCATGGGCGCATGGCGATGCGGGAGCTTCGCCTCGACGCCGCGCGTCAGCGGCGTCACGGCCTGCAGATCATGTCGTTCGAGCAGCTCGCGGTTCGCCTCGCCGGCGGATTTACCAGGCCGATCGACGACGAGAGCCTGCGCACCGCGATCCAAGCTGTACTCTCGGCCACGCCGCTAGGCGAACTCGAAAGCATCAAGCTCCTACCCGGCATGGTCGACGCCTCGGCCGACACCCTGCACAAGGCTTGGCACGCTGGCATCGACCTGGCCTCCCGTGCACACGAGCACCCGCGCCTCGACTCCATTGCTCGCCTCGAAGCCGCCGTACTGGCGCAGCTGCCGCCGGGAATGATGCGGCCCTGCGATCTGGTGGCGGCCGCCTGTCAGCGGCTCGCTCACGCCAAGGCCGTTCTGGGACCGGTCGAGATCGTCGGCATCACCGAGCTGTCGCCATGCTGGAGACCGCTACTTCAGGCGCTGACCGACTACACCCCGGTGACCTGGACGGCAGGCCCTCGACCCACGCCGTCCTGGCTCGAGACGACGGCCGTCTCCATCGTCCGCGCCCCTGCGCAGACGCCGGCCGTTCGCGCAGAAAGCGCCGCAACCGCTTACCATGAGGCCATCCAAGCGATCCGCTGGGCACGGGCGCTGCTGGCGTCGGGCGAGGCCGAGCCGGCGGACATCGCCATCGCCGCCGCCTCGACGGCGGACTATGATGACCACTTCTTGTCGCTTCGCGCCGACGCGAACCTCGACCTGCACTTCATCCACGGAATCAAGGTCACCACCACCCGCGAGGGGCAGGCGGCCGCTGCGCTCGCCGATATCCTGGTTCGCGGCTTGTCCCAGACTCGTATGCGCCGCCTGGCGACGCTCTGCGGGTCCGAGGCCGGTCCATTCCAGACGCTGCCCGCGGGCTGGCTGCGCCTTCTACCTACCGACGCGCCGCTCGCGTCGGTCTTGGCCTGGACGCGCCTGCTCGGACGCCTGAACGCGGCCGACTGGCCCGATGGGCACGATCACACGCCCACCTTGCGCGGCATCGTCGAGCTTCTGGGCAAGGGCCACGCCGCCGCCGAGGAGATCGGCGTGGCGCTGCTCAGCGGTCGCGCTCGGGCGATCTGGCGCAAGGCGCTGCTGGCGGGGCCGACCGGCTCGCTCGACACGACGCTGGAGAATCTCAAACAGGACGACGGTCTCGAGGCCTGCGTCTCGGTCGCCTGGATGCCGGCCAGCGCCCTGGCCGCGTCCCCGCGCCGGTTCGTCCGCCTGATCGGGCTGAACTCGTCGCGCTGGCCGCGGAGCATCTCCGAAGACCGCCTGATCTCCGATCACGTCATTCCGACCGCCGAACTCGATCCACTGCCGGTCGCCGCGGCCGATCGCCGGGACTTCGAGACGATCCTCGCCACGACCGCGCGCCAGGTGGTTCTGTCTCGCGCACGCCGCGATGACGAAGGACGGCTCCTCGGGCGCAGCTCGCTGCTTGGCGCCTTTGGCGAAGAGATCTACGTCCGTCGCAACGCAGTCCCGGCTCACACCTTCAGCGAAACCGACCGGCTGACGGCCCGTCCACAAGAATTCGCCTGCGAGCTACAGGCCGTCGCCGCCACGACCTGCTGGCGCAACTGGCACCGCAAGGAAATCACGCCCCACGACGGCCTGGTGCGCGCCGACCACCCGCTCTTGCTGGCCATTCTCGACCGGACCCAGTCGGCGAGCTCGCTTCGCCTGCTCCTGCGCAGCCCGCTCGGCTTCGTCTGGCGCTACGCGATGCGGCTGCGGATGCCCGAGAGCGGCGCCGATCCGCTCGTTCTCGATGCCCCGGGCATGGGCGACCTCGTCCACATGACGCTCGATCTGGCGCTCCAGAAGCTGGAAGCCGCCGGTGGGCTAGCCAAGGCCGACCAGGCGCAGATCGCGGCCAACGTTGAGGAGGCCGCACGCGAGGTCGCTGGCGTCTGGGAGAGCGAACGCGCCGTTCCGCCGGCGATGATCTGGCGCCGGACGCTGGACGACGCCCGCCTCCTGACCAGCCGTGCGCTCACCTATGGCGACGAGCGGCTGCCGGACGCTCGCTCCTATGGAGAAGTCGCCTTTGGCGGCCTTGAACCGAAGTCGGACGCCGAAAGCCCCTGGGATTCGTCGACCCCGGTCGAAATCCCCGGCGCAGGCTTCCGCATCAACGGTTACATCGACCGTCTTGATCTTTCGGGCGACGGCAAACGCGCCCTGGTCCGCGACTATAAGACCGGCCGCCCGCCCAGGGACGATATCAGCCTCGACGGCGGCCGGGAGTTGCAGCGTTGCCTCTACGCCTTTGCCGTCAAGGCGCTGCTCGGACCCAATGTCTCGATCAGCGCCTCCCTGCTCTTCCCGCGCGAGCAGGTCGATCTTCAGCTCGCCGATCCGGAATCCACTCTGGTCGAGATCACCGGCTATCTGCAGGCGGCGAGGGCCAACCTGACTGGCGGGCACGCCCTGATCGGCCCCGATACCGGCGGAACCTATGACGACCTCGCCTTCGCCCTACCGGCGAACGCAGGCGCCACCTACTGCAAACGCAAGCTGCCCGCTGCGACCGAGATGTTCGGCGACGCCGCGCAAGTCTGGGAGGCCCAGTGATGACCGCCGTAAGTAAAGCCCTGCGCGACGACAATGTCCGTCGCGCTGCGATCAGCGTCCATGACCGGTCCATCCTGGTGGAGGCCGGAGCGGGTTCGGGCAAGACCGCCGTCATGGCCGGGCGCATCGCCGCCATATTGGCCGAAGGCGCTGCACCCAAATCCATCGCGGCTGTCACCTTCACCGAATTGGCCGCTAGCGAACTCCTGATCCGTGTTCGTGACTTCGTCGCCGACCTCGTGGCAGGTGCCATCCCGACGGAATTGCGCATCGCCTTTCCCGATGGTCTGTCGGAGATCCACAAAGCCAACCTCGCGGCGGCCTCAGCGACGATCGACGAGATCACCTGCTCGACAATCCACGGCTTCTGCCAACGCCTGATCAGGCCCTATCCGGTCGAAGCCGACATCGATCCGGGCGCCGGCGTGATGGACCGCAACCAGGCCGATCTCGCCTTCATCGAGATTGTCGACGCGTGGCTGCGCGAGCAGCTCTCGGGTGCCCAAGGCGGCATCATCGCCGAAATGGTGCTGCAAAGCCCGGGCGAGACCGTCGGTCTGATCCACAAGATCGTCGCCAATCTGCGCAAGCGGCGCACCGTGTCGGCGCCACCCGTAACGCCGCTCGCGCCGCACCTGCGCGCCTTCCAGGACGCAACCGACGCCTTCACCGACTTCATCCAGACCGCGCCTGCGGTCGAGGACGAGACCGCGATGTTCGCCGAGCGTCTCGCCGACATGGCGCAGGCGATGGAGCCTGCCCCGATCGCCGAAACGCCCGCGGGCATCATCCGGCTGCTGGTCACGCCGCCACATCCCGAGCTCTGCACCAAGAGCGGCTCGTTTCTGGCCTTCAAGAAGAAGGGCAAATGGGTCGAAGCGGCCAAGCGCGAGGGCTTGGCCAAGGCCGACGGCGAGCGGCTCAACGCGGCGGCCGAGGGTCATTACGCGGCCTGCTGCGAAGCCTGGCAGCTCCTGCTCCAGAACGTCGCCAGCCGCGTCCTGTCCGACCTGATCGCCCAGGTACAGCCGATTCTGGAGCGGTTCCGGGATTACAAGCGGTCCGCCGCCCTGCTCGATTTCGACGACCTGATCTTCGCCGCGCGCGATCTGTTGCGCGACCACGACGAGGTGCGCCGTGCGCTTGGCGCGCGCTTCTCGCGGGTGCTGGTCGACGAGTTCCAGGACACCGATCCGCTTCAGACCGAGATTTTCTGGCGGTTATGCGGGGAGCCGCCCGCCGAGGGCGCGACCGCCGATTGGACCGCCTTCCAGATTCGACCGGGCGCATTGTTTCTGGTCGGCGATCCCAAGCAGGCGATCTACCGCTTCCGCGGCGCCGACATCAGCGCCTATGTCCGGGCGCGCGACGCCTTCATCGCCCAGGACGCCGACAGCGTCCTGTCGATCTCCACCAACTTCCGCTCCTGCGCACCGATCCTAACGTATGTTAACGAGCGCTTCGAAACGCTCTTGTCGAGCGACGGTCAGCCGGGCTTCACTGCGCTCGACCCGTTCCATGCCGACCGGGGCGAGGCTCCATGCGTGGCCGCGCTAGACGTCGCCGTCGCCGACGAGAACGGTAAAGCGAGCGCCGAGCAGCAACGTGACGCCGAGGCCGAAGCCGTCGCCGAGATGTGCACCCGTCTGATCGGCAGCGAGATGATCCTCGATCGCCGCTCCGGCGCCAGCCGGGTTTGTCGGCCCGGCGATATCGCCCTGCTCGCGCCGACCGGAAGCGATCTATGGCGCTACGAAGAAGCCCTTGAGCGGCACGGCATCCCGGTCGCCACCCAGGCCGGCAAGGGCCTATTCCGGCGGCAGGAGATCCAGGACCTCATCGCGCTGACCCGCGTCCTCGCCGATCGCCGCGATACGCTCGCGCTGGGCGCGCTCCTGCGCGGACCACTGGTCGGCCTGACCGAGGAAGAGCTGCTCGACATCATCTGGGCGCTGCCCCGGTCCGAGGACTATCCCGACGCCCTACCGCGTCTCGACCTCGGCGTGGAGGCCGGCGAGATCGCCCACCCGCTGGCGCGCTCGGTGATCGAAAGGCTGCAAGCCCTCAATCGCCGGACCAACAGCACCACGCCGCACAACCTGCTGTCGCAAGCCGTCGATGTGATGCGGGTGCGTCCGATCCTGCTCGCACGCCAGCGCGGCCAGGCCGAGCGGGCACTCGCCAATGTTGATCTCTATCTCAGTCTGGCGTCCGCCTTCGCGGTTCGGGGCCTGCGCGCGTTCGCTGAGACGATGACCGCGGCATGGACCGACGAAGCGCGCGCCGTCGAGGGGCGGCCCGACGCCCAGGAAGAGGCCGTCGCGCTCTACACCATGCACGCGGCCAAAGGCCTCGAGTGGCCGATCGTCGTGCCGGTCAACACCATGACCGGCATTATGCCGGCCGAAAACGCGGTGACCGATCGCGACAGCGACACCTTCTATTGCCCGGTCTTCGGCGTGAATCCGGCCGGCTATGACGAGGCGAGGAACGCGGACAAGGCCGAGCTTGATCGCGAGCGCGTCCGCATCTGGTACGTCGCCGCCACGCGGGCGCGCGAACTGCTGGTCCTGCCCCGCCTCGACGCGGCACCGTCGAAGTCGGCCTGGATTTCGCTGCTCGACCTGTCGCTCGCCGACCTCCCGGCGCTGGATGTGGCGCATCTCCCCTTGGAGATGGGCGCCGCGGCGGCCGACAAAGGCAACCAGCAGACCCGCGAGAGCTTTGCGGCGGAAGCTGCCGCCATTGCCCAGCGCCACCATCGCCTGACTTGGCTAACGCCCAGTCGCGACGAAAACAGCCGCGGGCCGGTGCTCACGCCGGAAGCAGTGGAGGTCTGGGCGGTATGCGACGCCCGTCAACCGAATGGAAAGGTCGAACGGCCCACCATCCAGGGCGGGCGCGAACGCGGGTTGATCTTGCATAAGCTTCTCGAAGAAGTGCTGACTGGCGAGACTGCGGAAGACAGCGCCCCGCTGACCGACCGGGCGCGTTCGCTGATCGCGGCGCTCGGCCGTCCTGCGGCCGAAGATCCGTCGAAGGGTCTTTCGCCCGGTGAACTTGCCGGATGCGTGACCCGCACGCTCGCCTTGCCCGAGATCGCTGCGCTTCGGCCCGTCCTCACACCCGAGCTTCCGGTCTATGCCGCAGTGCTCCTTGATGAGGTTGAGCAGGCGACGGCCGGCATCGCCGACGCCATCGCCCTCGGTCCCGACGGTACGCCCCAGGTGGTCATCGACTGGAAGAGCGACGTCCAGCCGACGCCCGAGACGATTGACCACTACCGAGCTCAGGTGCGGGCCTATCTTGACATGACCGGTGCCGCACGCGGGCTGATCGTGCTGGTGACGACCGGGGAGATCATTGCGGTGACGCCGTCGCCGCTTGCGGCGGTCGCGGCCTAATCGCCGGCGGCACGAGGGAGACCGATGCCGACCCGAGCGAGCGCCACCCCCGCCAGCCAGGAGCTTTTCGCCATCCTAGCCAGCCGGTGCTGGGCTCAGATGCCCGAAAATCGGCGCTCAACTCCGCCCTAGGGCACGCCTCGCGTGCGCCGAAGCGGTTTCAAACCGCCGTTCTTGTGAACAAAAGAAGACTGACTAGAGTGAGCCTGGGAGGGCGGCATGTTCGAAAAAGGTCGCGCGGTCCGGCGCAGCGATAATCCTGCGGTGGCGGGCACATTAACGGGAGAAACACGTGAGAGCGGCGGACGCCTTTACTGCCGTGTCCACCTCGCAACTGGAGAGGCCAAGTGGATCCCCCAAAGCGCCCTCGAAGCCGTTATTTCGGCTCCGGACGCGCTGCAGGACCTCGCGCATGGCCGCTTCTCAGACAGATCTGCGCTTAGCCAAGCGCTGACTCATATCCGGCTCACAGGTCGTCTCGCGGATCTGATCTACAGCATGGAAAGCACCAATACGGAGTTCCACGCATATCAGTTCAAACCGGTCGTCAAAATCCTCAACGCCGCTTCCAAAGGCCTGCTGATCGCCGACGAGGTAGGCCTCGGCAAAACCATCGAAGCCGGACTAGTTTGGACAGAATTGGTCGCGCGATACGATGCCCAGCGCTTGCTGGTGGTTTGCCCCAAGTCGCTGCAGGAAAAATGGCGCATGGAGCTCAGCCAAAAGTTTGGCGTGCGGGCTCAGGCGGTAGATGCCGACGAACTGTTGAAAGCGCTTAAAGAACACGAACGCAGCGGCGAAGACTTCGCTCTGGTCGCCACCCTCTCCGGCCTTCGTGCACCGCGCGATTGGGATGATCCCGACCAGCCCGCCAAGGGGGCACGCGCGGAACTGGCGCGTTTTCTAGACGGTCGTTCGGGCAATGAACCTCTGTTCGATCTCGTGGTGTTTGACGAGGCCCACCATCTGCGCAATCCGGAGACCGCCCAGCACAAAACAGCCCGACAAATCGTCGACCTCGCTGATTACAAGCTGATGCTATCAGCCACCCCGATCAATCTCCGGAGTGAAGATCTCCGGTCGATTCTAAGGCTCGTCGAGCCGAACTTGTTTGATCGGGAGTGGATCTTCCAAGAGCTTCAGACCGAAAATATACCCGTCGTTGCAGCCCGAGAAACAGCGCTGCGAAAAGACGCCACCTTTGAAGATCTTAATGAGGCGATTGCCTGGATCACGCCTGGCCTATATCTGAAAACAGAAGGGCGGCTTGGCGTGCTTCGCAAGCTCTTAGGGGATCGTACAGGCCCCATCCCGCCTCAGACCAAAGCTGAAGTCGCTGCACGCCTCGAAGAAATGTCGATGCTTGGCGGCATTGTGAACCGAACGCGCCGTCGAGACGTCAACGATTTCAAGGTCCAACGCCGCCCAGACTGCCGAATATGGACGATGGGCGACGTGGAGCGCGCATTCTACGATGCCGCATCTCGCGCCATCATCGACTATGCCCTCAGCGCTGATGTGAACGAACACTTCCTTCTGTCCAACAGTCAGCGGATGCTCGCCTCGTGCCTGCCTGCCGCCTATGCGCGATGGTCTAATGCCGTCGCCGACTTAGGGATCGACGACCCCGACGTGGAGCGCGGTGCAGCTACACCTGGCCCTCTCACCTCGATGCTGTCATCCGTCTGTGGTGATAGCGCGATGCTCAACGAGCTTCGCAACAGCGACAGCAAATTCAATATGCTGCGTCAGGCTCTAAATGACACCTGGGCGCTCTATCCCGACGAGAAGATGATCATCTTTTCAAGTTTCCGGGGTACCATTGATTATCTCGGCGAACGCCTCGACGAGGCCGGTGAGCCCTGCTTGAAAATGCACGGATCGACCAGACAAGACCGTAACGAGACTCTTCACCAGTTCCGACAGGCCGAGGGACGATCAGTCCTTTTGACATCCGAAGTCGGTGGCGAAGGCCTAGACCTCCAATTCTGCCGGATCCTCGTGAACTACGACCTGCCTTGGAATCCGATGAAGGTCGAACAGCGGATCGGCCGCATCGATCGCATCGGGCAAAAATCGCCCTCCGTCGAAATCTTAAGCCTGATTTGCGAGGGCACGATCGAGGAGAGGATCTATCGTAGACTTTATGAGCGACTGAACCTGATCGTTCAGACGCTTGGCGGTTACGAGCCAATTCTTGGCGATCTCATTCGTGAATTGGAAAACCGCCTCTTCGATCCCCGCCTCAGTCCAGCAGAGGCCGAGGCGGAGCTCGACCGCAAAGCCAGCGCCGCGGAAGCGCGCCGGCTTCAAGAGGAAAAGCTGGAAAGCGAAGCCGCCGGCCTGATCGCGCACGGCGATATGATACTTCAACGCATCCAGCGCACGCATGAGCAGCAGCGCTGGATCCAACCATTCGAACTTTATGATTATGTCGCGGGCGTTTTGAGGGCGGTCTTCCCGGGAACGCTTTTGGAGCGCGCGCCAACCGACTACGAAGCCTATGATTTCGCCTTCAACGCTTCTGGTCACCTCGCCTTTCGGACCTTCCTAGACGAGAACGCCAAACGCTTCAAAACCGACTTGCGGCGCCAAGAGAAGGTACGGCTCGTCTTCGGTCGACTGCCGGAAGATCTCCGCGGCCCACGCCCCGAGGTCATCACGACAGCGCATCCATTGGTTCGGTTCGCCTCCAAACTGCGCACAGAAGCCGGCCGCCACCAGATGGTGCGCCCTGCGGTGGCAGGCCAGGTGCATCGCTCGGCCGATCTCGCCAACATCCCTTCGGGGCCATATGGCTTGGTCATTCAAAAATGGTCGAGCGGCGGCACCCTACCGCAAGACCGTCTCGTCTATGCCGGGGTGCACCTCGAAACAGGCAAAACGCTTCCGAACGATCTTGCCGAGATGTTGGCAATGACCGCAGCCAAGGATATGGCTCCGATCATAGTGCCGGCTGAGACCGCCGCTGCAGCCGCGCACATGATCGGCACTGATCTGCTTGAGCGCCAGCTGGCGAAGGAATTCGACGACTTCTTCGAGACTGAGGAAGCCATTCATAACGACAAGCGTGAAACCCTCGTCGCTGTCTTTCAACAGCAATTGGACGCGCACCGGGACCGCGTCGAACGGCTGAACAATGAGCGGCTGCGTGAAGGCGGCAACCGAGCACGGATCGTGCCTGCAGAGCGCGCTAAGTTAGCCAAGTACGTAGCTCTGATGGAGAACAAGATATATCAGGCCAAGTCCGCCTCCGAATTTGACTGCAGCGATCCGGAAACTCACGCGGTCGCCCTGGTGGAACTCGCCTGATGTCTCGATCGCGCGGTCCTAGCCCCTTCGATATCCTCGCCGGTCTGTTTCCTGAGAACCCTGGTCGGGAACCCGCGCCAGAGGTTCATCGCTCACCTAACGGCGCTGAGCCGCCAACTTCGACGCGGCCCTCCCCTCCTTTCGTCGCTGCGTCATCGAAGCAACCCAAGTCGGCTCGCAATACAGCGATGCACAAGTCCACCCACCCGAGCGTCAAGCCTCATGGCGGCCGGGCTTTTGCTTATGTGAAGCCTGGTCGCCTGACCCCGAAGCTGGCTGAAACCAAGAAGCAGGTGTCCGCGCCAGCCCCCAGAGGCCCGGAACAGCTAAGCGGCGCCGCAGCGCTTCGTCATGTTCTTGATCGCGTCGACCTAGCCGCCCTTCATGGTAAAGCCCAGCCTGCGATCCAGATTTGCTCCGAAACCCACGACGCCGTCACCGACCTTGTGAAGCGCGGCGCAGCCATTTTCACGCAAGCCCCTGATCCGGATCTGATGGGATATCGAGTGGGTCTGGATTTCGGCACCAGCGCGACAAAGGTGGTGGTGTGCAGCGATGCGGCCGATGTCGACTATGCAATGGAGGTTCCTCCTGACCTTCAAGTCGAGGAACATGGACGCCGTCAGCAGCACCTCTGGCGCACCTGCGTCTGGTTCGATGACGCCAAACAGTTGTTTCGGCTGGCGCCATCCGACACGACGCGACCCATCTTCGGTTTCAAGACCGGCCTCATCCAAGGCGACGGACGACGCATGCTCTCCCCCGGCATATCGCACACCGCCGCCTCAACCGCCTACTTGGCGCTTCTCATCGCCTATATCATCGGAATGGACGCCGACCGCCTTGAACGTCAAGGTGGGCTAAAGCGTCACTATTCACGCTTCCATATCGGCGTGCCCGTCGCCTCTTTGGAGGAAGACGAACGGGTCGCTGGCTTCCATCGCGTCGTTCAAGCTGCCTTCGTTCTTGCACCGAGTGCGGATGCGCTAACGCTCGATGCCGTGACGGCCGCGCTGCGCCAAGAGTTAGGCCCAACGGAAACCCACGCCCACACCCCCTACCAGTTGTTCGAAGAACTCGCAGGTGTAGTAGCCGGTTACATGCTCACTCCTGAGCGATCCGCGGGGCCACACATCATTGTGGACGTGGGCGCAGCGACATTGGACGTGGCGACTTTCTTCATCCCTGATGGGGAAAACCCCCTAGAGGTTTATGAATCGGGCGTCGAACTATTGGGAGCCCAAGCGCTTGATTGCGCGATGGCAGCACAAATCCCGGCTTCGACCTTCGGCGCGGCGTGCCAAGAGCACACCCGACACATCCTCTCAAAGACCTTCCGGACCAAGGATTATGCTTTTCTTCCGGGACCAGGAAATCCATCCAAGCCGATGATTTATGTCGGAGGCGGTCGAAAAACGTCTCTTCATCAATCGACTTACGAGGGCTACGCTAAGGCGTTCCTAGCCCCAATGCGATCTCCGGGCGTCGGGCGCTGGCTGGAACGTAACGTTGAAACCGACCAGGAACGACTTCTTTTGGCTTGGGGACTGGCGCAAGATCCTGGTGCCGACGCCATCCCCCGCATTCGCCCTCCTTCTCAGGTCGTTCCAGTACTGCGGCGCACCAAAGACTGGGAGGGTAGGTTCATCGGTCCCGAGGCTTGCTAACCGCACGCCCTCTCCACGCACCATCGCAAACCAAAGCCTTTCATATCATCGTCTATCATTGATTTAGTCGGCGCTTCTCCGGCACACCACGCTAAAGCGACGCCGTCCCCGAATTTTTATACCTGTCATCAAGACGGGAGGAATTTATGAGTCTTAGCCTGCTGACCGATCCCGCGGCCGTTGACGCCGCTATGGACGAATACGACACCCTCGGAGGCGAAGCCTTCCGAACCAAATATGGTTTCAGCAAAGCCAGAAACTGGTTCGTCGTGCGGGGCGGGAAGCTCTATGATTCAAAGGCTGTCGCCGGCGTCGCCGTGGGCAAACAACATCCCGATCGAGGGCCACTAACGCCAGTGGATTTCAGCGGCGGCGAGAGCACCGTAAAGCGGGTTCTCGAAGGTCTGGGATTCACGATCTGGTCGAGCGAAGCGACCTCGCCATTTCGTTCCGAAGACGCCTTGGCGTTGGTGCGCGCGGCCTGGGGATCAGAGGGCGCTTTGGTCAAATACATGGCGGTCTGGCGCACATCATCCGGCCGAGAACTCGCGCTCCAATTAGAGCAAGAATCCGTTCGGGTATGGACTGAGTTGGAAGCGCCCGCCCACGTGGCCCCCTCCACGCATTATGGGCCCGGAGAATCCCGACACAGCGCTTTGGCCGCCAACGCCCCTCGTCTCGCTCAACCTCATTCGGCCTGGTTGACGGTGGTGGCGGCTCCAGCCGCCCTCGAGCAGTTGCTAAGCTGGTACGCTGAAGCGCCCTTGAGCAGCTTGAACCTCAGCGCTCTTGAGAACCTGAAAACGATCTTCAAGCGCGAAATGAAGGAGTTCGAGACCTTCGCCCAACCGGGTGAAATCTATCTCGAAAATGAGCGCCATTATAAAGATGAACTGGCGGCCCTGTTTCAGGCTGAAGTCCTCCCTTTGGTCGCTGATGAACTTTCGGACGCCGAGGCCGGTGCCCTCGCCACAGCCTACTATCGGATTCTCACCCGCAAGCTCCAAGCCGCCAATCGCCCTCAAAATCTGATCGGTTGGCAGGCGGTCGATCGCCTAAAACCAATCGATGAGTCACGTTCGGCGCGGCTAGGGCGGGCGCTAAACGCCCTTCTCAGCCCGGACGGTGTCGCCATCGACCGCCTGGACACCTTTATTGTCAAAGCTGGCGAAGCGTTCCGCGAAGCTGGCGCTTCGGGACCGCAAGGCATCGCCCGTTTCCTGGGGTCGTGCGCCCTGATGTTACAAGACCCTGACGCCTTCGTCGCCATCCGAACGGATCTCTACGAACGAGGTCTACAGCGGCTCAAGGGACAGAAATTCCCGCCCTACGGCGACGAAGCCGCCCGCGTTCGCGCCGCACTGGCGCTCACAGAAGAGGTGCGCGAAGCGCTAATCGACGCCAACTGGCACCCTCGGGATTTCATCGACATTCAGAGCTTTTTGTGGGTCAGCCTGATGCATGAAGGTGCCCAGCAGGACGGCATGGTCTTCGCCCATGAGATGTCTACCTTCCTCGACCGCTTCCGCGATGTTCGCGAGACGCCGTTCAAAACGGTTCCCGACCTTTGGGCGACCATGGGGCGGCTGAAGACAAGACTTGAAACCCTTCCGAGCGTGACGGCACGAGCCCACCTCAAAATCGACTGGAGTCTGGGCAAAGGCGTGTGGGCTTCAGTGCCCTGGATCGCCATTATGGACGAGCGGGAAACCATCTCGACCCAAAGCGGCGTCTATGTCGTCTTCCTTGTAAGTCGTGACCTCTCCGTGGTGCATCTATGCCTCGCGCAAGGGACGACGGCGCTGGTCGCCGAGCATAAGGCGTCCGGCGCCTTGCCAATTCTTCGTGGACGCTCCGAGCAGTTCCGCGCACTCACTGCGGAGTTGGCCGCCGAAGGCTATCGCCTGGATGGCGAGATGAACCTCGGAGCCGATGGTTGGCGCGCCCTGAGCTACGAAGCCAGCTGTATCGCCCATTTACCTTTGGCGTCCGACGACCTTCCCAGCGACGAGGCCCTCAACATTGCTTTGGAGCCGCTGTTGGTCGGATACGAACGCATTCTAAAGGATCGGGACGCAGATCTGGCGCGTCAACCGAGCCTTGCGCCCTATACGATCGACGACGCCTTAGACGGCCTTTTCATGGAGCGCGCGGAGTTTGAGCGCATTCTGGCGATTTGGCGCGACAAGAAGAACATGGTGCTCCAGGGCGCGCCAGGCGTTGGCAAGTCCTTCATCGCCCGACGCCTTGCCTACACCCTGATGGGGCAAAAAGATCCATCTCGGGTCGAAGTCGTCCAGTTCCACCAGTCCTACGGATACGAAGACTTCGTGCAGGGCTACCGCCCGACCGCCGACGGCGGGTTTGAACTTAGGGACGGCGTCTTCCATCGCTTTTGCGAGCGCGCACGCCAGCAACCCAGCGTGCCCCATGTCTTCATTATCGACGAGATCAACCGAGGCAATCTTTCAAAGATCTTCGGGGAGCTCATGCTTCTCATTGAGCATGACAAACGCCATTCCGACTGGGCCGCCCGCCTAGCTTACGCCTCTGAAACATGTGACAATTTTCATGTGCCAGACAACGTATGGCTGCTCGGCATGATGAACACGGCCGACCGCTCGCTCTCTTTGGTCGACTACGCCCTGCGCCGACGCTTTGCGTTTGTCACCTTGAAACCTGGTTTCATGTCCCCCGGATTTGGTGCCCACCTGGCGGCGGCCGGCGCCCCTCCGGCCATCATCGCGGCGATTATTCAAGGCATGCAGGAACTCAACGCCGCCATCGGCGAAGATCGCGTCAATCTTGGTCCGGGCTTCCAGATCGGCCATAGTTTCTTCACGCCGTCAAAAACGCAAAACGTAGGAACCGACTGGTTTGAGCGCGTTGTGGAGACAGAGATCCGCCCGCTCCTCGAGGAGTACTGGTTCGACGCGCCCGATCGGGCTGATGAATGGCGCGCGCGGCTCCTGGGCCATCTATGACGATCCCGATCCGCAACCTTTACTACCTGTTTTGTTACGCTTGGCAGCGGTTTCCGGACGGCTTCATGGCCGACGTCGGCTTGGATGGCTCACCGGACCTCCCCAACCTGCTTGCGCGGATCCTCGTTTGTGATGCTCACCGACTTCTTCGGCGAGGCCTCGATCGAGGCTATGTGTCATTCGTGGAAGAAAATCGCGCGCCTCGCGGACGCCTGTTGCTCGATCAAGTCGTGAAACAGCAAACGCTTCGGCGCGGAGCCGTCATCTGCGCGGTAGACGAACTGACGCCTGACGTGCTGCACAATCAGATCATCAAAGCGACATGCCGGCGCCTCGCCCTCACCCGCGGCCTCGATCCAAGTTTGACCCACGAGCTCAGCGTGATCGTTCAGCGCCTGCACGCCGTCTCCGATCGCAAGCTCGACGCCGGCATCTTTGGGCGCGTCCAGTTGTCCCGGAACACAGGTCAATACCGTCCGCTCGTACGGTTATGCGAAATGATTTTCAAGGCGCAGTTGCCCGATGAGCAGGGTGAGGGCTCGAACTTCGCCGATATTCTCTCCGATGAAACAGTAATGTCCGCTGTTTTTGAAGATTTCCTACGAAATTTCTACCAACGCCACTTGGTGGGCTTCAGCGTTGCTCGTGAAATCATGACCTGGGATGCGTTGCCCATGGACGAGGGCTCTCAGGGTCGATTGCCGGTGATGGAAACTGACATCACCCTGCGATCACGCGCCCGCACCATCGTGATGGACGCGAAATTCTACAAAGAGATGCTCGTCTCCCGCGGCGGCCTCGGGAAAATACGCTCTGGCCATCTCTATCAACTGCTCGCCTATCTCGAACACGCCGGAGCCCGCTCACCGCATCTGCCGAGCGACGGCGCCCTTATCTATCCCGCGGTCGACGAGCCGATTGCCCTTCGCTATCGTCTGCGTGGCCATGAGGTTCTGGTGAAGTCCGTCGATCTCACGCGTGCCCATTGGCAAGACATCCATGATGAGCTTCTCGCCATTCCCCATAGTTTTGGGGAGCCCTCCTCCGTCGGTTGGCTTGCGGCGTGAATCCTTCAATTGTGATGCAGGTTGAAGTTCGCGACCATGTTCTATGGATCCGTCACATCGTCGGAGCCGACTCGGTTAAGGTCTGGCTAGAGCAGGTTCCCGAAGGTGCCTGCGTCCGCCTCGTCGTCGATGGGACCACCGGCGATTGGCGAAAGATGGACAACGGCAAAGATGGTCGGCCTACGCCAGGCTTCAAACCAATGACTGAGCCTAGCCGATCGCGCTGGCACGCCCTGCAAGCCATGAGGGGCTCACACGTCAGCTTCACCATCCATGACGGCGACTAAATAATCCGATGACCGAGCCAGGGTGCTCGGTTGAATCTGCATTGGCATTGAGCGCGAGGGAGCCTTCATGGCGTTCATCATAAAATGTGATCCGTTTCCGCTTCATCGATCAGGGCGCGTCCTCTTATCCGCCAAGCGCTATAAGGCAGCAGCCCCCTCTGAAGGCGATGCCCTGTTCCTCTGGTTCTCGGAGGCAGCCGGTGGTGCGGGTCTCGCCGGTCACGGTGTCGTGCAGGCCGTCGGTGACTCAGACCCGATCGACATCGCTGTCCTGATCGAAGCAACGGCTCCCCCACGCCCGCTCAACAAGTCGCACGTCGCGCCCTATCGCGACACCGACGTTGGCGGCGCTATCGCCGGGCTCGCCGGCAAGCTCTTCCGGCACGCCCTGAACAAGGTGGCTGCCCTAGAGAGCGACGAAGCCGCTTTCCTCTTCGCACGTTGGACGGGAGCCGGCCGAGGGTCACGTTATGATCCTCTCGCGCACTGGCTTGGCGAGCAGATTCATCAAGAGTTGATCGTGTCATTTGAAGACATAGAGGTTGTCTTAGGCGGCCCCCTTCCCGCCAGCGCCGATCAGCCGCAATGGTGGGCCAATACGACGAAGACACACACGAATGTTCAGCGCGATGCTTGGAGAGCCGCCGGTTACGAAGCCTTTCTTCTGAAGGGTCAGGGCAAGGTGAGATTTGTAAAAGCGGCAGAGGCGCCTTCCTCATGACCCGTTCCCGCCTTTGAAGGCCATCGCCCCTATCATCCTCGATCGCCACCGACTGGACGACGACGAAGTGCGAAAGCGTGGCGGCGACGCGATCCAATTGCGATTGAGGCAGCAAGGGGTCCAGGCTGAACTCTCCGACCAGACCGCCGCCCTTCTTTGGGACACGGCGATGGACGTCGCATGCAAGGGCGCGGCCTGGCGAGCGCGCCAAGGGTCTCGAAAAGCGATGCGAACCAAGCCTTCCGAAGACCCCGTCCTGCGTCGCTGTACGCGCGTCGTCGCTATGGTGCACGAACTTCACAAGGTCGGGTATCAGCGCCTGCGCATTCTCCCCTTCTGGTCCCCCAGCGGCGCGCATTGGCGATGCGCCATCACCCATGCCGCCAACGTTGAAGCCGATGGCTTCACCTTAAAAGCGTTTGACGAGCGTGCGGGCGACATCGCCGTCTATTCGTCATCGATGGGATGCGACTACTTCAACTGGAGCGATCAACGTAAAGCGACAGCCCGCGAACTGGCGGTCACGTTTCTTAGCCGTTTCCCGAAACTGGCCGACCTTAGCCAGGGCCGAGACTGGCTCTACGCCGGTTGGATGACCGATTTTCTTGGGCAGATGGAAGCAGGAGACCAGCAGGGCCTGATAGGTTTCCTCGCGGATTATCCCGTAGATCCCCGGACGATTGAACCCTGGCTCCCTCCGCCACCGTTCCTCGCCACGTAAGCAAGACAGACGGAACAGAACGCGCCGAGCGGGCGCCGAGCTCCCTAATCAAAGCGCTCACTGCTTAGGAACGAGAGCGACGCCATTCCCACGGCGCTTGAAAGTCTCCAGCCCAAAGCCCCTTACGGCCGCTTTGGGCATGGTCCTGATCTACCTCATACGCGCGCCCACTATAGCGTGAGTAATCAAGCGCCCAACCTTGGCGCACCATCCAGGCTCCGAGATCCGATCCCGCAACTGAGCAACGTGCGACGATCCGTCGATAACGATCTGGCCGCCCTACCGGACGGCAGCTGACGGTGCGCTGGCCGACATAGTCCGACAGCGCATTCGCCGCCACCTGGCCACAGCGATAGGGTCGCCCGCCCTGGCGGCACGGCTGACGCGCTTCAGGTGCGTCCACACCCCACAACCTAACGCGCTGTTCGGCGATCTCCAGCGTGTCGCCATCAATCACGGACGCCCGACCGACAAGGGAACCCGGGGCCGCTGAAAGCGCGGTCGCCACGACTAACAAAATCAGCATAGATTCTAGCCCAGTACCGCCTTGATCGCTGAAATCGTAACCCTTCCCCGGTCGATCGCGTCGCCAAAATCACTGCCCAACCACGCGAAGGCCTCGGTAGAGGCCGGCATGATCAGGAAGCCCCGCGCGCGGAAACGCTCGATAAGAGCCTCTGGCAGAACCGCCTTAGGGTGAGCTTGCACACCCAGTCGAAACTGGCCTTCGGCCACGCTGGCCCAAAATCGAAACCCCTGTGCCGGGCCAGGCTCGGCGAGCGGATAGCGGCCATTTGGCCCGCCGGCGACGACTTTTAGATCTAGGGCTTCCAATAGCCGACCAGCGTCGTTTGACATCCTATCGCCTCCCAGCTGCTTTTCTAGCATCGAGGTCTCCTCCTTGCGATCGCACCTTCCTTGTTGCGTCTTGACCGTCACAGGTCATCAAAGGGTTCGAACTCCCAATGATACTTGCTCTTTCGCTGGGTGCGGTCAGGCCATAACCGTGCTCTGAACAGCGCACCTGTGCCCTCCTCCACGGTCACCACGGCAATGTCCGCCGCCCCGTAGCGCTCATCCGGACGTCCCCGGCTCCGAAACTTTCCAGGGATCGCCTTCTCTTCGTCGCGCAGGATGACGACGGCGGGATGGGTGAGGAGTCGTCTGATTACGTCATCGACGTCGAGGCCCTCGGTCTTGTCGATCCAGTCCTGGACCTCCCAGACAGGGTCTTGATGTTCGAAGGTTACGCCCCGCGTCCAAACCTTCGCCTTAGCGCGCGCTGGCAGATCGTCTGCCAGCAGAGCCTCGCGCAGGTCGAGGGCGCGCTGGCTCAGCACGCGGCTGCCCCAGATACTGGCGCCATCCCGCCCCCCGCAGGCGATCCGATTGGTCGCAAAGCGAATGGCGCTGTTAAAGGCAACGTGGCGATCCGCCGGCAAGGTCCCTGCAAGACTGGCGTGATGGAAGGCGCTGGCGATGAAGTTGCGGATAGATCCGAGACCGCATCGCCCCAAGCCCAAGGCCCGGCATCGCGCCACGATCTCCATTTCCAAATCCGACATGTCGCCCCCATCACGACCGATTCTGACGGAAAGCTCGGCCATACGTGACCCGGTAGCAAGAGGGAGGCGCTGCATGCGGTTCAGGGTCATTGATATCGAAACCAGCGGCGGCTCTCCCTCCGAGATCATCGAAATCGCTGCCGTCGACGTCGTTTCACGCCTCGGCAGCTGGACCGCGGAGCGGCCGCGCATCCAACGCTACAAACCCCTTGGTGAGATCTCCTTTCACGCCATGGCCATCCACCATCTTACGCCGGCCGACCTCGCCGAAGCTCCCTTGTGCACGAACGCAGCGCTTGCCGCCTTCCTTGATGAAGGGTCTTCGGCCGACATCCTTGTGGCCCACAACGCCGCCTTCGAAGCCCGCCATATTCCAGCCGACGTCTCGGGCGCGCGTCCTTGGCTTTGCACCGTCAAGGCCGCGCGATGCGCGTGGCCTGACGCGCCAGGATATGCGAACCAGGTCCTGCGGTACTGGCGAAATCTCGACCTCGCGCCCGACCTAGCAATGCCCGCTCATCGCGCAGGACCGGACGCTTGGGTCACCGCCCATCTTCTCATCGATCTCCTAGAGTCGGCCTCCGTCGAGCGCTTGATGGCGTGGAACAGAGCTGAGCCAGATCTCGGGCAAGTGCCGTTCGGCAAACATCGCGGCAAGGCCTGGTCGGAGACGCCAACCGACTATCTCCAATGGCTGACGGCGCAGGCAGACATGTCTGACACGGTGCGCACCATTGCCCTGGCAGAACTAGCGCGTCGTAGCGCCACGTGCCCCAGGTCGAAACCGCAGCCAGCATCGCCCGCTCCCCAGGCTCCTGCCGATCGGGGCTAGCTTAACGCGGCGCGCCATGGCAAGGCACATTCATCTATCAGGGGCATCTCAATGCTAAACTATCAAAGAGTTTCCGTCGCTTGTGCGGCTATAGCTCTATGCGCCACTCTGGCGCTCCCGCCAGCAGCAACCGCCCAGTCGGCAACAGCCACAGCGGCGACAGAGCAACGTCCGAGCTTGAAGCGACGGGTGGCCGTTGGACGTTTCACCAACAGCACGCCCTACGGACGCCTTCTTCTTAGCCCGGGCCAGCCCGACCCCATCGCCACACAGGCCAGCGACATGCTGACCAACGCTCTTGTCGGATCCGGTCACTTCTTCGTCTTTGAGCGCGGCGACCTAGAGGCCCTGAACGCCGAACGGGCGATGTCCTCGTCGGAAGCGGCCAAACTGGTCGGTGTCGACGCTTTGTTGCTTGGCTCGATCACCCAGCTGGGACGACGTAACGAAGGCAAGCAGGGCTTCCTCAACTCGCAACGTCGTCAAGCCGTTAACGCCACGGTCGAAATCCGCCTAGTCGACGTGCGGACGGGCCAAGTCTTCTTCACCGCCTCTGGCGCCGGCGAAGCGACGACCGAGACAGGCGAAGTCGCGGGCTTCGGCACGCGCGCGGGCTATGATTCTACCTTGAACGACCGCGCCATCGCCGCAGCGATCGCAGACACGATGACCAGCGTCATCAACCAACTGCAACAACGCGCCTGGTTCACGGACATCCTGCGAGTGTCCGGGGACACGGTCTTCGTCAGCGGCGGCCAAAGCCAAGGCTTGCGCGTCGGCGACCGTTTTAGGGTCGAAACGCCCGGCGAAGTGGTCGTCAGCGGCCAGTCTGGCCTGCCGATCACCCTGCCCGGATCCCGCATCGCTGAAATCGAACTAACCGGTTTCTTTGGCGCCACGCCTGAGACTGAAGGATCCACCGCCCGCGTGATCGAGGGACATCTTCCCGCCGACACCCAAGGGCTGCGCGTGATGGAGAACCAATAATGAACCCGAAGCTTCTCGCTGCCGCCCTTCTGTGCGCGGTACCCGTGACGGGGTGCGTGCAGAACTACGCCGAGCGCGAAATCGTCCAAGGAGCTGCGGCAGCCGCCGTCATCTTTCCCAATGCACCGCAAGAGGCTCGTATCCTGGTCGACGGTCGAGACCTTGGCGCAGTAGGCCAACATCCCAATGGCGTCGCTCTGCCCTCAGGACGCCATGACATCATTCTCGCTCTTGGCGAACGACAGCTGCACAAACAAGCCGTCTACGCATCGGCCGGCGCCCGCATCGAGGTCCGCATTCCATGATCCGTAAGTTTCTCATCGTCGCCGCGGCCGGCGCGCTACTAACCGTGGCCGCCTGCGCGCCTGCCACACGGTTTGAATGGGGCGCTTACGAACAAGCTCTTTACGCTTACACGCAGAACCCCGAGAGCCGCAGCGTCTACAAGACCTCCCTCGAACAGGCCATTGAACGCGGTCAGAAGCGCAACGCGGTCGCGCCGGGTCTGCATGCGGAACTCGGCTACCTCTACCTCGAAGAGGGGGAGCGCGCCGCAGCGCTTCAACACTTCCAGCAAGAGCGCGCCCTGTTTCCTGAGTCCGCCCGCTTCATGGACCGGGTGATCAACCAGATTGAACCGTTGCAGGCGGTCGCCGGAGGCCAGAACTAATGCGCATGCGATCCCAGCTGATCCTCGCCGCCGCCCTCGCGACGCCACTGGCCACAGCAGCCTGTGTGACGGCGCCGACTCCAAAACCCTACGCCTCCTTCCGCGCCGAGAACCCGCGCAGCGTCCTCGTCGTCCCGGCGTTGAACTCGACGGTCAATGTCGATGCGGCCGACTATTTCGTGTCGACCATCTCCCGCCCCGTAGCGGAGCGCGGCTACTACGTCTTCCCGGCGCACATGGTGAAGCGGGTGCTCGACGACGAAGGCCTGTCTGACGCCGGCCTGGTGCACCAAGCTGACGCCTCGCGGTTCGCGCCGCTGTTCGGTTGCGACACGGTGATGTTCGTCGAGATCAAGAAGTGGGAGTCGCAGTACATCGTCATCTCGACCTCCACCAGTGTGGAATTCGATTACATCTTGAAGAGCTGCCGCACTGGCCAGACCCTGTGGTCAAGCACCCAGGCCATGACGTACAGCCCCCAAGCTTCCAGCTCCGGCAATCCTCTGGCGGACCTGCTCGCTCAGGCCATCATCTCGGCAATCGAGAAGGCCAAGCCCAACTACATTCCCCTCACCCAGCAAGCCAATCTGCTGGCCACCCACACCCTGGGACAAGGACTTCCCGCCGGCCCCTATCTGCCGGCCCAATACGGAAGCGATCAGAAGCAGTTCCCCGACTGATCATCAGGGCCGCCACAAAAGGTGGCGGCTCACTTTTCGAATGTCGGCGATGAGGTTGGATCATTGTCGTTCGCTTGGCTGCAGTCGCTCGACCATGATCCATGCCTTCAACCAAAAGAACGTCCGTCGCTTACTCGTTCGCAGTCGGGCCGAGCACGGGCTTGAAAAGACCGAGGATGCCGTCACCTCGATGGTCTTCTCGCCGCTAGATTTCATGAGCGCCGCCGACGCGCTCGAAGCACTGTGCACCGTTACCCTTCATGATCGGGCTGAATTGAGCGGCCGGCGCCTTCTGCGGCACGACCTTCAGCTTTGGCCGAGCGGCTTGACAGCCAAGGCCTGGAACGATGACGGCCATAGTCGATGCGAACCCGATCTGCTGGCCAAGTTCGAGTTCGCCGACGGACCGGATCTCGTCTTCATAGGCGAGATGAAATGGGATTGGCGCATGCCCAAGGATGCCTTAGGCGCCGAACTACGGCGTGAGCGCGAGGCGGTACGCCGGCTCCACCCCCGAGCCGACCTCGTGCTGTTCGTCATCTCAAAACACCGGCTACCCACCACGGTAGCTGGAGCCTCAACCGCCACATGGACCGATGTCGCCAGCCGCCTTTTGGCCTCAGAGCGCTCTGCCTTGCCGAGCGCTGTTTCGCGTTGGGCCGGACTCGTCCGCACCTTTCTCAAAAAGGCTGACCAAACCGCCTTCTCCGGTTTGCCCACGCCGCCGCCGGTTCACCCCGCATGGCTGACTCGGCCAATCTTTAGAAGAATACTCTAATGACGACCTCGCCTCTGTTCGCCGCAGCCGGCTATCTCGAGGCCGTCTGGCGCGAGCTCGACCATCTCGCGATTGCCATCCCCGAAGCGCTTCGTCCGTTCGGCGTGAATGCCGAAAGCCCACGATCCGAGAGGCATACTGATGACTACAGTTCTCGGCGCCTTGCCTATTTTTACACTTTGTGGGGGATCGTGCCGCGGCAAAGAATATCTTCGGATTTAGTGCTGTATCTCGATCTACATCGCGGCGAGTTAGATCAACGTTCCCTTTGGCCCCTTGCACAAACACCGCTGCTCGTAGTCGCCTACGCCGCAAGGGACGGCTGGGACCTCTCGCAGCTGGAGTTCGACATCGACGGCCGCTTCGTCGACGATGATGCACAAGATCAATTGCGCCCGTATCCCGAGTCCGATGGGCGCCTCATTGTATGGGAAGGATCTGGACCAGAGGACGCGCCGCTCCTGCGACGTGACTGGCTGTTCGGCGTGCCTGTAGAGAGCCTAACGGATCCTGGCGCCGTCGATCGGGAGTTGATCCAACCTCTGGTCGGTCTTCTGAAGCGCGGCCTGTCGCCACGCGAGGCGTTCCATGAGGCACAAACCACCGTGGTCTGGCCACTTCAGCTTTAAGCGTCCGCCGGCCTAAGCCAGCGGCCCGCTAGTCCGGCAGATCGGAAACTCTGAACACCCCGCAAACGCGCCGTGCTTTCCGTTGACGAGACGCATCCGGCCTGTTCCGCACGTCGGACAAAGGCTTTCGAGCTCCACTGGCGTGGCCAGACGTACAGCAGGCGCCTGGTCGACCTGTTCGATCGCCCGCTTGAAGTCGCAACGCGGATAGGTCGTGCAAGCGTGGAATGGCGCATAGCCGGAGGTCACGCGTCTGACGACGCCGATTTGGCATTTCGGGCAAGCTTCGAGCGCCTCGCCGTCGACAGCTTCAACGACGAGCTGTCCTCGCGACACCAGTTCGGTGACAAATCGCGACGGCTTGCTCAGGGATGTATAAAGGCGGACTTGCCGGCTGGCGCGCGTCAGCGCCACATAGAAAAGGCGGCGTTCCTCTGCCGCCGCAAACGTCTCGGCGCTCGGCATCGCCAGTTGCAGCACAGGATCGTCCTCGATCTGGCTGGGGAAACCACGCCGATCTTCGATCAAATTCAAGACGTAGACGTACTCGGCCTCCAGTCCCTTGGAGGCGTGAACCGTCTTGAAGTTAACGTCCAGGTGGTCAGCGAACGTCTGACGCCAATGCGACAAACGCTTGGGCCGGTCATTCTTGTAGCGTCCCAGGAACAGCACAGCGAGCCGCCCGCCCTTCCCGGCCGATATCTTCCCTTGCTCCAAGAGCGTCGCCATATGGCTCAACTGTTGTTCGATATGGTCGTCGGCGTGGGCCAAATTGGTGAAGCCGAAACCTTGGAGGGGACGGTTGTCGAAAGCGCTTACCGAGCGGACCGTCTTCTTGAGCTGCTTGGGATTGGCTTGAACAAATTCGCTGGAGATGTCGCACAGCGTTTGCGGGCATCGGAAGGTCGTCGCCAATTGCAGGCTTGTGGCGTGGCTGAAAAAGGACCCAAATTCGGACATGACGCGCAGGTCCGCGCCCGCAAAACGATTGATCCCCTGCCAGTCGTCGCCGACCACCGTCAGGTGTGCATCCTCAGACTGACGTTTCAGGGCCTGAAGAAGGCGCACGCGCGCTCGCGAGCTGTCCTGGAATTCGTCAGCGAGAATGACGGTGAAGGGACTGGAGTAGCGGCCAGCCTCAATGTGATCGGCGGCCAGCCGAAGCATGTCTTCGAAGTCGATATAACCGCCGTCGCGTAGGCGATCTTCCCAAGCCTGTGCGACGCGCGCGTAGAGCTTCAGGAACAAGCGCAGCCGATGGTCATGACCCATGACGCCATGCAACTCGGCGGCCTGTTCGAGCTGGTGTTGAGACAGGCCATTGCTCTTCACATGCTGCAAGAACACTCGCAGCGTGGATGCCAACTGCTTATCCGTCATCGGCGGCGGCCCAGCGGCCTTGCGATCCGCCTTGAAGTCGAGCGTGACGCCACGCTCAGTCAGCACCACCCCCAAGTTCCGCAAGGCGTCATTTGAGCGGATCTGCGCCGACGTCGTTTCAAACAGCGCCGTGCCCATTTCGGCATGCAGCGCTCGCTTCCAGCGCACTCCCTCGACGTAATCGCCGGCGAAGTGCGAGGGGGCCGCACCGCCCGCATCCAGTGCGAAATGCTCGTGATAGAGATCGATGTCCGGATAGTAAAAGTCCGGGTGGTACTGCCCGTGCTGCTCGTCGGCCGTGTCGTGCTCGTAAGGACGTTCGTAAGCGTAGTTGACGCCGTTGTAGAAGAGCCAGTCAGCGAGAAGCCGTTCTTCCTTACTCTTAACGACCTTGCCGTCGGCGGTGCGAAATCCCCGCCGCGCGCCGTCAAACGCTTCAGGATCGGCCCGCTCCCCCACGCCGCCGACATCGCGTCCATAAATCGTTCGGAACAGATCCCAATCCTGTTTAAATTCCGCGTTATGCAAAGACAGAACACGGGCGATGTCCGCGACAGCGGCAACATCTTCGCCTGGATCTGACACCCAGGGCGCCAGCTTAGGCTTTTTGCCGGTCGCCTCGCCAATCACCGCCAGACCAAAGGCGTCGAAGGTCTTGGCGGTGACCCCATCGATGTCAGGGAAGGCCGTCAGCCGGTCGCGGATGCGTTGGCCCAATTCGTCCGCCGCATCGCGATTGAAGGCCAAGAGGAGAATTTGATCCGACCTGGCGAGACCCTGTTGCAGAACATACCCGGTCTTGGCGACCATGGTCGACGTCTTACCCGAACCAGCCGCAGCGACGACGAGGAGGTTGTCGTCCATACATACGCAAGCAGCGATCTGTTCGTCAGTGAGCGGGCTCTTCTCAACCGCATCGAAAAACGGCTTCAGACACGAGGCTTCCCGGCGCAGGTGGTTCTGATTGTGTGTGCGAAACTCCGCCGACAAGGCGGCGATCATGGGATCTTGCTTTAAGGGCCAGCCTCCGGGGACGGGCGATGGGTAACGCTCCAGCAGTCGCGCAGCCGTTCCCGAGGGAATCCAGCGGGTCCGATCGACCTCCGGCTCCCACTGCGCCCGCCACTGTGCAAGCTGCTTTTGCAGGTCCGGCGCTGCGGCCGGCAGGATCGGAGCTGGCTTGGGCGGTGACCATGGCCGCGACGGCGCCTTGTCCTTGGTGCCTTTCAGAAGCCCTTGACCGAGTGCGAGGCCTACGGCCCCGATGACAATCCATTCCAGCACTCAGATTCAGCCCCGAACCCTTAATCTTTGAACCAGCCGCCCGCCGTTAGATAACCACCATCTCCGAAATGGGTCCTGAGCCTATGGCTGGAAATCGACAGACTTTACGAAGCCAATCTTGCACGTGTTTGCAAACTCGAGAACCTCCCAGTAAGTCGCGAACCGGGCCTGAAGCGCCGCGAGAACGGTCGCTGGATCGGGCGGAGCTGGAGAATTGCCGATAGCGTCCGAAAGAGCCCGCCACTGCCGACCATCGAACGTCAACATGTTCGCTGACTCATACGGCGCGTCTTCGCCAAAGTCGTACCACTCGATGGTGAGCGAACCGTCCTGATTGAAATATGCTGAATGTCCAGGATTTAGCGAAACCCGTACTGCTTCATCCATAAGCTGTCCCTCACATTGCTTCCCTGGCCGCAGGCCGCCATCCTACTTCAGTGCGTTTTTCCGAATGTGCACTGAATGCTGCACCCTGTCGCCGACAGAGCCAAGATCAGTCCGTCATTATCGTACGACCTGAGCGCGCAGCGTCTGCAGGGTTTTCCGCTCCGTACACATCAGGACTTGGCGAATTCCGAAGGCGTTGTGCAGCCACTTGCCGTAGCTCTGCAGTCGATCGAATGATGTCTCTCCACGAAGGATATCAGCCGGATCGACGCCAAGACCTTCGAGAACAGAGATCGCAACTTGAAGCCCATCCGCCGGTTCGGCGAGGCGCTCTTCGTTGAACATCATGTCGCTTAACCGCTCGACCAGAAAGTCAGACAACCGGAATAGCCCGCCCTCTCGGAGTTCGGGCGAATGCCAACTCACCTCGTCTCCAGCAGACGAAAACGCGTAGAAATGTCTGTCGTCCGTCACCCGTTCATGGGGCGCGATCGAGATATGGTTTTTGAGGTACGGCAAGCGACTGAGCTGACTGAGCCAAGTCTTTAGCCCCCAAGCTCCCAACACATCGGCCTGCTTCCAAATCCACGGGTCCGCGACATAGCGGGGGGCTGCGTAGAGGTCACGATAGTAGGCGTCCTTGTCTAGATAAAGCGGTGCGACGTAGACAGCGTAGGCGGCACCGGGACGATGATGGGCGAGTAGCACATTATGCTGGAAATCCTCGGCGCCGTTCGCTTTGGCTCGTATCTGAAAATAGAGGGTTGGATCGTCGGCAAGTTGATGGAAGGAGCGAAAGCGGCGAATAGCCTGCAATGGTCCAACGTCCGATGGTCTGAGGAAACCCGGCACCCAGCGGTCGACACCCGTTCTAAGTGGCGCCAGCCCATGAGATTTTTTGAACTGCAAATAGATCGGTGTCACGACATCGTACTTTCGATCCGCCCCGGTCAGCTGTTCATTCACATCGAGAAGTCGGACGGGCATGCCCGCACAGCACCACCCAAGGTACATAGAGACATCGGCTTCGATCTGACGCTCTGAAAGATTACTCTTGATCTTGTACGCTCGCATGACGCCCCCCGCTGCCACGTCGCATCAAGCTGAAATCCGCTCAGTGCGAAACTCCCCATCTACACTGAGATACTTCACGCCCTATCGCGAAGAAATCTGCAGCACCGCGCTTCTCCGGCGCCATGAGGTCAATCATGACCTCATGGCGCCGGCCCTTCATCATTCCCCCGATTCAAGCCCTAGGCGCCGCACACGCGCGCTGAACACGCGATGCAGGTCGTTCAGGTGATCGGCGAGCCAGGCGTGCTGTCGGCCCCAATCGCCCTCCTCTTCGGGATCGAGATCGTGCAGACAAACCGAGACCCGCGCGTCGCGCCGGTCAGGCATATCCTCCCAGGTCAGGGCGTAGCCCAGCTCGGCATGAATGGCATCAGCCTCCTGTTTCAGGAGGCCTTGGAACAGCTTGGCCTGGTCGCCGGAAATGTAGAGCTCGGCGCGGATCAACCGTTTGGGCCGGACCATCACCGCGCCGAGGTTAAAGCCGGTGCGTCCCACCGGATAGCTCATCCAGGACTGAGCCTGAGGTTTGCGACGGCCGCCGACCGGTCCACGCTTCTCGTCGAGCGCCAAGTGCAACGCCGCCCAATAGGCGCGCTGCTTCAGCCGCACCTCGGACAGCTCGGCGTCGTCAATGGCGCGCGCCGCATGGGCCACGGCCTTGGACCAGTCGTTGGGCTGGGAGACGATGTTGAACTTGGGCGCCGCCGGCGAGTCGCCGATGCGCCACAGCTCGACCTCGAGGCCGAAGAAGCGAAAGTCGCCTTCGGTGATCCGATTGAGCCAGTCCAGCGTGGAGCGGTGTTCCTCGGTGAAGCGCGCCGCGATCCAGACGATGGTCGCCGCCTCCAGGCCGGAGGCGTAGGTCATCAGCTGGCCGAGATGGGTGTGGTCAGTGCGCTCCAACTGGTTTTCGACGAGCACCCAAGAGTCGGCGCCCAGGTCCTTGCACAGGATGTCGGCGCGGAACGGTCCGACCGGTTTTTCCTGCGCCTCCAGCACCAGGTCGAGGCCGAGGGCTTCGCCCAGCAGCGTCAGGTTCTCCTCGCGCGCCAGCCACGGGGTGAAGTCGACCGCTTCGCTCAGCCAAATGTCGCGCAGCTCGACGCGTTCGAGCCGCCCCAATCGTCCCTGGTTCAAATCTCGTCTCCGTTCGAAGGTTCGCGGCGGTCCTCAGCCGCCGGCGCAAAGGCCACGGCCATGACGCTGGGACGCGCGCTCCAGTCGCCGGCGGCGAGCGCGGCGGCGGGGTTCTGCAGCAGCTGCAGCCTGGGCCGGGCGGTATGGCAGTCGGCCACCAGACAGAGCCAGTAGGCGTCGCCGTGGGCGTGGGCGGCGGCCCACTCATTGGCGGTCAGCTCCACCCCGGTGAAGGCCGCCGCCACGGTGCCCTTGACCTCGACCCGCTGCAGGCGGCCGGCGGCGTCGACATAGTCGATGTCCCATCCTGGGGTCTCGCCGATCGCGGCGCGGTGCACGCAAGCGGCGCCGTTGGCCAGAGCTTGAAGATAGGTCAGCGCCACCGCCTCGGCCCAGTCGCCCACGGCCTTGGCCGACCGACTGCGGCGTTCTCCGCCGCCGGCCGCACCGGCGCGGCGCGGCCCAGCCCGTTTGGGCGGCACGATCAGCTCGGCCGTCTCCACGGCCGCCGCCGCGATCGCAGCCGCGACGGGCGCCGGGTTTGGCGCCGTCCCAGCCACAGCGGGCGCATGGGGCGCGTCGGGCGCGAGCGCCGCTTCGGCGAGAATGGCGGCATGGACCTGGGGGTCGAGCCGGCGCACGCCGTCGCGCCAAAGGTTGGCGGCGATGACCTCGCGGTTTTGGCCGTCGACCTTGGCCGGCACCGGGACGGCGAACTTCTGATAGTCGTCGATGGCGCAGTACCAGGCGCCCGGGCGGTCGGGATCGGGCCAGATCTCGCCGATGCGCCCGGCCCCGAAATATTCCGCCGGACCCCGCTTGCCGCCAGGGCGATGCACGCCGCGGTAATAGACGAAGGGCGCGCCGGTCACGATCTTGCCGCGGTACTTGGACGGGTAGTGGTAGTGGACGCCCTCGACGTCGTCCCACTGGTGCGCCGGGTTGGCCACCACGGCATTGTGCACCAAAACCAGCGCCATGCGCTTTCCCCTAATTCGGAGAGCGCCCCGCCCTCGCCTCAAGCGGAACGGTATCATGCCGCGGCGAGACGTCCCAGGCCTCGTCCAGAGGAGACGCCGTCATGGTCCATCACGTGCTGACGCGCACCGCCCTCTATGCGGCGGTCTGGCGCGAGCCGATCCGCACCGTGGCGCTGCGCCTCGGCGTCTCCGACGTCGGCCTGGCCAAGGCCTGCCGCGTCGCCGGCGTTCCGGTCCCGCCGCGCGGCTACTGGGCCCAACGGCGGCACGGCAAGCCGACCCCGCCGCGCCCGCCG
>CAYRLW010000015.1:0-67193 GCA_964425215.1 uncultured Treponema sp.
AGGGCCATACCCTTTAAGTACCAGGCGGAGACATCATTTCTGTTTCCCGCGATGACCTGATCCGCCAGACGGGCCGCGTCCTCAAACTTGGACGACCGGTACCGAACCACCGCTAAAAGTGAAGTAGCGGCGGGAAAGGATGGCCGAAGGGTCAACGCGGCCTCTAAATTTTTAGCCGCCCTATCCAAGCGGCCAGCGGAGGAATCCAAGTAGGCGCTGTAATAGTAGATCCTCGGATCATCGGGGTGCTGGGCCAAGGCCCGATCGGCGTAATTTTTTGCCCCCTCCGCATCCCCCAGGGACCCCAACACCAGGGCCAAGGCCAGAAGAGCCTTCCGGTCATCGGGGTAGCGGCGGACCACTTCCCGGTACTTTTGCGCCGCAGTACCCGATTTTCCCCGAGCGATATCCAATTCCGCCGCCGCGAACAGGGCATCCCTATTGTAGGGTTCCCGGGAAAGGATATCCGTGAGCACCGAAGCGGCGGAATCCAGTTGTCCCGAAGCGATAAGGATGAGGGCTTCCAAGTTAGCCGCCGACGTATCTCCCCGGGCTAAGGATCGGGCTTTCCGAATCCAGATAAGGGCCTGGTCGTATTCTCCCAGCTGGTAGTAACACTCCGCCAGGGCGGAGATGCTATCCACGTGGGAGGGGTTTAGCCTTAGGGCTTCTAAAAACGCTTCCGCAGCGCCGTACCAATCCTCTTGGATCATGGCTTGACGCCCCTGATCGTACCGGGAAAGGACCGAAGAAGTCGAACTACCATCGGTTCCGCCGGCGGTTTGGGCGGCCAAAGGAATAAGGACTAAACCGGAAAAACAAAAAACAAAAAAAAGAGAACGGATAGAAGGATGATTCATAGGTTTTCCTCGGCCCGATGGAGTACGATTTTTACCGTATTAATTTTATGGCCCTCCATATCCTGGATGATAAAATCATGGCCCCCGTAGCGGGCTTTTTCGTACTTAACCGGAATTTTCCCAAAAAGATCGAAGACAAAGCCTCCCAGGGTATCAAAATCCTCCGCAGGCAGGGTAATTCCAATTTCTTCCGCCAGATCGTCCAAATTAAGACGGGCATCGCAAAGGTAGACCCCTTCGCCGATCTTTATAATATCCTCCCGTTCGTTGTCAAATTCATCCTGAATATCCCCCACAATTTCCTCGATGATGTCTTCCATACAGACAATCCCCGAAACGCCGCCGTATTCGTCCACCGCCACGGCGATATGAACCCGTCGGCGGCGCAATTCCCGCAAAAGGTCGTCGATGTGTTTCGATTCGGGCACAAAAAATGGTTTTCGAGCTAAAGAAGGAATATCCAGTTCCTGGTTCTGAACCAAGGACCGAAGCACGTCTTTGACGTATAAAATTCCTACCACGTTATCAATCGTATCCTTATAGACGGGAAATCGAGAATGACCGCTGTCCAGAATACGCTGGAGCAGCTCTTCCCGTTCCCCATCCACGGGAAGAAAAACCGTGTCGATCCGGGGGACCATGACTTCCTTAACCGTCGTATCCGAGAGTTCCACCACCCCCCTAATCATTTCCTTTTGTTCGGTTTCTAAATTTTGGAATTCGGGGCTCTCGGATGGATCGATGGGCTTTTTTAATTTGGAGAATAGGTTACGCAGGTTCATGGGAGAATACGCTCCTCAGAGAAACGCTTTAAAATATCTTCCTGTACTTTTAACATGGGTTCATCCGGATCGTTGGTCCGGTGATCCTGACCTTCCAAATGTAGGATGCCATGGATTATCAAACGCCGTAATTCCTCGTCCGGGGAAACCTTAAAATATTGAGCGTTAAGGTTTAAGGTATCGAGGGATACGACGATATCCCCCGCTAAAAAACGGGTCCCCGCCTCCTCATCCTCCATCGGTTCCCCCAGTTCAAAGGATAAAACATCGGTGCTTTCATCCTTTCCTCTGTAGTGGCTGTTCAATTCCCGAATGGTGGAGTCATCGCAGAGGACCACCGACAGATCCCAATTCCGATGATCCAGGTGGTCCAACACTTTTTCCGCGAAACGTTCAAGCCGGTCGATCCATGGGGGAGTATCGATTCCCGTTACCTGTACCTCTACCCGGTTCATAGGGGAATCTCCTTGGGACTCTTGGGATACTCGATCCGGGAATGGTAATGCCCCGCCAAAACACGGACAAAGGCGTTTTTTATGGTTTCCAAATCCCGAAACGTGAGTTCCGACTCCACAAGCTGTCCCTGTTCAAACTTTGACATAATCAACTCTTGAACGAATTTTTCAAGCCGCGTCATGGTGGGCTTTTTCAAAGTTCGAACCGCCGCCTCCACCGTATCCGCCAGCATGACCACCGCCGATTCCTTTGTGCGGGGCGGAGATCCGGGGTAGGCAAAATCTTCGGCGTTCACCTGGTCTTCCTTTTTTAACGCGGCGTTGTAAAACCAGCTGATGACCGAATTGCCGTGGTGCTCGGCGATTATATCCACAATTTCCTTGGGCAGACCTAGCCGTCGGGCCTTTTCAATCCCCAATTTTACGTGACTCCGGATGACCGTGGCCGAAAGTCGGGGGGCTATTTCCTCGTGTTTATTGTAGGCCGCCTGATTTTCCACAAAGTAATCCGGCTGATCCATTTTTCCAATATCGTGATAGTAGGCTCCCACCCGGGCGATTAAAGCGTTGGCTCCAATTTCCCGGCACGCCGCTTCGGCCAAATTGGCCACCGTGACGGAATGGCTGTAGGTACCCGGAGCGCTGGTCAACAAACGCTTGAGCATGGGCGAGTTAAGATCCGATAATTCCATCAGCCTAAAGGTGGTGGTGGCGTTCAAAGCCTGTTCTAAAAGGGGCAAAAAACCTAGGACAAACATGCCGCAGGAAAGGCCGTTAAAGGCCGCCCAAAAGATAGTCGGAGCAAAATCCTGCCACGAGGAACGGGCCAATAGGAGCACCGCCAGGGCGGTAAAGGAGTTTGCCAGGGAGATTAGAAACCCCGCTTTGACCAAATCCATCCGCCGTTCGGCCCCCTGAAGGATATAGGCCCCTACCATACCGGAGCCCAGGGCAAAAATAAACGCGGATGGATCGAAGGCCCCGGAAACGAAGGCCGCCACGGGTAATGAAATAGCCACAGCCAAGGCCACCCGGGGACCCATCAGCACCGCCGGCAACATTACCACCAACGCGGTGGGTAAAAATATAGACGAGGGGAAAAAATCAAAACTGACTATTACTCGGCTCGCGAAGACCGCGCCCACCATATACGCCGTCGTAAGGCCCGAAAGCAGATACACCTCCGTGGGCTTTAAAAGCCGTCCGATGACCCGGGGGTTCACCAGATAAATAAAAAACCCGAATACGAGTAGAAGCACCAGGATTTGACCGATCACGTGGGCGGGATCGCTTTTAGTAAGGGACAGCCCTAGGGCCCGCAGACGGATCATATCGTCCTTCGACACGATAAATCCCTTTTTAATAATCCTATCGCCCCGTTCTATCTGTTTAACCACCGGTTCAACCCTGGATCGGCTTTCTTCTAGACGCTGGGCCGTATCGTCGGAGGAAAAGAAAACATTTTCCGAAATAAAAGGCATCAATAGACCCTGGGCAAGGTTAGCGAAGGAGGTAGGATAGGCTCCACCCTTGCTGACTTCTACAATCCGGTCCCGGACGCTCTGCAGGGTAACCACCTTGGAGTAGGGAATCCGTTCCCGTTCGATTCGGCCTTCATTTTTGCGTATCAATTCCACCGTATCGGGGTTGTAAACGTCCAAACCCGATTTGGGAAGGGAAAAAATACCCCCATCCAGGATGATTTTTAAGACCGATTCCCCATAATCTAGGAATTTGAGCCGGGAAGGACTTCTAAACAGGGCGTCTAAGGTATCCTTGGAAAACAGGCCGGGAAATTCAGCCTGCATGGCCAATTTAAAAGCCTCGGCGGAGGAATTCTTGGTAAAAAGAGATCGGGATAGGGAAGAAAACCGACGATAAAAGGCCAGGGAATCCCGGGACGCGCTGTCGGAAAATCGGAAGACCGCCGGCACGAGCCGCTCTTCCGCCTCCCGCCGCAGTTGCGTAGCGTCTTCGTCCACGTAGGAAATGGACCGTTCGGCCACCACATCCCGGTCCGCCACCCGACCGACTTCAAACTCCCTCAGTTCTCCGGCTAATTTTGGATCCGACAGAGGCCCGCTGGTGATGAAAAATAGGGAAATGAGAAACCCCGCCGCCGCGGCCGCCGTGGGACCGGGGCGTAAAAAAGAAGGCCGCAGTTTCCCTAAAAATGAGTCCAAGGTGGAATATTCGCTATTTCGTTTCACGATCATACGCTTGAATGATCTTTTTGATCAAAGGATTTCGTACCACATCACCCGTATTTAAATAGGCCGTATACAACCCCTCCACATCCTTTAAAATAGAAAGGGCGTGGATCAGCCCCGAATCCACACGCCGAGGCAGGTCTACCTGGGTTGTATCACCGGTTACAATGGCCTGGGATTTTTCACCGATCCGGGTTAAAAACATTTTCATCTGTTCCTTGGTGGTGTTTTGGGCTTCGTCCAAAATGACCACGCAATCGTTCAGGCTCCGTCCCCGCATATACGCCAAGGGGGCGATCTCTATGGCCCGGTTTTCTTCCATCCGCCGTATCATTTCGTAGGGAACCAGAGCTTCCATGGCGTCGTACAGGGGCTTTAGGTAGGGATTGATTTTTTGAGCCAAATCCCCGGGCAAAAAACCTAAACTTTCTCCCGCTTCCACCACCGGCCGGGTTAAAATAAGCTTTCGCCGTTTCTTGCCCAGCACCAGGCGCAGAGCCTCGGCCACCGCCAAAAACGTCTTCCCCGTCCCCGCGGGACCGACGCAAAACACGATATCGTGGTTTCTAATCCCCTGAATATACGCCGCCTGGTTCAAGGTTCGGGGGTAGACCCGGCCGTACCCGTTGGGAATTTGTATCACCGCGTCCCGCAGGGGATCCACGGGGGATGCACCTTCCGCGCCATCGGCGGAAGTATCGGTAATGGCACCCGCCACGGCTTTGACAAATTCCGGAGAAGGATGTTCCCCCGATTTGACCGCGGCGATGAGACTATCGATAACCGCTCTACAACGCTGTTGACCCTTTTCGTCCAACCCTTCCAAGCGCAATTCGTTGCCCCGGGCGGCTATGCGTCCACCAACGGTTCCTTCGATTAAACGAAGGTTGCCGTCGTTGGCTCCGCAAACCCCCGTTACTAGGTCTTGATTATCCAGAACTATGGTTATGCTCTCGTCCAAAAAGAACCTCTACCGTAAAAGTGTATAGACCCCTTTCGTCGAAGTCAACTAGGAGCCCCTCGGGCTGGTTGATTTTTTAAGACCCCAGGATACCTCTTAACCCCTAAAAATATCGATAAAATCGGTTCCTTTGGAGGTTTTCAAGGTAAAAATCGCGGTGACAGACAATTTTTTTATGAAAAACGGACCAGCCCGACAGGTTCCTCGGTTAGTTCGACCATTACCGATTCTAGCCTACCGTTTCGGCAACCTATTTTATATAAAACCCCGTATAATCCGAGGCTACTTCCGTTTTTATTTCCGTTATGGGCACCCATTGAACCAAGAAAGAGACCTGGGTGTTAAACTTGTACCGGAACGGAGCGGTGGTGGTATCCAAATAGGGGACCAAATCCACCCCTAACTTGGCGTTCCAATCTCCTAGATAGTGGGTAGCCCCAAAACTAAGGGCTTTTAACTTAAAGCCCGAACTTTTTCGTAGCTCCTCGTTGTCAAACCGGAATGAGTTCACCAAATCGAACCATATATTCTGCTGTCCCGGCAGGTCCACCGGCGTATCCCACCAGGGTAAACTCTGGATATACCTGAAAACCACCGGATTTTGGGATTTAGCGCTAAAGGATACATCGAGAAATTGGGCTACTTTTACCGTGGTACCCAGGGAAAAAAACAGGCTTGAATAGGTGTAGCGTTGAAGATCCAAGGATACATTGGAGTTTATATCGATGGAATAGGTAAACCGATCCCGCCACAGGGGCTCGCCCTTGATCGAATTCGTGTAGCCCAGGGTAAAACTCTTGGGGCGCAGTTGCTGGGTACCGACCACGGCCTTCCATCCGTACAGGGGGTCTAAATCGTACTTGTTATCGTAGGCCGCCGTAAACGTGGAGGTTAATCCCCCATAGGTGGCGGAAGAAACGAGACTGGTAAATTGACCCAATTCGGGATCGTAAATTCCCGACTGGGAAAGGTTTCTCTGGTTGCCAAAATCCACGGTTTCGGAAAAGGAAACGGGTTTATAGATCGGATCCCCCAGGGGGTCAAATACCGACGCGGAAGCCCGGGTTGTGGATAGCCAAGCGCGGAGGGCTGTGGTTCCGTACACCGTAGGATCCCTTGGAGGCAGGTCCGCCGACAGGGAAAGATTTTGAGGTTTATCCCGTACGAGGGCTTCCAGGTTAAACGCTAAATAATGTTTTTCTATATCGTTTTTTGTCCAGCTTCCGTATTGAACGTCCCACACCGGATCTTGGGAGGTCCCTGTAAACACCGATTTGGCTAAAAGGCCCTTTAGGTTGTACTGAATATTCGTGCCCCCCCACACGGGGTCCTGGCTAAAGGGCTTCTGCGTAACCGCCAGTTCTGAAGCGGTGGTAAAATAGGTGCCGTTATAGGCCCGCAGTTTGGCGGCGTCCAATTCTGCGGGGGTGTCAAACTCCTCGGCCTGCTCGTTTAGGTAGGAATAACCCTGGACCGCCGCCGTTCCGGACAAGGTGAGGGCCGTGGAGAGGGCCAGGTTAGGATCGGTAACCGTAACGGTGGTACTGCCGGAATTTTTAAGGGTGGTCAAAACAGAGGACACTTGATTCCACGCCACCTTATTCGCCTCGGTCCAATTCTCCTGGGAGGACCGGAATTGCAATTCCGAAGCCATGGCGGGAGTAAAGGCGTAGTCCACCGCGAAGTGGAGCGGTGAATCCTTGAAAGTTGTATCGAATTTTTGGGAAAGGGCCGGCGGTGATAGAATTGAACCGAGGCTATCCGCAGGATTCGAAAGAACTGAGGCTCCCGGATCAATCGATGAATCTTCCTTCCAGGGGGAGCGGGGCGGAGCCCAGTCTTTTAATGGATCCCCAGTGGTTGCTCCCTTTTGCGTTCCCGCTGAGGGACTGGGACTTTCGTAGGGCCGCCCCGTGACCGACGCGGTAAGAGAAAAGAGGGTAAATTTATCGGGATAGAAGAAGGTTCGGTTGGGGGAGCTAGAGTCGGCGCTGTACAGGGTGGAAGATCGGGTGTTAAAGGTTACGTAACTCGTGGCGTTGGTAATAGCGAGGGTATTAACGTAAGGTTTTAGGCTTCCCACGGGGAATTGGGTGGTATCGCTGATCCGCCATTCGTAGGAAGGAAGGACCGGGACGGTGCTGGAAGCCACCGTGGAGGTGGTGGATTGGTTTAACATACTGAACCAATCCATGGCTTCCGATCGGTTCATAAAATCCTGTTCCACGTAGGGATCGGCGTAGAAGGGGAAGGACCAGATCAAGTTTGTGGTGTCGGTCTTTACGGAACCCGACGCTTTAATCCGATACCGGAAGGGTATCTCATAAAGAAAGAATTTACTCGTATTCCAATCGCTCTGGGGGGAATAGGCCGTAAAGGGAGAATAATAATTAGAACCTATTTGATACACCGTCCGGGTAAGCCCAAGCCCCGCCTCCAGGTTCGTAGGGCCCAGGACTCCCCTTTTGGGGATTATCAAATTGGTCCCCAGGTATCCGCCCAGGTTGGTATACGCGTCGAAAAGAACCGACAAGCTCGTTTCGTCGGAATTTTTTACCCGTTTCCCTGTACTCCGTAAAAAGATACCCTCCTGTTTCCGTTCCGTCTCCGCACTGGAGCCCAGTATTTTGGTGATAGAACTTTCGCTGGAAGAGCTCGCCTTAGGTCGCCCCAGCAGGTACGTGGTAGTTTGCACAAAGGTACCTTCCCGGGACCGGAACCCCAAGACGGGATGAAAAACTACTTCGTCCCCCGGAAGGTAAAAAAAAGGGATGTACAGTACGGGGACCTCGCCGACCTTGAGGATCCCGTTTAAAATAGCCCAATCGGAGCCCGGTAAAAGCCACAGTTTGGACGCGTTGATAGACCAATACTGGTCTTCCGTTTTGGCATTGCCGATTACCGCGTCCTTGAGTACCGTAACGTCATCGGCGGAACGGGAAATTAAATCCCCCGCGAACCGGTAGGCCGTCTCTTGCCCCGTCAACGACCGTTCGGAAACCCCATGGATAAAAACCCCCGACCAATTGTCCACATTGATTACCAGGGATTCGCCCTTAAAGGTTTCTACCGTTCCCCCACCCTCTTTGGTATATTCCACGTTCCCCGTGGCGGAAAGACTGTTACTCGTCCGGTTATAGAGGATTTCATTGGCCGAAAGACGGTACACCGTTTCCCCATCTTTTAGCGTCAGGACCACGTTTCCCGAAAGACGGGCGTACTCTTCGTTTACCACCTTCAGGGTAAAATATTCGCTGTTCCTGGCCGACTCGATGGTGATCGTCTTAGCGGTTTCCTGGGCACCCTGATTACCCGGGGCTGGCTTTCCCGTGGCGGGACTCGAGACGGTGCCCGACACCGGGGGAGCCACCGTAATGCCGTAATAGGAACGGAGCCGGTCAGCCAATTCCTGGGCGGTGCCCCCCTCGCTTAACCCTAAACGGCGGCACCATTGGACCAGTTCCAGCAGGGTGCTGGTACGGATATCCATTTCCGTAACGTCCGGGACCACCGAATCGGAGCTTTGGGGGAACTGGGTTCCCGAAGCAGAAAGGTCTTGAGCCCCGAGGGAAAAGGTACCGAGGAGCCCCATGAGGAAGCAAACCAAACTTACGCCAAACCGATCCCGGGGGAACCTCATTTCCTCCGATCCAGCATTTCTTTAACGTAAAAGCCCGTATAGGAGCGGGAACAGTGGGCCAATTCTTCAGGGGTCCCGGCAAAAACCAATTCCCCGCCCCTATCGCCCCCTTCGGGTCCCAAATCGATCAAATAATCCGCCTGAAGGATCACGTCCAAGTTATGTTCTATCATCAAAACCGTATTTCCCCCTTCCACCAGCCGTTGAACCACTTCCATCAACAGTTTTACGTCCGCGAAATGGAGGCCCGTGGTGGGTTCGTCCAAGATATAAAGGGTTTTCCCCGTGGACCGCTTGGAAAGTTCCAGAGCGAGTTTCACCCTCTGGGCCTCCCCACCCGAAAGGGTCAGGGCCGATTGACCCAGCTTAACGTACCCCAGCCCCACCGACAGCAGGGTATCCAATTTTTTGGCTATATGGGGAATAAACTCAAAAAAAGAGGCCGCTTCCTCGATGGTCATATCCAGCACGTCGGCTATATTTTTCCCCTTGTACCGGACCTCGAGGGTTTCCTTATTAAACCTTCTTCCATGACACACGTCGCAGGTAATATACACGTCGGGAAGAAAATTCATCTCTATTTTTATGGTTCCGTCACCTTGACAATTTTCGCACCGTCCTCCCTTGACGTTAAACGAAAACCGTCCGGGTTTGTAACCCCGGCTTTTCGCGTCCGGAAGCGAAGAGAACAGATCCCGGATACCCGAAAACATCCCCACGTAGGTGGCGGGGTTGGACCGGGGAGTCCGGCCTATGGGGCTCTGATCGATATTGATCACCTTATCCAAATGCTCTACACCCTCGATACTCCCGAATGCCCCTTCGCTGTAGCTAGTCCGGGAAAGTCGGTTTGAAACCGCCGGGTACAGCACGTCCGACAGGAGGGTCGATTTTCCCGAACCGGACACCCCGGTAATGCACGTGAAGGCCCCCAGGGGGATGGATACGTCGATGCCCTTAAGGTTGTGCTCGGTTACATTTTTTAAAACCAAGAACTTTCCGTTTCCTTTTCGTCGTTCCTGGGGTTTATCGATCTTTAAGGTCCCGGCTAGATACTGCCCCGTTAGGCTTTCCTTTACCTTCATCACCTCTTCCGGGCTTCCTTGAGCGACGATGTACCCTCCGTGAACCCCCGCTCCGGGGCCCAGGTCTACAATGTAATCCGCCGTCCGGAGGGTTTGCTCGTCGTGTTCCACCACGATAAGGGTATTTCCAATGTTTTTTAAATAGACCAGCGTATCGATAAGCCGTTGGTTGTCCCGCTGGTGCAAACCTATGGACGGTTCGTCCAGGATATACAAAACCCCGACCAGACTTGAACCGATTTGGGTCGCCAACCGGATTCGCTGGGCCTCTCCACCCGAAAGGGTGGCCGCCTTCCGCTCCAGGGTAAGATAATCCAGACCCACGTTTTTCATAAACCCCAGACGGGCGATAATTTCTTTAAAAATTTGTTTGGCTATTTTCTTTTCCGTATCCGTAAAAACGGTGGTTTCAAAAAAGGTCAACGAATCGGTAACCGACAAATTCGTCAGGTCCCAAATGGAGCGAGCCCCAACGGTTACCGCCAGGGCTTCGGGGCGTAAGCGCTTGCCTCCGCAAACCTCGCAAGCCTTTTGGCTCATAAATTTTTCCAGCCATTCCTTGATCCCCGAGGATTGGGTTTCCAAATACCGGCGTTTAAGGTCCTCCAAAACCCCAGGAAATCGGGAACGGTACTCAAACCGTCCGGTTTTATCACGATTTTCGTAGGTTACGTCGATTTCTTCGTCGCTTCCGTATAAAATCGCATTCATAATCCGGCTGGGAAGCTCGTTAAAGGGGGTATCCAGGCTGAATTTATAGTGTTTAGCCAAGCTTTCAAAGCGGCTCCGATGCCACGCCGAATCGGGGTTGTACGGGACACAGCCCCCTTCGTTAAAAGAGAGGGATCGATCGGGAATTACCAGATCCGGGTCAAATTCCAACTTGGCTCCCAACCCTGAACAGGCGGGACAAGCGCCGTAGGGGTTATTGAACGAAAACAATCGGGGTTGTAATTCGGGGATCGAAATACCGCAATCGGGACAGGCGTTTTTAATGCTAAAAAAATGTTCCCGGTCCCCGCCCTCGCCCTGTTCCAACACGATCATTATCCCATCCGAGGCTTCCAGGGCCGTTTCCACCGACTCGGCGAGTCGAGATCGGGTTTCCGGTCCCAGGATCAACCGGTCCACCACGATTTCGATGGTGTGCTTTTTTTGCTTGTCCAGTTTGATATCCTCTTCCAGGGCCACGAGCAACCCGTCAACGCGGGCTCGAACAAAACCCGCTTTCCGCGCATCCTCGATAATTTTTTGATGTTCCCCCTTTTTCCCCCGCACCACCGGAGACAGGAGTTGTACCCGGCTTCCCTCGCCAAAGGAGAGGATCGTATCGATGATTTGATCGATCGACTGTTCTTGAATTTCCCTGCCGCAGGATGGACAGTGGGGAATACCGATCCGGGCAAAAAGAAGCCGGTAGTAGTCGTAAATTTCCGTAACCGTTCCCACCGTGGATCGGGGATTCCGATGGGTGGTTTTCTGTTCGATCGAAATAGCCGGGGAAAGCCCCTCGATATAGTCCAAATCCGGTTTATCCATACGGCCCAAAAATTGTCGAGCGTAGGCCGAAAGACTTTCCACGTACCGCCGCTGTCCCTCCGCGAAAATCGTATCAAAGGCCAAGGAACTTTTACCCGAGCCCGAAAGACCAGAAATAACGATCAGCTTGTCCCGGGGAAGTTCCAAATCGATATTTTTAAGATTGTGCTCCCGGGCACCCTTAATGATAAGTTTATCCATAGGAATTAAGAATACCCTGGGTCCCCGCGCCTAACAAGCCCCTTTTAGCTTGTATCCCCAAGGGTACCCCTCTAACCATTCTTCGGGTCTCCTATCGTATGAACCCATCGACTTGACCAGGAAGCCCCAGGTATGCTATGGTCCTATCGCCTAGGGTGCTTGGCTCAGCTGGTTAGAGCGCCTCGTTTACACCGAGGATGTCAGAGGTTCGAATCCTCTAGCGCCCATAAAGTCAACATATTTTAAAACATTGAGGATTCGAACCGACGTACCGGCCCGGACACAGAGGGGAGAATAGAATGGGCACACCCCCCGCACTTCAGAACAACGGTTTTTCTGTTTCTAAAATTTGGGACGCCGCACCCCACAACGCGTTTACGGATATGTGCCGGTTTCAAGACCGCTGGTACTGCGTTTTTCGTGAAGGAAAGACCCACGCGGGTACCGTAGGGAAAATACGGGTTCTCGTATCCACCGACGCCGTAACCTGGGAAGACGGAGGCCTGATCGCCGAACGGGGGGTGGATCTTCGGGATCCAAAACTTTCAATAACTCCGGACAATCGCTTGATGCTGTTAATGGGGGGAAGCCGTATAAAAAAGGGTCTCTACGTGGACCGTCAAAATCGGGTCTCCTTTTCCACCGACGGGGGGCGGTGGGAATCCCTTCGGCCTATTTTGGAAAATGGGGATTGGTTATGGAGGCTTGATTGGTATCAGGGGCGGGGCTACGGGGTATCCTATCGTTTAAAAAATAGTCGTATCTGGGAACTCTACCTGTTTACTACACCTGATGGGGTCAACTACGAGGCTCTGGGGAAACTTCCGGTCAAAGGGAAACCCAACGAGACCACCCTGCGTTTCTCCGATTCGGGGACCCTGTACGCCCTGGTCCGTCGAGAAGGGGGCGACGCGCGGGGGTACTGGGGAACCAGTAAGAGTCCCTACAGGGCCTGGAGTTTTTCTTCCCTGGGGATCCGCTTGGGAGGACCTAATTTTATATTTCTAAACCATGGAGAGCCCCTCATCGGCAGTCGGATCCTCCGAAAACCCAGGGGGAAACCGATAGAAGCCCGCATGGTTTTAGGAACCCTAGGGCTTGGGGTCTTTGTTCCCCGTTGGGAGCTCCCCAGCGGCGGAGATTGTTCCTATCCCGGCATGGTTACCTGGGGCGGTAAACTGTATATCAGTTATTATTCATCCCACGAAGGAAAAGCATCTATTTATATAGCCCAAAGGGAATTTTGAAAGCTCTAGAGGTTTTTTAAAAGTCTGTTACTTTTGAAAGAGCCTCTTTTGAATAGACTTTTATATAAATTTAATATATAATAATTAGCGTCTGGATGTTTATTCAAAAAATGTCCATCCCGGATGGCTCTATGGCTGTTCATTTTTGCTGTGGAAGGAGGGTATTAGGATGAAAGACCCCGGTGGCAGTAGTCATCAGTCTGCGTTAAGCGCCCAAGCGCGGTCCCAATCGGAAGATCCTTTACCAAAGCGGTACGCTTCCACAGCCGATGATTATCTAAAAGAGCGGTTCTTCTTTTAAATACGCCGTCCCTTTAGTTCATCTCCCCTGTGAAGCGTTTTCGCAACCTAACGTGGAGATGAATTATGAAATCCAATCTTCTAACCAAACTGGCAACCCACGGAGCCCTCCTTTCCACTTCCGTATCCATTCCGGAGGGGGACCAAAAAAGGCTGGTGGACTCCTGTGTCTGTTCCCAAAACGATTTATTCGCCCTTTTAAATACGGGTTTCCAAGGTCTGAGCGACAAGGAAGCGGAACAACGGCTTTCTAAATACGGGCCCAACGAATTATCCAAATCCAGAAACCTAAGTTTTTGGCGGGATATGTTCGAACGATTTAAAAGTCCCCTGGTACTTCAACTTTTAATTATTGCCCTTGTCTCGGCCATTATCGGCGAGTTCACTTCCAGTCTTATCGTGGGTTTCATGATCCTTCTGTCGGTGGGTCTTTCCTACATTTTGGACGAACGGTCGAACCGGGAAGTGGAAGTCCTGGGTAAGCGGGTTCAATCGACGACCTACGTTCTAAGAGACGGGGTGGAGCAGGAAATCCGTATGTCCGAGGTAGTTCCCGGGGATATAGTTCTGCTTCACGCGGGGGCCATCGTTCCTGCGGATATACGATTATTGACCGCAAAGGATTTCTTTGTCAGCGAATCCGCCCTGACGGGGGAATCCCTTCCGGTAGAAAAAACGAATCAGATTCCTACGGAAAAAAAGCAATCCGCCCTGGATCTAAACAACGCTTGTTTTATGGGAACCTCGGTAACCAGCGGAAGCGCCCGGGCGGTGGTGATCAACACGGGAAAGTCCACTCTTTTTGGAGAGCTGGCCCAAAAGCTCAACGAAAAACGGGAAGAAACCAGCTTTGATAAGGGAGTGAAATCCTTCACCTTCCTGATGATCCGATTTATGGTGGTCCTGGTTTCGGTGGTCTTCCTCATCGTGGGACTTACCAAGGGAAATTGGCTAGAGGCTCTCCTCTTTTCCCTTTCGGTGGCCGTGGGGCTAACCCCCGAAATGCTCCCCATGATCGTGACGGTAAACCTAGCCAAAGGGGCTCTTACTATGGCCAAGAAAAAGGTCATCGTAAAAAAACTGCCGTCGATTCAAAATTTGGGGGCCATCGATATCCTCTGTACGGATAAAACGGGTACCCTTACCCAAGATCGGGTAGTTTTGGAACACCATTTGGATATCATCGGCAACACGAGCGAAGAGGTGCTTAATTACGCGTACCTGAACAGTTTTTTCCAAACGGGGCTTCGGAATCTATTGGATAGGGCGGTGTTGGAATACGTGGATTTGGACGTTTCTGAATGCCGTCTGGTGGACGAGTTACCCTTCGATTTCCAACGGCGGCGAATGTCCGTGGTGGTGGATTACGAGGGAGACAACGTTCTCATCTGCAAAGGCGCGGTGGAGGAGATCTATAGCTGTTGTACCCACTATCAAATCGACGAGGAAATTTATCCCCTTATCGATATCATCAAGGGGGATCTTTTTGAGGAGGTGGAAAAACTCAACAGCGAGGGTTTCCGGGTTTTAGGAATAGCCTACCGGGAATTTCCCAAGTACAAAAACGTATTTACCGTGGAAGACGAAAGTCAGATGGTCCTTTTAGGGTACATTGCCTTTATGGATCCCCCAAAAGAAACCGCCACCGAAGCTATTAAACTGCTGAACTCCGCCGGAGTTTCGGTCAAGGTTTTGACCGGGGATAACGGGCTGGTAACCTTGAAGGTCTGTAAAGACGTGGGGATTGACGCCGAAAAGGTCATCCAAGGAAACGAGTTACAAAAACTTTCCCCCGCCGAATTTTCCCTGGCCGTGGAAGAATACAAGGTTTTCGTAAAACTGACCCCAGCTCAAAAAGAACAGATCGTCAAGGAACTGCGGAATCGGGGCCACGTGGTGGGTTACATGGGAGACGGCATCAACGATACGACGGCCCTAAAGGCGGCGGATGTGGGCATTTCGGTGGACTCGGCGGTGGACGTAGCCAAGGAGGCGGCGGATATCGTTCTTCTGGAGAAAAGCCTTCTCGTTCTGGAAGAGGGAATCATAGAGGGCCGTAAAATTTTCGCGAATATCATCAAGTATATTCGCATGGGCGCCAGCTCCAACTTTGGCAACATGTTCAGCGTTGTGGGGGCGAGCTATCTGCTCCCCTTCCTCCCCATGCAACCCCTGCAAATTTTGACCAACAACCTGCTATACGATTTTTCCCAGACCGGCATTCCCATGGATAACGTGGACGCCGAATTGGTAAAAAAACCCGTTCGCTGGGACATTACCAACATTAAGCGGTTTATGATCTTTATCGGCCCCATGAGTTCTATTTTTGATTACGCGACCTTTGGACTTATGTGGTTTTTCTTCAACGCCCGCGCTTATCTGGATCCCGCGTTATCGGAGGTTCAGCGACAGGGTTTTGCTAGTCTTTTCCAAACCGGATGGTTTGTGGAATCCCTTTTGACCCAAACCCTCATCGTCCATATTATTAGGACGAGAAAGATACCCTTTATCCAAAGTCGAGCCTCCGCGCCCATGCTGTTGACGACCCTGTTCATCATGGCCGTGGGTAGTTGGCTCCCCTACTCGCCCTTTGCTTCAGTTTTAGGTTTGGTAGCCCTGCCGTGGACCTACTGGTTGTGGATCGTGGCATTTTTAATAAGTTACTCCATCCTTACCCACCGGGTAAAACGTTGGTTTATCAAAAAATTTGAAGGAGTATAACCATGGATACAATTCTTGACGCTCTCCAGGAAGGCCGGCTCTTTGAATTACCGGAAAACGATAAAACCCATGCCCTCCAATTTCTCTCCCACATCATTGAAGCGTTTCCCCAGATACCCCGGGAAATCGACGTTATGGGAAACGTCATGGCCCGGGAAAAGGCCACCAACACGGCCCTGGGAAAGGGTTGGGCCTGTCCCCACGCCCGGGTAGACTTTGAGGAAGACCTGATGTGCGTGGTGGGATGGAGTCCCACGGGTATCGATTACGGAGCCCCGGACGGTAAACCCATCTCTATTATCGTCATGTACCTGGTTCCTTCGAATCAGCGGAACCATTACCTACGGGAAATCTCCACCCTTGCTAAGGCCCTTAAGGCTTCCAGCGATTCGGAGCGGGCCCTTAATTTTAAGGAATTAAACGAGGTTCGAAACTATCTTTTGGATTTGATCGCGGCCAGCAAGGATACCATCGGTCCAGACGCCCGGGCTCGGATGATCCGTCTCCAGGCGAAGGCGGTAAGCGAAACCCAGCCCATCGGAGATCTGTCGTCCCTTACGGTGGAACCGGTTTCGATTATCGTGGGACCGACCATGAAGCCCCTCGCCCTAACCCAAAACGTGGACCTGATGAACTGGGTGGAATCGACCCAAAATATCGGCGAACGGTTGGAAGCGGACGGGAAGATCCAAAACGGACCCTGGAGGATTATTCGCCGACATTCCATTAACTTCCAGGGAAACCGGGTCCTGTACGAATGTCTGGCTTTGGCCAACCTTTCCACCGCCGCCATACAGGCAACCGCGGCAAAGGCGGTGTTATGATTCGTCTTTTAAAACTTCTATAATCCGGTCACGGACCGTATCGACCAATTTTCGCCGGTCCTCCCCCTGGAGTCCCTCGGTGGGGACGGGGTCACAAAAGACCATGCGGACCTTGGCGGCCCGTATGGTCTTTGTCTCTTCCCACACGGCGTAGCTCCCCGAAATGGCTACAGGGACGATGGGGGCCCCGGCCAGGGTCGCCAACTTAAAGGAGCCCCCTTTAAAGGGCAGAACCCCCTTTCCGCGGCTCCGGGTCCCCTCGGGGAAGATGATCATGGCTCCGCCGTTTCGGATCCGCCGGGCTCCCCGTTCTATGGAACGGTGGGCCTTGGCCACATTTTTACGGTCGATAAATAACCCGCCTAGGAAAAAAACCCACAGATTAACAAAGGGGAAAAAGAGTATTTCCCGTTTCGCGATAAATCCAAAGGGCCGCTTAATAAAGGCTAAAGCCAGAATGATATCAAAATCTCCCGGATGGTTCGCCACAAAGCAGACGCCCCCGCTGGGTGGAATTTTTTCTGTCCCTTCGATGGAGACCTCCGATCCGGTTCCAAAAATAACGAACCGGGCCCAAAGCCGGGTAAGAAAGCGGAGTAAAAAAATCGCCCCCATCCTAACTCCGGGGATTAGGCCTAAAAGGATACAAAGGATAGCCAAAGGAATGGCCACGATCATAATTCCCCAAACGGCTATAAAAAATAGTATGGTTTTAAGCATCCAATCCTCCTCCGTGGCCGACTAAATCCGCACTCCCAGTTGGCGCAGATCATCCTTAGCGTTTTCCACTTTTTTCCATAGAAAAGCATGGATTCCCAAAGCCCGGGCCCCCTCCACGTTGGCCGGAATGTCGTCAAAAAAGACCGTCTTTTCCGCAGGAATTCCCAGAGTTTTTAAAAGGATCTCGTAGATGGGCCGCTCGGGTTTATTGTACCCCACATCGCAGGAAAAAACACCCACCTCAACACTCGAAAACAGGCTAAACCGTTCCCGGGCGAAGTTTAAAAAATCCTTGGGCATGTTTGATAGGATCCCCGTACGAAAACCCTTCCGCTGGAGGTCCTCGATTAGGGAAACCGTTTGGGGGTTCAACCGAGCCCAGCTTTCCAAGTCCGCGCGGACCAGCTGGTCCAAGGCGGCGGGCTCCAATTCCACGCCCACGGTGGCTAACATGGTACGGTAGTATTCCTTTCCCGACATGCGGCCCCTATCGTAGGGGTCCCGATGTTCCCATACGATTTTTTCCATGGTGGTCCTATCCAAGGCGGCGATGCTCGCCAACGTGTCCATGGAATTACCCTCCTGGGGAAGGGAAATCACGTTACCGTAATCAAATATTATCGCTTCTATCGCCATACCATCTCCCCCGCCCTATTTTTCTACCAGGGCGGCTAATTTTTCGCGGATAAATTCGCTTTTTTCCTTTAAGCCGATGGCTCCGGTTTGCAACATCAAAATATTGGGAGCCTTGGGGTCCAGTTTTACTTTGCCGGCGCTTTCTTTGATAAGCCGTAATAGCCGATCAATTTTAATTTTAGCCACCTTGTTAAACTCTATCCGGACCAGGCCGCCCCGTTCCTTCAGCGAAAGGATGGACAGATCCTTACAGATAATTCTTATTTCCGCAAGGGATAAAAGACTTTGGACCTCCTCCGGCAGAGGACCAAAACGGTCGGTCAATTCGGCAAACACCCGTTCCAACTCTTCCCGACTCTGGATGGCGGAGATTTTTTTGTACACCTCCATCTTTTCCTGGGGCGAATCGATATAGGTATCGGGAATAAAGCCCGAGTACTCCAATTCCAGGTAGGTTTCGTTTTCGCTTTGATAATTGGAATCCTGAAGCCGCCGTACCGCGTCGTCTAAAAGCCGCAAATAAAGGTCAAAGCCCACGGAATAGATATCCCCCGACTGTTCTCTACCCAAGAGGTTTCCCGCGCCCCGAATTTCCATGTCCTTCATGGCGATTTTAAAGCCCGAACCCAATTCGGTAAAGTCGGAAATAACCTGCAGTCGTTTCATGGCCAGTTCCGAAAGAGCCCGGTCCTTGGGATAAAAGAGATACGCGTAGGCTACCCGGTCCGATCGTCCCACCCGGCCCCGGAGCTGGTAGAGCTGGGAAACCCCGTACATATCCGCCCTATCGATGATGATAGTGTTAACATTTGGGATATCGATGCCGTTTTCTATGATGGTGGTGGAAACGAGAACGTGGAAGCCCCCGTGGATGAACCTATGCATGACGTCTTCCAAATCCTGGGGATCCATCTGTCCATGGGCGCTGTCCACGAGCATTTCGGGGACCAAGCGTTCGATCATCCGCTGGGTTTCCTGCAGGCTTTCGACCCGGTTGTGGAGGTAAAACACCTGCCCTCCCCGTTCAACTTCCCGTCGTATGGCCGAGGCAAGCCGATCCTCGTTAAATTCGTCGATGACCGTCTCTATGGGGTGCCGGTTGTAGGGGGGGGTCGTCAAAAGGCTCATATCCCTAATTTTCAAAAGACTCATGTGAAGGGTCCGGGGGATAGGCGTGGCGCTTAGGGTTAGGCAATCCACGTTGGTTTTTAGTTCCTTAAGCCGTTCCTTGTCCTTAACCCCAAACCTCTGCTCCTCGTCGATCACCAAAAGTCCCAGGTCTTTAAACGTCACATCCCGTTGGATAATCCGATGGGTTCCCACCAAAATGTCGATTTCACCTTTTTTAACCGCCTCCAGGGTTCGCCGGGTCTCCGCTTTGTCCACAAACCGGGAAAGCATCCCCAAACGGACGGGAAATCGGGAAAATCGATCCAAAAAATTTTCGTAATGCTGTTCCGCCAAAATGGTCGTAGGGGCCAGAAAGGCTACCTGTTTGCCCCCCATGACCGCTTTAAAGCAGGCCCTGACCGCCACCTCCGTTTTTCCGTACCCCACGTCGCCGCACACGAGCCTGTCCATGGGCTGGGGACTTTCCATATCCTGCTTAATCTCTTCCACGCATCGTAGCTGGTCTTCGGTTTCTTCGTAGGGAAAGGCGGCTTCAAAGGCGTTCTGCCACTCCGTATCCCGGGGGAAAGCGTAGCCCTGGGCGGCCTTGCGTTTGGAGTAAAGCTCGATAAGTTTTTCGGCAATATCCTCGACGGATTTTTTTACCCGGCCCTTCCGGTTTTCCCAGCTTTTAGAACCCAGTTTATCGAGCCGTGGAGGGGCGCCTTCGTTACCGATGTACCGCTGAACCAAATCGACCTGTTCGATGGGAACAAAAACGAACTCCTCCTCCGCGTATTCCAGTTTGATATAATCCCGTTCGTGACCCAGGGCCTTTATCCGTTCAATTCCCTTGAACAGACCTATTCCGTAGTTCACGTGGACCACAAAGTCCCCCGGGTTTAGCTCCACAAAGGTATCGATTACGGCGCTTCGGGCGTGTTTTAGGGATCGGGGAATCCGTTTACGGCGCCCAAAAATCTCGTTTTCCTGAATCACCAGGAGTTTAAGATCCGGTAGGGCAAACCCCGCGGAGAGGGGGAGTATCCCGATTTTTACGGGAAGGTCCTTTAACAATTCGGCGATACGGCCGCCCTGGGAATCGGATTCCGATAAAATGACAATTTCCCATTGTTGGGCCGTGAGGTTTGTTAACTCCTCTTTTAAGTAGGTGATGTTTCCAAAAAAACTTCGGGGGGGATCGCAATTAAGCGGGATCCGGAGGGCCCCCTCTTCTCCGTTCCCTTTAATCGTTTGAAAGGATACGCGACGGGGACTGGAGGCTATAACGGCCCGTATATCCAACAGGATCCGTTCGGGGGCGGGTACTTCTTTTTCCCGATGGGCCTTCCTATACAAGCCCTGGTACTCCCGGACCAGGGCTTCCTGGGCATTCTCCAACCGTTCCCGGTCAAAGTATACCACCGTACCCTGGGCGCCCAGGTAGTCGATTAGGGTACCGGGTCGGTCAAAGGCCAGGGGGAAAAAAAGCTCTTCTCCCTCGGCGTTTCGGTGGGTCATAAGCCGCTCTAACAGGGTCGCGCCCCCGGAGGGAAACTCTTCCAAGCCCCGCAAGCCCTGTTCCAGGGCCTCGATTCGGTCGTCGGTCCATAGGACTTCTTTTAGGGGCCGCAGTTTCAGCGAAGATACCGTTTCCGCGCCGCTCTGGTCCTCCGGATCGAAGGTTTTAATGGATTCGATGGTGTCAAAATCAAAAAGAATCCGGTACGCGTATTCATCCCCCCCCATAAATACATCCAGGACCTCCCCACGGAGGGCGAATTCTCCGTGAACCTGAACCCGGGGGACCCGGGTGTATCCGTAGGAGGAGAGTTTTTCCGCCAGAGCGGCGGTATCGATCTTTCCCCCCCTTTGCAGGAGGATCAGCATACTTTCCAGGTACGCCGGTGGAGGCAGGGGTGTAAGGAGGGCCCGTTGGGGAACCACGACGATTTTGATGTTTCCGCCCACCAGATCGGCTAAAACTCGGCTCCGTTCGCCGAACACCTTGGATAGGGGCGCCATATCCCGGTAGGGCATGGTTCCCCACCAGGGGAACCCTTGGGCTTCAATATGGAGAGCTCCCAGGTCCGCCACCAGTTCTTCGGCCTCTCTTTCCGTGGGAGTAACCATCAGGAGGGGCCCCTGGGCGTACTGGGCTAATTCGGCCGCCAAAATAGAGGCAAAAGAACCATCGGCCCCTTCCACTTCCAGGGGAAATTTTTGAGCTTTAAACGCGCGTACTACCTCGGAAAGGGAAGCCGACGCCCGGACCCGCCGTAGGAATTCAGGAAAGGATAAGGTATTCATTACTTTTTACCGATCTAGTAGTATAACCCTAGGCTGTATGTGGAGAGCCACTTTGAAACGAATAACCAGTTGTCTGTTTATAGTCATGATGCTTATGCTCACCCTTTTTATGCCCCTACAAAAAGTATCCGCAGCGGATACGGGAAACGACGTGGATCTGGCTATCAGATATTTCGACAAACGGGTCTATTACGCGGGGAACGGACCTATTCTGGTGCAAATAACGTTAACAAACCGGGGGGCATATACCTATCGGTTCAAATTGGCCGATGAACGCCCCTTCTCCATCGATTTTGACGTTCGGACCATGGCAAACCAAGCCGTGGACCCCACGGAAATTCTTATCAGAAAGCGCTCTCAAAATCAACGGGTCTATTTCAGAGAAGTTTCGGTGGAGGGTGGAGAATCCTTTTCGTTTACCGAGGACCTAACCGAATACGCTAAGCTCATCCAGCCGGGGGCCTACGTGGTTCAAGCGAAACTGTACCCCGAATTATTCCGAAACCCCTCGGATACGCCCATTTTTTCCAACCGTCTTTCCCTGACCCTCATGGTTCCCCCTATCCAGGACCAAAAGGGAGTGCCTACACCGCTGGACGTGGAAACGGGAGCTATCTTGGTTCGTCAAAACCTTCCCCCAGATCAGGTGATAGAGTACGTTTTAACGGCCCGGCAGAAGGGTCAATGGGAAAAATTTTTCCTCTACCTAGATTTGGAAGCCATGCTTAACCGGGATGGGGTTCGTAAACGGGCGTGGCAGGGGGAATCGGAGGAAGGCCGTCAACGTCTTTTGAATAAGTACCGCGCGGACCTGCGAAGTTCCGTGGTGGACGGGGACATAGCGACCATTCCCATCGATTTTACCGTAGAGCGGACCACCTATAGCGCCAACGAGGGAACCGTGGTGGTACTTGAAAAATTCAAGACCGGGACGTATGTTGAAAAGAAGGAATATACTTACTATTTACAACGAAGGGATAATATTTGGTTGATCATAGACTACTCGGTAACTAATCTGGGGTCCGAATGAAGCTTCTTTTGGTGGTAGCCTCCGAGGCTACGTATAACTTGATCTCCTATTTTATCAAACCTCTGGGTTTTGAACCTATTCGGTATCGTCAAGCCCTCAAGGCCATGGACAATATCGACGAGGTGGACCCCGACGGGGTAATCATCAGCGCCGAGGATTTCCCCCGACACTGGAAAACCCTGGTTCAATTTATCCGAAGCGAACGCCCCAAAGACAAAACGGCGGTGGTGATTCTTAAGGGCCCCAACTTCCCCTTTGAGGAGGCGGCAAAGGCTTCGTATATCGGGGTCAACGGGATCGTATCGGAGAATTTGGACGATCTGGAAGAACAGGATCGTTTACAGGGTATTTTAAGCCGTTACATACCCGTGGAAGCGAAACGGGGCGCAAAACGGATCCGCCCCAACGCCTGGGATACCCTGGGTTTTATTTTTTCCCACCCCAAGGACGGGAAATTGATTACGGGAACCATAGAAACCCTTTCGCTCACGGGACTTTCGTTCCTCCCGGATCAAGGCCGGTGGCTTGAAAATCTATACTTGGAAACCCCCGTTCCCCAGACCTCACTGCGGGTGGGAGACCGGGTTCTTTCGCCCCTCTGTTCGATAGCCCGAACAGGCCGGATTATTTCTCTGCACTTCGACTCCTTTCCCCCGGGGGAACAGGAAATTTTGGAAAAGTACCTTTTGGAACGCCCCCTGCTGGAACGGAAACGCCTAGGGGCGTGACGGGTAACCGGGTATTCGGAGAACCAAACCGTTAGGAATAAGGGATTAAAGAACCAACCAACCCGATACCCAGGCTCATCATTTTTTAGGAAGGGCGTCGAGTAACGAGGTTACCACATAGTAGGCTAAAAAGTGTCCTGCGGTTTGGGGAACGAAGGGGGCCGATGCGATACGGCGCCGGGGTCTACCCCGAATTCCGTCCCGAGGGGGATCGTAGTCCCCCGGTGGAAGGGAATCCTCATCAGACCAGACGCAGGGAACGGGGATATCCGAGGAGATCCTCGCTTTCCGTAACCGGCTACGGACCGAACGGGCCAAGGAGCAATTGTGGGTATCCCAGAGGTTGCCCAATTTGACCCGAGAGGGGTCAAGACGACCGCCCATCCCCATACTCGAAATAAACGGAAGCCCCGCCGACACAAGATGGGCTAAAAGACGAACCTTTGGGTTGAGCGAATCAATGCAATCCACGTAAAAATCGCAGTCCGGGGGTACGACTGCGGAGGCGTTTTCCCCTGAAATAAAGAGTTCCCGTTCTTCCACGATTACCTGGGGGTTAATATCCCGGGCATACATTCCAAAGGCCCGGGCTTTGGGAAGTCCCAGATAGGAACGGAGGCCAAAGGCGAGCCGGTTTAGATTGGTCTCCCCCACCTCATCAAAATCGCAGGCTACGATCGTTCCGATCCCCGAGCGTACCAGATCGACCGCGCACGCGGCCCCGACTCCACCCAATCCAAAAACGCACACCCTCCGGTTTGCTAAATCTGCTATTCCGGCGGAGCCTAGAATCATGGCCGTCCGTTCGGAAAACGATGAATCAGATCCCATAGGCTTTCCTAAAATTTTCATCGCTTACCCGTTCTAATTCCTCTTTCTCGGCCACGGTGGAAGCGGCTTCCCACCGTAGGTGGGCCGCCGCTTCCATAATGGTATACAGGTCCTCGGGAACGCTGTAAGGCCGGCCCCGGAGACTCTGATAGGGGGCATCGGTTTCAAAAAGAAGCCGTTCGGCGGGTAATTTCGCGCAGACAGTCATGGCTTGTTTATGGTTTAAGACAATGGTCGTCCCAAAGGAAAAATAGGCGTTTACCCCCCGGCGAAGCAGGGCTTCCGCTTCTCCAAGGGTTCCCGAATAGGAATGGAAAATCACCGAAGGAAGAGCCGAAAGGAGACGGGACAGGGCAAAAACCCGGTCCATGGCCTTACGAACGTGGAGTACCATGGGAAGCCGGGCTTTATGGGCCAACGCAAGCTGGTCGTTAAAAAGCCGTACCTGTTGGTCTAAGGTGGCTTTAAAAGTTTGATCGTAGAGGTCAAACCCCGCTTCTCCCACCGCGTTAATCCTATGTCCTTCCACCAAATATTCCAGGGTTTCTAGGCTCTGCCGTACCGACGCGCCTTCGGCCGCCGGAAGCTGGGGGTGCACCGCGAAGCAAAGGACCAGCGGGGCCCCGCCTCCGAGGAGCCGTTGATCCGCCAAGCTCCGGTGGTATTTCCACTCTTCCAGGTTCCAGGCGCTGGCGGCGATGGCAATCCGCTCTCTAGACCGTGGGGAATCGCCTTCGAGTTTCCGCAAATCAAAGGGGTGAGCGTGGGCATCCGAAGCCATAGTAACCCACTATACCCAGGGTTCTCTCCCTGTTTCAACCGGGGCCGGTCAATACCCCTACTCTAAAAATAGTTTTAATCCCCACCCTATCTTCTCCGATATTAAAAAGGGAGGACGCCAATGAAACGTTATTGCGTCAAATGTGAAGCCGACCGGGTGGAATTTTTAGATGTGCTTCGGGAAACCGAAGGGGGCTACATGGTCCGGGTAATCCGGGTCAAGGATGGCTACGATAAGGTGGTGGAAGAGTTTATGAGCAGCCACCTCTTTGAGCTGTGCCTCCACACGGGCTTTATTTATGAAATGAAAGAAGAATCCGCCTCTTCGGTAGCGTAAAACGGGGCTACGGGGATCGTATCCCCGTCCCCGCCTATTTTATCTCAAGGTGATCTATTTCCTTGCTGGCCAACCGTACTCCCCCCGCCTTCAGCCCCTTAACTAAATAATCCTGGGCTTTAAAAGTTTCCTTTGTTATTTTTAACCGTGGTTTCGGTGTATAGTAAGCGACCAGAGAAAATTTATCCCGCCTATCCACGTGGAGCACCTGGGCTTCCGGCGGAACCAGGGAATACTCTTTGCCGAGGATCCAGCCTTCGATGACGCACCGTTTGATATAGGGAAAGCCGCTTTCTTTTTCCTTGTACAGAATAGTAAAAACGGTTTTACTTAAAACTTCCTTATCGGCGATGCCGATCCACCAGGCGTTTTTATCTACAAACACCTTGTCCGGCACGTCGATAACGCTGTAGGTTCCGTTATGGCGGATTACCAAAATTCGGTCAAAGGACGAAACCTCCGCGGCTACCTGTCCGCCGGAAACCGCGGTCCCCAAATAGCCCGTGGCGCTGTCGTAGCGAAGCTCCTGATCCCGTTTAACCACCTCTTTCATGTCCACTTTTTCAAAAGAGCCGACCTTGGTTTTCCGTTTCCCCTTACCCAGCTCTTCGTTGGCCTTAACTTTCTGTATCAGGGAGTCTAAAAAACCCGTGGCGTAGGCGATGATATTTTTTAAATACCCCTCTATGTTACCAATCCGTTCTTTGATCTCCTTCATTTCAGCCTTAGCTTTATTGATATCATACAGGGATATTCGGCGAATGGGAATTTTAAGGAGCCGTTCCACATCCTCCGCCGTAACGCCCCGTTTTCCGATCTCTTTTAAAAAGGGTTTAAAGCCCTCGATCACCGCGGCGGTTACCGTCTCGGCGGTCTTTTTATCCTCTATGGACTTATAAATTCGTTCCTCGATAAAAATCCGTTCCAAGGTCCGCTGGTGGAGCTTATCCAGCAATTCGCCCTTTTCCAGCTCCAACTCCCGGGTCAGAATAGAAACCAGCTGGTTCGCGTGGTGTTGGATCAGTTCCGTAACCGTCATAATGGTGGGCAGTCCATCCTTTATGACCAATAGGTTTACCGAAATTGACTGTTCACATTCGGTAAAGGCGAATAGGGCGTCCACCGTCTCTTGAGAATAGACTCCCCGGGCCAATTTAACCTCTATCTCCACCTGTTCGGCGGTAAAATCGGAAATGGATTGAATTTTGATCCGTCCGGACTTTGCGGCGGTTTCTACGCTGGCGATAAGACTTTCGGTGGTGGATCCGTAGGGGAGTTCCCGTATCACGATCCGTTTGGGGTCCGAAACGTCCAATTTAGCGCGAACCAGGACTTTGCCGTTCCCATCCCGGTAATCCGAAACGTCTACCAGTCCCCCGGTGGGAAAATCGGGGAAAAGTTGAAATTTTTTGCCCGTCAAACAGGCCTTTTCGGCCTCCAGCACCTCCAGGATATTATGGGGAAGGATTTTGGTAGACATTCCCACCGCGATGCCCTCGGCGCCCATCACTAACACCACGGGAATTTTCGCGGGAAATACGATGGGTTCCCGATTTCGACCGTCGTAGGAATCCGTCATGGGGGTAAGTTTGGGGTTATAAAAGATATCCTTAGCCAGACTTGTGGCACGGCACTCGATATACCGGGCGGCGGACGCTTCGTCGCCGGTAAAAATATTGCCAAAGTTCCCCTGGCGATCGATAAAAAGATCCTTGTTGGCTAAAACCACCAGGGCGGATCCAATAGAAGCGTCGCCATGGGGATGGTATTTCATACAGTGGCCCACCACGTTGGCCACCTTATGGAACTTTCCATCGTCCATTTCAAAGAGCGAATGCAAAATCCGTCTTTGAACGGGCTTTAAACCGTCTTCCACATCCGGAATAGCCCGATCCTTGATAACGTAGGAAGCGTACTCTAGAAAATTCCGATCGAACAGTGTTTTTACGTAGGACATTCCTCTTTCCTTATACGCTGGGGGCCCGGGCTACATATCCGCCACGAGATTTTTCATAATATAATCCCGCCGTTCGGGGGTGTTTTTCCCCATATAAAATTCCAAGACCTGGGGAACCGCCTTCAGCGTGTTTACCGAAACGGGAACCAGCCGAATGTCTGGACCGATGAATTGGCCAAATTCCTTGGGGCTAATTTCTCCCAATCCCTTGAACCGGGTAACCTCGCTTTGACTTCCCAGTTCCTTAACCACCGCGTCCCGTTCTTTTTCGCTGTAACAATACCGACTTTCGTTTTTAGTTCGCACCCGAAAAAGAGGCGTTTCAAGGATGTACACCCGCCCCCCCGTGACTAGTTCCTCAAAAAAGGAGAGAAAAAAGGTTAAAAGCAGGTTTCGAATATGAAAGCCGTCAAAATCCGCGTCCGTGGCTATAACGATTCGTCCGTACCGAAGCCCGGACACGTCGTTTTCAATGCCCAGGGCCATCATCATATTGTATAATTCCTCGTTTTTATAAATGGCGGTTCGTTTTTTACCGTACATGTTTTCCGGTTTTCCCCGCAACGCGAAGATAGCCTGGGTCATCACGTCTCGGCTTGAAACGAGGGAACCGGCGGCCGAATCTCCCTCGGTAATAAAGATAGTCGAGAGGGCGCCCTTATCCCCGTCTTCCAAGTGGTACTTACAATCCTTTAATTTTGGAATTTTAAGGGCAATTTTTTTTGCCGCTTCCCGGGCCTCTTTTTTTACGGCATTTAGTTCGGTTCGAAGTTTTTCGTTGGAGCTAATTTTCTGTTCCAAAAGTTTCGCCGCTTCGGCGTTTTTATGGAGCCAATCTTCCACCGCAGCCTTGGTTTCTTGGACTATCCAGGGACGGATATCCGAGTTCCCCAATTTATTTTTCGTTTGGCTTTCAAAGACCGGGTTTTTCAATTTAATAGAAATTGCAGCGGTGGTCCCTTCCCGAACGTCTTCGCTTTTATAGTCCCTTTTAAAAAAAGCCTGGATGCCCTTTAAAAACCCCTCTTTAAACGCCGAAAGATGGGTTCCCCCATCGGAGGTATACTGGCCGTTCACAAAGGAAAAGTATTCTTCCCCGTAGTTGTTCGTGTGGGTAAAGGCGAACTCTATCCGCTCTCCCTTAAAATGCCCGATGGGGTACAGGGAGGCTTCGCCAGTTTCGTCGGCCAAAAGGTCGTAGAGACCCCGTTGGGAGGCGATAGCCTTGCCGTTTAATGTAAGGGTTAACCCGGCGTTCAAATACGCGTAATTCCAGATACGCCGTTCAATGAACTCCAGATTAAAGTCAAAGTCCCCGAATATTTCCTTGTCGGGGGTAAATTCCACGTAGGTACCGTCCCGCTGGGCTTCCTTTAATTTGCCTTTTCGTTCGCTTTTTAGGACACCCCGTTCAAAAACCGCTTCGGCAAACTGTCCCGAACGGATCGCGATTACCCGAAAATGGGAAGACAGGGCGTTTACCGCTTTGGTTCCCACCCCATTCAAACCCACGGAAAATTGGAACACATCGTCGTTGTACTTAGCCCCCGTGTTGATGATGGATACGCATTCCACGAGTTTCCCCAAAGGAATTCCCCTTCCGTAATCCCGAACCTTTACGGAGTGGTCTTTTACCTCCACTTCCACCACCTCGCCGTTTCCCATAATAAACTCGTCGATGGCGTTATCTATCACTTCCTTGAGAAGTATGTACACCCCGTCATCGGGGTTGGAACCGTCGCCCAAGCGTCCGATATACATTCCCGTGCGTAAGCGTATGTGTTCCAAAGAAGAGAGGGTTTTTATCTTCGATTCATCGTACTGATTTTTTGGTGCCATAGGTCCATCCTATCATATTTTCTTTTTATACTAGAGGCTATTTCAAAAATCTAGGAGTATTAGGGTCCTAAAATACACGAATATTTATATTGTTATAGCGAAAACACCGCAAGAGGCTTTTTCAAAGCCGACATGTTTAAAAAAACGTGCTGTCAGAAAAATATTTTTCTTGACAATCCGTGTAGTCGGCCCCATCATGGTAACATCGTCGCTAAATACATTTATTGTACTCCAAGGAGACGCCACCATGAGCTACACCACGGATCTTATCAAGAACCTATCGTTAGCCGGACACGGCGGGACCGGCAAAACGACCCTCTTTGAACGGTTGCTTTTCGCCGGTGGAGTTATCGGCAAACCGGAAACCGTAGAATCGGGAAAAACGGTCAGTGACTCCACCACGGAAGAAATTGAGCGAAAAATATCCATTTATACCGCCCTGGGACACGTGGATTGGAAGGGCAAAAAGATCAATATGTTTGATACCCCCGGATCCTCGGATTTTGTGGGGGACGTGATTTTATCAATCCGGGCTTCCGAATTTATTACCCTGCTTTTGGATGCCCAAGCGGGGGTCCAAATCGAAACCATCAAATTATGGAGACTCCTGAATAACCGAAATAAGCCCCGGGCAATTTACGTCTCTAAAATGGACGAGGAACGGGCGGATTACGAAAAGGTCCTGCGGGACGTAAAGGAAAAATTCAAAGTCGATCCTATCCCCGTTTGTCTACCCATGGGAAGCGGTTCTTCGTACAAAGGGGTCATCGATGTTTTAAACGAAAAGGCCTACTTTGTTCAGGGTGATGGGATTGAAAAGAGCGCGGAAATTCCCGAGGAATACAAGGAAGCGGTGTCCGCCGCCCGGGAAAGGCTTATTGAAGCGGCCGCCGAAGGGGACGATACGCTCATGGAACATTATATCGATAAGGGTTCCCTGGATGCGGAAGAAATGCATACGGGGCTTATCGAGGCGATGGCGGAACATAAGTTTGTCCCCGCCTTCTGCGGGGTGGCCACAAAGAACTCCGGGCTTCTCCCCTATTTGGATTTTGTCTCCGATATCGGTCCCAACCCTACCACCGCCAAGGATGTTATAATAAAAGAAGATGGAACCGAGGAAGAACTGGCCTTGGATCCCAATAAGAGTCTTGCGGCGTTGGTTATTAAAACAAACTACGATCAATTTTCGGGGAAACTTTCCTGGGTCAAGGTGTTCCGAGGAAAACTAACCGCCGATTCGGATATATTTAACGTCACAGAAAATAAGAAAGAGCGAATTGGAAAGCTCTATATTTGCCAGGGTAAAAAGTTAGAGGAAGTAAAGGAACTATACGCCGGTGACGTGGGCATACTGGCGAAATCGACGACCTTGAAAACCAACGATACGATTACCTCCGCAGACGCGCCCCTGTCGTTTGTACCCCTTCGGTTACCCGAACCGGTCCATTCGGTGGCGGTAAACGCGGTGCAAAAGAAAGACGACGATAAGTTGGGAGAATACCTGGTCCGAGCTTCGGAGGAGGATAAGACTTTCCGTTACCTGTACAATACCGAAACGAAGGAAACGGTAATTTCAGGTATGGGGGAACTCCACGTTAATATCATCCTGGACAAAATCAAACTTAATCAGAAGATAGATATTCAAACCCACGTACCCCGGGTGGCGTATAGGGAGACCATTACGAAAAAAGCCTCCGCCGAATATACCCATAAAAAACAAACCGGCGGTCACGGTCAATACGGTAAGGTTGTTCTGGAAATCGCCCCCCTACCCCGGGGTGAAAAGTATAGATTTATCAACGCGATTTTTGGGGGCGCCGTTTCCAAGGGGTATATTCCCGGGGTAGAAAAGGGCGTTTTAGAGGGGATGGCCAACGGGGTCATGGCCGGGTATCCGGTGGTGGACGTGGAAGTAAAAATCGTCGACGGAAAAGAACACCCGGTGGATTCTTCGGAATTGGCGTTTAAGCTGGCCGCCCGGAACGCCTTCCGGGAATCGATGAAGCAGGCCAATCCCACCCTGTTGGAACCGATTATGAACCTAACGGTTTTCGTGGAGGAAAAATACCTCGGGGACGTGATGTCGGACCTATCGGGAAAACGGGGAAAGATTTTAGGACAACAATCCATCGGCGGAGGAATAGAGGAAATTCGAGCCCAGGTACCCCAATCCGAATTGTTGCGCTACTCCATCGATCTGCGGTCCATAACCAGCGGGACCGGCTCATTCAGCGTAGAATTTGACCACTACGCGCCCATTAGCGGCAAGATCGCCGATGAGGTCATCAAGGCGGCACAGGCGTTCAGGGTTCACGAGGAAGAAGAATAGGCGATATTTTTTGTTCGGGGAGTCGCGGCCTCCTGAAAAAAGCCGCAAAAAAGGGGGTGGGTGTCCAGGAAATTCCAATTTCCTGGACACCCTTTTTTTATATCCTACCGCTCTGCCATAGGGACGAAGGGTCTTCGGTTTTGAACGCATTTGTACGCTGGACGAATGATCCTGCCTCCGGAGATAATCTCTTCCATCCGGTGGGCACACCATCCCGACACCCGGCTGATTGCGAATATGGGTGTAAATAGCTCGTTGGGGATACCCAACATGCGGTACACAAAGCCGGAATAGAAGTCCACGTTGGTGCAGATCGCCTTATCCGAACCCTTTACCTGCTTAAACACCACCGGTACCAGGGTCTCGATAGTTTTATACAGGTTAAATTCTTCGCTCAGGCCCCGCTCTTGGGCTAAAATTTCCGCCTTATCCCGTAAAAGGATAGCCCGGGGATCCGAGAGGGTATAGACCGCGTGTCCCTGTCCGTATATGAGCCCCGATTTATCGTAGGCCTCCCCTTGTAATATTTTTGTCAAATAGCTTGCCACTTCGTCTTTGTCTTCCCACTTTTTTACGTTCTTTTTTATATCTTCCATCATTCCCATCACTTTGATATTGGCTCCCCCGTGCTTAAAGCCCTTAAGCGAACCCACCCCCGCCGCGATGGCCGAATAGGTATCCGTATCGGCGGATGAAATAAGGTGTACCGCGAAGGTGGAATTATTACCGCCCCCGTGTTCCGCGTGAAGAATCAATGCAAGATCGAGGATTTCCGCTTCCAAACGGGTAAATTTTTGATCCTGCCGTATAAGGGAAAGCAGAGTTTCGGCGGTGGAGCAGGTGGACGCTGGAGTATGGATAAACAGGCTTTCGTGGTCGTAATAATGTTTTTTCGCCATATAGGCGTAGGCCACCATGGTGGGGAACCAGGCGATTAAATCCAAGCATTGACGGAGTACATTTTCCGGAGATAAATCGTCGGGTCTTTGATCGTAGGCGTAACAGGTTAATACCGATCGGGCCAACTTATTCATAATATCCGGAGAGGGGACCTTCATGATCGTATCTTCGGCGAAATTTGCCGGAAGGGCCCTCTTTTCTCCCAAGACTCTGCAAAAATCTTCCAACTCGTTTTTGGTGGGCAAATCGCCAAAAAGAAGCAGGTATACCGCCTCTTCGTACCCATACCGGTTTTCCGCGATGGCGTGCTTAACCAGATCTTCCACATCGATCCCCCGATAGTAGAGTTTCCCGTCCACCGCGACCCGTTCACCCTCGTCCATAATATACCCATGGACGTCCCCTACCCTGGTAAGGCCCACCAAAACCCCCGTACCATCGGCGTTTCGAAGGCCCCTTTTTACGTTGTACTTATTGTACAAATCCATTTCAATTCGGTTGTTTTCCTGGACCTTGGAAAGATATTCCGAAATATTCATAGAGCCTCCTCTTTGTATATTTATACATTAACAGGTACCATATTTTGTATACTTATGCAATATGGTCGGTGGTATAAAAAGAGAGAAAAAACGCTACGGTTATGGAATAAAGAACCGAAAATCAGACAACCCTATAGAGGACCTTTGACTATAAAACACGAAAAAAGGTATACTGGGAACCATTATGATGAACCCCCTGATCAAAGAAATCTTAACATTCCCGGCGGACGGCCAAGAACTTTTTATCCGCGGCTGGGTACGAACGAAACGGGATCTTAAAAATTTAGTTTTCGTTGAAGTAAACGACGGGTCCTGCTTTAAAAGTCTTCAGTGTACCTTTGACCGCAATACCCCCCTGGGCCAAGAAACCCTAGCCGCCCTTTCCTCCTTGGGAACCGGAGCTTCCGTGGAGATCCGGGGTAACCTTATACCCTCCCCCGCGGCGGGACAGTCGGTAGAAGTGGCGGCCCAATCGTTACAGCTTATCGGCGACGCTCCTACCGAAACTTTTCCGCTCCAAAAAAAGAAACACTCCTTCGAGTTTCTCAGGGAAAACGCCCACCTAAGAGCCCGAACCAACACCTTTGGCGCGGTGGCCCGAGTACGAAGCCGATTGGCCTTCGCTATCCACGAATTTTTTCAGCACAGGGGTTTTCAGTATATCCACACCCCCATTATTACCGCCAGCGACTGCGAAGGCGCGGGGGCCATGTTCCAGGTAACCACCCTGGATTTACAACGTCTAGCTCATTCCAACGAAGGGTTGGACTATTCGAAGGATTTTTTTGGTAAACCTAGCTTCCTGACCGTTTCCGGACAGCTAGAGGCCGAAACCTACGCCACGGCCCTATCACGGGTCTACACCTTTGGACCCACCTTCCGGGCGGAAAATTCGAACACCACTCGCCATCTGGCGGAGTTTTGGATGATCGAGCCCGAAATGGCCTTTGCCCATTTGGAAGACAACATGGAGTTGGCGGAGGATTTCCTTAAGCATCTCTTTTCAACGGTGTTGAAGGAATCGAGGGAAGATCTAGAGTTTTTTGATTCCCGTATTCAAAAGGGGATTATGGAAACCCTAGAATCGGTTGTAAATTCCCGTTTTACCCACATGACCTATACGGACGCGGTAAAGGAACTGGAAAAGAATCCCCAGGCCTTTGAGTTTAAACCCTATTGGGGTTGCGATCTTCAAAGCGAACACGAAAAATATTTGACCGAAAAAATCGCCGGAGGTCCGGTAATCGTTACCGATTATCCCAAAGAAATTAAGGCCTTTTACATGAAACAAAATGGGGATGGAAAAACCGTTCGGGCCATGGACGTGCTCGTACCCCGCTTAGGGGAAATTATCGGGGGGTCGGAACGGGAAGAACGGCTTGGAGTTTTGGAAAACCGGATTAAAGAATTGGGTATGCGGCCGGAGGATTACTGGTGGTATTTGGACCTCCGTCGCTACGGTACGGTCCCCCATTCGGGTTTTGGGCTGGGTTTTGAACGGCTTATCCTGTACGTTACCGGGATGACCAACATCAGGGATGTTATTCCCTACCCCCGGGCTGTGGGGCAGGCGGAGTTTTAAGGGATCCTATGGTACGCCGATTTAATTTTTTGGTTTTTTCTTTTTTGTTTATGGGAATTTCCTTATTTTCCGTAAAGGCGGCGGGGTTTTCTAACCGACTTACCAATCCGAGTCTTAACTCCCTGGGCTTTCAGGAAAGCGTACCTATTCCTCGGGTACTTTCCCGTTCGGCCCTTATTATGGACGCCAATACGGGTGTGGTTCTTTACGAAAAAAATGCCGACCTGGAAATTCCTCCCGCTTCGCTGACCAAATTGATGACCATCCATTTGGCCCTTAAGGATGTGGCGGCGGGCCGGGTATCCCTGGATGACGTGGTAGCTCTGCCTCGAGCAACCTGGGCGGTCAATCAAAGCCCCGGATCGAGTCTTATGTTTCTTGGTCCCGGACAAAGGGTAACCCTGCGGGAATTGATTTTAGGAATGGCGGTGGCGTCGGGTAACGACGCGGCGGTAGCGACGGCCCTACACCTCGCTCCCACGGTTAAGGACTTTGTCCTGCGTATGAACGCGGAAGCCCAATCCATGGGCTTGGTAAAAACCCACTTCGCCGACCCGGCGGGAATTTCCAGTCGAAACAGCACCACCGCCCGGGAGTACGCCCTCTTTTGTCAACAGTACCTAAAACTCCATCCGGAAGCCCTGGCCCAGTACCATTCGGTTAGGGAATTTTCCTACCCCAAGCCGGAAAATATGCCAGAAACCTACCGGAACCGACCGGGAACCATAACCCAGCGGAATAGAAACCTTTTGCTGGATACGATAGAAGGGGTAGATGGGCTTAAGACCGGATTCATCAACGAATCGGGGTATAACATCGCCCTTACGGCCCAGCGAAACGGGACCCGCTTTTTGGCGGTCCTGCTGGGGGGACCGGGTTCCGGTTCCGCCCAGGGAGGCAGGTTCAGGGCCCAGGACGGAGAAAACCTTTTAACCTGGGGATTTGAAAATTTCAAAACCCTTAGGCCCGGGTTGCCTGCCCTGGAACCGGTACGGGTTTACAAGGGCGATAAACGGGAACTTAGCGTCGTATCTTCAGAATCGTTGATAAAAACCGTTCGTTCGGACCGGGGAACCAACCTTCATTACCGGATAGAGTATCCCGCCACGCTCGTGGCACCCATCTCCAAGGGAAACGCGGTGGGCGAACTGATAATTTCCGACGATAAGGGAGAATTGGAACGCTTAACGCTCCAGGCAAACGAGACGGTACAACGGGGAAATATTTTTGTACAAATCATCGATTCCCTGAAACTCCTATACCGGTCCCTCTTTCAAAGGAAGGAAAGCTAGGAGTTTGTCGGACTTGTCCGTTTAATATTAAAAAAATTGCGGCTTGCCACAATTTTTACCTTGCAAACTCCCAAAAGAGCCGGGTTTATCGTAATTTTAATAGCCTAAGGGATACCCTTAGGCTATTAAAATCAACCAATCCTATAGGCTCCTAGGAGTTTGTCAGGGGCCGATTACTCATTTTGCGTGCTCCATGAGCATCGATACGGGTACCACCGTGTAGCCCCTTCGAAGCAGAGCGTCCAGCAGAACGTCTAAACGGCTAAACAGATAATCCTGCCGTCCTCCGTTGGGAATACCCAACCGAATGGGGATAATGGAGCCGCATTGTTTATGCTCCATTATCCAGTCTACCGTATCCGACGCGCTTCGGTACGGGAGCCCTCCCCGAAGGGCGTCTTGGGAACTGACCCAATCCAGGGGATCCATATCCCGGCCTACGGTTCGGTACCCCGCTTGGAGCGCTACCCTTTGTATTTGGGGTGCCAGAGAATAGTAGGGAGCGTGCCATAGGAGGGAAAGCTCCCGCCCCGTGGCTTGGAAATACTCATCCTCGTTCCTGGCTAAACCCCGGCGTATAAAATCATCGTCGATCCGGTATCGAGAATCCGAAACATCGATGGGTGCGAAAAACAAGGAACCTATCTCCTGGTTTGTCAAAGAAAGTTCCCGAGCGGCCTCGGGATGCCGTCGGATAAACTCCCCGTTTAAAAAGAACGTGGCCCGTAATTGAAATTGTTCCAAGGTTTTAAGAACAAAGGGAAGCCCCTCCGCGTCGTCCATAAGGTCAAAACTAAGGGCCACTTCCCTTCGTCCGGTTCTTTTTCCGTGATTAAAGGGGTCCGAGGGCCCCAGGGGATCCTTTTCGACGGTAGGAATGGGATCGTAGGAGCTTCCATTCCGCAGGATAAGAGACGTGGTTTCTATGCCCGACAGGTTCCGTACCATCGGGAGGTTGCTGTAGGTTCCCGAACTCTGATCCTCCAGATACACCCGATATTTTGAAGAAGCCGTGGCGGCTCGCCGTATTTTAGGTTCGCTAATCCGAAGCCACGGACGAGTTCCGTCGGTGGAATACCAAGAATCCCCAGAGTAGGCGACCACAAGGCCGGTTTTTTCTTCAAACCCATACTTTTCAGCCTGGGAGAGACAGATCAGGTCCCGTTTTCCCGAAATACTTATTTTTTCTATGGCCGCGTCGTCGGCCACCACGAATTCCTCGTTGCCTATCCAACGGGCCTGGATCGTGGGACGCTTATCCAGAATCGTGATAACTTTCCAGTTGACATAATCGTACAGCGCCGCGCCTTTGGGACCCCATACGAGGGCCCGGTTGCCATCGGGAGACAAAGAAGCTCCCGATCCCAGGGCATCCTCTAGGGCGGTAAATTTCTGGGGCAACTGTTCGCCGCTTAAATCGAGACGGTACAGCAAGGTTTGCTTTTTTTCCGAGGGAGGAAGATCGGCAAACACCGTAACGATCCCCGAGGGGGACCAGAGTACCCGTAAACCCACACAGGATCGGGGCAACAGAAGATACGGAAGGGAGGATTGAAAATCGGACCCGTAATCGTCTATTCCCAGGGGGTAGTAGAACAAGTTCCGGCCCCCCTTGGCAAGGAGAAGGGACCGCCCATCGGGGGCTACCCAGAAGGAATCAAAGTTTGGATCGAACTCAAAGGGTATCTTGCCCGCGACCAAACCGATTTCCAAAAAATCGGCGTACAAAGCCCGGGCAAAAAGCTCTGAAGACCGTACCCGGTACACCGTGGAACCTCGGATATAGAAAAAATCACCCCCCGATCCCCACACAACCTGTTCACGCCGACCCTCTCCTATCAGCCGGTACCGTTCATCCACCACCATCCCGTCGCTGGTTACGGGCCTATAGTACAGTTTACCCCCCCGACTGTAGACAAAAACCCTGGAATCGGGACTCCAGCAGGCGGGAAAAACCGCCCCTGGCCGCTCAACGTTCTTCGCGATAACCGTCCGTTCCCCCGTGGTAACGGAAACCAAGGAAAGGTTTCCGTAGGCCGCCGAAACCGGTTCCACAATTAAAAGCCATCGACCGTCGGGAGAGGGGGCCATGGATTCGGAACGGCCTTCTAAAACAGGAGCCCCATTCATAAAGGATGGAAATCCGTTAATACTTTGGGGAAGAGCACCGGCGATGGATAAACGAAGGGTTCCGTAGGCGTTCCGAATTTGCAGAATTCTACCGCCGTCCAAAACATCCATATTCTCCGGGAAAAGGGTCAACTGGCGGATCGATAACTTCTGCACATCCCCTATAAAGAGAGCGCTTTGTTCAAGCGAACCGTTGGGTGAGGCGTGGGATTGAAAGAGCAGTTGGTTAGTATCCCCTAAATCGAGTCCGCTAAAATTAACCGCCCCATAAACGGAAATTGCCAGACAAAAAACATAAAAGCCCAGCAGGGTAAAGCGAAACCTTAAATTCATAAATCTATTATCGGCGTACTGGGGATGATTCTGCAATAGGGGGAATCAGTTCGTTTAGTTCCTTCTCTAAAAGTTCCAACCGTCGGACCATAGATTCTATACGATAGATAGAATACCGTACCTCAAGGGCCCAAAGACGGTCACAGGTATCGTCTAAAAGGGCCTTAAAACTAAGAAAGCCTTCTGCCTGCTCATCCATGGCGAAGGGTACGATCCTACTGTTCGGAAACAGACTCGATAGCAACGGAAAATGATTTGGTAGTATCTCCCCGAGGAGCTTCGTAGGCCCGAATAAAAGTAGCCACCGCTATAAGAGCTACTAAAATCAATACGAGATTACGCATGGAACCTCCTGTTCCTCCTTTATACTAGCATATCTTTGACAAAATACGCAATAGAAAGCCCGTCGGGGTACGTTCAAAAGCGATGGATTGCAGAAATCACCCCGTATACCTCATCGTTTATTTAAAAAATCCAAAGGATTCATGGAGCGGCCGTTTTTATACACACCGAAATGCACGTGGGGTCCCGTGCTGTATCCCGTGGAACCCGCCAAACCAATCTGTTGTCCCTGGGAAACCCGTCCCCCCTTGGGAACCGAAAAGGCGCTTAAGTGGGCGTACAAGGTTTGATAGCCCCCGTCGTGGCTGAGGATGATAAAGTTACCGTAGGTTCCATTGTACCCCTCCGATGAAACCTTTCCGTCCAAGGCCGCCTTTACGGGGGTCCCCGTCGGCACGGCGATATCTATGGCGGCGTGGAAACGCCGAACCCCCGTAAAGGGATCGTTCCGCCATCCGTACAGGGAACTTAAGGGGCCCCGGACGGGATATATAAAAAGCTGACCCAGGGCACGTTTTAATTCATCGGACCGCATTCGAGCGCCGGGAAGAAAAACCGTCATTCCCACAGGAAGCACATCGCTCTGTAAATCGTTGGCGTCTAAAATAGCGTTTAAAGGAATTCCCGACATGGCGGAAATACGAAACAGCGAATCTCCCTTTTTGATCGTATAGGGAATCCCATCCATATTTGGAATCCGTATTTGCTGTCCTGCCCTAAGATTTTTTACGTTGCTAATCCCGTTGAGGGCGATAAGGGCGTCCAACGAAAGCCCATGGGCAGAGGCTATGGAAGAAATGGTCTCCCCTTTACGGACCCTGTAATTTTCCCAAGAAAAGGTTTCCATAAGGTCCAGGGGGATTTTGTCTCCCTGATCAGGATTTACATTCGCGGTAGGACCCAAGCCGCTGTACGTTTCCATCGCCCGTAATTCCAGGGGGTCCTTTACCGGTGCGGTTTTAATACCAGATCCAAGGAAAGAAACGAACAAAAGGCCCCCCAGGGTGAGTATTGAAACACCCGCGAAAACCAAGGATACTCTCTTCCAGAGCCTTCCCTTTTGTGGAGTAGGGACCTGACCAACGGGTATGTGTGATATCCGATACACGACCCCCTTTGATTTTCCCGGGTAAATCCGGATCCCCCGGTTCAAGGTCCGCGGGGATTTTTTAAGGAGAAGGGGGGAAGGTGAAAATCGTCGGTGAATCCGTTGCGTTGATATAAGTTCGTTCATTATAGTAGGTTTATCGACATTAAGGACCGGGAGCATTATACTTGACCCCTATGGAATCTAAAATCAAGGGCGATCGACGGCCGAACAGGATCCTCTCCGCCATCATCGCGGCCTTTTTGGTAGCCTTTTTTATAAAAATTTTTATTTTTGATTTTATGATAACCGAGGGCCGGTCCATGGTACCCACCCTTTTGCCAGGACAGGTAGTTATGGTTAACCATTTAGCCTATGGTTTTCGTCTTCCTTGGACGAACCGCTACGTATTCCGATGGTCCGCTCCCCAACGGGGAGATATCGTTATTTTTCCCTCTCCCCTGGGGGAAATCGCCGTAAAACGGGTGGGAGCGTTGGTAGGGAATTCCCAATTCATAGCCCTGGGGGACAACCAAGCGGAATCCTTTGATTCAAGAACCTATGGGCCTATTCCTTTAGACGCCATCCTCGGGAAAGTGTTGTGGGTAAAATGATGAAAGAAAACCCCGGAACCTCATCGAGCCTTCCCCCTTCCCGCCTTCGATTTACCATTTTCGCAGTTCTCTTTGCCCTATCGACGTTGGTAGTCCTGGGAAGGTACGTATTTTTAATGACTTCGGGTATTCCAGGGGTAGAGGGCTTGACCTCCCTCAATTCCGGAGAACGGGGACCCATAGTGGATAGGAATGGACATATTTTGGCTATTCAAACCCAGCTGGGTAATGTTACCCTTTGGAGACCGGAGGTACAGGATCTTCAAGCAACCGCAGATGAACTGGGTCCCCTGGTAGGGATCGATCCTGGGACCTTGAAGCAACGGATTGAGGAATCCAAAACCGATTTTATCTACATAAAAAAGAAGGTCGACCAGTCGGTAATAAGGGCCATCGAACAGGAAAAGGCCCAGGGAAGGCTTCCAGCGGTCCACGTGGAAGGTGAATCCGGCCGGGTGTATCCAGAAAAACAATTAGCCAGCCCCCTCATCGGGTTTGTGGGGGAGGATAACCAGGGGCTCGCGGGAATCGAATACGCTTTTAACCAGGAGTTAAGCCCCAGTAACGGAAAACCCTATGGCAATCAAGTGGTTCTGACCATAGACACGGGACTTCAGAATATTTTAGAGGGAATCGCCGAAAAATCCCTCCAGGACAACGTGGCAGAGGCGGTCATGTTCTTAGCCATGGATCCTCGAAACGGGGATATCCTGGGCTACGTGTCCTTGCCGGATTTTGACCCCAACGATATTCAAAACTCCGATGAAATATCCCGCATGGACAGACCGGCGATTTGGGCCTACGAACCGGGCTCGGTTTTTAAAATATTTACCCTGTCCACGTTTTTGGATACCGGGGCTATTCAGGATTCGAGTTCCTTCTATTGCGACGGCAAATACGAACATACGACCAATTTAGGAGAAAAGGTTACCATTAAATGTTTAGCCAGCCATGGAACCGTCCATCCGAGGGAAATTATCACCTATTCGTGCAACGCCGGGGCAGCCTACGCGTCCGACCAGATAGACGCGGCAGACTTTTACAATCGGCTTATTAATTTTGGTTTTGGCAACAGAACCGGCATTGGTATTCCCGGAGAAACCGCCGGATTTTTGCGCCCCGTGGATCGTTGGTCCGCCCGGTCTAAACCTACCATCGCTATTGGACAGGAAATCGCCGTGTCGGCCCTCCAGATGATGCAGGCGGCGACGGTGGTGGCCAACAACGGCGTGTTAGTCCCCCCCCGGATAGTGCTAAAGGTCCTTTCCAGCGATGGTTCGGTGGTAAAGTCCGCCGAACCCGCCCCGGCCAGACGGGTCATCAGCGCAGAAACGGCCCAGCTGATGCGTTCGTATATGACATCGGTTACCACATCCGTCGGCACGGGGCGTCGGGCCAAAATTGACGATCTTTCCCTGGCGGTAAAAACGGGAACCGCCCAGTTAATCGACCATCGAACGGGGGCTTACTCGGACACGGATTACATCGCCAGCTGTATGGCCATGGTGCCCGCGGATAACCCGGTACTGGTTCTTTACCATGTAATTGTAAAACCCAAGGGTCCGTCATACCTGGGCGGCCAGATAGCGGCTCCCCCAATCAGGGACGCGGCGGAGGCCTTAACGGATTATCTGGGTATTCCCCGGGGAAGGAACCCCCAGACGGTACACTCGGGAACCATCGTAATCCCGACGGACAAAAGCGCGGACATTAAAGACGTAATGCCCGATCTTCGGGGTTTCTCTAAAAAACAACTGCTCCCCCTGCTCCTTCGGGAGGATATCACCGTGGATATTCAAGGGGACGGATGGGTAAAGAGTCAGGACCCCGCCCCGGGAAGTCCCATCACCTCGGGAACCGTTATTCACTTGGATTTACAATGACAGCCCCAGGTTCCTCCCAACCGTGGCAACTCCAGGTTGTGCCGACCGCTTCCGGATTCCCTTCCCTCTTAGCCGATGGCTCGTGGGTCCATTCCAGCAGGGACCCCTGGCGGGAAGCGGAAAAAATTGCCCTGACGGTAGAAGGTCCGGGACCGATCTTTATTTTTGGATTTGGATTAGGGTATTTGGTAGAAGCGGTGTCCCGGCGCTTCCCCGACCGGCCTCTTATCGTCCTTGAAAGTCAAATTTCGGTATTTGCCCTCGCGCAGGAAACGAGGGATATAGGGTCCCTTTGTAACAAAGCTAACGTGCGGTTCTTTGTCGGTCTGGAACCGGATCGTATCATCCCGTTTTTAGATGAATTATGGAGCGACGTTCCCGAGGCTCCGGTGCGGAGGTTATATAACCGGCTTCTCTACGAAAAGGATTCCCCCTGGTACCGGTCGGTGGAGGAAGCGATAGACCTTTGGTTTACCAAAGCCAGTATAAACGAAGCGACCCTTAAACGGTTTGGGAAACGATGGGTACGGAATTTATCGGCCAACCTACACTCGATCCGGGATTATCCGGGTATCGGAGAACTTCAAGGCCTATTCCACGGTTTTCCCGCCCTGGTGGTGGCGGCGGGGCCCACATTGGACGACCTGTTGCCCCTACTCCCGGAATTAGCGCGACGCTGTGTGGTAATCGCTGTGGACACGGCCCTTAGGGCGTTGCTCAGTCGGGGTGTAAAACCGGATTTTGTGGTCGTGGTAGACCCCCAGTTTTGGAATTTTAGACATTTGGATCGATGTTCCACCTCCGACAGTATTTTGATTACCGAGTCGGCGGTCTATCCCTCGGTTTTTCGACAGCCCTTTAAACGAATCTTTTTAGGGTCTTCTTTTTTCCCCCTGGGCCGGTTCATAGAAAATCGGTTGGAAATAAAGGGGGAACTGGGGGCGGGGGGGTCCGTGGCCACTACCGCCTGGGATTTTGCCCGACTTTTAGGAGCAAATCCCATTCTTATGGGGGCCCTGGACCTTTCTTATCCCGAATTAAAAACCCATTTTCGAGGAGCCCTTTTTGAGGAACGGGCCCACGAACAGGCGTACCGATTTTTGCCCGCCGAAACCCAATCGGTTCGTGCGCTCCGGGACGTAGCGCCGTTTTGGGCTACCGATATGGCGGGACAAAAAGTTTTAACGGATAAACGGCTGACCGTGTACGCCGCCTGGTTCCAAAATCGATTCGCCCAATTTCCCGGTGTATCGACCCTGCGGCTTTCTACCCAGTCCTTGGCTATTCCGCTGTCCGACTTTCGTTCGCCCCAGGAATTACGTTCCTTGCCCGAACGTAGGGACGAGATTGACGCTCTCCTGGTCCAAATCGACCGAAGGTTGGCCCTTTCTTTGCAAAATCAGGAAATACAAGAAGAACGTACCCTATTATTTAACCGAGCCCTCGACGCCCTTTTAAACGGCCTTAGGGAGCTTGAAACCCTATCGTTCCATGCCCATGGTCGCGTAGAAGAGGCGATTCCGCTTTTAAAAGGCCCGCTCTCCGTGAACAGGGAATATGTCAACTCCCTTTTTGCCGAGTTAGACCGCATAGACCAGGCTATCCGGGAAAGCTCGGTGAAAGAAGTGGCGGGCTTTCTCTTTCCCCACCTTTCGGAGAACGACGAAGAAGCCCAGGATACGGACACGGGGACCGAGACGGGGATGGAGACAGGAACGGAGACAGATAAGAAAGCTCTTCTAAAACACCTGCGGTATTCGGTCCGTCTTTATAAGGAACTTCACGAAAACGTACAATATCATCTTGAAACCCTATTAAAATTTTCTAAAGTCCCCGGGGAACATACCGATATAAATTCTATCGAGGAACAAAACCTCACGAGGTAGGCGGTGCGCGCAACGACGTCCAGGCGCACCGCCTTTTTTTATTCCTGCCGGTAGTGGGTTAAAAAATCGCCCAAACGGCCCATCGCATCGGCAATGGTTTCCCTATCGGGTAAAAAAACGATACGGAAATGATCCGGTTCCTTCCAGTTAAACCCCGTCCCCTGAACCAGCAGAATCCGTTGACTCCGAAGCAGATCCATAATGAATTTTTCATCGTCCGTAATATTAAACCGTTTCGCGTCTATTTTAGGAAAACAGTACAGAGCTCCCTGGGGTTTAACCACCGAAAGTCCGGGAATGGAATTTACCATGGAAACGCAGACGTCCCGTTGTTCCTTAAGCCTTCCGCCGGGCAATACCAGGTCCTTTATACTCTGATACCCCCCCAGGGCCGTTTGGATTCCGTATTGAGCGGGGACGTTGGCGCAGAGCCGCATGTTAGACAGCATTTCCAGCCCATCCAAATACCCCTGGGCTATTTTTTTATTTCCCGAAAGAACCATCCAGCCGGAGCGGAACCCTGCGGCCCGATAGGCCTTGGAAAGGCCGTTGAAGCTGATGGTAAGAATATCCGGATTCACCGTGGCCATGGGGATATGCGTAGAGCCGTCGTAGACGATTTTATCGTATATTTCGTCGGCAAAGACTATCAGTTCTTTTTCAGCGGCAAGCTGGGCAATATCCTCCAATATTTTCCGATCGTACACCGCCCCGGTGGGGTTGTTCGGATTTATGACCACGATAGCCTTGGTCCTGTCGGTGACCTTGGACCTTAGGTCCCCCAGATCGGGATTCCAAGCGGATTCCTCGTCGCACAGATAGTGGACCGCCTTACCCCCCGACAGGGTCACCGCGGCGGTCCACAGCGGATAGTCCGGCGCGGGGACCAACACCTCGTCCCCCGCGTTCAAAAGCCCCTGCATGGCCATCACTATCAGCTCGCTTACCCCGTTGCCGATAAAAATATCGTCCACCCCCACGTCCATCACACCCTTGGATTGAAATTCCTGCATAATGGCCTTTCGAGCGGGAAACAGGCCCTGGGAATCGCAGTATCCCTGGGCATTTTGCAAATTGATAATCATGTCGTGAAGGATTTCATCGGGGGCGTTAAATCCAAAGGTAGCGGGATTTCCGATATTTAGTTTTAAAATACGAAACCCCTCCGCTTCAAGACGTTTTGCTTCCTTAAGGACCGGCCCCCGGATATCGTAACAAACCACGTCTAATTTTGTAGATTTCGCGAACGTTCTCATGCTTTAACCTCCGAATAAAGGCGTTGTCCCGCTTCCTCAAGGGATTTAGACAGGATGACCACGTGTATCTCCGTGCGGGATTTTTCAAGTTCCTTATTCCAAGCGGTTTTTGTGGGCAGGGTCTTGAGGACCCGGACCTTGGCTTGGGCAACGGAGGCTTCTATTTCCTCTCGCCGTTCAGGAACCGCGTTTAAAACCGTCTGGGCTAAAAAATCCTGCGCCAGAACCGTTACCAAAGGATCCTGGGCTGTCAGCGCGAGGGGTACTAGGGCGGTAGCCGCGGATTGAAAATCTCGAACCAACAACAGGGAAAATCCGTAGTACCACCGAACCCATTCGGGGGATTCCACCTTAGGATTTTTTAGACGATCCGAAAAAAACGAGACCGCCCCCCCGTGATCCTTCGATAACACCCGAGCAAGACCGAAGACGAGGGCGTTCTTATCCAACAACTGGGGCTTGGCCTGGCTAACCTTTTGTTCCAAAGTTAGAACCGCAGTGGAATCGGAAAGGACCAGGTACGTGTTTGCCAACAAACGGACCAGTCTTGATGAGTAGCGTTTTTTTTGAATAATCCGGTTTTCCAAATAAGTAGCCAAGGCGGGCCAATCTTCCCGTTCCAAAAGGGTAAATAATCGTTGGTTTATCAAGAAAAAACCGTCTATTCCCGCTAAAATTAAAAGGAGTATTAGGGCTAAGGGCCAGTTAGACCGCCAAAATGGCAGGGCAAAATCGGCGCCGAGCACAAAAAAAGGCATGGCGCACACGAATAATAGGGCTATAAGGATGACCAAATTGAATAAAATGAAAATAGATTTGAATTTCAATGGGAAACTCTCCTATAATTACCGAAAATGATAGATGAAAGGGATTGAAGGGTCAACGGGGGATGGGTATGAACAATTTTTTAATTAAAGATATTCCCGCGGGAAGTTACTTTACAAAACCGGTTTTCTTAGACGGAAGGTTTATTTTAACGGCCCCCGAAATGCCCTTTACGGGAGAGTTAGCCCGTTCGTTGTTGGAATGGGAATTCAAAGAAGTTATGAGCGACGGGGAAAATCGGGTGGAGTACGCGGCCCACCCATCCGGGGACGCGGAAGAGACCGACAAACCGACTGACGAAAGCGCTTCGGGGGATTCGGAACAGGTTCAAAAGGCGATGGATTTTTATCTCCATCTGCACCAATACGTGGAAAACCTGTTTACCCGGTACGTGACAAAAAACGAAATCAACTTTAAGGACGTGGCGGATACGGTAAAGGAATTGGTCGATGTGGTTCGTCAAGATCGTCGGTTCCTTTTACGGGTTCAGGGTAAAATCCAGAACGAAGAAAATTACCTGGCCACCCATTCGGTAAAATCCACGATTATCTCTGTGGTTATCGGTTCGTACCTTAAACTCCCCAACCATCGGCTTATCGAACTGGGGGTCGCGGCGATGCTTCACGAAATTGGGATGATCAAACTGCCACCCCAGTTGTATATGGGTAACGGAAGCCTATCGCCCCAACAGAGGAAGGCCATCTTGACCCACCCTATTTTAAGTTACAATATCCTGCGGAGCCTAAACTTTCCCCTTACGATTTGCGTAGCCTGCTTGGAACACCATGAACGGGAAAACGGCCAAGGGTACCCCCAGCAGTTGCCCAGCGAAAAAATCAGCCTGTACGCGAAAATAATCTCCGTGGCCTGTTCCTACGAAGCCCTAACGGCCCCCCGGCCCTATAAAGACGCTAAAGATGGGTATACGGGAATGATTGACCTGCTAAAAAACGTGGGTAAGCAGTACGACGATACCATCGTCCGGGCCCTGGTCTATTCCCTTTCCATCTATCCCATTGGGTTGTACGTCCTATTATCCAACGGAAAAAGGGGCCAGGTGGTGGACGTGAACCCAGAGAACCCCCGTTTCCCCATCGTCCAAATTTTTGGAGAAAAGACCCCCGACGGGAAAAACAGAACCGTAGAAACCTCTCAAGGGGGAATTCATATTGTAAGGCCCCTTATACGGGATGAAATTACAAGTCAAACCGAATAGAATACCCTATGGACTTAACGGCTCTCCGCGATACTGGTGTCATTTTAGGCATCCTGGTTTTAAACGGCTTTTTTTCCCTGTCCGAAATGGCGATTGTCTCTTCCCGAAAAGAACGCCTACGGGCCATGGTGGTGGAGGAGAAAAAAAATCAACGTAAAGCCTTGACTGCGGTAGAACGACCGGCCCGGTATTTATCCACCGTACAAATAGGGATTACCCTGATAGGGATCCTGGCCGGGGCTTTTGGAGGAACCACCCTTTCGAAGCCCCTGGAGGAGACCTTGAATCATTGGGGTATCCCGGGGTCTTGGGCTAATGGTCTTTCGGTGGCCATCGTCGTGGTCGGTATCACTTTTTTTTCAATCCTTATCGGAGAACTGGTTCCCAAAAGGATAGCCCTTTCCAATCCCGAGTTGATAACCATTAGAATTATTCCCCTTTTGGAATGGGTGGCCTTGCTTTTTAACCCCATCGTTATTTTCCTTTCCCGTACCTCCGGTTTGCTATTAAAACTTTTCAAAATTCACGAAAGAACGGAAACATCCATTACCGAAGAGGAGCTTAAAATTATTTTGTTGGAGGGGGAACGGGCGGGGATTGTACGATCGGACGAGCGAACCATGGTTGAAGGGGTTTTTTACTTAGGCGATAGACCCGTAGAAACCTTTATGACCCACCGTTCCGAGTTGCAATGGTTAGAACTATACACCACCGCGGAGGAAGCTAAAAACCTGGCGATCCAAAGCAAAGGAAACCAATATTTTCCCATCGTGGACGGTAATTTGGATAACGTGGTGGGCATTGTTTCCAGTTATGACATCCTTAAGGCTCTTGTAGCGAACCGATGGACCGGCATCAAAGGTTTGATGAAAAAGCCCGTCTTTGTGCCCGCGACCATGTCGGCCCTTAAGGCGTTCGAAGCCTTTAAAAAGGGAGAGGCCCAGTATCTGCTGGTTATGGACGAATACGGCGGACTTGCGGGAACCCTCTTTATCCGGGATCTTATTGAGGAAATCGTAGGGGAACTATCCTCCGTGAATCGGGATGGAGAAGAGATCATCCTCCGACAGGATGGAACCTACCTTTTAGGGGGGATGGTAAATATCGACGACGTGGGAAAATTATTCCACATTTCCGATTATTTTAAGGAACACCGGGAATATCACACCTTGGCGGGTTTCATTTTAGAGATCGCGGGAGAAATTCCAAAAACGGGGGAAATTTACCGTTGGAAAGATTTTCAGTTTGAAATTATGGATATGGATGGGAACCGTATCGATAAGATACTTATCACCCCACCGTCGAAAACCAAGGGAAAGGATTCAGAGCCGACGGCTCAAACGGGCGAAGGCTGAACCTACGGCTACCCCCGCGGCGATAGCCAAGGCCGTGGACAGGGTTTGAAACGCCACATCGAGAGAACCCATTAAATCGCCGGAAAGGGATCGGTACATCATAAAGTACATCCCACCGCCGGGCACCAGGGGAATAAGGGCGCACACTAAAAAGGTGGTAGCGGGACGATGTAAAAAATGACCCGCTATTTCGCCGTAAAGGGCTATGCCCATGGAAGCAAAGAAAAAAGCCGGGCCATGGGGATTCAGAGCCAGGGTACCTAGGTACAGGGCCCAACCCAGGGAACCGCTAAAAATAACCGCGGGAATATCCCGAAATCGAACGTTAAAAAGAACGCCGAAAGCTCCGGAGGCGAGGCCAGCCCACAATATGCCCCAGGGATCGTTCACGGGTGTATCCTCTCTATGGTTCCCGCCACGGACAAAACAAAGGCTACTCCCAACGAAATTGCCGCGGCGGCCATCACCGCGTCCGCTAACCGGGCGCCTCCGGCTACCAGGTCCCCCGCGATGGTATCCCGTATGGCGTTCACCGTCGCCAGCCCCGGAACTAACAGCATAATGGCTCCGATAATCACCGTATCCCCATGGATCTGTGGAAACAGCCAACCCAACAGCATGGAGACCAGCGCCGCGACCGAACCTCCTACCATATTGGCGATAAAATCAGGAAGAGCGTATCGGCTAGCGATAACTAAGGCAAGCTTAATACCCAAACCCACGAAGAAAGCGGAAAAGGCATCCCCCACGGAACCCTGAAAGAGGAGCGTAAAAAAGAAGGCTCCTACACCCGCCGCTAGGAGGGAACCGTACAGAGGATAGGTCTTTTGGTTGTTCAACCCTGTTAAAATAGTACGAAACTGTTCCGGTCCCTGGGGACGATCTTCCTCCCTCTCAACGGCCTCCATCAATCGGCCAATCCGCGCTAGATCCACCGAACGCTTGGTAACCCGTCGAACCAGGGAAAGCCCCTGACCTTCAGCGGTAGTAGCGGAGGCCATGAGCCCCGTGGGGGTAGCGAAGCAATGGCTGTCTACCAGGGCCCACCGGGAGCAGAGGACCGCCACGGCCTTTTCTGCCCGGTAGGTTTCTCCCCCCGCCTCTAAAATACTTCTCCCCGTGTCCGCCGCGACGGCCAAGGGATCGATGGGCATTATCGTATCGGGACAACTTTCCATGGATTCTTTGTACGTTGTCTTGGCGTATACCGTCAAGCATGATACTATATGAGGGTTCCGTATTCGCAAAACCTCATTGTATAGGGGGAAAAATTACCATGTCCGCGTTAGATAAAATCAGCGACACCCTTTTGATGGGCCCGGGCCCTTCGTGCGTCTATCCCCAGGTATACTCTGCCCTTTCCCTACCGACGGTGGGACACCTGGACGGCCGCTTTATAGCGGTGATGGATGAAATTAAAACCATGCTCCGGACGGTTATGGGGACAAACAACAACCTTACCCTCCCCATGTCGGGTACCGGCTCTGCGGGAATGGAAACAGCCTTTGTCAATCTGGTTGAAAAAGGGGACCCTGTTTTGGTTTTGGTCAACGGGGTCTTTGGTAAACGGATGGTCGACGTGGCCGGCCGGCTGGGAGCCCAGGTGGAGGAGTTGGAATTCGAATGGGGAAAACCGGTAATTCCTGAGGTGGCGGAAAAGAAAATTAAATCAAAAAAATGGGCCCTGGTAGCGGTGGTCCACGCCGAAACGTCCACGGGAGTGCGCAATCCCGTAGAAATCCTGGGGCCCCTGGTAAAAGCGTCGGGAGCTTTATACGTGGTAGACGCGGTTACCAGCCTGGGAGGTATCCCCGTGAACGTGGACGCCATAGGGGCGGACCTTTGTTACTCGGGAACCCAAAAATGTCTCTCATCCCCCCCGGGACTATCCCCCCTTACCATCGGCGACCAGGGTATAGCGAAGCTAAAAAGCCGATCGACCAGGGTCCCCAACTGGTATTTGGACCTATCCATGATTATGGATTATTGGCAGGGTTCCAAACGATCCTACCATCACACCGCTCCTATCAACATGCTTTACGCCCTGCACCGAAGTCTCAGCCTCCTTTTGGAGGAAGGATTGGACGCGGTTTACCAAAGACACCAGAAAGCCCATGAGCAATTAGTAAAGGGACTGGAAGAGCTGGGTCTTCAATTACCGGTACAGAAGGAATATAGACTTCCCATGCTCAACGCCGTCTCCGTACCCCCGGGGATCGATGAAGCGGCCGTACGGAAACGCTTACTGGAAGAGGACGGCATTGAAATCGGCGCCGGACTCGGCCCCCTGGCGGGAAAAATTTGGAGGGTCGGGCTGATGGGTCACACGGCTCGGAAGGAGAACGTGGAACGGTTCCTTGTAGCGATGGGAAAACAGCTGGGAAGATGATCCGTACCCCTAATGGGTATTGATATGTTTTTTTCCATCCATCGACCGGAACTGGGTAGGTGAAAGGCCGGTAAAACGTTTAAAGACCCTTCTAAAATAATGGGGATCGTTAAAGCCGCAGGCAAAGGCAATCTCGCTTATATTTTTCCGCCCCTCGGATCGTAAAAGGATACGGGCGTCCAAAACTCTCTTCTCGTTTAGGGCGTCCACTATCGATTTTTTACAATTTTTGCGGAAAACCCGTTCCATATAATCCCGGCTTATACCCAATTCCCGCGCAAGTTCCGATGAGCCCACCGGTTTTTTATAATTTTTTTGGATAGCTCCTTGGATCCTTTCAAGGAGTTTAGCTGAAGGAGCGGCCTGGGGTGATCCATTCTTCAGTTCCAACTCCCCCTCCGCGGCATCGGCAATTTCGCATAGTATAAGGGTCAATATTTGACTTAAGCAAAATTCTGAAGGGCCAAAGGATTCTTGATCTGAAATGAAAAGGGAGAATAGCTCCATAACGTATTCTCGGTCCCTAATGGTCGCGAGTTTTGGAAGTGTTATCGAGGCATCTCCATGGCTATTTTCCCTTTTTTTAAAATGGATCCAATAAAAATTTAAAAGCGGAGGATAGGGTTTATATCCACCGTGCTTGTGCCCTGGGCAGAGCAAAAGGGTTTGATTTTCTCTTATTTCAAACACCCTATCATCCTCAAACAATTCTAAAACCCCGTGGGTGACGAAAATAATTTCGTAGGAATCCAATACCCTTGTTTCGTGAATTCCAAATCCAGGGGATATAAAAAGACCGCCATTCAACGGTTCAATAGACGATTCAAAATCAACGGAAAGCATAGGACAATTCCCTGGTCCCCCGATTTAATCGATACTGATGGGGAGTCGATGCCATTTGCCGCTTAAATAAACGTCTAAAAAAATTCATATCCCCAAAACCGCACATTTTGGCAATATCTTCAATCCGTTTATTTTTATTTAACAGCAGTTGTGCCGCCACTTCGCGAACCCTACGATTGTAAAGGGCTTCTCGAATAGATACGGAACGTCTTTGTCGATAAACCCTTTCTAAATAACCCACGTTATAGTGTAACTCCATGGCAATATCTATGGATCCAATGCTTTCACGGTAATGAGCCGCGATATACTCGTCCACCTTACTGGCTATAAACTCGAGGGTAGCATCTGTTTCCATCAAAGGATAAGAGGAAAGGGATGATAGGGCCACATGTTTTAGAACAAGAAGAATTAAAGCGCTTTTTGTAGCCCCCGATCCAGACCCAGAATTTTGTAGATCCATATAGCGGCGAAGCAAATAGGTTAATCGTTGTGGTGTTTTTATATAAACCGAGGGGGGGATTTCCATCCCATACGGACTTTCCTTGTCCCAATCCCTTTGGATTCTAAAAGAAAGGGTATAAAATTCCGAATCACCATGGGCTTCCGCCGTAAAACATTCTTCTGATTTGGGAGCTAATAGATAGGTATGCCCCATCTCCACACCGACAGAAATATGCTCCGAATAAATATAAATCTTTCCCCGTAGAACAAAAAGCAGGGTGTACCACGATCCAGATGGGAAATGATGGATACACCCGCCATCACATTGAATATAGTGGGCGTCCAAGCCCTTAAGATTCTGTTTCCAAGAAAAAATCAGCTCGTCTTCCATAGATCGCTTTGTTCTTGTATCCAAACTATCATTTCACCGGGCGAACGATTTGCCCAAGTGTAATAGGGAATAAACGTTAGGGGTCTTTTTTCCAAAGGCGGATTGATTCCCCCATCGGTATAGGGCTCGGTTGCTTCAACCTTCTTAGGTAACCCAACCCCTTCCGTTGTAATGACCATAGTCCCGCCGAACAAGCCCTTATCCATTACGGGAACCAGAGGGGCATTCCGAGGAAGGGCGACAGAATGAAGATTGGGCCCGTTATCCTCTTCTTCTAAACAGTATACCATAGGTCCCCGCATAATGGCGACCTTTCCCCAATCGCTCCGTATAAGTGGATGGGCGTATACCCGTCTCGGTTCCATAGGCAGACGCAACAGAACCGAGTCGCCGGGGAACCAGGTTCTCTGTATGTGAGCATAACCCTTTTTCGTAATCGGCGATAATGAAAGGGCCGCTCCATTTACGCTCAGTTCAGCTTTTTGACACCATCCAGGGATACGAACCGCTATATCAAAAACGGCGTCAGCGCTTCCGGTATATTCTAGGGTCACCGAATCGTTCCAAGGGTATTCGGTCCGCTGATAGAGCGAAATCCTTGTGGAACCCAGATCGTATTCTAGCGCTCCCTGATGGTAAAGATCCACGTAGATAGCCGAACCGTCGCTATGGTACGTATACTCTCCGAGGGATCCAAAAAGCCTGGCTATATTCGGAGGACAGCAAGCACAGCCGTACCAAGCTTGCCGGCGGTATTTCACGTGGCTATGCGTCGGGCTCCCGTCGCAAACCTCCGGAACGACTTCCAGAGGGTTCACGTAAAAATAACTATGCCCGTCCGCGGCCAAACCGCTTAAAATTCCATTAAAAATAGTCCTTTCCATTACGTCGGCGTATTGAGCTTCATTCGTCAAGATCGCCATTCGATTAGAGAAAATAAAAAGACCAATGGCCGCACAGGTTTCCGCGTACGCCGTATCATTAGGCAAATCGTAGTCGGTTGTAAAGGCTTCTTGTATCGCCGAAGAACCAATTCCGCCCGTAAGATACATTTTTTTCTTGGTCGCGCTGACCCAAAGACGTTCGCAGGCTTGTCTTAGGGTCTGATCCCCGGTTTCTTTAGCCAAATCGGCCATGGCGATATACAGGTACATAGCCCGAACCGCGTGACCCACCGCGTCAACCTGTTCGCGAACGGGAATATGACACTGGGCGTAGGGATTATCCTTAATACCAAAAATGGTAAAAAACTCTGAAGATTTCGCTTCCAATTCAAAATAGTTGGGTTGTTTACCCCGTTCATCCACAAAATATTTTGCCAAATTAAGATACCGCTTTTCTCCCGTTAACCGATACAATTTTACCAGGGCTAACTCTACCTCTTCGTGGCCAGGATACCCGTGGATTTTTCCTTCTTCGGACCCAAAATGATGATCGATATGATCCGCCAATTTGTGGACCACCTGGAGTATTTTTTCATTGCCCGTACCCCGGTAAACCGAAACCCCCGCCTCAATCAAGTGCCCCGCGCAGTATAATTCGTGGGCCTCCCGCAAATTTTTCCACCTTCGAGTAGGTTCTTTTACCGTAAAATAGGTGTTAAGGTATCCGTCCGGTTGTTGAGCATCCGCGATAAGGTTTACCGCCTCTTCGCTCCACTGGGACATTTCTTTGTCCGACTCAAGTCCATCCGCCAATAAGAACCCCGTCGCCTCGAGCCATTTGTATAAATCGCTATCCTGGAAAACCATCCCCTCGTATTGGCCCTTTGAATGCCCCGCGGCTATCCTGAAATTTTCCACCGAATGGCTCTTAGGAGCCCCTGGTATTTCATCCTTCAAGGCTTTCCATTGATAGGGAATTACTTCAGAGCGTACTAATTCTCTATATTTATGGAAAAATCCGCCCTCTATGCTTGATCTAATAAACGACCAGTTCATCCCTGTATCCTCCCCTATGGTCTTAGTATGGCCGAGGATTCATCAGGGCGCAAGCAAATGGATAAAGTGAAAAGGGGGACAAAACCGACCTTCCATGTGGGGATGAAGATGTGAGCGTTTAAGAGAAAATGTCGGTATGGATCCTGAGCGTTCCATAGCGTCGAATCCCGAAAATAACGAAAAAGCCGCCGGTATGTAAGCCGGCGGCTTTTTCGTTATGCGGCGAAGAGGACTTGAACCTCCATGCCTCTCGGCACCAGCACCTCAAGCTGGCGTGTCTACCAATTCCACCATCGCCGCGGAAATTGTGATAGCATCCTACCGATTTAAAGAGGTTTTGTCAATAAAAAACGATGGAATACCGCGTTTTTTCTACCCTCCCCTGATCCTGTTTAGCCGGTTCTGAAGAGAAAAACCGGGATTTCTAATTCACCTCCTTTCCTTTTTTGTCGATACATAGGGTATGAAATTTTTACAATGCAAGGGTATTTCTCTTTTTATAATCTTGTTGCAGGCCTCTTTTCTTTTAGTATCCTGTGCTAGTAACCCTCCCCAACAGCCGCCTGCGGTGGCACAGGAGGATGATGTTTGGACCCTTATGCAAAAAGGGGAAACGGATAGGGTAAAACAATTATTTCAAGGAAAAGTGGACCCCCGGTCCACCGATGAGAAGGGGCGAACTCCCCTGCTCCGGGCAACGGAATTACGGGATGCCCCATTGGTTGCGTTTTTTATTTCCCTGGGAACTCCGGTGGACCAGAGCGATAACGAGGGGCGCAGGGCTTTAGGGATCGCGTGTGCCCAGAACGACGCCGAAACGGCCAAAATTCTGGTGGTCGGAGGGGCCAATATTTTTCTTAAATCGCCGGCCTCCGGCCCGAGCCCCGCAGAACGTTCTTTTTCCCAAGGGGGAGCCCTGCTGGCCGCCCTATTGACCAAAGACACGGTTCGAGCAAAGTCTTCCGAGGGGGAAACCCTTCTCCTAATGGCGGTTCAACGGGGAAACCTGGAGGCGGTACGGTCCATTCTTGCCCTGGGAGCGGTGGTTAATGAACGGGACGGGGCTGGTAAAACCGCCCTCGATAGGGCCTACGAGCACGGAGACTCGTATCAGCACGCCCTAATCGCCGAAGTTCTTGTTAAAGCCGGGGGCCTTTCTAACAACCAAGCTTACGCGTACTTTGCCCCGGCGGTCCGAACCTGGAACTACAACCTCCGTTACTCCGACGGGTTAACCCCCCTGCACTACGCCGCCCGGGAAGGTCAAGGGGGTTTTGTCACCCTTCTTCTGGAACGGGGATCGGAGATAAACGCCAAAAGCGCCTCCGGCTCAACCCCGCTCCAAGAGGCGGTTCGAATGGGGCAACTAGGTATCATGAAACAACTTTTAGAAAAGGGGGCCGATACAAACATTCGGGACGCCAAGGGCAATTCGGCGCTCCATATCGTTCTGCCCCTGCAGGTCCGAAAAGAAGGAATGGCCTTGCTTTTATCCCATGGAGCCAAGCCGAACATTCGGGATGATCATGGAGACACGCCGTTACAGATCGCTATCGATTTAAACATGGGTGTAGAAATTGAAAAAATGCTGATCGACGCGGGAGCGGACGTGAACAACCGGAACGTGGAAGGGAAGACACCCCTCCATACGGCGGTAGAACAGGACAGGAAAGAGTATATTCCCCCCTTATTGCAAAAGGGCGCCGATATTTTCGCTACCGATACGGTAGGAAACACCCCCTTTGATGAAGCCCTGCGGAAAAACGGCGAAGCCCTTACAGCGTTGATAACACCGGAAACGGTGGGTCTGGGGGATAACGGGGGAAATACGATCCTCCATTTAGCGGTACAAGCTAAGGCGGATGTTCCCATCATCACCCTCATTTTGGACAAAAAAGGGGCTATTAACGCCAGGAATAAAATAGGCGATACGGCCCTCCACATAGCGGTGGTTAAAAATGAACGGGAAATTGGGGAACTGTTGATATCCCGGGGAGCGGACATCTTTGCTACCAACGCGGCGGGGCAAAGTCCCCTATTTTTGGCGGCCCAGGGACCTCAGCAACGGGAGTGGATGCTCAATTCTACGACCTTAGAAGCAAAAGACGGTCTTGGTAACGGAATACTCCACTACGCGGCCCTCTGGAAAATGGATTCCCTCATTCCCATCCTTATTCAACGGGGAGCTTCGACGGAACGGAAAAACACCACCGGCGAAACGCCCCTCTTTACTGCCGTAAAGGCCAATTCCCCCTCTACCATAAGCGCCCTAATCCAAGGGGGAGCGAATTTGAACGCCCGGGACACCATGGGGGACTCGGTCCTTCACGCGGCGGTTCGCTGGCACGGGCCCTTAGGAGCCCAGGAATTGATAAAAGATGGAGCCGACGTTAATAGCCGCAATTTAGCGGGAAAAACACCCCTCCACGATGCGATCCGGCTGGGTATGCCCGATATGGTCGCCATCCTTCTTAAAGCAAAAGCCCGCTTAGACATTCGGGATGGGGACGGCAACACACCCCTTATGGAAGCGGTCATGGCGGGAAACCCATCTTTGATGGAAACCCTTTTAGACCAGGGCGCCGATCCTATGGCCCGAAACAGTCGAGGGGATACACCTCTGCATATCGCCGTGGCCTTGAACCGTCAAGATATGACAACCCTGCTCCTGGGACGAGGAGTCTCCATACACGCCGAAAACGGATCGGGACAAACACCCTTTCAGGTGGCCCTTTCCACCTCCGCCAATATGGTTTCCACGCTTTTAACCAAGGATAGGCTTTCTTCCTACGACGATAGGGGACAATCGCCCCTGCATATCGCCGTGGCCCAGCACTCCAGCGGTACTATCATTCAAACCATTATCAATTTAGGCGCGAGCCTTTCGGTCATCGATTCGGATGGAAAAACTCCGCTTCGACGGGCGGTGGACGAAGGAAGTTGGGATACCGCTCGAATCCTGATCGACGCGGGAGCCGACGCCTTTTCCACCGCCGTCGATGGAGAATCGGCGGCCACGGTTGCCCTGGCCAAAGGAAACGCCGCCATAGAAGCCCTCTTCGATGGAAAAAATATCAACAGCCACGATTCGGCGGATAACACGATTCTCCATTATGCCGCCTATCGGGGAACTCCCGAGGAAATTGCCCTTTTAATCAAATTGGGGGCCAATAAAACGGCAAAAAATCTTTCCGGAGAAACGGCTTTCGATGTGGCCAAACGTTGGGGAAAGGATAAAAACACCGCTCTCCTTCAGTAGGCTTGTAAAAATTAGCTGTTTATCGAGGAAACGGGCCCGTCGGGCCCTACGCGTGGGATTCGTACTGTAACCGGTATAGGCTCGCGTAGAGGCCCTGGCGTCGCAGAAGTTGTTGGTGGGTTCCCTGTTCAACCAAGCGGCCTCCGGAGAGGACAAGGATCCGGTTGGCGTGCCGGATGGTCGATAAGCGGTGGGCAATAACGATGGAGGTCCTTCCGGCCAACACCCGTTCCATTCCCAATTGGATAAGGTGCTCGGTTTCCGTATCGATGGAACTGGTAGCCTCGTCCAAAACCACGATCGCCGGATTATGGGCGATGACCCGGGCAAAGCTGATCAGTTGCCGTTGACCGCTGGAAATATTGGTGGCTCCCTCGGATAAAACCGTTTGGTAAGCCTGGGGTAATTTTGATATGAAATCATGGGCGTGGACGGCCCGAGCCGCTTCTTCTACTTCCCTATCGCTAAGGGGTAACCCTAGTCTAATGTTATCCGCCACGGTCATAGAAAAAAGAAATACTTCCTGTAAAACCGGAAGAACGGAACGGCGGAGTTCGGCTAACGGAAGCTCTTGAATCGGGATCCCGTCTAAACGGATAGAGCCCGATTGGATATCCCACATTCGGGTAAGGACTTGGGTAATGGTAGTTTTTCCCGCTCCGGTATAGCCGACTATGGCGACCATTTCAGAGGGTTCCACGGTGAAATTCAAATCTTTTAAAACCGGTTCACCCTTTTTATACGCGAAATTAACGTGGTCAAAATCTACATGACCAAGAACCTTGCCACCCAGGGATCTTTTTCCCGTATCGGGGATCGCTTCATCCGTATCCAGCAGGGCAAAAACCCGTTCCCCTCCGGCCATGGCGGATTGGAGTACCGTGTATTTTTCCGCAATATCCTGCACGGGAGAAAAAAACATTTGAATAAGGTTTATAAAGGCGATCAACATCCCCAAGGAAAGGGAAAGTCCAAGCAACATGGCGCCCCCAACGGTAATAACCAAGGCGATGCTAAAAAAGGAGAGAAAATCTATAAGGGGCCGGAACGTGGCGACCACAAACATTTCTCCCAAATTGGCGGACAGAAGTTCGTTACTCCGTTCGGCGAACTCCATGGAAGATCGCTTCTCTTGGGTAAATAACTGAACGACCTGCATTCCCGACAACCGTTCGGACAGGAAAGAATTGACCCGGGAAGACGCGATCCGTTGCCGCCTAAACGCGTCTCGAGCCCTAATTCGGCTATACGCGCTAACAATCAAAACAAAGGGAAGAATAGCGCTGACTATTAAAGCGAGCCTGGGAGCCAAGATAAACAGGGTGATAAAAACACCTACCATAATCGAAAAATCTTTTAAAAAAGCCGAAAGGACGGAGGTAAAAAATTCGTTGATCGTTTCCACATCACCGGTTAGTCGGGTTACCATTCGCCCTACAGGGTGGCGGGAAATAAAGGATGTGGCTTGATTCACCGTTTTTCTATACAGTTCTAGCCGAATATCCTTCATTATTTTTTGACCCAACAGGCTCGTTACCCAGGTCTGCGCGAAGGTGGCCCCTAAAATAAACAACAGGGCAAACAAAAACACCAAAGCGGCACCAAGGATCCGAGAGAAATCGTTTTTTCTAATGATTCGTATTTCCTGAATAGACAGGCCGTACAGATCCTGGTTCCGAATGGCTCCCCAGGTTGTTCCACCGCTTGTATCGGTTACAAACAGATTTCCATGGGTCTCCACAATATTTCCGGTGGGGCTTTCCGATGTAAAACGAAACAGATACCATTGATCCGGAAGAAGAACGCCCTTTTGCTTAAGCTCCTTTTCCGGGAGACCGCTTAAAAGGGTTGTTTGGTTTCGATTTAAAAAGTACCGATGGGCAAAATGTACGACCGTTGAATCATTTTCAATGTGTGCAACCAGTTTTTTTGTATGGTCGGTTAAATCCATCGCGGGATTGGCAAGAACGTTCTCATCCATCACCACATAATTGGCTAAAATAACGGTATCGATAATATTTCGTATTAAAACGGGTACGTACAATTCCCCGGCGGTGGATACGACTAACGCGATAACCGCAACGATTACCAAGCTTTTATACGGGCGTACATACGAAAGTATACGTTTGGTGATACGGCTATCGTATTCCTTAACCACCTCTTCCACGTCAAAATACTCTGCCATTTACGTAGGGTCCCCTTTTTCCGCTTGAACCAAACTTTGAAGCCGGGCCATTCTTCCATAAAAGCCCTCGGTTTTTTCCAAATCCTTGGGGCTCCCCTCTTCGATAACCCTGCCATTTTCCAATACCACCACGTAGTCCGCGTGACGGAGGGTAGAAACTCGGTGGGATACCAGCAGGGTCGTTTTACCCCTCCGCTGGTTCATCAGCTCCGACAGTATTTTCTTTTCGGTTTCCACATCCACTGCGGAAAGCGCGTCGTCTAACACCAGAATTTCCGCTTGCCGAATCATGGCCCGAGCTATGGCGATTCTCTGCTTTTGGCCCCCCGAAAGCGTCAGTCCCCGTTCGCCAATGACCGTATTCCACCCATCCTTAAAATCGGCTAAATCGGTCCCCATGGAAGCAATTTCAATGGCGGTCCTTATAAGAACGTCCTCCGTTTCCGTACGTTCCGTAGGTTCCCGTGGGATCTGGGCCAACCCAAAGGAAACGTTGTTTTTTATGGAATCGGAAAACAAATAGGAATCCTGGGGCGTTACGCCGAAGATACGCCGAAGGGCGCCCAGGTCCCAATGCCGAACATCCAAGCCCTTAACAAAAACAGTTCCTTCGGGAGGATCCACCGTACGGGTCAGGGTTTTTAAAAGGGTCGATTTCCCCGAACCGGTCCTTCCCAAGATGCCGACCATCGAACCTTCGGGTATTTTTAAAGAAACGTTTTGCAAAATCGGTGTAGATTCGCTGTATCCCCAGGTTAAGTCACGGAATTCCAAAGCCCATTCATAGGACTCTTTCGATTCAACCCGTTTTGGTTCTGGGGGAGATACAATCGTCGGTTTCGTGTTGAGAATTTCATTGACCCGATTAAGGCTAGCCGCCCCCCGTTGCATCATATTTATCATAAACCCCACACCCATAATGGGCCATACGAGCATCTGCAAATAACTCAATAGGGCCACGAGCTCGCCGGGGCTTAAGCGTCCTTCCATAACGCTCCGACCCCCAACGACCAGGAGGATAAGGGTGGTAAATCCTGAAAGAAAGGTTATGAGGGGAAAGAAGAACCCAAAGACCTGGGCCAAGGCCATGTTTGCCGCTTTATAATCGTCGTTGGAATCGGAAAATTTACCCACAAACCACGATTCTTTAACAAAAGATTTAATTACCCTGATGCCCGCGAAGGTTTCTTGGATAATATCGCTCACGGAAGAGTAGGATTGTTGGACCCGCATGAATAATTTTCCTACCAGGCTACCGAATTTTAGGATAAGCAAGGTTATAATCGGCAGGGGAAGTACCGCCGGTAGGGCCACATGGGGAGCTTGAATAAACATGACGATAAGAATTGCCGTGGCCATGGCCGTTCCATCGATCAGGGCGACAAAGCCCATGCCAATGGCCATACGGACGGCGTTTAAGTCGTTGGTCATCCTCGCCATAAGATCCCCAATTTTATTGGCCTGGTAAAAATCGTAGGAAAGGGTCAAAAAATGGTTGAATAGTTTCTCCCGTAATTCGGCTTCGATACGTCGGGATGATCCATGGATAAAGTACCGCCATAAGAATCGCCCAGAAGAAATTACCACCGCCACCGCGACCATGGCTAAACTTATTTTAAGAATGGCTATCCATGCCACGTTTCCCGAAGAAATTAAATCTATAGCCTGACGAATAAATTGAGGCAAAACCATTTGGGCCGCGTCCACCAATAAAAGGCAAATAAAACCAAAAATGTATTGAACCCTATATTTGCGAAAATACGGCCCCAGGGATAAAAATTCTTTTAATGGGTTTTTTTGCATGGTTCTATTTACCCCTAGCAGTTTGTCGGACTTGTCCGATTTTAGTCAAAAGAATAACAACGTACCGCTATACGCACCCCGCAAACACCCAAAGGAGCCTGATAAATCAAAATCTTGAGGGACCAAGATGCCTCTGGGGTCCTAAAAGTCTACCAGCCCGATAAGCTCCTAGGCTTTTTTAAGGTGAGCTTCTTCTTTCTTTTTTTGATCCGTTTCTAATTTTGCGGACCAAATATCGTATTTTTTCTTTACCGTTTCCGCTTCGTCCCGTTCGCTTAGAAGAACGTGAATACGGCGGAGGGCCCCCAAAAAATTGATCGCCAATTTAAAATCGTCGATACGATTGGTGGATAGTTCGTATTTTTCCCTGTATCGATCCGCCGCCTGGGATAGTAGACGTTTTATTGTCCTTACGTGATACATAGTAACCTCGTAATCCTGAGCCCGGGGATCCATATTGGCCACGGCGTTTTTTAAATCAAAAATATTTTTTGCGACCGTAGCGAATCTTCCTTCCAATTCTACAAAGGCCCATTTCCATTTGGTGTTATCACCGTACGATTCTTCAACCAATCGAATCGCCAATCCCAATTTACGGATCAACGCGTACCGCCGAGCCGCGTCGACGCTTTCCAACTCCGCGACCTTATCTTCGTAATCCGAATAGGGTACATCAATGTATCCCGTTACGACTTCTTCCAAATAAATGACGCTTTTATACAAGGCCTTTCGCGCTTCGTTTAGGGCATCTTCGTTCTTAACCCCCAAGACCGCCTGGGATACTCCGCTTATGACGATATAGTTTGAGGCTAAATTAAGCATTTCATCGGCCAGGGCAAGCTTTTTAAAAGCCCCGCCGTTGGGGTCCTTCTGTAATACCGTAAGGATATTCCGTTCCCTTAAAAGGATAGCTTCGGTCGTCTCTTTGTAGATTTTTATCTTTTCAAAATATTGGTGCCTATCTTCGTTCGAAATTTTTGCCATAACCTTAATTACCACTCCCATATTTAGACAGAAGCTCTTCCGCATGGGCAAGGGCGGCGCTTCCCGCCGAATCACCGGCCAACATACGGGCGATCTCCCGGCGTCGTTCTTGCTGGGGTATGGGCTTAACGGTCGTTACCGTTCTATCCCCTTCCACAAATTTATCCACCTTTAAATGATTATCGGCGCGAACCGCTATGGAAGCAAGATGGGTAATACAAAAGATTTGCTTTAAAGCGCCAATTTTCGCTAAATGTTCCCCCACCGCCAGGGCCACCTCGCCGCCAATGCCCGTATCAATCTCGTCAAAAATGAGGGTTTCCACCGTATCCGAATGGGCAAGCACCGTTTTAATCGCCAACATAACCCGAGACAGTTCTCCACCCGAAGCGATTTTTATCAATTCCTTTTCCGGCTCCCCCACGTTGGGAGAAATAAGAAATTCCACATCCTCCGACCCCCAGGGTCCGCAGATCAAGCCCCGGGGGCCTTGGCCCTTCGGTATCACGGTTACGGTAAACTTTGCTTTGGGCATCCCTAAAGAATGAAGGATATCGGTAATTTGGTTCGCCAATATTTCAGCGGCGGCGCTTCTTTGTTTTCGGATCTCCGCCGCCCGTTCCATAATCTCCCGTTCCAAAACTTCAATTTCCGTTTTTAACGTTTCCCTATCCTCTTCTAAATGGTTTAGGGATTCTATTTCTCGTTCCGCTTCATTACAGTACGCTAGAATAGCGTCCTCGTCCTCTCCGTATTTCTTCTTTAATCTATATAAAAGAGCAAGCCGTTCTTCCAACTCTTCCAAACGTCCAGGATCGTATCGTAAATTGTCTCGATACGATCTAACCTGTTCGGCCAAGTCCTCTATCTCGTAGTAGAGATCGTTTAGACGGGATGCGAAGGGTTTTATTTGACCATCAATAGGGACAGCGGCCTCCAAAGAAGTTTTGGTTTTTCTTAGAAGAGCCAATACCGAAGGCTCAGATTCCAACACGGCGGAAACGGCGTTATTAATATGGGTGCTTAATTTTTCAAAATCGCCTAAACGGGCGGCTTCGTTTTCCAGCTCCTGACTTTCGCCGCTTTTAGGGTTTACTTTTTTTATTTCTTCCACCGAATAGGCCAATAATTCTAAGCGCTTATTCCTATCCCGTTCGGACTCCAGCGACACCTCTAAATCTTTTCGACGTTCCGAGAGGGTCAAAAACAACGTATTAAATTCCTGAACTACATTTTCAATCCCCGCGAATCTATCCAGGTATTTTCGATGGGTTTCCTTTCGTAAAAGGGATTGATGATCGTGTTGCCCATGGATATCGAAGAGGAAAGCGGTGAATTCCCTTAAATCGTTAAGGGTTACCGGGATCTCTTGAATGTACGCTGAACCTCTTCCGGAACGTTTTAAATTCCTGCGAACTATTAAACGTCCATCCTCAGCCTGAATATCCTTTTCAGCCAACCAATCTCTAATCTCTTGATTTTTAGGATCGTACCGCAGAACCGCCGAAACACTGGTTTCTTCGCTCCCCGTTCGAATAACGTCGGCGTCCACCTTAGCCCCTAAAAGAAAACTAACGGCCCCAACGATTATTGACTTTCCAGCCCCCGTTTCTCCGCTTAGTATATTCAACCCCGAATCAAAGGACACGGTTAAGCGTTCTATAAGGGCATAATCCTTTACGATCAACTCTTCAAGCATCGGGCCCCCCTGACCAATTTAATTTGGTTCGAAGTACACGATAAAAAACATTTCTGTCACTGGCCACAAGGTGGGCCCGATAGTGGGCCCTTTGAATATGGATACGGTCTCCGCTCTGTAGCGGTTCAACCACCTGACCATCCACGGTTAAAAGAACGCCGCTCCGTTGTTCCTTTTCAATTTCCACATAGATGGTCTCATGGACAGGGACCACGATGGGTCTGTTGGAGAGGGTGAACGGGCAGATCGGGTTGATAATCATCGCGTCCATCTCGGGGTCCAAAATCGGCCCTCCGGCGGCGACCGAGTAGGCTGTGGATCCCGTGGGGGTCGCTACGATAAGACCATCGCTCTGGTATCTTCCAAGACGTATTGTTTCAGTGCCTACGGCTAAACGTATTATCTTTGCTATGCCAGAGGCGGAAACTACCGCGTCGTTAAGGCAATTCAAACGCTTAAATTCCCTACCATCCCGTTCAATGCGGATATCCAGCATTAAGCGGGAAGATACGTGCAAGGTCCCGTGAGCGTAGGATTCAAAGACAGAAAGCCATTCATTTTTTTGTATAGCCGCGATAAAACCAAGGGTACCTAAATTAATGGGAAAAAGGGGAACCTTAAAAGGTGCCATGCAACGGGCGGAATAAAGGACCGTGCCATCGCCTCCTAAACTAAAGGCTAAGTCGTAGGATCCCTTTGGATCTTCCGATGGTCTTTTTTCAAAAGCGCAGGTAGTTACCCGTATATTTCGACGTTCCAACTCCTCCTTAATTTCCCCCATCAATAAGCGGGAATCATCCTTGTGAAGGTTTACTATTAAAAGAACTTTTTCAATTAAGCGCTCCGTATTCATCCACCATCCTTATGGAAGGGTCGCTATAACCTTGGCGACCTTCGCTATTTGGGTTGAGCTAAGCCGAGGATAGAGGGGAAATACCGCGGTTCTAAGGGCAAGGGAATTAGCCACGGGATAGGGAGCTGACTCCACAAGCCCTTTTCCCATAACGGTTTGACCAAAGGCTAAATCCACAGCTACTTCTTTTTTTTCCGAATATGAAACCACGTCTTTCATACCGGTTTCTAAAACCAACGGAAACGTATAATTATTATACTCCGTGTCACCGGCGGTAATAAATCTTTTATGTCGAGTCCTTAGGGCCGATTGGGTATAAACTTGGGCGATTTCCTTGCGTTTCTGATAATTACGCTCCGATTCCTTAAATTGGGAAATCGCCATGGCGGCGTTCATATCCGCCAATTTATATTCCATGGGTACATTGGAGTATTCTCTTAAAACCGTAGCGTCTCGACGTCCATAGGTGAATAATAGGGCCCCGCCTCCGGCGGTTATAAGATCCCGCTCTTCCATACCCAGGATAGTGAATAGCCCAAAGGACCCCGCTTTTTTATCCTGCCAGTTGGTCCCAAAGCTCAAGGAAGAATCCTCAATAATCGGAAGCCCAATTTCTAAAAGCGAAGGAAGATCGGGGACGTATCCCAAGGAGTGATTGATTACCATACATCGGGCTATTTTCGCCCCATCGGCATTAACGCCCCGTTCTATGGCGGCCCTAAGGGTTTCAGCGGAAACATTGGACGTGCTTTCTTCCACATCCGCGTACAGAGGCACCAATCGAAGCGACGAAATGACCCAATCATAATACGCGGGTGCTAAGGCGGAAACAACTATTCCACTGCCATCATCTAGGTGCAGAGCCTCTAGAGCCACGTGGAGAGCCATAGCGGGGCTCCGAAAGGCAAGGGAATACTCGAATTGGAGGTATTCTTTCGCGATCTGAATAAGCCGAGCCGATTGTTCCCCAGGACCTATTTTTTCCGCCACCAACGTGGTAAGGACCGCATCCATCTCCCGTCGACGGATCGTTGGAGAATAGGATTCAATTTTCATGCGTTACCCCAGTATTCGCGGCTTTTTCTATTTTTAGCGTTTTAGCTCGCTTATCTTTTGTAGTTCCTTAGGATTAAATAACTTACGGATATCTAAAATAATTAGGTATCCCTGTTCTTGATGGACCACCCCTTGAATATACTCAGCCCCAATACCCGTGAGCATTTGAGGCGGTGGCTGTATTTGTTCATCCTCTACCGTAATGACCCGGGCGACCTTATCGATGACCACACCCAGCTTCATACCATCCAGATCGATGATGATAAACCCCGAAAGGAGTTCGTCGTCCTCGGTCATGAGCGGTTTTTTTAAATGGAACCGTTTGTGTAGGTTAATTATGGGGATTATTTCGCTTCTAAGATTAAAAATACCTTCCACGTACGAAGGAGCGTTAGGAATTGGTCGTACATCTTGGACTCGGACAATCTCTTTTACATCCATGATGTCAATTCCGTATTGCTCTTCCCCCAATTGGAAAGTTACTAGCTGATATTGAGAATCCTTTTCGGCCATAACTGCTCCCTTATATACACTGTACTATCGAATAGAGGTTTCTTCAATAGGCGACTGGCTATAATTCGGAACAAAGGAAAACAAAACGGCCCGTCGATGGGCCTTGGAGCAAAAAAAAGCCTGGCGACTACCTACTTTCCCACCCCTTAGAGGGGCAGTATC
>CAYRLW010000016.1:0-64725 GCA_964425215.1 uncultured Treponema sp.
AGGTCCCCTAGCAGGTTCCTCGGTACTGCCCTGGCGGGCTCTTCAGGGCCCCTAAAACGGAGGAGGCGCGGATGCTGAAAATTCTTCATGTCGATAGAAGCGAAATGTTTCGGAAGGTCCTTCGGGAGATGGTGTACCGGTGCGGACATTCCATAGAAAGCGTGGCTACCCAAGCGGAGGCCCTTGAAAAAATCGCTTCGAATCCCGTAGACCTGTTGATAACTTCCCTGGAGTTGGACGATGGAAACGCGGAAGAACTAATCCGGAGCGTCTCCGAACGGAACGAAGCCTCTTCCCCCGCTAAGGATATTCCCATCATCGTCCTTACATCCACGGATTCCTTGGAACTGCGGGAAAAATTCTTTGCCCTGGGGGTGGTGGATTATATGCTCAAGGGCGAGGTTACGGAAGCCCAATTCCGCCGGTACTTTGACGCCCTGGCGGCGGAGGACGAACTGTCCACCTTTATGCGGGGACTCCGGGTCGCCGTTTTAGACGATTCCCAAATGATCCTTAAAATAGTTCACCGGATCCTCTCTTTAAACGGTTTTGAATCCATCCACCTTTTTGCCGATCCCTTGACCCTTCTGTCTTCAGGCGAAAAATTTGATATTTATATCCTCGATATGGTATTACCAAATATGTCGGGGGAACAGGTGGTAACCCGGCTTCGGAGGGAACAGAGCCAAGCGATCATCATCAGCGTATCCCGATTTACGGGAGAAAAACCCCTGTCGAACATTCTGTTGGCGGGGGCGGACGATTATATCCATAAACCCTTTGACGCGGCGGGTTTGATTACCCGCCTAAAAATTAACGTCCGGTCCTACCTCTACCGAAGGCGCCTGGAAGCCCTGGCTATTACGGACGGTCTTACGGGACTGTACAACCACCGCTATTCCTTTGAACGGCTGGGAGAGGAGATTCAAAAAGCCCATCGGTACCGGCGGCCCTTATCGTTCTTGATCTTTGATATCGATAATTTTAAGAAGGTCAACGATACCTGGGGGCACATCCGGGGAGACGAAGTGTTAGTCCAGGTATCCCAGGCCATAAAGGGGTGTTTACGGAGCGTAGACCTGGTGGGCCGCTACGGCGGGGAAGAGTTTATGGTCCTTCTGCCGGAAATTGACCTGGAGGCCGCTAAAACCGTGGCGGAAAAGATCCTTACGGCGGTACGAAACCTCCGCTTTAGCGAAAGCGCCCTTCGGGTGACCATTTCGGGCGGGGCGGTTCAGCTTCAAGAGGGAGAAGACCTGGAATCCCTGGTCCACCGGGGGGATATAAACCTCTACCGGGCCAAGGCCGACGGGAAAGACCGGGTCGTGGGGTCCTAGGAGCCGGGTTTATCGTAATTTTAATAGCCTAAGGGATACCCTTAGGCTATTAAAATTAACCAGTCCGACAGGCTCCTAGGGTACTTGGTTCCTCGGAACCCAGGGTCACAGACACCGACCCAAGGCCTATCTATTCCCGCCAGACCTCCCGCACCCCAGAGCAGGTACCCAGGGCTTCCAGAGCCAGGCTGTCGGCGGAAGCGGAAATTTGGCTAGCGGTCCGTATGACCGCTTCCTTTCCCGAAAGGGGTACGTGGATGTACACCTCGCAGGGGCCTGAGTTTTCAAACAGATAATCCCGCAGGGCTTCCAACGATTCTTCCCGTTCCGCCGCGTCCTCTTCCAGCCGTATGTGCACTTCCCGGTAGGATTTTTCCGCCAAATTATCCACGTCCAAAAGGGTGTCCACCAAAAAACTCGGCCGTTCCCGGGATAGGTCCAGCTTACCCTTGACCGCGATAATCGAATCCACCGCCAGCCGATCCCGGTACCGTTCCCAGGCTTCGGAAAAGAAGGTCAGATCCATATCGCCCCGGTAATCTCCCAGGGACGCAAAACCCATCCATTTACCGTTTTTAGCCTGGTGGGGCCTGAGGGACTTGATAATTCCCAAAAGAACGTATTCCTTATCGGGGCTGGACCGTTCAACGTGGGACAGATCCAGGGTTACCGAACGCTCCCAAGCCTGTTTGTACTTGTCCATCGGATGGCCAGAAAAATAGAAACCGATCAACTCCTTTTCAAGATTCAATTTGGCGGACTGTTCCATTTCCGCCAACTCTTCAAATTCAAAGTCCGGGTATTCCTTTTCCCCCGTATCCTCAAAAAGGCTGGATTGTCCGAATTTTTTATCCTCTTTTTTGTTCTGCGCGTACTCCACCGCCCTGTCCAAGTTCCCCACCAGGGTAGAACGGTTTTGCCCCAACCCGTCAAAGGCCCCCGTTTGGATCAACAATTCGATCACCTTTTTCCCAATGGTCCGAATATCCACCCGCTCTAAAAAATCCATCAAATTCCGGTAGGGGCCCTCCTGGCGGCACCGGATAATCTCGTCCGCCGCGGCGTCTCCCAGGCCCTTAATCCCTAAAAGTCCGTATACAATCCGCCCGTCCACCACCGTAAAGTACCGATCCGACCGGTTAATATCCGGAGGATCGATGGCCAGCCCCATTTTCCGGGCTTCGTCGATGTACTCGGGTAGTTTATCCGTGCTGGTAATTTCGTTGGTCAAGTTGGCGGCCATAAATTCCGCAGGAAAATTAGCCTTTAGGTACGCGGTCCGGTAAGCCACCACCGAATAGGCCGCCGCGTGGCTCTTATTGAACCCGTAACCGGCAAAGGGGATTAGGATTTCAAAAATTCTATCCGCGTCGGCCTCCTTGAACCCCCTCTTTTTCGCCCCCTCGATAAACCGGGCCTTCTCCTTAACCATCACTTCTTGTTTTTTCTTTCCCATGGCCCGCCGCAGAAGATCCGCCTGTCCCAGACTGTACCCGCCGATAATTTGGGCCACCTGCATAACCTGTTCCTGGTACACGATAACCCCGTAGGTCTCCTCCAGGATCGACTTTAACGACGGATCGGGGTACACAATCGCCTGCCTGCCCCATTTAGACTCGACAAACTGGGGAATATACGCCATGGGTCCCGGCCTATACAGGGCGTTTAAGGCTATAAGATCCTCAATTTTGTTCGGTTTTGCCTGCTTTAGGATATTCTGCATCCCCGACGATTCAAACTGAAAAATCCCCGAACTCTTTCCTTCCCCCAAAAGTTTAAACGTCGCCGGGTCATCTTCGTCCACCTTGTCGGCGTCAAAATCCGCCCAAGGGCCGCCGCGTTTTCGGATAAGATTCTGGGTGTTTTTAATAAGGGTCAAGGTTTTAAGCCCCAAAAAGTCCATTTTAACCAGACCGCATTCTTCAATTTGGTCCATCGTAAACTGGGTCGCCACGGTCCCCGTTTTAGGATCCCGGTAGAGGGGAACGTAATCGGTTAATTCGGTTTTACCAATCACAATCCCCGCCGCGTGGAGACTGCTATGGCGGTTTTTGTTTTCCAGTTTTTTCGCGATGGAAAACAGTTCCTGATACTTCGGGTTTTCCGCCAGCTCCGCCAGCCGGGGTTCCTGTTCAAAGGCCTTCTTCAACGTCATTTTGGGATCCTCGGGTATCAGTTTGGCTATCATATTCGCCTCTTCCAAACTAATATCCAAAGCCCGGGCCACGTCCTTTATAACCGCCTTCGCCTTAAGGGTCCCAAAGGTTATAATTTGTCCCACCCGGTCCCGGCCGTACTTTTGGGTCACGTAGTCGATCACCTCGCCCCGGCGTTCGAAGCAGAAATCCACGTCAAAGTCCGGCATGGACACCCGTTCGGGGTTCAAAAACCGTTCAAAAAGCAGGTTGTATTTTAGGGGGTCGATATCCGTAATCCGCAGGGCGTACGCCACGATAGACCCCGCCCCGGAACCCCGTCCCGGACCCACGGGAATATCGTGCTCCTTTGCCCAGTTAATAAAATCCGCTACGATTAAAAAGTAGCCCGTAAAATCCATCTTAATAATAATCGAAAGTTCGTACTCCGCCCTTTGGGTTATCTCGTCGGTCACCAGGGGGTACCGTTTTTTTAAGCCTTCGTAGGTCAGGTGCCGCAGGTACTCCGAGGTCTGGGAAAACCCCGGGGGAAGCTCAAAATCCGGGAGCAACGGACCGGGGAGGGGGATCGTGGTATGGCACCGTTCGGCGATCCGGACCGTATTGGCAATCGCCTCGGGGTAGTCGGGAAACAGGGCCGCCATTTCGTCCCCATCTTTAAAGTAGAATTGGTTCGTCTCAAAGCGCATCCGCGAAATTTCGTTTCTTTTTTTATTGGTAGAAATACACAGCAGAATATCCTGGGCCACCGCGTCATCGCTGTCCAGGTAATGCAGGTCGTTGGTCGCCACCAGCGGAATCCCCGTCCGTTTAGACAGTTCCACCAACAGGGGATTTACCTTTTTTTGCTCCGGAATACCATGGTCCTGCAACTCTAGATAAAAATTATCGTCCCCAAAAATATCCCGTAGCCTTCGGGCCCGCTCTTCCGCCAAGGCCGTTTTCCCCGCCAACAGAAGACTCGGAACCTCCCCGGCAAGGCATGCGGAAAGGCCGATTAACCCCTCCGAGTAGCGGACCAACAGCTCCTCGTCGATCCGGGGCTTGTAGTAAAACCCCTCCGTATAGGCGTAGGAGGATAGTTTAATCAGATTTCGGTACCCCGTTTCGTTCCTGGCCAACAGGACCAGATGGTAATACTTGTTACCCTTTTCCGACCCCGAACGGTCAAACCGGGACTGGGGAGCCACGTACACTTCGCTTCCAATAATGGGATTGATATCCTGGGCCTTACATTCCTTAAAAAACTTAAGAACCCCAAACATATTACCATGGTCGGTCAAAGCCAGGTGCCGCATCCCCAGGGCCTTAGCCTTGGCCACCAACGCGCTCACCGACGCGGCTCCGTCTAAAAGGGAAAAATCCGAGTGGACATGGAGGTGAACAAAATCAGTCATGGGTCGATTGTACCCCAGCTAGGAGCCCAAGGCAAGAGAAGTGTAGTGTCACGAAAATTAGGGAAAAAGTAAAAAAGATGAAAGTGGTCTACGATCCCTTAGCCGGTTCTCTTACCTACGGGTATCTGCCTAAGTTTGCTTTAGCATGATGGATCCCGCTGAAACTCAGAGGGGAAAGCTTCCCTAATCTTCGTGACACTATTCTGGTAACGCAAAGACGGTGGCGGGGGCTATTTATACAAACTTATTATAACTTTTAAGCATCAAAAAACTTTCGGACCCCACAACCCCCGCCACCGCCGACAGTTCCTCCGTCAAAAAACGGACCAATCCTCGGTTAGAATCCACCAGCACCTCGGCGATTAGGTCGTAGCGTCCCGAAGCGATAGAAACGGACAGCACGTTAGGAAGCCCGGCCACCTCTTCGGCCTTGCTTTCCAAAAGCCGCGATTCGGCCACCCGCATAGCCACCAGGGCAAGCTGTTTATTGGAGAGCACCTCGGGGTTGATAAGAGCCCGGATTTCCAGAACCTTCGCTTCCTTTAACTTTTTAATCCGGGAACGGACTGTCCCCTCGGAGATCCCCAACTGTGTAGCGATCCTATTGTTAGGAAGGTATCCCCCCTGGAGTATCCTTATAATATTCCAATCCGTTTCGTCTAATTCCATAATCCCTAAAGTAACCGGTCCGCTTCGGTATACGCAAGGCCAAAGGCCTGGGCTACCTCCGGACACACCAGGTGTCCCTGGTAGGTATTTAAGCCCCGCTTAATTGCCCCATTCGCCTTGCAGGCCCCCACGACTCCCCGATCGGCGATCTCCAAACCGAAGGGCAGGGTCGTACTGGTTAGCGCCAGGGTACTGGTCAAGGCGACCGCTCCGGGCATGTTGGCTACCGCGTAATGGACAATCCCATCGACCTCGTAGGTGGGGTTGTCGTGGGTCGTGGGGTGGGTCGTTTCCACACAGCCCCCCTGGTCTACCGCCACGTCAACGATGACGGACCGTTTCTGCATCAGCGCGAGATGATCCCTCCGGATCAACCGGGGCGCCCGGGCTCCGGCTATCAAAACCGCTCCGATAACCAGGTCGCTTTCCGCCACCACACGCCGGATATTCGCCTCGGTGGAATACAGGGTAGCCACCGCCCCGTGGAACACATCGTCGATATACGCGAGCCTGGAAGCCTTAACGTCCAAAACCGTCACCTGGGCCCCCATGCCCAGGGCTATTTTTGCCGCGTTGGTTCCCACGACCCCGGCCCCCAGGATCATTACCTTACCCCGTTGGACCCCCGGAACCCCGCCCAGCAGGATTCCCCGGCCTCCAAAGGGCCGTTCCAAGTATTTTGCCCCCTCCTGGACGCTCAGCCGGCCTGCGATTTCGCTCATGGGAGCCAAACAGGGCAGACTGCCATCCTCCAGTTTGATAGTTTCGTAGGCGATAGCGGTAACCTTCCGCTCCAGCAGGGCCCTGGTTTGGGCCTCGTCGGCGGCTAAATGCAGGTACGTAAAGAGTATCTGCCCTTCCCGCAAATAACCGTATTCGGAACTTTGGACTTCCTTTACCTTGACGATCATCTGAGAATCCCGGTACACCGCTTCGGCCTGCGGAACAATAACCGCCCCGGCCTGTTCATACTCCCTATCCTCAAACCCTGCCCCTTCACCGGCCCCCGACTGTATGGCCACCGAGTGCCCTCGGGCCACGTACGCCGCCACGCAGGAGGGGGTCAAACCCACCCGGTATTCGTGTTTTTTAATTTCCTTAACGCATCCTATCTTCATAACTTCCTCCAAAATTACATGTAAACGTAATATTAAGTGATTGTACTATGAAAAACGCAATATAGCAATATAAAACTACGAATATCGTAATTACAGGCTGGAAGAAAATTCTGCTGTCGAGTCCGCTCTGAAACCGGTTTTAAGGTTCTGTTCAAGTTCTACCTTCAGGTAGTCAAAGTCGCCCCGGTCCGACTGGCCATTCGTTCGCGGAAAAGGGAGGGGGTACTGAACGGTACGGTTTTCTAATGTCAATGGGAGTGTTTGACAGTTCAAGAGATGGCCCTTATGCTAGAAAGCAGGAGCTGTACCGATGAAAAAGCTATCCACCAAATTGGTTATCGCCGTAGCGATAACCACGGTTGTTCTTATGGTTCTTACGAGCGGCCTTTCACTCTTTTTCCTTTCCCAACTTTCTAAAAATAACGGCGTGGCCATAGACAAAATGTTGATGGATAAGTACGACGAAGAGATAAAATGGCAGACCGAACAGGCCAACAGTATGCTTACGGCCATTGGTAACCTTCGGGATACGGGAAAATTAGGCAAAGACGAAGCGGTTTCCCTGGCCCAAACCCTCCTCAATTCCCTCCGTTACGGGAAAGATGGCTATTTTTGGGCCGACACGGTGGAGGGCATCAACATGGCCCACGGGAGTAAGCCCGAAAATATGGGGCGAAACCGGATGAACGACGTGGACGCCAAGGGCTTTAAGCTTATCGAAGCGATTATAAAGGCCGGCGTTAGCGGAGGCGGCTATACCACCTATTACTACCCCCGAATGGGATCCGACGTTCCGGAGCCAAAACGGGGGTACAGCCTTCTAAACCCATCCTTTGGCTGGGTCCTGGGAACGGGAAACTATTTTGACGATATCCATAAGGCCGTTTTAGCTCAACAAAAAATTAACGCCCACCATGCCCAAGGGGTTACCATTCTTATGCTCATAGTCAGTCTCATCATCCTTTTCCTGGTGATTTTTGTGGTCATCGTCCTTAGTCGATACATTACCCGACCCATACAAAAGGTTACCGAGGCTTTGCAAGAAATTGCCTGCGGTTCCGCCGACCTAACTAAAAAGTTACCAGTTCTGGGTCAGGATGAAATTGGTCAGCTTTCGCTTCACTTTAACGAATTCCTTGGGACCCTGAATAAAACCATGTCCCAGGCCCTGGGCGCGTCGGACAATGTATTGCGGGTGGGAGAAAAACTGAAGGAAAACGCGAACCAACTCCGCACTTCTACGGAAGAAATACACCGGAGCATCGATGAAATGCACGGGATGTTGGAAAATCAGACCGGAAGCATCAGCGGGACCTCCTCGGCGGTGGAACAGATCGTTCGGAATATCGAATCCCTAACGGAGCGTATAGAACTCCAGGCTACCAACGTTACCGAATCTTCCGCATCCATAGAAGAAATGGTCGGCAACATCCGATCCGTATCCAACAACCTGACCACCGCCTCTCAGCAGTTCAGCTTGTTGGTGGACGCGGCTAGGGTGGGCCGGGAAAAATTAGACCGGGTCTCCCAAAGTTCCCAGGCGGCCCAGACTTTTTCCGATCATTTAATCGAAGCCAACTCGATTATCCAATCCATAGCCAGCCAGACCAACCTGCTTGCCATGAACGCCGCCATCGAAGCGGCCCACGCCGGGGACGCGGGCCGGGGATTTACGGTCGTGGCCGAGGAAATTCGAAAATTGGCGGAGAACGCCTCCGAACAGTCCAAGGAAATCGCCGTTAATTTAAAGCAAATAAAGGACACCATCGATCTGGTGGTGGATACCTCCGTGGACGCGGGAAGCGCTTTTGGCAATATAGAAAGCCTGGTTCATCGGGTAGAAAACTTAGTTTCGGAAATTCAACACGCCATGCAGGAGCAAAACGAAGGGAACCAGCAGGTTTTGGAATCCCTTACCCAGATGCAACAAATAACCATGGAAGTTCGGGACGGTTCCAAGGAAATGCGCTCCGGTGCCACCCTTATTTTGAACGAAACGAACCGTTTAAACGAATCGGGACAATCGCTCATCCAAAAGCTAGATACCGTCACCGGCAATACGGATGCCATAGTCCATTTTGCCCAGGACATCGAAGCCGTGGCCGCCCAAAATATCGGCGAAAGCCAAAACCTTGCGGCCATCGTCGGTCAATTCACCTGCGAGGACGTGTAAAAAGCCGCCCCACGAGATTTGACTCAATATTCCCTAATGAAGGGCTCCCCAGACGTTATGTGTGCATGTTTTCATTTCTTGGCGTGTATATTCAACGGGTATCCCGTTCGGAGAATACGGTGGCCGTAAAAGTGTAGAGCTCCGCGTCCTTTTGGTTGTACGAAAACGGAGGGACCCCCGCTTTACGGCAAATGTAGTCCAAATACTCGTCCAGGTTCCAGCCCTGTTCCACCGGGACTTGGGGAAGCAGAACCCCCGAACGGCCATGGTAGATCAGGTAGAGTCCATGGGTTCCCACGACGACCGACCGGGGATCGGAGCATTTTTCCATGGGAGAGAGAACGGAAATTTCGATGGAACAACGGGGAAGTTCGTCCGCCCCTAGGGGCGGGAACCGGGGGTCCTCAAAGGCCGCGGAAACTGCCATTTCGCGTACCGTTTCTTCCAGGGACTTTATGCCCACCATTCTTCCAATACAGCCCCGCAACGCCGAACCCATGGTAAGGGTTACAAAGGCCCCGCAGGGAATGTGAAGGGCCGATTTACCGGAATCGATCAGCTCCCGTAACTCGGGAGGATATTCTATGCGAATTCTTCGACCGTCCAAATGGGCTGAAATACTTTCCCTCGCTAACCCTAATAGGTAGCGTCGTTCTTCTTTGCTGATGGTAAAGTCCATACCCCTATTATACACCTATTTTAAAAAGTGGAGGGGAGTTAAAGGTCGGACTGCTTGGAAAAATGAAAAAAAATTAGCTATATTATAGTCATAATGACTATTGGAGAAATTTTTTATGGTTGATGTTTTTGTATCCGTACACGAACTCAAGGCTTGACTATCTGAATATATAGGCAGAACCATGCACGGGAAGGAACGTATCATTATCAATCGCCGGAATCATCCGGTAGCCATGATCCTACCGATCTCTCCCCAGAAGGACCTTGCAAAGGGGGGCTTGGCGTCCGTCGACTGGACGCTTTTCGAGGAATTACAGGAAACGCTGGATAGGGTTTACAATAGCCGGTAAAACGAAGAGTATCGTGAAGTACCTTTTTCAAGGTAAAAGACTTTTGAAAAAACCTCAACAATCCAGTGGTAGGTTTTGACCAAAATTTCTGTTATAAACTTATCCAATCCCACTCTCTCCTAAAAATTTAAGTTCTCCAACCGATGGAAAAACAGTGGTCCGGACAAATACTGCTACAGAGGCCGCATCCCGTGCATTTTTGGTTGTCTATCCTGATACGGCCTTCCACCCTTTCTATAGCCCCGTACATACAGCCTTGGATACAGATTTGGCAACCTGGTCGGGAACATTCCCTTTGTAAAGAAGCTATATAGGGTTCTAGGTGTAGTTCCTCAAAGGAGTGGAGGGAAGAAAGAGCGCTCCCCCTAATTTGACTAAGGTTCTCCACGCCTCTTTCACGCATCCATTGTTCTAGACCCATCAAAATCGTTTTCACAACGGGGTACCCATGGAGTACCAGGGCGCTCAATATTTGGGTGGTAGAGGCGCCTAACATGATGTATTCTAATACGTCCTGGTACTGTTCGATCCCACCAATTCCGCTAATATCCAGATCCACCGATTGGGCGATAGTGGCTACCGCCGCCAGAGCGATAGGCTTTATGGCGGGCCCCGAATATCCTCCGTAGGTAGGTAAATACGTTCGCCTGGTTTCAATATCCACCCCAATGATCGATCGAACCGTATCGATGGCGCTAATCCCCGCTACCCCGGCTTTTTTGACGGCCTGCGCCAAAATAGAAAGGTTAGTCACGTTGGGAGACATTTTTACCGTAACCGGAATAGAAACCGCATCCACCGCCGCCGTGGCCAAACCGTATAACCGGTCGGGATTCGAATACAGACCTTCAATTCCTTCTCCGTGGGGTGCCGCAACCCCCAGTTCGATGGCGTCGGCGCCATATTTTTCCACAACCTTGGCTATATACGCCATTTCAGAAGGGGTATGGGCCAAAATATTAGCGATTACAATGCCCCCAGCATCCTTTACCATGGCTATCTCTTTTTGCCATTCTTCCAGGGTAAAATCACTGTACAGGCCCACGTTCCCAAGCCCAAAGGTCCCTTTAGCTAGGCGGGGACGAATGTTTTGGCGAACCTCGTTTACAATAGTTTCGGTAACCACCGCTCCAAAGCCCGCTTTTATGGCCTTCAGCATGGTTTCCCCATCCCTCGTCAAGGGTCCAGCGGCCGCGATAAGGGGATTTTTTAAAGATAATCCTACATAATTGACCGATAGATCCATCATATTCTCCTTAGCTAAAGATCTCTTGGACCCTGCCCGTGTGGCCGCAGGACTTCCTGATCTTAAGTTCCAACTGTAGATGAATTTCCCGGGGTTTTCCATCTATGTTTTTTGAGTCTATGGTGTCAAAGAGAAGGCGGGCCGCTAGGGCACCCATTCGATAGGCTGGGTAGGAAATGGTCGTTAATTTTGGATCCACCAGGGCGGACATTTTGATATTGTCAAATCCCACAATGGCCACCTGTTCGGGAATTCGTAGACCTAAATCTTTTATCGCATCAAGGGCGCCAATAGCCATTAAATCGTTAGCCGCGAAAATAGCCCGGGGAGGATTCTTATGGCGCATCAACAATTTAGCGCATAGGTACCCGCCCTCAATTTCTCCATTTCCCTGTACAATATAGTCATCCCTCACGGGAATATTTTTTTCTCCAAGGGCCCGCAGATAGCCCGTCTGTTTATCCCTATCCATAGCTTCCCGTTCGGGCCCCGCTATAAAAGCCACACTCGGATTCCCTAAATCTAAAAGGTGTTTAGTCGCTAAATATCCGCCCAATTCAAAGTCCACGGACACGGAGTTTTCTTTAATTTCTGGAACATTACGCCCTATTAGTACCAGAGGAATTTTTTGATTTTGAATTTTAGAGATATCTTCGGAAAAAACAAACCCTCCGACTAGAATAAGTCCATCTACCCGGCGCCCAAGGAAGGTGTCTAAATAATTTTTTTCTTTTTGAGGGTCTAAATCGGTATTACAAAAGAGAAGATTATAGCCCCTTCGATAGATGATATCTTCGACTCCCTTGGCTATTTCCGGATAAATTGGATTGAGAATATTGGGAACGATAAGCGCGATGGTGGAAGTTTTATTTAAGGCTAAACTTCGGGCGGAACCGTTGGGAGAAAAGCCCAGATCGTTCATAACCCGTTCTATGGTTGTTCGCTTTTCCGGGGAAACCGTTTCGGGATGATTCAGAACCCGGGATACGCTGGCGATAGAAACCCCAGCGATTTTCGCGACCTCTCGTATAGTCGCCATCAATTCCTACCTTGTAAAAAGAGTTTTTCAAAATTTGCGCGAAAGTTTCTTACTTCCGCAGGAACCCCATATTGGCTTGTTGGATTTATGGATTTTCAGGTCCCCAAGATACTGGTAGGGACCTGAAAATTACCATCTACGGGGGCTATTATAGTACTATTTTTTTATCAGTCAAACCAAAAACAACGGCTTTTAGCGAGAACTCTTTATTTTAAAGTCTATCAGTTCCTTCTTACTGTTTTGCTGTAAGGTTCTTTTTGCGGGAATGGTCTCCACAATGGGGATCCCCTTTCTAAATACGTAGAGACATTCAGACTCCAGACGGATAGCATCCATTTCTCCAGGGGCGTCTAGGATGATAAAATTCGCTACGGTGCCTTCCCTAATTTCGGTCCCCTCCGATAGGTGCAGAGCCTTGGCTGAATTATCGGTAATCATATCAAATAATTTTGGAATTTGAGTGAACCCGCTTAGGTGGGCCGTATGCATCAACAAATTGGCTCCCTGTAAGAGACTCCCCTTACCCATGGGATACCAGGGATCCATAATCGAATCATGGCCGATGCAAACGTTAACACCCCGTTGCAAAAGCTCATCCACCCGAGTGTGACCCCTTCTTCGGGGGTATCCATCGGTTCTGTTTTGAAGTACCGAGTTGTCAAAGGGGTTTGTAATAATGTGCATATTCGATCGAGCGATTATACCAATAAGTTTAAACGCATAGTCGTTGTTATAGTTATGCATAGCCGTCGCGTGGCTGGCGCAGACCCGATCTCCCATGTTTCGTTTAATCGCTTCACTGGCCATGACCTCTATAAAACGAGATTGTTCGTCCCCCGTTTCGTCCACGTGAATATCAATTAAACAACCCGTTTCTTCGGCTAAGTCGAAAGCAAACTCCACATCCCGCACCCCATCTTCTCGGGTAAATTCATTGTGGGGGATCCCTCCGATTACGTCGGCCCCCATGGCGATGGCCCGGCGCATTTGCGACTCCCCCTGGACTGACGTGTATATTCCATCCTGGGGAAAGGCGACAATTTGTATATCCGCTAGATCCTTAACCTCTTCACGAACCTCGACCAGGGCTTCCACGGTTATTAAGTTGGGTTCCGTGGTATCCGCGTGGGTACGAATCGTTTGGACCCCCTGGGCCACTTCCCATTTGATGGCCTCGATGGCGTTCTTTTTTATCATTTCTTTGGTCAAATATTTTTTTCGTTCTCCCCAAATTTGGATACCCTCTAAAAGAGTCCCCGAATTGTTATACCGAGGATCCCCAACGCTGAGTACCGCGTCCAAGTGTATATGGGGATCGTGGAATGGGGGGGTAACCAAATTTCCCGCGGCGTCAATTTCCCGAGTCGCCTCGTGGGGGATTTTTTCTTTAATTTCCGCAAAACGGCCGTTTTGAATGCCCACATCCCATAGTCCGTTTTTATTCCTCAGTTTACAATTTCTTACAATGAGATCTAACGTAGCCATATTCAACCTCCTTTTTCTTCTCTGCGATAGGGGCGTAGTAACCCCGCGGGAACCGTGGCGTTCCGGGATACGCTAATAAGGGCCAGAATGGTGATTAAGTAGGGGAGCATAAGGAATATGTGGAAGGGTAATTTCATTCCCATGGATTGGAGCCGCAATTGAAACGCGTCGAGGAACCCAAAGAGCAAGGAACCCAGGGCTCCCGATAGGGGATTCCAGTTTCCAAAGATGGTCATGGCTATGGCCACCCAACCCCGTCCATCAATGACATCCTTTAAAAACATGTTTTGATGCGCCAGGGTCATAAAAGAACCGGCGATTCCAAATAGGGCTCCACCGACCAAAAGGCTTAGGGAACGAACCAGGTTTACGTTTACTCCCACCGTATCCGCCGCGAAGGGGTTTTGCCCTACGGTTCTTAACCGGAGGCCCGAACGGGTTTTAAAAAGAAAGATTGATACGATGGGAATAAGAACCCACGATAGGTAGGTTAAAGCGTGCTGGTTAAAAAAACTGGGCCCAATAATGGGGATCTGAGAAAGCAGGGGAATGGGAATGGGGACAAAGGGTTTAATGGTCGGCGGTACTGTCGGGGACCCCACCACGATTCGATAGATAAACATGGAAAGACCGCTGGCAAATACAGTTATCCCGAGACCCGCCACGTGTTGACTTACCCCTAAATAAACGGCCAAAAGGATCATTAAAAGGGAAAGTACCATTCCCGCGATCGCCGCCATGGTAACTCCCAGCCAAAGGTTTCCCGTACCGAGGGTAACCAAAAAACCGATGGCCGCCCCAAAAAGCATGGTTCCCTCAATCCCTAAATTTAAAACCCCCGACCTTTCTATGATTATTTCTCCTAGGGTCGCTAGAATGATAGGCGTGGACATCCGAAACGTCGCGGCGAGTAACCCCGTAAGGAAGTCTATAGTAAATATTTCTTGGATCATGATTTACTCCATTTAATCTTATATTCGATGAAAAGGATGAATATAAGCATAACCATAAGGGATGTTCCTTCGATTACCCCGGTAATATATACGGGAACCCCGGACATGCGGCTCATGGTTTGGGAGCCCACTTCTATGACGCTAAAGAAGAACGCGGAAAGCGCTATTCCCAGGGGGTGCAGATTTCCCAACATGGCGATAACCACGCCCGTGTACCCGTAGCCCGAAGACAGGTCCATGATTAGGTTATACTGGATCGCGCAAACCTCCCCGGCTCCGGCCAAGCCAGCGAGGCCGCCGGAAATAAGGGCCGTAAGAAGGATCACTTTACCCGTATGGATACCCCCGTATTTTGCCGCTTGTATATTTACCCCCACACATTTGGCTTGGTAGCCCAATACGGTTTTCGCGTTTATAAACCAAATAACCAACACCGCGATAAAGGAAATAAGGATGCCGAGATGGAAACGAGAGTTGGGTATTAAAATTGGGTAAAACGCGTCCTTGAGGATCTGGGGGGATCGGGGCCATGACGAGCCCGGTTGTTGCAAGGGGCCGAACAGGAGGGCCCCCACCAAATGAAGCATCACGTAATTTAAAAGCAAGGTAGTAACCACGTCGTCGACTTTTAATTTGGTTTTTAAGAATGCCGGTATGGCCGCCCACAGTCCCCCCGCCACAAAGGCAAGGATAATAATAACTATAATTTTTAAGGGTCCGCTGATCCCTGTTCCGTAGACCCCCACAATGGTCGCCATGATGGCTCCCGCGTACAGCTGACCTTCCGCTCCAATATTCCAAAACTTTGCCCGAAACGCGAAACCCACGGCTAAACCCGTTAAAATAAGGGGACTGGATTTAACAAAGGTCTCTAAAAGATTAAAACGATTCCCTAGGGCGCCAAAGAATAGGCTCCCATAGGCTTTCCATAGATTTCCCCCCGCTAAAAGAATGGGTATGGCGGCGATAATAAGACTGGCTATTATCGCGGAAAAGGGTATTATTATTTTTACCCAAGGGGGAAGGGGCTCCCGTTTAACTAAATTCATGATGATCATTTTGAAACCCCGCTCATCCAAAGACCGATTTGTTCACGATCCGCCTTATCGGCGTCTAGTATGCCCATGAGTCTTCCTTCGTACATAACGGCAATGCGATCGCTAATGAGATATATTTCGTCCAGGTCATCGGAGATCAAAAGCACCGCCGCTCCTTGGTCTCGTTCTTTTAAAAGCATCTGATGAACGTACTCCATGGCCCCCACATCCAGACCCCGGGTGGGTTGGCACGCCACAATCGCCTTAGGGTTGCCAGCCAATTCCCTGGCTAAAATTATTTTTTGAAGATTCCCCCCCGAAAGACTTTTAGCAGGGGCGTCCATTCCATCGGTTTTAATTTGATATTGTTTTATTTTTTCGGCGGTAAAAGAACGGAGGGCCTTTTTATTCATTAAACCCATCTTTGAAAAAGGTTCGTGGTTATGGTCCCGCAGGGCCATGTTGTCTACAATCGAAAGATCCATAAAAAGACCCGTGGCAATTCTATCTTCTGGAATCCTGGCCATCCCGATAGCGATGGAAGCACTGGGATTTGCCAAAGCCATCGTTGCCCCGGAGACGGTAATGGACCCATGTTCCACTGGGACAAGGCCAAAAAGGGCTTCCGATAATTCGGTTTGTCCGTTTCCGGAAACCCCCGCTATACCAAGAATTTCTCCGCTTTTAATGGCCAAATTAAACGAATCGATGGCTTTAAGTCCCAATTTATTCTTTACCGAAAGGTTCTCTATTTTAAAAGCGTTTTCTCCCATGGTCTGATTTTTCCGATCCAACTGTTCCAGCAATTCTCTCCCCACCATCAGCGTCGCCAATTCTGGGATGGTAGTATTCGACGTAGTTCGTTCCGCCACATTCGTTCCGTTCCGCAGGACGAGCACCCGATCCGAAATGCTCATAATTTCGTTGAGTTTATGGGAAATAAAAATTATGGATTTTCCGTTGCGGACCAGGTTCTTTAGGGTAGTAAAGAGTTCTGTAGTTTCCGTGGGGGATAAAACGGCGGTAGGCTCGTCCATAATAAGTATTTCCGCGTCCCGGTACAGGGCCTTTAAAATTTCTAGTTTTTGCTTTTCCCCAATAGAAAGATCAGCGACGATTTTTTCTGGGGGAAGGAAAAGTCCAAAATTATTTTCAATATCCAATAATCGTTTGGTCGCTTTTTTTATATTGATAAAAAAGCTTCCCTCCATTCCTATAATCACATTTTCTAACACCGTTTGGGTTGGAACGAGGGTAAAATGCTGATGAATCATGGCTAAATGATTTTGAATCGCGTCTTTGGGCGTTTTAAAGGAGACTTTTTTACCATGAATATATATTTCGCCCTCATCGTACTGATAATAACCAAAGAGGATATTCATCAACGTTGTTTTACCAGCGCCGTTCTCCCCCAGCAGGGCGACAATTTCGTTGGGATATAGGGTTAAATTGACGTGATTACTGGCAATAACGTCCACAAAGCGTTTGGTGATGTTTTTCATTTCCACTAAGGGTTGTCGTTCCAATATGGTATCCTCCTGGTGCTCCTGCCAATGGTCATTCAATGCTGGACTCAGTTCTAAAAAACCCGGTCTTTAGACCTAATTGATCCATCTGTAATAGGGGGCTTCCCTTTTTTTAGAGAAGCCCCTGGCTATTAAAGGTCAGAAGTGGGTTGGGCTTCGTTAACCGGAACGGTAAAGGCCCCCGATTTAATTTTTTGCGTAAGGTCTTCTATTTTTGCTTTTAAGTCCGCGGGCAATTTGGAATCAAAGTTATGATAGGGCGCTAAACTAGCCCCGCCGGCGGCCATCATGGAAAGGTCTTTAAGATCCTGGGCTTTCCACTTGCCGGCTTGAATCATCTGGATACTGTTTTTAATAAGTGGATACATATCCCAAACACAGCTCGTAACCACCACGTCGGGGGCCAGAGAATTTTGATCGCTCATGTTTCCAAAGGCGTAGACTTTTGCCTCCTTAGCCGCTTCAAAAACGCCAAACCGTTCGGCAAAAATATAATCCGCCTTATTTTCGATCATAGCGACCGTGGCTTCCTTGGCCTTTGCCGGATCAAACCAACTACCGATAAAGGATACCTTGACCCGGACTTTGGGATTGACCGAAAGGGCCCCCGCTTTATAGGCGTTCACAAGCCGGTTTACTTCCGGGATCGGGATAGCGGCAACGACACCTAGGACGTTGGTTTTAGTCATGGTTCCCGCGATAACCCCGCATAAATAGGCAGGTTCATGGATCCAGTTGTCAAAAACCGAATAATTTGGCTCCTGGGGCTTTAGTTCCGAACCAAACGCGAACGCGATTTTTGGATAATCCTTGGCCACCCGCCGTGAAGGTTCTTCTCCCGCAAGGAACGCGTCTCCGATAATAAAATCGAAGCCCCGGGAAGCGTACTCCCGTACCACCTTTTCGTAATCCGCCGACGCGACCCCTTCGGCAAATTCGTAGGTAATTCCCAACTCTTTAGAGACCTTTAAACACGCCGTATGGATGGCTCCGTCCCAGGGTTCTTCGATGGATGTTTGGAAAATTGCGGCCATCTTAAACCCTCCCTTTCCCTTTTCCTCAGTTTTCCCACCAGCAAAACTGAAAGAAACCATCAAACCGCCTACTAACAGAGCTAGTAGTAATTTTTTCATCCCGTGCCTCCTTTAAAGGTTGTAACCGGTTACAGTAACCGGTTACAATAATGATACCACGACTTTTTTGTGGGCGCAAGAAAAAAACGTTAAAAAAGAGAGGTTGGTAAAAACCCTCAAACGACTTTCCCAAAATCTCCGTTTACTATACAGTTCCCGTGGAACCTGTCGGGTTGGTTCGACAAGCTCCGGGAAAATGGAGGAATACGGCCTTGCAAACCACGAGAAGCGCCTTTGCGTACTCTATTCCTGTTTTATTGGGGTACGTGCCCTTGGGAATTGCCTTTGGGTTACTGCTATCCTCTGCGGGGTATCCGTGGCTTTTGGCGACGGTGATGAGCCTGGTTATGTACGCGGGGGCGGCCCAGTTTATAGCCGTGGGATTGTTTACCGCTGGCTCTTCGATATGGGAAGTCGCTCTGATCACCCTGGCGGTGAACGCCCGCCATCTGGCCTATGGAACGGCCATGCTTCAACGGTTTACCGGCCGGTCTTGGAAAAAATTCTACCTCATATTTTCTTTGACCGACGAAACCTTTGCCCTCCTGTCTTCCCTTGGTCCGGTGGAAAACCCGGAGGAAGAGAAGGGGAGGGAGGCCTTTATGCTCCGACTTTCGGCCCTGAATCAACTATATTGGACCTCCGGGGCCACCGTCGGCGCGGTAGCCGGGGTCTTGCTTCCCTTTAAAATCGAGGGTCTTGCTTACGCTTTAACGGCTCTTTTTATCATTTTAATGATAGAACAGATCTACCGTCTAAAACGCGTTAGTCCTTTCCTTTTAGCCGCTTTGGTATCCGTCGCGGCGACTTGGATACTCCCTTCCCGCTTTGCCTTGTTGGTGGCCCTGGGGGTTTCGTTGGTGGTCATGGGCATGATGCCCGGGAAATCATCCAAAGGGGAAGCGCGGTGTTAACTATCTCTCAAGCCCTGGTGTATACGTTTCTGATGGGGTGTATCATTTTCGCTTGCCGGGCTTTACCGTTCCTCCTTTTTGGCAAGGAAGGTTCGGATACCCGGCGGCCTTGGATTCTCTTTGTGGAACAGGTAGCTCCACCGGTGGCTATGACGGTTCTGGCGGTGTCTTCGGTGGCCAGCGCTTTTAAAACGGGGGGAGTTTCGGCTCTGAGTACCCTGGTCGCCAGCTTTATAACGGTGGCTTTTCATCTTTGGAAGCGAAATCCCCTGCTGAGCATCCTGGGCGGAACGGGGGCTTTCATGCTCTTGCAAAGAATATTTATGCAGTAACTAGGGTATTATTTCGGATATTGCGTATAAATATACTTGACATTGCATAAAATAATATGCGATGGTTGACCCATGTTAGTGGACGATCTAAAAGTGACGGCCCGTTTAGCCCACATCGATTTAGATGAGGCTTCCCTTGGGGCCGCGCTTCCAGCCTTCGAGCAAATGCTCGATTATTTTGCCGCCATGATGGCGGCGGACGAGGACGGGGCTCTCCAGGAGCCTTCCGTTTCCACCGTGGATGTCGGTGCGTGTATGGGGCCCCTGGCCTTGCGTTCCGATAGCGTGAATTATCAACTATCCCAAAATAATACCCCTAATAATCCCTCCAATAATAATTCCAATCCCAATCCGCATAGCCTCGCTAATCTGAATAATCCTAATTCGAACGATTCTAACTCGAACGATCGTAATTCCAATAATTCTAATTCCAATTATAACCTGCAGAATTCCCTGTTGAATTCGGCTTTCGATGTGAACGGTCGTTTCATCGTTGTGCCGAACGTTCTGTAATCTTTTTGGTTATAGAATTTTTGGGTTTTCTTTAGGTTTCTATATTCAACGGAGGAATACTATGCCTGAATTTTCCGCTTATTTTGACTCGTGGGAATCTAAAATTGGCGCCTTTATTGACCACCGCTGGCCAAAAGAGCTCGAGGCCGCTTTTTCCCCTATCCCCACGGGAGGATCGGTTACCGATCCATCCCCTATAGGGAATCTTCCCTTCGCCGTTAAGGATAATATCGCGGTTCAGGGCTTTGGTTTAACCTGCGGTTCTTCGTTGCTGACCCAGTTTCGGCCTTCCTATACCGCCACGGCGGTACAACGGTTGATCGACGCGGGGGCGGTCCCGGTAGGTAAAACAAACCTGGATGAATTTGGCATGGGGTCATCCTGCGATACGTCGGCGATAAAAAAAACTAACAACCCCTGGGATATCCACCGGGTTCCGGGGGGATCCTCCGGAGGGTCCGCCGCGGCGGTGGCCGCGGGCCTGGTCCCCTTTGCCCTGGGTTCCGATACGGGCGGTTCGGTACGACAACCGGCGATGTTTTGCGGCGTGGTGGGATTAAAACCCACCTACGGAGCCGTTTCCCGCTACGGCTTGGTGGCTTACGCGTCCAGCCTGGAAACCATCGGGGTTATTGCCGACACGGTCTCCCGGGCCCGGGACGTTTTTTCGGTGATCCGGGGCCCCGATCCGATGGATCAAACATCCCGGCCCGTTCCTCCTACCGTGCCACCGCTGACCCATCGAAATGGTGCTTCGGCGCCCCGACGGCGGATCGGGGTCCTTTCCCCAGAGGCGGTAGAGCGGGCGGTGGCCCACACCATGGCCAATTCCGATCAGACGATTCTCCGATCGGCTACCCTGGAACCGGAGATGGAACGGGCCTTTCGCCGGGCCCAGGATGAACTGCGGGCCCTGGGACACGAGCTCGTGGAGGTGGACGTACCAACCCTGCGCTACGGGGTTCCCGCCTACTATACCATCGCCACCGCCGAAGCAAGCGCGAACCTGGCCCGTTTCGACGGTATCCGTTACGGCCGTAGACCCGAGTACGCCGAAAATCCCGATGATCTGGTAACCCAGGTACGATCCCAGGGTTTTGGTCCGGAAGTCCAGCTTCGGATCCTGCTGGGTACCTTCGTTCTCCGTTCGGGGTTTCAAGATAGGTACTACCTGCGGGCCCAGCGGATCCGGGGGGCCATTCGGAGGGACTTTGAACGGCTCCTGGGTTCCCAGTCCCCCCTGAACGGGGGAACCGACACCCATGGGGATCATCGAATGGTCGATTGTATCCTTATGCCCGTTTTCCCAAAGCGGGCCTTTGGGCGAAACGAAGAAGGCCTTTCGCCCTTGGCCCAAAAAGCGGCGGACCTGTACACCTGCGGCGCCAACCTGGCGGGGCTTCCGGCCCTGGCGTTTCCGGTGGGTGTTGAAGCAGGACTTCCCGTGGGAGTCCAATTGGTGGGGGCCGCCTTTTCCGAGGGGCTTTTACTGGACCTGGCCCAGGAATATGAAGCGGCCCATCCTATCCAACGGCCTTCGGGCTATCGATCTTTTTGGGGGTAAGGTATGTACACATCCTATATCGGTCTAGAAGTTCATATTCATCTGCTGACTAAAACCAAGGTTTTTTGCGACTGCGAGGCCGCCTTCGGCGCTGAGCCGAACACCCATATCTGTCCCGTATGCCTTGGCCATCCAGGGGTATTGCCATCCCTCAATCAAGAGGCCCTACGGATGGGGCTTTTGGTGGCCCGTTCCCTTAATTGTACCATTCCGGAACGGACCTGGTTCGAACGGAAACAGTATTTTTACCCCGATATGCCTAAAAATTATCAAATTTCCCAATTCGCTTCCCCCCTGGGGTCCAACGGCAGTATGGAAATTTTTGTTGGGGGGCGGACGAAAAAAATCAGGATTCGGGAATGTCATTTGGAAGAAGACGCGGGGAAGATGATTCACGCGGGAAATGTGACCCTGTTGGACTATAACCGCGCGGGCATGGCGCTCTTGGAGATCGTTACGGAACCGGATATGGAAACGGGGGAGGAGGCGGAACTGTTTATTCAACAGCTCCGCCGAACGGTCCGGTACCTGGGGGTTTGCGACGGCAACATGGAGGAGGGCTCCCTCCGGGCGGACGCCAACGTATCCATCAACCTTCCCGGAGCGGGGCTGGGAAAAAAGGTGGAAATTAAAAACCTCAACTCGTCCCGCTTTGTCCGACTGGGTTTGGATTACGAAATACAACGGCAGACTGAATTGCTGGACGGGGGAAAAACGGTGACCCAGGAAACCCGGCTTTGGAACGAGAACCGGGATCAAACCGAATCCATGCGGACCAAGGAAAACGCCCACGATTACCGGTACTTTCCCGAACCGGATCTTCCGGTTATAGCGTTGGGTTCCGATTACCTGCGAAGCCTTGATACGGATCTGGTGGAACTACCCTTTGCCCGGGCCCAACGGCTGGAACGGGAGTTTGGATTGACGCCATCCCAGGCGGATTTTATCTGTGAGGAAAAGGCCCTGGCCGATTACTTTGAGAAGGCGGTCACGGAAGCGGAACGGAGGGGTCTACAAAGAACCGAGGGGGCTCAAAAAATAACCGCGTGGATTACGTCGGATATTAAAAAGATTTGGAATCGCCAAGGACTATCCCCCTCAAACGTGGAGGAGTTTCGTTTAACCGCTAGTCGTCTAGCGGAATTGGTCGCCTTGGTGGCCCGGGGGTCAATTTCGGGGAAAAACGCCAAACAGATTTTGGAACTGGTGGTGGCGGAGGATAGGGACCCCAGGGCGATAATGACCGAGCGGGGCTGGGAAATGATCACCGATCCGGCGCAACTGCGCCTGGTGGTGGAACGGGTGTGTGAACAACACGCGGAGGTTCTCCGGTCTGCCCAAGGGGCCGCAAAATCCGGGGAGGCCAAACGGCGTACCAGTTTAGAGGCGTACCTGGTGGGCCAAGCGGTGGCCCAAACCCAGGGTAAGGGAGAGCCGACGACGCTTAAACGGCTGATCGAACAAAAGGTCGAGGAAGTATAGGAGGAACGGGATGAGAACGTTGGCGAAACAGATTCATACTATTGCTGTGGAGACTCCGGAAGCGGAGGTGGAATTGGCCGGCTGGGTTCATCGTATCCGGGAACTGGGGGCCGTTTCTTTTGTAATTTTACGGGACCGATCGGCCCTCGTACAGGTGGTCCTGCCGGGGAAGGTGGAATTTACCGTAGAATCGGTCATCCGGGTGTGGGGAACCGCCACCATAAACGAAAAAGCCCCCGGGGGAGCGGAAGTGAGGGCGACTAAAATCGACGTTCTATCCCCTGCCGCCGGAGATCTTCCCTTCGCGGTCTCCTCAGACGTGGGCAAAATGGCCTTGGACGTAATTTTGGATCACCGATCCTTATCCCTGCGGAACCCGAAAATCAGGGCTATTTTTAAAGTTCAGTCCACGATTATCGAAGCCTTTTCGGCGTTTTTACGGTCCCAGGATTTTACGGAAATTAAAACGAGCAAATTGATAGGAAGCGGAACCGAAGGGGGCACAGGGCTTTTTGAAGTAGACTATTTTGGCCGGAAGGTGTTTTTGGCCCAATCTCCCCAATTTTACAAACAGACCCTGGTGGCCTCGGGGTTGGAACGGGTTTTTGAGGTCGCTCCGGCGTATCGGGCAGAAAAACACGATACCCCCCGGCATCTGAACGAGTACGTTTCCCTGGACGTGGAGATGGCTTTTATCGATTCGGAACGGGATCTTATCGAACTGGAAAAGAACCTGTTGGCAGTGGTTTTTGAGGAAGTACTGCGGAAAAACGCCGATGAACTAGCCCTTTGGAACGCCACCGTCCCCTTACCCGATCTAATTGCCCGGGCTCCCACGGTGGCCCACGACGAAGCCCTCCAGATCGCGGCCCGGGAGGTTAGGGAAAAAGGGGCTACCAAACCGGGACTTTCGGGAACGGACGCGTTTTTTGAGGTTGCCCCGGAGGTGGAACGGCTTATGTGCGCCTGGGCGCTTCGCGAAAAAGGGATAGACCTGGTTTTTGTGAACGAATTTCCCCGGCGACATCGACCCTTTTATACCTACCCCTCCTCGGCCACCCATACCATGAGCTTTGACGCCCTGTTTCGGGGGTTGGAAATTACCACCGGCGGCCGAAGACAAAACGACTACCAGGCGCTTTTAGAGGTCCTTCCCAAATTCGGTCTTAAAGCGGAAGCCCTAACGGATTATTTAGACGTTTTTAAATACGGCTGTCCTCCCCACGGAGGCTTTGCTATTGGCCTTGAACGGCTAACCCAAAAAATACTGGGCTTAGCGAACGTGAAAGAGGCGAGCCTCTTTCCCCGGGATCGGAAGCGGGTAGCCCCGTAAAAGACCCTGGGGCCCTTGCGATAAAACCGGTTCTTCTATAACAATAGGGGAGGATCTAAAATAATATTTCCGGAGGTTCTATGCGTACGTCCTTTAATCCCCGTTTTTTAGCCGATTTTGCCCGGTACTACGGGTTCCATTACGGGGTTTGCGACCCCATCACCCTGGTAAAGGATATGGTTATAGAGATGGAACGGGGTTTGCAGGGGGACCCCTCATCATTACCCATGCTTCCCTCCTATTTAACCCCCGTAACCGCGGTTCCTCCGGGAAAGTCGGTTATCGCCTTAGACGCGGGGGGAACTAACCTACGGGTAGCCCGGGTCCGCTTTAACGAAAAGGGCCAAGCGGTGGCCGAAGGGACCCGGAAGGCTCCCATGCCGGGGACCAAGGGACGGGTAAGCGCCACCGAATTTTTTGACGCCATCGCCGATCTAACGGCTCCGGTACTTGAGGAAAGCGATTCCGTGGAAGGCATTGGATTTTGTTTTTCCTACCCCATGGAGATGACCAAGGAGGGGGATGGTATTCTTTTGGCCTTTAGCAAGGAAGTTGACGCCCCCGAGGTAATCGGTCAGGGAATTGGCGCGGGGCTCCGGGCAGCTTTAGAGCGCCGGGGAAAAAAGGTTCCTTCCCGGATTGTCTTGCTAAACGATACCGTGGCTACCCTGCTTTCCGGTTTAGCCGAAATTCCCCCCGACGCTGGAAGCAGGACCGGCCCGGACCTCTATGGGGTGGAAGGGGGGCCGGTAATCGGCTTTATCCTGGGAACGGGGATGAACGTGGCGTATCCGGAAACTCGGATACCCAAAATAGGTTTTGAATCCACCGCCGCGCCTCAAATCGTGGTATGCGAGAGCGGAAGTTTCCGTCCCCGTTACCTGGGCCGTTTGGACGAAGAGTTCGACGCCACCCTAAAGAATCCCGGACAGTACACCTTTGAAAAAACCATGGCGGGAGCGTATTTGGGGCCCCTAACCTTATTTATGCTTAAAAAAGCCGTCATTGACGGGGTTCTTACCTTTGGTCGATCGGAAGAACTTTTAGGGATGAAGCACCTGGAAACGAAGGATCTAAACGCCTTCTTACACCAACCCTTGGCGGGGACCGGTCCCATCGGTTCCCTGTTTGAAAAGGATGAACGGGACGCCCTGGCTTCCCTGGTGTTTTTGACCTCTATTATAACTGAACGGGCCGCCCTATTTGCCGCCGCGGCGGTCGCTTCGGCGGTGGAACGCACCGGTGCGGGGTTTGATCCCTTTGTTCCGGTCCGCGTAGCGGTGGAGGGGACGACCTACGTGGTGTACAAGGGCATGCGCCGATCCTTGGAAGCCTATCTGCACGGGATGCTATCCGCCAAGGCTCCCCGCAGTGTGGAGATTTTTCCCGTGGAGCAGGCCTCGCTCTTCGGCGCCGCCGTAGCGGCCCTTTCGCGGTAAGGGGCCTGGCTACCTCGTTGGTCCTTCCGCAGTCGCATGGGAGCCTGTCGGACCGGTTTTCTAATAACGATTTTCCGTTAGCGGCTCCAGAGGGACCTGAGGGGGTCTATACCCCCGACGGCGGAAAAGATCCTTCGAATTTCAAACAACTCGGGACGGTACTCAAAGTGCATATTATCGTAAAGGTCCCACTTGCCCCCCCAGATAAAGCCTTCCGCTTCGAAGGCTTCGATAACCTTGGCAGGCGGAGCCCACCGTTCCTGGAGGGGCAGTATCATCCAATTTTCGTTTCTCTCCCGTTCCCATTCCCAATAGATAGCCTTGCCTCCCAATTTTTTGGGCAGAATATCCACCGCTAAGCCCCAGCTATGAAAGCTTTTCCGTTGGGTGCCCCGAATTTCCCGCCAATTGTACCCGTCGATGGATTTTATACCCCTAAGGAATTCGGCGATGTCGGTGGAGGTCTTTGAAAGTTCGGTTATCCTTTGGTTAATCCGCTGAAGCGGTTTTTGTATCCGTTCATGGACCGAAACGCTTTTTCCGAAAAGAGCAATTTGGACCAACCGGTCTTCGATGGCCCCTCGAGTGGCGCCTCCGTATAGGGCCGCTTGGAACGCCCCCTGATGATCCACCCCCCTTTGACGGGATTCCGAATTCCCCTGCTTACGGAGAGTTTCAATCTTTTCCTTTGAAAACGTTGAAGGATTATGAACTTCCTCGGGGTAGGTATAGAATACGTAGGGTCGATAATCCTCCCACCGGTCCCGTACCTTAGGGGGAACCAACCTTCCGTGGGCCCAGAAAAAACGTTCTCCCCGGATTTGAATGGTCCAATCACCGTCTTTCCATTCAACCCCCTCAACCCGATCGGGATAGGCCCTCCGCAGGGCCTCTAAAATCATCCGGGCTTGAATTTCTTCCGTTGTTAGGATGGGTACTGAAAAAAGAGCCGGTGAAAAAAGGGAAAAGGCGAAAAAAAGAACAGAGAGTATAAGGGTGCGAAATAGGGTATTCGATTCTTTTTTCAATACAACCCCTGCTCCAACCGTCGCTGAACAACCTGGGCTATCGAGGCTCTTGGGTGAACCATTGGATAATTGCGTCGGCGACCCTTTCTTTTTCGCAGTCGTTGACCACCACGTGGGGACTTTCTTTAAGAATAAGAACTTCCTTTTCTTTGGATTGGATGGTGGACCGGATAAGATCGGCTACCCGAAGCGGGACCGTTTTATCTTTTTCGCTGACGATGGTAAGGGTGGGGCTGAGGATCCGCGGCAGGAGCTCCCTCCCTAGCTTCAGTAACCGGTACAATTCCGCCGCCTGGGGAACCATGTCTACGCTCCAATACTCCTGGGAAAGAAAGTTTAAATCTTCCTCCTCAAAATGTTCCACCTCCTGGTGGGCCTTTTCTTTTACAAAATATTTTAAAAGGGGGGTCCAGGGAAGCAAGGGATTGGTGGTCATTAACGCCGGCGCCGCGAGGACGATTTTATGGGGTGTAAAGGTGGCCCCAATAATGGCGGCGATGATTCCTCCCATAGAAAGGCCCCCCACGCTCTGCTGGAGACCGAGTAGTTGTAAATCCATCCAGGCGTCCACCGAATGGCGTAGCCAATCCTGGGCCTTCGTCTGGAGAAAATCCCGCCTATTCGTTCCGTGGCCTGGCAAGCGGGGTATAGATACGGTAAACCCCGCCTCTTGCAAGCGGAGTCCCAGATACCGCATATCGTGGGGGCTTCCGGTGTACCCGTGGATTAAAAGCACCGATTGACCGTTTTCCCGCCCCGACAGGGGGTACAGCATTTCTGGCTTTGAAATAGAGCGCACTTGAGCGGTGGCCGCGAAACGAAGTATATCTTTCATAATTTAATCCCACTCCAATAAACGCCGCTGACCTTCCAGGGCCCGGATTCCCGTGACATCCTGGCTGACTTCTACGGTTCCCTTATAGTTCCCATCGGCCCCGTACACGGGGTAGTATCGTATATAGATGAACTTATCGCCCATTTGAATCCAAAAATCTGCGGATTTTTTTTGTTTGTTTTTAAAGGCGTCTAAAATTTTCTTAACGATATGAACGCTCTTTGGAGGATGGCAATTGGCCACATCCCGTCCAATGACCGCGGGGCTTCGGGGAAAAATCCGTTCTTCCGTGTCCGAATAGTACTGTACCCGATCGTACTCGTCCACAAACGATACGTCGATGGGTAAAGCTTTGAGCATCAAGTCAATTTGCTCAGGCGAAAGTCGGCCTTCTCCGAGGGGGATAGACGGTTCCGGAGAAACCGAAGCAGTCTTGGGTATAGATCCGGTCTCCTTAATGGGCGTTTCGGAATTGGAAAAGGGCATCGTCGCCGCCGATGCCCCTGTGGGTTCTTTTGTCGTTCCAGAAGGCGCCGAGGCCGACGACTTTGCCGGACCGTCTCCCAAAGACGGGGCGCCCAATTTGGCTTCCGCGATATCGGGATCCCAAGCTCCTCCGGGGGTGACCCATGCGTACCCAATAGCCCCTTCTCCTCGCCGTAGGGTAATCCAATCCCTTTCGGTCAGTTTTTCCAAGGCCGCCGGGAAAAGGATCTTTTCTTCCATAAAAAACATTTTCGTGGCCTTCCAAGCCAAGGCCCGGGTGTATCTTCTAATGGAGCCCCAATCGTGACGCTGTAAAGCCTCGTCTATGTTTCGGAATAGTTCGCGAACCTCATCGTGTTTTCCCCACATTACCTTGGAAGGAGCGGTAAAACCGTGTTGTTCCAAAAATGGAAAGAGCTGGTTTTCCTTACGGGTATAGTGGATTAAAATTTTCCTGAAATCCAAAAGGGCCTCGGTATACGCCCCTTCGGTCTGGGAATTCCTGCTCCAGGGGAAGGTGATTTTCCAGAGGGCCGAGCGAAGGCGAGCCAGGGATTGCCGGGCCGCTTGGTTCTCCGCCATAAACGTATGGATGGGGTGTCCTGGTACTTTTTCCGGAGCTCCCTGTTTTTCCAAGGATTGTTCAAAGACCGACACGTGGACCTCGCAGAGCCGTTGAATTTCCTCCGGCGGTAGACCGTTTTCCATCAACGCCTGTTCCATGGCGGCTATTTCCTCGGGGCTTACGTTTTTGATCAGCGTATCAAAGTCTTTTTTTACCCGGGCGACACTTTCTCCGTTGTGGAGCCGTTCAATTATTTTTGCCAGCTCTTTCTGTTTGTATTCCTCGTTTTGGATAAATTCGCTCATTTATCATATTCCCCAAAATATACCATAAAGACTGCCTTAATCTGTTTATCTGAAGCGTTAAGTCCCTGGGCCTTCAGTTGCGTTCCAATTTCCGCGACCGTGGTGTCGTTTTTTTGTTGTTTTAGGGCGATTATTTTAGCCATAACGTCGGGACTAGGGGGCTTGGGGGCGCTGAAAAGTCCCTTAGACAGGGCGGCCACGGTGGCGGCGGCGATTTTATCCTTCGCGGCTCCCAATTCCTGGTTTTCAGCCCGCAACGCGGCAATGGCATCCCGATTTTCTTGCAGTTGTCCGTTTAAAATTGTAATAAGGCCTTCCTGTTCTTTTAGTCTTTGTTCCAAGTTCGTGATAAGGGTCCTATTCTGTTCCCCCAGGGCTACCAACTGATCCCGAAGCCCGTCGATCCGGGAGGACAGGTAGGTGGGATCGTTGTTGCGAATATACTGGGCCGGATCGTCTATGGCCGCTCTGAGATGGCTCAAAAGGGAAGGTTCATCGATCAACTGTCCCTGAAAACGGATAAAATAATCCCCCGATTTAACGCGGAAATCAAAGGTAACCTCTTCCCCTGCGGTGGCAAAAAAGAGCCCCCCGGGAATATGGGGAAGCAGATCCTTACCCTGGTACACAAAACGGGATGGAATGATCAGAGCCCGTAGGGTGTCCCCTTCCAGCGACAGGTTTACCCTGGCGAGGGTAAGGCTCTGCCACGAAGAGAGTTTCCCGTACAGATCCTGTATAAGGCCTACCGTTTTATCCGATAAACCATCTCTGGTTTCAAAAGAAAGAATTGGAACGGCGGTTCCGGAGGCGGTGTAAACTATCATTCCATTCTTTTTTGTCTGGGAAAAGTCCGTATATCCCCTATCTTGGAGGGCTCTTTGCCAATCGTCCGGTACGGTCTGGCTCCACAAAGAGAACGGGAGAAGCATAACGAGTATGGCTAACAGGGAAACGCGGTTTCGCGCTTTCATGGGGTGACCTCCTGGGCTGTGGTCAGTTGCAGGACCACTTTATCAAAACTTGCTATGGTCGCGTCGGGGCTGGAAGGCCGGATTGTGCCTATTATAAGGTCCCCATCCCGACGAATTTGAATTTCGGCGATGGATTCGTTCTCGTTCCGGAAAATCCACGCTGTACGGCCCGAAAGGGAATCGTCCACGTACTGGGGATCCATAAAGAGAAGGATCCGGCTGGTATTTTTACCGTCTATCACGATGCCAGAAACGTTGATGGATCGAACGTACGCGGTAAGGGCTCCAGAAAAATCCGAGACGCGGCCCCGAAGGAGGGATATTTGATCCTGTAAGTCCGAAATATTGGTTCGTAATTGGCTAATCCGGTCTTCCCGATTGGCGATCGCGTCGGAGGATGCTTGGAGCAGACTGAGGTACCGCAGGCCAAACCTGTTAAGCGCCGAATCGATGGCAGTCAAGGTCGGGGGGATCGAATTGATATAGGGTACCGATTGGAGTTTGGAAACCAGGGTGTGAATGTCGTTAGCCACCCCCAGGGCTTGTTGTACGCTTTGCCGATCCAGGGGACTGTAGGGGGGAGGATTTTTTAAAACCAGGGGGAACGGGGTTGAAGAAGCGTCAGGGGTACCGTAGGAAGTCATAAGGCCGTTAATGCTATCGTCGGCGGACCACGTGGGGTTGTAACGGGCGGTCAGATCCGCCAAATCCTGCGCGTGTTTTTTTGTCAGCTGATCCAAGGCCCCTTGGAGACGTTTGTTAGAATCGGCCTTTTCCTGGCTTATCGATTTTTCCAAGGTAGCTATACGGGCGGTGTAAAAATCGTTCAGCTTTTGTTTTTCCATTTCAAAGATTTTTTGTTGATTATCCAAGGCTTCCTGTTGTTTTTTCGCCTGGTCCATGCTTTTGGTGTCGTAGGCGGCCAATTTTTCCTGAAGGGCCGTAATTTCCTGCCGTTTTTCGGCTATTTTGGAAGCGTAGCGTCTTTGAATAGCCGCGGTAGCCTGTTTAGCAGACCCGTCGATCGTTTTTTGCCGCGCGTCCCGGTCGGCGGGGTTTAAATTCATGGCCAACAGCAAATCCGAGTCGGCTTTTCGTTTGTTTTCCACGGAAGCGATTTCGTTTTGCATATCCGTCTGCAGGACCGAGAGTTCCCGGGCCACCCGGTCCAAGTCGTCGTTGTACCGTTTTGCGCTATCCAGCAGATCCCGTAAGTTGAGATCCTCAAAATTTTTAATGTCCACGGTGATCCGCTTAGTCCGCTGATCGATAATCTGGGTAATGCCCCAGGACCCGAGTCCTACCACCACGACTATAAGGGCCAGCGTAAGGGGAACTACGGGGCTACGGTTCTTTTTAGTTTTTTGAAACTCCGATATCAAATCGTAGGGTTTTTCCCCCCCGGCCCGGAGCTTTTTTTTCTGATCCCCCAAAAAAAGTGAAACATCCCGGCGCTCGGTTATGGAAAGGTCTTCCCCCTTCCCAGAGCCCTGGTCGTCGCCTACTTTGTGTCCATGGTCCATACGCCGTTCCATCCTTCCGGGGCGGTGCGTCCCTCGATCCGTTGCAGAAAAACCGCCGCAGGCAATACCGCGGAGGCATTAAAGGCTTTTCGAGCCTCTTCCCAGCGCCCCTGGTAGTACTGTTTTAAACCTTCGCTAAAGGCTTCGTATCGCTGTAGTTCCCCTTCATGGATCTCTTGGGTATCCATGGGTAAAAATATTTTCTTTCCCTCGGTTTTCCCCTTTACTTGAACCGTGTCCAGTTCGATAAAGGCAAAGCGATCGGTGACCGAGCGGACCTCTTGGACCACGTACTCCGAACAGACGATGGGAACACGGTAAATCCTTGTTAACCCCTCTAGACGGGAGGCGCTGTTCACGTTATCGCCGATAACCGTATTGGTCATCCGTTCCGTGGAACCGATATTGCCGTAGAACACCTGCCCCCCGTCTATGCCCACCCCGACTTCCAGCATCACCGCCTTATACACCCGCATTTCCGCTGGGCTCAGTCCTCCCCGTTCCTTTTCTATGACCTCTTTCCGTTCGGTCATCGCGTCCCGGAGCGATTGGGCAATGGACTGAATTTCGTAGGCCGAAAGCAGAGCATCGAGGGATTTAACCGCCCCCTCGGTGAGGGTTCCGTAAATGGTCAGTAGCGCGTCCCCAATAATGGATCCCACGATCCCGTTGTGGCTGTGGATCCTTCGAATTGCCCGGTCGTAGTGGATGTTGAGCAGGGCAATAATATCGTTTCCCAGGGTCTCGGTCATAAAAGTGAAGCCCTTGATGTCCGAGAACAGGATGGTCAGCTCCTTTTGCGTTCCCTCCAAGCGGATTTCCCGTTCCTGGTACGCCCGGTTTACCACGTCTTGGGTAACAAAGGTTTTAAAGATCACCATGAGGTTATTGATAGAAGACGATAGGGCGTTAAACGAGGTGCCCAGGTAGGTAACCTCGTCGTTGGGCGCATTCTCCAGGTCTATCAATTCCATCCTTTGGGATTCCTGCATCCGCATCAGGGCGTCGGTGATCCGGGGGACAAAACGGAGGATGTACCGCATCAACAACATCCCGAGGACCGTAAAAACAAAGGTAATTATCAGAATGATTATTCCAATTTGGGCAAAAATAATCTGGGTGGGCTGATAAAACTCCGCCCGATCCTCTAGACGCATAAGGTACATTTGCCATTTTTCGTTGTACTTATACACCCCAAAATAATCCCTGCCCCCAATAGTGGGATACAGGGAGCCTTCTTGGATGTTTTTATCTTTCCGGTCGGATTCCAATTTTTCAAGGACTTTTTTATCCGGAAATACGGTAAAGGCTTCTTTCCCCGCGTGGAAAAAAACCGTGCCATCACCCTTAACCCCCAGGGCCAGGGATCGGCTGAGCTTAAAATCCCTGGCCGCGTTGGATTCCAGGGCCGAGACCGTATCGTTTAGATTTTTGGAAAATTGATAAATGTCGTATTGGTTAGAAGCGAAGGTGTACATCTCCTTCAGTTCCTTTACCAACAGTTCGTTCATCAGGTTGACGTAGACGCCCCGGTTTAAGGTAAGGTTTATATAGTTGGTCGAAAAGCTGGAGACCAAAACGAGGGATACAAAAACCACCAGTATTTTAACCGTCAGGGGAACCACGCGGACGCCGCCGATCTTTCGCCCCAAAAGATGAGTGTCTATCACTTTTAGCTCCAATTAACTCAATTTTACATAATTATCTCTAAAACGCAAGGAATATTTGTTAAAAATACTTTATATTTATAGTAATCATGGACCATAGTAACGATGATTTACCCACCATTTCTGCGGTGGATCTATTTTTAGCCAACGATTTGATCGAACGGGGAGACTATGGTAAGGCGGTGGAGCTGTTGGAAGCCGCGGTAGCCGAAAATCCCACCGACAGTACCGCTTTGACCGAACTCGGCATCGCTTTTACCGAGGGGGGTGAACAGGAAAAGGCGATAAAAGCTCTGGTACGGTCGATTCAGCTGGAAGAAGGGGCTCCGGAAGCCCACGAAGCCCTCGGGTGCGCCTACTATCGTTCGGGTCGGTACCAAGAGGCCCGGCGGCACCTGGAACGGGCCCGGGAGCTGTCTCCCCGGGACAGCGGGATCCTGCGGAACCTGGGGATCGCGGTGGATAAATTGGGGGATTTTGACGGCGGCCTAGCCCTGGTGGAAGAAGCGATCCGGATCAACGCCTACGATTACCAGGCCCTGTACGCCCTTGCTTCCTTTCGGCTCCGGCAGGGAGAGCTGGAAGAAGCTTTGGAGGTGTTGGGCCGCATCGCTTCGGATAATTCCCCCGTGGGACTTCGTCTTTTGGCCCTCGATCACATCAAAAATCTTCGCCGTTACCTCTAAGGAGCCGTTGCCCATAAAGAGCCGACCCCGTTAAAAAGCCAACTCCCTAAAATGTCGCCCCCATGGCTTCTTTACTATTTAAAAGAAAGGGCCGCGTACCGCCTTTGGGGTTCCCCGGAACCCTCGTCCAAACAGAGGGACGCCCGGACCCTGGGCTTCCAGTGGGAAGCCAAACGGCTTCCCAGAAGGGCCGCTACCGCCGCGGCGCCGCAGGCGGAAATTTCCTTGCGGACCAGGGACGGGATGATTAATTCTTCCTTCCGTTCTAAAAGCAGGTGTAAAAAGGTTTCCGATTGGTTCGGTCGAGTATCCCCGCTGGAGTGTTCCGACAGGTTGGATGAAAGGACAAAGAGGGTCTCTTCCAACCGGGAGGTGAATACCACGTCCAAGGCCCGGGAAAGGCTGGAAATAACCGAAGGCCGATACCCGCCCACCAGGATGGGAACGATTTTGACGGTAGGAAAACAATATTTAACAAAGGGGAGAAGGATTTCCAGAGAATGCTCGTATAAATGGGGAATATCGTTTCTTTCCATAACGGTCCCACAGGATTCCAGCTCGTCAATCAGGTCCTGGGCCACGTCCAGATCCCCCAAAGGGGTTTCGAAGGAGGTGGAATCGGTTAAAAAGATACCATCTTCTTGGCCGTCATGGATGGGGCCTAAGAGCACCACCTGAGAAAGGGAACGTTTCTGGGCCGCTGCGAAGGCCGCGCCGCTGACAAGGCCGGAGATTTCCCAGCTTCCGTGGGGTGCTAAAATCGCTTGGGCGTCGTCCTCCGTATGGGAATCCGACGCGGAAAGGTAGGTTTCCAGCGCTTGGGTGGCCCCCTCGGCGCTTTCGGGGTAAAAAATACCCCCCATAACCGAGGCCCTTCGTTTTTGGTCCGTATTTTCAATTTCCATACTAAAAGTGTAGGCCTTAGAAAAGGTTCCCGCAAGAGACAGGGGTACTATATAGTTTGTTTTGAAAGGCACGTATCGAAATTTTTAGAAATATTGAAAAAAAAGCATTGCGATGGGGGCAACTGTTTCGTATAGTACTAGGTATGAGCATACGGCTCAAGATTATATTAGTGGTAATTCCTCTTCTTATCGCTTCGGTCGTTCCGGTGGGTATGTCGTCCTACTTTGTGGCCGCGTCGTCGGTAACCCGGGTGGCGGTGGACTTTTTGGATTTTAAGTCCACGGAGTTGGAAAAGTACGCCGAAAACCAATGGAACCTGCTCGTGGATAACGGGTTCGTGGGGCGTTCCGATATGGAACAGGCGGCAAAAGCGGCGGTAGAGGCCTTTGCTCGGAGCATTCTGCGAAGCCCTACCGAAACTATCCTTGCGGTGGATTCCTCGGGAACCGTAACCATGAGGGCCGGTCCTGCGGTTCCCCAGGAGGCCGAAAAGGCAAACCTGGCGAATCTGGCCAAGGCGGGGCAACGGGGTTTTGTATCCCTTAAAATCGGTGGCATGGACCGGGTCGCGGCGACCCTGACCTTCGCGCCCTTTAGCTGGCAAATGTTTGTCACCGAGGAACGGAGGACCTTCTATGGGGACGTGGAAACCATAGCCCGCACCTCCCTGTATATCCTCCTGGGCGCCATGGTCGTGGCGATCCTTATCCTCCTTTTTTTAACCCGGTTTCTTACTAAACCCATAGGCACGGTAGTCCAGGTTATGCGCCGGATTATCGAGTCCAACAATTTAAAAGAACGGGTTCCGGTGGTGTACAGGGACGAAATCGGAGAACTTTCCCATACCTTTAACCTGATGTTGGAAGAATTGGATACCGCGTACACCCAAATTAAGCGGTACGCCTTTGAAGCCGTGGTGGCCCAAAAGCGGGAAATGAAGATCCGCAATATCTTCCAATTGTATGTTCCCAAGGACGTAATCGACGAAGTCTTTATAAATCCCGAAAAGATGCTGGTGGGAAACAACCGGGATGTGGCTATCCTCTTTGCGGATATCCGCAGTTTTACCACCATTTCAGAAAAAATGGCCCCCGACGCCCTGGTAAACTCGCTGAACCGTTATTTTTCCAGCATGGTGGATATCATCGTCGCCCGGGACGGGATGGTGGATAAGTACATCGGCGACGCCATAATGGCGGTGTTCGGCGCCCCGGTAAGCCATGGCAACGACGCTTACGATTCGGTGGTGGCGGGGCTGGAGATGACCGCCGCGTTGGAACTTTTTAACAAGGAACAATTGCGGCTGGGGGCTCCGGAATTCCGGATCGGCGTGGGGATTAACTACGGCATCGTCACGGTGGGGAATATCGGGTGCGATAAAAAGATGAACTATACGGTTATCGGCGATACGGTAAACCTGGCGTCCCGGCTGGAAGGACTTACCAAGAAATACCATCAGCCCATACTATTTTCCGAGTCGGTGTACGATCAACTCGCAGGCCGCCTGCCCTGCCGGGTGGTGGACAAGGTGGCCGTTAAGGGCAAGACCCAGGGCGCTAATATTCTCACCGCCCGCTTTACCCTGAATCAAGCGGAAACCGAGGCCTGGAAGATCCACGAAGAGGGGATTGAACGGTATTATAGGAGGGATTTTTCCGGTGCCGCAGGTGTTTTTGAGCGGATATTAACCCTCCTGCCCGAAGATACGGTGGCTCTGCAGTACCTGGATCGCTGTAAAACCTTTATCCGAAATCCTCCCCCCGCGGATTGGGATGGGGTGGAAGTGATGACGGAGAAATAACCATGGACTGCCGTCGCGGTTCCCCGAATAGGGCTTTTTTCTTCTTTTTTCTCTGGTGGGGGCTGTTGGGCTTTCTCTTTTCTGTGGGCGCCCAAGAATCCCCTCCCCGGGAATTGGATACAAAGGCGGGGGTCCTGGTACTGGATAGGGACCCTTCGCCGGAGGCGGAAGAGGATGCCCAACGCTTTGCCGACGCGGTGGTGGCTTCTACCCGGGCGGCCTTTGTGGAGCGGGGGCTCGCGATCGATCCTAAGCCGCTACATGCCCGATCCGATATCCGGGGAATGTGGGAAACCGAAAACCAGGGCGCCCAAATCGCCGGGAATCAGGTGGAACGGGAAGCGGGGGCCCGCTGGGTACTCTGGATCCGTACGGCCCTGGACGGAAGTCGTCTGTTTTGGCGTATCAATGTTTACGACGCTGAAAACGGAGTCCTCCTGGGGGCGGATTCCTACTCCACCTTCGCCGGCCTTTCGGCCCTTCCGGTGATCGACGATTCGGCCAAACGGATAGCCCAGGAATGGGAGAAGGCGAAGGTTCGGGAGACGGAAAACGTAGAGTTGGTGTCTATCAGCCAGCGCTTTGTTTCCCCCGATCCGGGGGTATCGATCCGGTTCGGTTCCGGAACGGGAGGCTCTTGGGAAGGGGGTACCTTCAAGTCCCGGGAGCTCAATGCTACCTATGTCCCCTTCCGGAAGGGCCAGCCGGTGACGGTGGAAGTGTACCGGAACGGTTATTGGAGCAAAGAGGTAACCCTGCCCAAGGGTATCCAGGAAAAACCCGTTACCATACCTCGACTGCAAAAAAAGACCCAAAGCGCCTGGGGCCTTAACATGGGAATCGGCCGCCTTTTGGGGACGGCTCTGGTGTACCGCTGGTACCCGGTCCCCGATCGGGTATTTTTTAAAACCGAAAACGCCCTATGGGACACCCAACGGTTTACCCCCGGCTCTTCCCCGGTCCTCCACGATGAATTACGCTTCGGCGTGGGCGCGTACTTACAAGAAAAGGTGGACGCGCCGTTTCGGTACTCCCTGGGTATAGGAACCTCCGCCATCGCCACGGTCCTCCTTAACGCCCCCGGGTATACCACCGTCCCCGCCGGGATCGACCTAACCTTTGAACCCCTGTGGATGACCCTAGAGTACCACTTTCCCCGCTGGGCCGTCGTTTTGGAAAATAGGATACCCTATTCCCTGGGAACCGGGTTTTTGAACCAGGGCTGGATGTCCATCGAAAATATGGGGCCCCTGTTTGTCAGTCTGGGGGTATTGCTAAAATGGTAAACCTCCGCTCCCTTATCTGGGGTCAACCCCAGCACCGTGAAAATAGCGCACTGGGGAGGAACCCTTTATCCGCTAAACCTCTAAGAAAGCTCCCCCGGGTTGCCGCGATTTACCTTCTCCTTGTTTTTTTGCCCCTTATCCTTTCGCTGGCTTCCTGCGACCTTCTGACCATGGATATGTTTCCCAGCTATCTTTCCTACGAAATAGCCCAGGTGGACCTAAAGGGCGAATTGGCAAAAAAAGGAGTCTCCGGCCCCTGGTCTCTTGAGAAAACGGCCGTTCTCTATACCCCCCTTACGGGGAAACGCTACGTTCTGTTGTATCTGTTTGTTCCCCTGGGGACCCCTTGGCTCGCGGTCATGGACGGCGAAAATCTGGACGTTAAAACGGTGGTTCAGGATGCTTTTCTTGGGTCCATGCTGACCGTGGATATGGACGGGTACCTCGTCAGCGCCGGTAGTTCGGGGGCTAATGTGGTCCGCCTGGACCCACGCAATTTTACCTACTCCACCGTCGGAACCACCATCGATACGGGTAACGTGGAAGCCTTTACCGATGGGACAACCGGGACAACCTACGTGGTACAGTATAGTTCCGTAAGCCCAGGCAATTTAAACTATAGATCCTACACTACACCATGGTATAGTGGTACCTATTCCAGTAAGACTCTGGATTCGGTGTTCTATTGGGACCTGTACCTCAGTTCTATCTATTACGAATGGGGCGTTGTACGCTTCCTTATGACGAGCTCTACCGGATCATCCTTTGCGGTTCGGTTCCCCACCATAACGGCCTTTACTAATGCTTTTAGCAGTACCTCTATTTTTCAGGATTCCAATGCCCTGGTCGTTTCCCTCCCCCCGGTCAATAATAATGGCGGTTGGTTAACCCGGGGTGGGGTTATCTTTCTTAAAAAAGATAAGGAAGACCAATTAGTCCGATACAACCCCGATACGGGGAGCGAGTTGGATTCCCTAACCGTCAAAGGGTTCGGTGATATTCGGTTCGGGTTTTCCTCCGATGGCCAGCGTTGGACCCTGTACGAAGCCGAAACGGGTAAACTGCATCTTTTAAGGACCTGGTGGTGACTCAAAGTAAACTTTCGACCGTCCTGGCGACGGTCATGGCCCTTGCGGTCGCCCTTCCTACGGCGGCCCAAAACCCCCCGGGTGGACGGGTGGGGTACCGGGTGATGACGCGGTTGACGGTCCAGGTATTGGGGACCCTAGCCCCCGGGGCGGGACTCAGCGACGGGGAACTTTGGGCCGCATCCCTGGATACGGCGATCCGCCGTTCCGGTTACGCCCGGGAGATTCAGCGCTCCGGGGAAGGGGATTTCCTCAAGGCCGCCGCCCTGGGGGGCTTCCAACTGATTATTCAAGGGACCGCACGGATCGACGGTCCTGCAGAACGGGTTACCGTGGACTACCAGGTTCTGGACGTACTTTCGGGCCAAATCGTTCTTTCCGATACGATAGCCGCCCCGTTGCCCAACGAATACGAGTTGGGAGAGACCTTTTGGATCCCCCTGATCTCTAAACTGGAAAAGATCGTCCCCACGGAACGGCGTACCTACATTCGCATTAGGGGGGAACGGGGGAGTAGGGTCAGCGGTTTTGGTCCCAAGCCCCTGGTTATAGGCGATTCGGGGGAACTGCGGGTAGAGGTGTTCGTCCCCGGAACCTACCCGTGGAAAGCTGAAAAATGGGGGTCCTTTACCCAAAGCGGGGTCTTCGCCGCCCTGGAGAACGACGCGGTACTCCGAATCCCCCCGGCGCCGCTCCGCCTCTGGGCTGTGGAGACGGGAATTTATATGATGCAGTTTCCCGATCTGTGGCTTGAACGGTACTTTTTACAGGACCATGTATTTGTCCGTTTGGGGCTTCAACAGTACCTCTTTGGTTTTTATCTTCCCGATCCCTATTCTAGTAGCATAACTAAATACCAGGGAATAATTTCATTACCCATGGTACAACCAGGGTTTGCCTTGGGGTACCAGTTCGGTGCCCCGGAAAATTTTATACATCCGTACGTCTACGGCGCCGCTTTGCTTCGGTACGATTTGGATATACGGGTCCCCGATCCCATAGCCCCTCTGGAAACCCAGGGTATGTTCGGCCTTAGTTGGCGCGCTACTCCCCGTGTTTCCCTGTTCGCGGAAATAGGGACTTCCTTCTATCCCTTCTGCAAGGGCTATTTGATGATGGCTTCCAAAGGCGCCACCGATGAGGGCCCCTTCGCGGTTTTGTACGGCAACGACTATTTTCTTGAATTTCCCCGCTGGCGACTGGGTGTGAGGTTCTTCCTATGAAAGCTCCGCAACGGATTGGGACGATGGGGAAGAGAGCCCCCCTTCGATGGTTGTTTTTGATCCTGATGGTACTCTTTGGCTTGGGCGTAAGTTCCTGTTGGCACCCCCCCTTTAACGCGGATATCAGCGCCTCCGAGTTTACGGTCTCTAAGCTGGGCGACCCCGTTTGGGCTGTAAGTATCAATTTATCCTCCGAAGCTTCCGGGGGCTACTATCTACCCTACCGGGACCCCTCGGAGTATTACCACGGCGCCTGGGTTTGGAAATCCTCCAGCCAGATACGGTTTGGTTATCTCACCATTACCGGGCCCACCGCATACACCTTTAGCACTTCTTACAATAGTTTTCCCAACGAAATGGGAAACGCCGCCCAAATCAGAACCCCCATGGGGGCTAATACCGCGTACAATTACGTTTTCTTTGGTTCTTCCGGGAATAATGGGATTGTCCAATATCTTCTAAGTACGACCATGCCCGCGTATTGGTCTCCCACCCCACCGCCCGCGGTTGGTATGGGTATGGTTCCCGATACAACTACCAATACGAACGATTGGTTTTATATTGCCTTTTTTAGTGAGGGGATATTAAACTACTCGTATCAACAAATAAACAGTGGATCGACGTTTCCTCCAAGCCCGTCAGGTGGTGCTTTCACCCATTCGGTTCCCGTGCCCGTGGCCCCGGGGTTTTTTGCCCAATCCCCTGCCAACGGGGGCTTTTATCTTTCCGCTAAAATGGCTAGCGGCGCCTACGAAACCTTCTACTGGAGTTCCATCGCCGCGGTTCCGGTCCGGCTTCCGGTAACCGTACAAATTACGGGAATGCTTTCCGACGGAAGACTGTTGGCCGATTCCTCTTCCTCCCTTTCGGTGTATAGCCCCACGGGGGACTACCTGTTCACCATCAACACCGGAGCCCTCCGTTTGGTCCATGAACGTTTCGATTCGGTTAATACCTGCTGGATTAGCGTCTTTTCCCGGACGGTGGCTATTCCTCAGCAAAATTCGGATAACGACCAGTACCTTATTCAGATATACGAAATAAAGACCCAAAACCTGCGGGATCTGGCACGCTAGACCTCACCGCAGGCCCCGCCGCAGGGTTTCGATAAAGGCGCTCATGTCCTTGTCGTCCTTGTATCGGCTTGTAATGTCCTGGAAATACTGATTCCGGGAAGCCTGGTCCTTCAGTCGCAGGGCGTTATCGGCGATGGTCATGGCGTTATAGATGCTCTCCTTCTGTCCCGCCGCCACAAAGTCCTTTTCGTACCGGGCTATGCGTTCCCGAAGGTCGGGAAAAGCTTGCCGGGTGTCCGGGGCGGTTAGGAACGCGTCCAACTGGGACCGGGCTTCTACCAGGGCGGAGGCGCCCGACTTGGCTAGGGCGCTGTTCTCCGCCTGCTGGTACTGGGCGTAACTTACCAAAAGGGTATCGTACTTCTTAGCCGCTAAGGAAAGGCGGGCGTTTTCTTCCCGAAGTTTAGCCAGGTCTTGGGCTAGGGTCGCGCTCTTTTCATCGGTTCCTCCTGCGGAGGTTCCTGTCGCCGTGGTTCCTGTGTCGCTAGACGCGGTATTTTTTGCCGCCGCCATGGTGTTTTGCCGGGTCTCTTCCAATAATTTTTCCAATTGGGCGTTCTTTTGTTCCAGATCGGCGATTCGGCTAGCGGAGAGGGTGGTTTGGTTAGAGGCGTTTTGCAGGTCCGCGGTAAGCTGTTCAATTTTAGCGTTCAGGTCCTGAATTTTCCCGTCCCGTTCTTTAATTTGACTTTGATTATCCTTTGATAGGGCCGTAAAGGCCTGGTTTATCCCGGAAGCGGCGTCGTTGGTCTGATCCGCGTCGGGGAAGGAAGCGAGGACCTGGGTGTACAAAGCCGCCGCTTCCTTCCACCGCTGGTTATCCATTTCCCGCTTTGCCCGGGTCATAAGGCCCTGGGCAGATCGGGTGTCGGAGGACCGTTTTTCCCCATTTCCCCGCTGGTAGCCCAGGTTGGCGATTCCATCCACCAGGGCCTTGGAGTCGGCTTCCGAAAGGCCCAAAAGCAGGGCCGCTTCCGTATACGCCGCCGCGGAGGCGCCGTAGTCCTTGGCGGTAAAGGCGGCCTTCCCCCTGTCCAGCGCGCGGAGCGCCTGGGCTTGTTTTTGGGCGTTCTGCTGGTCCCGCAGGTCCATAAAGTAACTGTGGGCCGACAGGATCTCGGGAATTTTGGCCAAAGCCTGGTTGTATAGGTCCGTGGCCCTGTCGTTTTGGCCCGACTTTAGGGCAGTTTGGGCCTGGGCCGTCAGATCCCGTACGGCGGAAACCAGCTCGGCCTGGGAAAGAAGCAGGGTATTGTCGGTTTTTGCCTGTTCCAGTTGGGTCCGGGCCAGCTGGGAGAACACGTCCGCGGCGAACAGGTCCGCGGGCCGCCGATTTTGAAGACCCGTAAGGGACGCCAGACTAGGGTCCGATAGGTAGGACCGAAGGGCCGCCGCGTTGGTCGCCGCGTCTTCGTACCGGTTTTCCTGGAGGGCGGAACGGACCGCCAAGTAGAGACCCACGATCCGGTCTTCCGCGGCGGCGGTATTTTTCCGTTGTTCCTCCATTTTAGCCAGTTCAGCCTTCGCCTGGGCTAATCCCGAGGAAGCCTGCTGGGCCTGGGCGGCCAATTCCTGGGTTTTTGCTTCCATGGAAGCGCGGAGCTGTTCTTCCCTCTTTTGAGACTCCTCCTGGATTTTCTTTCGTTCGTCGTTCAACGCGGCGATACTGCTCTGGTATTCCTTCCGTAATTTATCGTAGTTCGCCTCCGCAACGGCCCGTTCGGCGGCTAGGGAAGCCTTGTAGCTATCAATTTCCTTTTGAATCGCCGCCATTTTTTCCTGTTCAAACTTTTTCAAACGTTCCTGAATAACCAGATCGGAAAGTCCCTGGGCGATTAACCGGGCCTTTTCCTGCTCCAACTCCTTCTGCAGTTGGGCCTTTAACTCCGCTTCCTTGCTGGCCAAGCGCTGTTCAAAACTGGCCTGTAGTTTTGTCTGCTCCTGCTCCATGGCCGCTAAGCGGTTTTGGAAGTCGGAAATTTGTTTATCCTTTTCCGATAAACGGGATTCGGCGTCCTTTTTAAGCTCCTGGATCAGCTTGCCCTCCGCCGAATTGAGGGTACCCGTGGAGCTTGAATACTGGGCTTCTTTTTGAGAAAAGAGAACCGAAAGGCCCCACAGGGCAGAGGCGGTACACCCGATGGCAATAAGGTTCACCAGGAGAGGAAACAGGAACCCCTGTTTAAGGGGCGTGATAGCCAAACGTTCGGGGGTAATGGAGATACGATTTTTTCGGGAAATTTCGTCGATCTGGGCGCTGATTTCCCTCCGGTCCTCCGCGTCTATCCCCGAAAATTGATCTTCCCCTTCGCTTGCCGGGGGAACTTCCTGAACTTCCATAGCCTTTTGCAACAGCCCTTTTTTTGACACAATCCTCACCCCTACCTGGAAATACCCGTAAAACACCTGGAAACAAAAAACCTTGAAAAAATAGCCCTATTCCCAGGTCTTTCACGGTTTCGATGGCCTTTTACGTTCTGACATGCTTTAAAGGCCCACCCATTACCGTAACTATAATCCCCCAAGGCGGCGGTCGCAATACGGAACGAAAAAAATCAGCATTTTACTTGAGGTGTTTGCAAAAGTCTGTAACTTTTGCAAACACCTCTTGCAGAATTTTGCAATTTAAAAATAAATATTTATATTATAAAGAATAGGAAAAATACTGCATATACATCTAAGGTAGCTCTTTCAAAACTAAGGGAGTTTTGAAAGAGCTTTACTTTACTATATATTACTGATATAGTAATATATATGTGGAGGATTTTTATGGGAAAAACCCTGCTTGATAAGGTGTGGGATCTGCATAGGGTGACTGCCCTCCCTTCCGGGGAAGACCAGCTGTTTATCGGTCTTCACCTGATCCACGAGGTAACGTCGCCCCAGGCTTTTTCTATGGTACGAGAACGGGGACTCTCGGTACTCCGGGCCGATAGAACCTTTGCCACGGTGGACCACATTGTACCCACGGATAGCCACCACAGGCCCCTCCAGGACCCCTTGGCGGAGGAAATGCTCCAGGCTTTGGAAAAGAACACCCGGGATTTTGGAATTACCTTTCTTGATTGGAATAGCGGAAAACAGGGGATAGTTCACGTGGTGGGCCCCGAGCTTGGTTTGACCCAACCGGGAATGACTATTGTGTGCGGGGATTCCCACACGTCTACCCACGGGGCCCTGGGAGCCGTGGCGTTTGGGATTGGGACCAGTCAAATTCGTGACGTGCTTGCCAGCCAAACCTTGGCGCTTACCAAACCAAAGGTGCGCCAAATTCGTTTTTCAGGCCAAGCAAGCCGGGGGGTCTACGCAAAGGATTACATCCTGGCCCTAATCGCCCAGCTGGGGGTCAACGGGGGCATCGGTTACGCCTACGAATACTCAGGCTCGGCCATCGAAAGCCTGGGCATGGAGGGCCGGTTGACCCTCTGCAACATGAGCATCGAAGGGGGCGCCCGGTGCGGGTACATCAACCCGGACGGGGTAACCGTGGAATACCTGCGGAACCGGCCCTACGTTCCCCGGGGCGAGGCGTTTGAAAAGGCCCGGGAGTTTTGGCTGTCCATGGCTTCGGACGGCGACGCGGTGTACGACGACCAAAGGGAAATAGACGTATCCTCCCTGGAGCCCATGGTTACCTGGGGAATCAACCCCGGACAGGGTATGGGGGTCGGTCAGACCTTGCCCAAGCCGGAAGATTTGGGTGCCGGAGCGGAAACGGCCCGGCGGGCCTACGAACACATGGGCCTGAAGGCAGGGGAAAAAATTGTGGGGACCAAAATTGACGTGGCCTTTGTGGGCAGTTGTACCAACGGCCGTTTAAGCGACCTGCGGGAAGCGGCGGAGGTGGTTCGAGGCCACCGGGTTGCTTCCCACGTTCGCTCTCTGGTAGTACCGGGGTCCCAACAGGTAAAGGCCGCAGCGGAAGCCGAGGGCCTGGACCGAATTTTTAAGGAAGCGGGGTTCCAGTGGCGGGACGCGGGGTGTTCCCTCTGTTTAGCCATGAACCCTGACCGGTTACAGGGCAGGGAGCTTTCCGCTTCCTCGTCCAACCGGAACTTTATTGGCCGCCAGGGCTCCGCTCTTGGACGGACCATGCTGATGAGCCCCGCCATGGTCGCCGCGGCGGCGGTTTCGGGGCACATCGCGGATGTACGGGAGTTTTTGCGATGAACATAGATACCATTGAGGGACGGGGGATACCCCTTCGGGGCGACGAGATCGATACGGACCGGATTATCCCCGCCCGGTTTCTCCTCTGCGTTACCTTTGACGAATTGGGAAAGGAAGTCTTTAAGGATGAGCGTTTTACGGCCCAGGGGGAAGTAAAATCCCATCCCTTTAACCAAGACCAGTACCAGGGAGCTTCGATCCTGGTGGTCAACCGGAACTTTGGTTGCGGTTCTTCCCGGGAACACGCTCCCCAGGCTCTATACCGCTGGGGGATTCGGGCTTTGGTGGGAATTTCCTTTGCCGATATTTTCGCGGGGAACTGCGCCGCCATAGGCCTCCCGGCGGTAACGGCGGACGCGGGAGCGGTGGAGGCCCTGCAGGATCTTTTAGAGCGGGAGCCTTCGATACGACTAACGGTAGACCTGCAGGGGGGAACCCTGGGGTATACCACCCGGGACGGGATAGGCCACCGCCTTCCGGTGTTCCTGTCCCCGGCCCAAAAACAAAAGTTTACCAGCGGGACCTGGGATTCCACGGCTCTCCTTTTAGAAAACCGTTCGGCTATCGAAGAACGGGCCACAAAAATTCCCTACCTGGGCTTTTATCAAACAGCGCAGGTTCAAGAAAAGGCTTCTGCCAAAGGATGGGTTCCATGAAAAGCCAGACCATGACCGGAGCCCAAGCTATTATCGCTTCGTTGGAACAGAACGGTCTTACCCATATTTTCGCGTACCCCGGGGGCGCCAACATCCCCATGTTTGACGCCCTTATCGACTCTCCCATCCAGCTGGTCCTGACCCGGCACGAACAGGGGGCCCTGCACATGGCCGACGGTTATGCCCGGTCCAGCGGAAAGGTAGGGGTGGCTTTGGTAACCTCGGGCCCCGGGGCGACCAACGCTATTACGGGGCTCCTGACCGCCCACATGGATTCGGTCCCCCTGGTGGTGATCTGCGGTCAGACCATTACTAAAAATTTGGGCCTTGACGCGTTTCAGGAGGCAGACGTTTCGGGGATCAGTTACCCGGTGGTCAAACATTCGTACCTGGTAAAACGGGTGCAGGATATTCCCCGGGTAATGAAGGAGGCCTTCTATTTAGCCACCTCCGGCAGGCCCGGTCCCGTATTGATCGACGTTCCCAAGGATGTGTCATCCGCGTCCTTTTCCCCCGATTTTGCTGTGGAAATGGACCTGCCGGGGTACACAGTTCCCCGGAGCTACGACGAAGGGGCGGTGGAATGCGCCGCTTCCATCCTTCACAACGCCCGGCGGCCCCTAATTTTGGTGGGTCACGGGGCGATTATTTCGGGGGCCCAGGCGGAATTGCGGCACCTGGCGGAAAAAATGCGGATCCCCGTGGTTTCTACCCTGCTGGGCAAGGGGTGTTTCCCCGAGTCCCACAGCCTATCCCTGGGAATGCTGGGGATGCACGGCACGGCTTACGCGAACTACGCGGTAATGGAGTGCGACGCCATCCTTTCGGTGGGCTCCCGGTTTGACGATCGAATTACGGGAGACCCGAAAACGTTCTGCAAAAACGCCCAGCGTATCCACATCGATATTGACGCGTCGGAAAGGGACCGTCAAATTCCGGTGGATTGTTTTATCCACGCCGACGCCCGGACCGCCCTTTCCGCCCTGATGGCCCTGGCCCAACCGGGGGATACGGCCGAGTGGATAGATAGGGTGGAACATTTAAAACGACAGTTCCCCCTGACCTACGATGGGAATACCCTTTCGGCCCAACGGGTCATCGACGAGTTGTACCGCCAAACCAAGGGGCAGGCCATCGTGGTTACCGACGTGGGGCAACATCAAATGTGGGCCGCCCAATTTTACAAAACCGACCGGGGGACCAACTGGCTCAGTTCGGGCGGGGCGGGGACCATGGGCTACGGCTTTCCCGCGGCCATCGGGGCCCAGTTAGCCCGACCAGGGGAACTGGTGGTGGCTATCGTGGGGGACGGGGGCTTCCAAATGACCGAGTACGAACTGGCTACCGCGGCCCTGCAAAGGACCCCCGTTAAGGTGCTTATTTTAGATAACAAATACCTGGGTATGGTTCGACAATGGCAGGATATTTTCTTTAATAAGCGTCTATCCGGAGTGGCCATGGAAAACAACCCGGATTTTGTTAAGCTGGCGGAAAGCTACGGTATCCAGGCTTTCCACGTGGGAAACCTGGAGGAACTGCCCCGGGTGTTGGCCCAGGCCCTGGAGTATCCGGGACCCGCTGTAATCCACGCGGAGGTGGAACGGGAGGATAACGTTTTTCCCATGATCCCCGCGGGCTCGGATTACAGCGCCATGCTGTTACAGCGTCCCGAAGGAACCGTAGAAAAGCCAAAGGGGAGTACGTAAATGGAACGAAACCAAGAACAGCACACCATCAGCCTCTTAGTGGCTAATAAACCGGGGGTGTTGATCCGTATCGCCCTGGTGTTTTCCCGGCGGGGCTACAATTTGGACAGCGTGGTGGTTTCGCCCACCCATAGGCCCGAGTTTTCTCGCATGAATTTGGTAGCCTCGGGGGATAGGGAAACCCTGGGACAGATCATTAAACAGCTGGATAAGCTGGTGGACGTGATCCATGTGGCGGACCATACGGGGGAAGAACTGATCGAGGGGGAGATCGCCTTTATCAAGGTCCGCTGTCCCGTGGAAACAAGGACCGAGCTGTTGCAGTTGGCCCACCACTTTAAAGCCCGGAGCGTGGACCTTACCGAAACGACCGTAACCTTTGAGGCCACGGGAAAAACCTCCAAACTAAACGCCTTCCAGTTGATGCTGGAAAAATACGGGATCCTCGAAAGCGTCCGTAGCGGCAAACTGATTATGGCCCGGGGGCAGGGGGCCACGTAGGGCCGTTTCCTAGACTGTCACCTCCCCTCCCCGAACCCGGTTCCTCCCTTCGTTCTTTGCCTGGTAAAGGTATTTGTCCGCCGAAGCCACGATGGTATCCGTGCTAAGGGAGCGTTCTGTAACATCATCTTTTTCAACGCATACCCAGCCTATGCTTATAGTCAGGGGAATACGCTGTCCTTCCCACAGAAATTCGTGATTCTCTACTATCCAACGGAGTCTTTCAAAGAGACCCCCCAGTTCCCCCTTGCCCCGGAGGATCAAAAGGAATTCCTCCCCCCCGTAGCGTCCCACCCGATCCCGATCCCGCAAATTTTTAGAAAATAAAGCGGAGAGTTCCGTCAGTACATAATCCCCCGCCAGATGACCGTAGGTATCGTTGATGTTTTTAAAGTGATCGATATCGGCCATGGCGACGTAAAACCTATTGGCCGAACAGAGCATTCCCATTAGCTGGTCTAAAATTGCCCCATGGTTGTAAATCTGCGTCAGGCTATCCCTTTGGGCCGAATCGATAAGGATGGTCTCCCTTACGGCGATAAGCTCCCGCATACGGTTAAAACTTTCTATGAGGGCGTTCAAATCCCTATCCTTTACCCCTTGGATATTATGCCTGTAGTTTTGTTCCGCCGCGGAATTTACCGCCCCCACCAGGGACCGGATGGGTTTGTACACGTGGGAGGCGATAAGGAACGATAGGAACGTTGAAAGAAAAATAGCCATGAGGGCTAACCAAATAATATAGCTTCGCAGATGATCCAGGGGTACCATTAAAATATCGGGGTGCAGGGATACCAGGATGCCTATATTGAGACTTTTTATCCAGGTATAAGCACCCGACAGTTCACGATTACCCATGGTATGCAGGATCCCCACCCCATCGGGAACCGAACGAAGATGTTGAAGATCGTCGGCGCGTATCTGGTCCTCCTTCTCTTTTCCCATAACGAAAAATTTCCCCGATTGGTCTATAAGGTAAACCTGTCCCAGGTTAGAATTTGAAAGGTCGCTTACGATGCGGATAAACGTATCCAAACGGATGAACAGGGCCGCCACGTGAGGGCGGAGTTGGTGGTCTAAAAAACGAAAGCCCACGGTCATGATCAGGTTGCCCGTATTTCTTCCGGGGGAAAATCCCATTATACCCAGGCCCTTTTCAAAGGCCTGCTGTACGTACGGTCGATCTTTTAAAACGATGCTAAAGGGTTTTAAAGGATTATGGGTACGACTATTGATAATATGGCCGTTGGAATCGATGATCAGGATATCGGTGGTTTCGGTGTACACCTGGATAAAATCATTGATAAAGCGGGTTACCGATGGGGAGCCCAGCTCTTCGGTGTTTCGGTCTCCCATCATTTTCGCAAAGCTATTGGCATTGGCTATTTGGGTTTGAAGCCACCCGTTAATGGCCATCGAAAGCTGGTCCCGGTACAGTTGGGCGAAGAGGTTTTGCCGATCATAAAACTCATATTTGGTTTTAAGGCTTACCGCACCCAGTAAAAAGAGGGTGATAAAAACAAGGACCGCCGAAAAACCAAAAAATTGGCGGCGAAAGAGCTGGGATTTGAATAGGTGAATCATGACCAACATTTTCCTATGAATAGAATCAAAATCCCAATCATTTTGGAATTTTTTCTCTTCCTTGGCAAGATTGAAAAAAGCCTTTTTCGGAATCTTTTCTACTTGAGGCTCTTTCAAAACTCAGAGAGTATGAAAGAGCTACCTTAGATGTACATGCAGTATTTTTGTTTTTTTATTCCCTATGCGGAAGTCCAGGTTTCCAGGCCTCTCTTTACCGTCATAAGGAAGCCGTCCGCCTCCGCTCCGTCCAAAATGCGGTGGTCAAAAACCAGGGAAAGGTACGCCATGGGCCGGATGGCGATGACATCCTGTCCCTGAACCTGGAGAACCACGGGCCGTTTTTGCAGGGCCCCGATGCCGAGGATACCCCCCTGATCTTTTACCAGGATGGGGGTCGCAAAAAGGGACCCGCTGGTTCCGTGGTTGGTGATGGTAAAGGTTCCTCCCCGCAGTTCCTCAACCCCAATTTTCCGTTCCCGGGATCGTTGGGCCAGGTCTTGAATAGCCCGGGCGGTCTCGAACAGGGACAGACGGTCCGCGTTCCGGATAACGGGGACTAAAAGGCCCTCGGGACCCAGGGAAACGGCGATACCCAGGTGGATAGCCCCATGGTACACCATCCCTTGATCGGTCCAGCTGGCGTTCATAATGGGATGCTCCCGAAGCGCCCGGGCGACCACGGAGGCAAAGTAGGCTGTCAGCGTTAGCCGGACCCCCCGCTGTTCAAATTCTCTCCGGCGGCCTTCCCGATCCGCCAGAACCGTCCCCAGATCCGCTTCCATCACCGTCAACACCTGGGCTGTAGAACCCAGGGATTCCATCATCCGTTCAGCGATACGGCGCCGGGTGGTCGAATGGGGCCGTCGTTCATCCCCCGGCTCCCGATCCGCCGCCGCGTCGAACCGGTCCACTGCGTCGAACCGGTCCGTTGCGTCCAGCCGGTCCACTGCGTCCAGCCGGTCCGCCGCGTCGAGTACGTCCTGTTTGGTAATCCGCCCACCCAGGGAGGAAGGGCGAACCCGGGCCAGGTCCACCCCCTTTTGGGCCGCCACCTTTCTAGCCAGGGGAGAAGCCAGGGGCCTCCGGGAACCCCCGGGAGAAGACGCGAATTCCCGGTACATTGTATCGTTTTGAACCGTCGCCCTTTGATTTTTGTTAAGCCCTGGAATATCTGTTGCAAACGTACTTTCTGGGGGGAGGGCGCCCTCGGTTCCGATGGGAGGAAGTATTGAGGTTCCGGTAGGGTTTTCGATGATGGCTTCGGTGGCGGAAGCGCGCTCCTCCAGAAGCGCCAAGGGATCCCCTACGGCGACCGTGGCTCCCTCGCTTACCAGGCGCCGTACCAGCACCCCGGCGACGGGGGAGGGGAGTTCGGTAACCACCTTATCCGACTCCAGTTCCATTAGGTTTTGATTCTCTTCTACCGCTTGCCCCTCTTCCACCAGCCAGCGGCCCAGGGTTAGCTCGTCGACCCCTTCACCTAAACGGGGCGCCAGTACGGTCCTCGTCATCGTGTACCTCCATAACAATCGGTCATAACAATCAGTATAGGGCGGGAAAACGGGAGGGGGCGTACTCCCGAAGCATGCCGTAGGCCACGTCAAAAATCGTTTCCCGGTTAGGTTTGGACCAATAGTCCCCGTCGGACCCGTAGGCCGGCCGGTGGGCGGCGGCGCTGAGGGTCCGGGGCGGGGCGTCTAAATAGTCAAAGGCCCCCTGCCGTTCCAGCACGTCCTGTAGAATATAGGCCCCCGTTCCCCCGGGGATGTCCTCGTCCACCACCAGCAGTTTTCCGGTTTTTTTTACCGATTCCCCCAGCAGACCCGGGATATCAAAGGGTAGCAGGGATTGGACGTCCATAACCTCCGCCCGGATCCCCACTTCCTCCAAATCCTGGGCCGCCTCCAAAACGATACGGGTTGTGGCTCCGTAGGTTGCCACGGTCAGGTCCTCTCCGGTTTTAAGAAGCTCCGGAACCCCCAGGGGAACGGTAATATCGGCTAAATTGTCGGGCAGTCGTTCTTTTTTGCGGTAACCGTTCAAAACTTCAACCACGATGGCCGGTTCGTCGGATCGCAGAAGGGTGTTGTAAAACCCCGCGGCCTGGGTAAAGTCCCGGGGAACCAGGACGTGCATACCCCGGACCAGGTGGATAATACCCCCCATGGGGGACCCCGCGTGCCAGACCCCCTCTAGCCGATGCCCCCGGGTACGGATGATGACCGGGGCCTTCTGGCCCCCCACGGTTCTCCAATGGAGGGTTGCCAAATCGTCGGAGAGGATCTGGAGACCGTAGAGCAGGTAGTCCAGGTATTGAATCTCCGCGATGGGCCGTAGGCCCCGCAGGGCCAACCCTATGGCTTGACCGACGATGGTGGCTTCCCGGATCCCCGTGTCGGCGATACGGTAGGGACCGTACTTTTCCTGAAGCCCCCGAAAACCCTGGTTTACGTCCCCCAGGGCCCCCAGGTCCTCCCCAAAGGCGATAAGCCGGGGGTCCCGGGTAAAGGCCCCGTCAAAAAAAGCGTTCATCAGCTCAAACCCCATAACCGTGGGGGAATTATCGCTGTATTGGGGCTTCACATCCTGAACGCGAAGGGCCGATTCGGCGGATTGGGAGTACAGGTGGGACCCGTAACGCCGCTGAGCTTGGGCCTCCAATTCCCGGTACGTATCCAAAAGTTGCTTCCGCAGGGAAGGGGCGCTTCCCCGGCTTGCAACCAGGGCCCGGTGAAGCACCGAAGCGGTATCCCGGCGGTAGGGCGCTCCCTGTCCCCCCGGGGTTTCCAGGGTTTCCACCAGCCGAGGGAGCTCTGGAATGGAGGTTTGGGTTTTTAAAAGGGCCGCAACCCGTTGGCGTTCCCGCAGGATCGGTTCGCTGTAGGCGGCAAAAGCCCGGTTTTTTGCTCCCTCTACCTCTTCCTGGGCCTCCCGTTCCAGGCGGTCCAGTTCTTCTTCCGTCGCGACTTTCCGTTCCACAAGCCACAGCTTGTACTGGCGTAAACAGTCGAAGCGTTTTTCCCACTCCAAACGATCCGCGTCCTTATACCGTTCCTGGGAACCCGAGGTGGAGTGCCCCAGGGGCTGGGTACAGTCGGTTACGTGGACCAGGGCAGGGATATGGTAGCGCCGGGCGTTATCCCCCGCGGTCCCCAGGGCCTTTAACAGTTCCGGGTAATCCCAACAGGGGACCGTGTACAGGTCGAAACCCTGATCGCACTCCTCGGCGGGGCACGCTATCCTTCTAAAACCTTCCAAGATGGAAGATATATTTTCCTTCACCATTTGGAACTGGTTGGGGACCGAAATCCCGTACCCATCGTCGTACACCGTTATTACCGCGGGAGCGTGGAGAACCCCGATAGCGTTCACGGATTCCCAAAAAAGCCCCTCGGCGGTGGAAGCGTTCCCGATGGTCACCCAGGTTACCTCGTTGCCTCCCTGGGAAAAACGCGGATCCACCCCTATCCCTTCTTTTTGAAAACGCCGATAGAGGACCGAAGCGTAGGCCAGGCCTACGGAACGGGGAAACTGGGAGGCGGTGGGAGAGACGTCGGAGGAACTGTTGAATCGGGTCGTTTGGTCGAGCCACGACCCTTCGGAATCCAGGAGGCGGCTTCCAAAATGGCCGTTCATACCCCGGCCTCCGGTCATGGGCTCCCGATCCAGATCCGCGTCGGCGTAGAGTTGGGCAAAGTATTGTTCCACGGTAAGCACGCCCCGGGCGAACATCCACGTTTGGTCCCGGTAATAACCGGACCGCCAATCCCCCGTTTGGCAAAAACGGGCCAAGGCTAGTTGGGCTAGTTCTTTTCCATCCCCAAAAATGCCAAACTTCGCCTTTCCGCTCAATACCTCCCGTCGACCCACGATGGACGCGTACCGGGATACCCAACCCAGCCGGTAGTCCGCCAAAAGCTCCGACGCTGGAAGAGGAAGCGCTTGATCGACCGTAATTTCCATCAACTATCCTCCACGAACAGTATAGTTGAATATACTGAATTTTTACAAAAATCAGGGGTTTACTCAAAAATACTGCAAGAGCCTTTTTCAAAAGTAACTCTTTTAAAAAGAGGCTTCCATATTTCCTAATTTTGCGTTGACTTCTCCGTAGAGGGATAGTAGGATAAGAGGGTTATGAATTTCTATGCAAAGTAACAGATGAGGAGGATTGTATGAAGAAGTTGATTCTGGCCCTCTGCGTGGCTAGTCTAGCCCTAGCTCCCCTTTTCGCGGTGGATATTAAATTAGCCCACGTGGTCAACGAGCAGGATTCTTTCCATCTGGCGGCCCTTAAGTTTAAGGAACTGACGGAAAAGTACACCAACGGGGAAGTAAAAGTAACGATTTACCCTAACGCGGTTCTTGGGGACGAGCGGACCCTTTTGGAACGGATGAAAATGGGAATCGTCGATGCGGGGATCATTACCAGCGGACCCTTTGTGAACTTTGTCCCCCAATTTGGAGCCATCGATCTACCCTTCCTCTTTAGAAACCCCGAACACGCGTACAAAGTGCTCGACGGTCCCATCGGAAACAAACTGTTTGCCGATTTAGAAAGCCAGGGTTGGAAGGGGCTAGCCTGGGCGGAACGGGGATTTAGAAACTTGACCAACAGTAAGCGGCCGGTTAATAGCCCCGAGGATATGAAGGGCCTTAAGATCCGTCTTATGCAAAACCCTATTTATGTGGATTCCTTTAAGGCCCTGGGGGCGAACGCGGTACCTATGGCTTGGACCGAAGCGCTCACAGCCCTGCAACAGCATACTATCGACGGACAGGAAAACCCCTTAAACGTGATCGTTTCCTTTAAACTCTACGAAAGCCAAAAGTATATGACCATTACCCGGCACGCCTACGCCCCCGCACCAATAATTATGAGCCTGATGACCTGGAAAAAACTCAACGGGAACCAACAAAAAGCGGTGCTTCAGGCGGCTCAGGAAGCGGCTCAGTACGAACGGAATTTCGATAACGAGAACGAAGCCAAATGGCTAAAAGAGTTGGCGGATAAGGGCATGGTTATTTCTACCCCCGATTTGGCTCCATTTTTGGCGGCGGTAAAACCGGTATACGATCAATACGTTCCTAAATACGGAAAGGATTTTATCGACGCGATTTTGAATACCAAATAGGGGTCCTTCCGATGGCTGAAACAAAATCCGGTGGAGGGGGGCATCCGTTCCTTCTTCACCGTTTGAGCGATCGATTAAATACCATAACCGAAGGGGCCCTGTTTGGGGTGATTATTGTGATGGTTTCCCTTACGACCCTGCAGGTTATTTTTCGTGTTTTCTTCCAGGCCCTGACCTGGTCCGAGGAGCTTTCCTGCTTTCTGTTGGTCTTAGCCAGCCTTTTGGGAGCCGCCGTGGCCTTTAAGCGGGGAAGCCACATCGCCGTGACCCTTATCGTCGATAGGGTACCGGTGTTGGTAAAAAAAATCTTGGGTACCCTAACCCAACTGCTGGGGATCGTCTTTTTTGGGATCGTGGCCCTGTTCGGGGCCCAGCTGATGCAAACCGAAGGGGGCCAACTAACGCCGGCCCTGCAAATCTCCATGGCCTGGATTTACTCCATGTATCCCCTCTGCGGCCTTATCATTCTTATCCACCTGTTGGATAATCTTGTAAAACTGTGGGAACGGGAGGAAGCCTGATGGGATTCCTCATATTCGGCGCTTTTTTTGTGTTGCTGTTGATCGGCCTTCCCATCGGCCTGGCCATCGGTTTATCGGCCCTAATCGTGTTCCTGGTCAGCGGGATCCCCCTTCAGATGGTTCCCCAAACACTGTTGGAGGGGAACAATTCCTTTGCCCTGGTGGCCGTACCCTTCTTTGTTTTGGCGGGGGATATTTTGGCCCGGGGAGGAATTTCCGAACGGATCGTCGCCTTTGCCGAGGGACTGTTGGGCCGTCTGCGGGGAGGCCTTTCTATCGTCTCCGTCCTGGCCTCCATGTTTATCGCGGCCATTTCCGGGTCCGGGGCGGCGACCACCGCCGCCGTGGGAGCCTCGCTTCTTCCGGACCTAAAGGAAAAAAAATACGACGTGGACTTCTCCGCGGCCCTTATCGCGTCGGCGGGAACTATAGGGGTGGTTATTCCCCCCAGCGTCCCCATGGTGCTGTACGCGGTTATCGCGGGGGAATCGGTGTCCAGGCTTTTTATGGGCGGCTTTATTCCCGGGACCCTGATGGGACTGGGCCTGATTCTCTGGGCCCTCCATATCGCTAGGAAACGGCATTACCCGGGGGGCAAAACCCTATCCCCCCGGGAATTGGGTAAGCGGTTTATCGATTCCCTCTGGGGTCTCATGGCTCCGGTTATCATTCTGGGGGGTATTTTTTCCGGAATTTTTACCCCCTCGGAAGCGGCGGGGATTGCGGTGGTCTACACGGTTTTTGTAGCCGTTTTTATCTACAAGGCCATGAGTTTTAAAAAGTTCTACGCCCTGGTAGTGGGTTCCGGTGTAACCTCCGCTCTGATAATGTTCATCATAGCCACCGCCAAACTCTTTGGCTGGGGCTTGGCGTTTTACCAAATTCCCCAGGCGGTAGCGGGGGCCATTATCGGCTTGGCGGGGAACACCCCCTTCTTAGTGTACCTAATGATCGACCTGATCATCCTTTTAGCGGGTATGTTTATGGAAACCGCGTCGGCGCTTATCATCCTGACTCCCATTTTTATACCCGCCATTGTGGGTATAGGCGGAAGCCTGGTGCATTTTGGGATCGTCCTGACCGTAGGCCTCGCCATCGGCATGGCAACCCCTCCGGTGGCGATCGATATTTACGTTGCCAGCGCTATAACGGGGCTCCCGATGGGTAGGATTACCAAGCCGATTATCCCTATGGTTCTGATTTTGATAGTCGTCTTTCTTTTAATCACCTATCTTCCCCAGCTGGCACTTGTTTTGCCCCAGCTCTTTATGCCGTAACAGTAAAGAGCCTGTGGAGGTTCTTTCAAAACTCAGGGAGTTTTGAAAGAGCTACCGTAGATGTATATGCAGTATTTTTACTATTCTTTATAATGTAAATATTTATTTTTAAATTGCAAAAATACTGCAAGAGGTGTTTGCAAAAGTAACAGACTTTTGCAAACACCTCAAGGGCTTAAAAAAGCCGTTGGACCCCCGGGGCCCCCTTTGACACGGGGGCCCTGTTTGTGTCATATTTCCGTATGGAAGAGCGCGCCATTTTTCGAAACCTCTCGCCCATCGACCATCGGTATTCCATTTCCGAACACGACCTTTTCGAGTCCCTGGTCCCCTGGTTATCCGAGGACGCGGTGATCCACGCCTGCGCGAAAGCGGAAATCGCCCTTATCAAAGCCCATGTAACCCTGCGGGGAAAGCCATCAGAGGCCCTGTTTTCCGCCCTTGACTCCGTGGCTACGTCCATAGATAGCGAGGCGGTGTACGCGGAAGAAGAAAAAACCCAGCATAACATCCGGGCCCTGGTGAACGTGATGAAAAAACTCGTCCCCCCCGAGGTGGCACCCCTGGTGCATCTAGGGGCCACCAGCGTGGATATCCTGGATACGGCGCTGGCGTACCGAATGCGGGGGGTCACCCAGGCTGTGGTCCTACCCCTGTTAGCCCAATTGGAAAGGTCCCTCTGCGATCTGGCGGAACGGGAGGCCGAAACGCCCCAGGTTGGCCGGACCCACGGTCAGCACGCGGTTCCCATCACCTTCGGCTTTGCCATGGCGGAGTACGTTTCCCGGCTGGGGAAATCGATTTTGGAGATCCAGGACCGGTCCACCAAACTCCGGGGAAAACTCGCCGGGGCGGTGGGGGCCTACAACGCCACCAGCGTTCTCGTTCGGGATCCGGAGGCCCTGGAACGGCTGTATCTGGCCGAATTGGACTTAGAGCCCTCGGAACATTCGACCCAGCTGGTGGAACCCGAATACCTGCTCCGCCTTTTATTGGAGTTCAACACCGCTTTTGGAATCATCGCCAACCTAGCCGACGATTTACGGAACCTTCAGCGCACCGAAATCGCCGAAGTGCGGGAAAATTTTAGCGCAACCCAGGTGGGATCTTCCACCATGCCTCAAAAGCGGAACCCCTGGAACTCGGAACACGTAAAAAGCCTCTGGAAAACCTTTAGCCCCCGGGTGATGACCTTTTATATGGATCAGATCAGCGAACACCAGCGGGACCTGACCAATTCGGCTAGCCAGCGCTTTATCGCCGAGTACGTGGCCGGGTTCTGCCAGGCGGTCCATAGGATGACCAGCGTCGTTCAAGGCTTGGGGGTAAACCGGGACCGGCTTTTGTCAAACCTCCGTGGCGGCGCTTTTAGCGGTGCTTCCGGCGGCGATAGCTCCGGCGTGGTCGGCGGGGTGCTCGCCGAACCGGCGTACATTCTGTTGGCCGAATCGGGCCTTTCGGACGCCCACGAGGTCATTCGGAAAATCACGCTCCGCTCGGAACAGGAAAAAATACCCTTTGCCCAGGCTTTGGCCAAGGAGAAGTCTGCCATGGATCGCATCGGCGCCAAAATGGCCGAGCTGGGTCTGGTCTCCCACGCTTCCGAGGCTCCCTCGTTTTTTGAAAACCCCGAACGGTACCGGGGAATCTCGGTTCAAAAGGCCCGGGCCCTAGCGCAAAAGTACCGGACTTTGATGTCCCCCTTCGTCCAAAAGGACGGAGAGGAAACGACTGTGTAAACGACGGCGCCCCCCTGGGCGCCGTTTTTATTAGCGTGTCCGGCAGGGCGCGCCAAACATTGAGGAGAACGATGATGTTTAGAGAAGCCTTTTCGTACGATGATGTTCTGCTGTTACCGGGTTATTCGGATATTCTGCCCAAGGAATGCGACGTTCGAACCACCCTTTGCGCCGATGTAAAACTGAACGTGCCGATAATTTCGGCGGCCATGGATACGGTTACCGAGGAACGGCTCGCCATCGCCATAGCCCTGGAAGGGGGAGCGGGGGTCATCCACCGGAACCTGAAGCCCGAGGCCCAGGCTCAGCAGGTAGCTGCGGTCAAACGGTACCTGAACTGGGTCATCGATGCGCCGGTGACCGTGGGGGTTTCCGCGTCGGTGCGGGACGTCAAGGCTATGATGGATAAATTTCACGTCTCCGGCATGCCCGTCCTCGACGATATCGGCCGCCTGGTGGGGATCATTACCGGCCGGGACCTACGGTTCTGCCGGGACGACTCCCTATCGGTGCGGGACGTGATGACCCGGGACCCGGTGGTGGAGCAGGGGGACCCATCCCCCACCAGTGCCCGGGAGAAATTTGATAAACACCGGATAGAAAAACTTCCCGTGGTGGACGCGGAGGGCCACCTTACGGGGCTTATCACCGTGAAGGACATGGAAAAGCACGAACGGTTCCCCAAGGCGGCCCTGGATAAGGCCGGGCGTCTCGTGGTCGGTGCGGCTATTTCTCCCCAGGATTACGACATCCGGATCCCCCTTCTTAAAAACGCCAAGGTCGATTTTGTGGTCCTGGACACGGCCCACGGGGATACCAAAGGGGTTATCGAGGCGGTTAAGGGAATTAGAAGCAAATACGGCGTCCCCGTCATCGCCGGGAACGTGGCCACCGCCGAAGGAACCCGCCGGCTCATCGACGCGGGGGCCGACGCGGTAAAGGTCGGCATCGGCCCCGGATCCATCTGTACCACCCGGGTCGTCGCCGGGGTAGGGGTTCCCCAGTTCACCGCCGTGTGGGACTGCGCCGAAGCGGCCGCCGGCTCCGGGGTTCCCTTAGTCGCCGACGGGGGTATCAAATTCTCCGGGGATATCACCAAGGCCATCGCCGCCGGGGCGGGGGTCGTTATGATAGGAAACCTCTTCGCCGGCCTTAAGGAAGCACCCGGACGGGAGATTATCTACGACGGCCGGATTTACAAGGAATACCGGGGCATGGGAAGCCTGGGGGCCCTGAACGCCGGCTCCGGGGACCGATACCAAATCGCCAAGGACGAGACCCCCGTGCCCGAAGGTATCGAAGGCCGGGTTCCCTACAAGGGGGAACTGCGGCACTTCCTCCATCAGCTCGTTTCGGGCCTTAAAAAGGGGATGGGGTATTGCGGGTGCAAATCCATCGAAGAGTTGAAGAATTATAAGAATTTCGTTAAGATCACCGCGGCGGGCCTTCGGGAAAGCCACGCCCACGATGTTACGATCACCCAAGAAGCGCCCAACTATTCCCGCTCGTAGGTAGAAAACAAGGAGAAGCCATGAACGTCGTCGTAATCGGAGCCCAATGGGGAGATGAGGGAAAGGGAAAAATTGTGGACTATTTGGCCAAGGAAGCCCAAATAATCGTCCGATTCTCCGGCGGAGCCAACGCCGGCCATACCATCGTTATCGGAAAGGAACAATACGCCCTTCACCTAATCCCGTCGGGGATTCTGTACCCCGATAAAATCGTCATCCTCGGCGCGGGCATGGTCATCGACCCCAAGGCCCTCTTCACCGAATTACAGATGCTCAACGACCGGGGCATCGATACCACCGGCCGGGTCTTTATCTCCGATCGCGCCCACATCGTCCTTCCCCGGTACATTGAAATCGACAAACAGAGGGACCAGGCCCGAAAAAAACCTATCGGTACCACCGGCCGGGGAATCGGCATCACCTACTCCATGAAGAGCGACCGGGACGGCATCCGCATCGCCGACCTTTCGTGGAAAGAACGGATGGCCGACCTGGACGACGCCGATCGCCAGTTCCTGGAACCCTACGTCGACCGGCTCCAAAGCATGGCCATCGACCTGACCTCCTTTATCGCCGGCCATAAAAACGCCCAAATCCTCTACGAAGGTGCCCAAGGCACCCTGTTGGACCTGGACCTGGGAACCTACCCCTACGTTTCCTCCGGTATGTCCTGCGCCGCCGGGGCTGCCATCGGCGGTTGTATCGGCCCCCGCTCCATCGATAAAATCCTCGGCGTATTCAAAGCCTATTCCACCCGGGTGGGCAACGGCCCCTTCCCCAGCGAGTTTGACCCCCACTCGGAGGGCCCCCTGGAACACTTTATCCGTGAAACCGGCCGGGAATACGGCGTCACCACCGGCCGTCCCCGGCGGGTAGGATACCTGGACCTGCCGGCCCTCCGCTACGCCTGCAGAACCAACTCCATCGACTCCCTGGTGATGACCCACCTGGACGTGTACGACACCCTGGAAGAAATCAAGGCCTGCGTCGCCTACCGCATCGGCGATAGGGTGGTGGAGGATTTCCCCGCCAGCATCGAGGACCTGACCCACGCCAAACCCATCCTCCGCTCCTTTCCCGGCTGGAAAACTTCCCTCAAGGAAATCCAATCCTACGAAACCCTCCCCCAGGAGGCCCGGGATTATATCGATTTTATAGAACAGTACTGTGAGACCCCCGTGGGCATCGTTTCCGTGGGATACGATAGGAAAGAAACCTTTATCCGAGAAAGCCCGTGGAAAAAATTCTAATCCTCGATTTTGGCAGTCAAACCACCCAGCTTATCGGACGAAGGATCCGCGAGTTTGGGGTTTACACCGAAATCATCCCCGGCGACGCCCCCCTAACGCCCCCCGTTCTGGAGGGCGTGCGGGGCATCATCCTCTCCGGCTCCCCCTATTCGGTGTACGAACAGGGAGCCCCCGTTCCCGATCCCGCGGTATACCGCGTCGACGTTCCCCTTCTGGGTATCTGCTACGGCCTCCAGCGCATGACCGCCGACCACGGCGGACGGGTCGAAGCCCTGGCCGAGCGGGAATACGGCGCCGTGGAAGTCACCCTGGACCCTCAGGCCCTGGCCGCCGTGTCCGCCCGGATCTCCCGCGGCGGCCTTGCCGGCGGCCTTGCCGGTAGCAAGGCTGAAGCCTTCCTTTCGGGATTTCCCGCCGCGCCCGCCACCGCGACCGAGCCTGCGCCCGCCACCGCGACCGCGACCGCACCCGCGACCACGTCCGCACCCGCACCCGCACCCGCACCCGCACCCGCACCCGCACCCGCACCCGCGGTCACTTCGACCCCTTCCCTGACGCCCAAAACCTTCACCGCCTGGATGAGCCACGGCGACTCCCTTTCCCTTCTAGCCCCCGGCTTTATCGAAGTCGGGCGGAGCGCCCACGGCTTTCCCGCAGTCCTGGTCCACGAAAACAAAAACTGGTTCGGCCTCCAGTTCCACCCCGAGGTCACCCATTGCCAAGGGGGCAGGGAAATACTGCGGGCCTTCGCCCTGGACGTCTGCGGCGCCGCGCCCCAATGGACCATGGAAAAGTATATCGAGCAAGTCCGAGCCGACCTGGCCCAACGGGTCCAGGATAAGCCCGTACTCCTTCTCATTTCTGGGGGCGTCGATTCCACCGTCGCCGGCGCCCTCTTGTTAAAAACCCTCGACCCCGCCCAGGTCCACCTGATGTACATGGATACCGGGCTCATGCGGAAGGACGAGACCCGCAACGTAAAGGCGAACCTGGAGCGCTTGGGGGCCCGGCACCTCCATATAATCCACTGCGAAGACGAGTTCCTTTCCGCCCTCGCCGGTCACGAGGACCCGGAAACCAAGCGGAAAATCATCGGCGACCTGTTTATCACCATCCAGGAACGGGAAGTAGCGCGGCTCCAGCTTCCGGATACCTATTTCCTCGCCCAGGGCACCCTGTACACCGACCTTATCGAAAGCGGCAAGGGGGTCGGTAAAAAAGCCCAGGTCATCAAAAGCCACCACAACGTCCGCGCACCCCTAGTGGAAGCCAAACGGAACGCCGGCCGGATCATCGAACCCCTGGACCGCCTATACAAGGACGAAGTCCGCGCCCTGGGCCGCATCCTCGGTATCGACGAAGACGTCGTCATGCGGCATCCCTTTCCCGGCCCCGGCCTCGCCGTCCGCATCCTCGGCGAAGTCACCCGGGAAAAATGCGACATCCTCCGGGAAGCCGACGCCCTGTACATTGGGGAACTCAAAAAACGGGGCCTCTACGATCAAATCTGGCAAGCCTTCGCCGTCCTTCTTCCCCTACGAAGCGTCGGCGTCGCCGGGGATATCCGTAAGTACGGCTGGGTCCTCGCCCTCCGGGCCATCGTCAGCGAAGACGGCATGACCGCCGACGTGTACCCCTTCCCCATGAAGGACCTCCTGGAAATCTCCACCCTCATCACCAACACCGTCAAGGATATCGGCCGGGTCACCTACGATATTTCTTCCAAACCCCCCGCCACCATCGAGTGGGAATAGGAACTCCACGGGGGGAAGTCTCCCCCCCGCCCGCACTCCGCGCCCCGTAAAACCGCGTCCCCCGCGGCGGTCTCCCTCCGGGAGCCCCCCGCCCGGCCGTTCCCCGGCCGTCCTTCTCCCCTCGGGGCGCTCCATCGCGGGCTACCCCCTCTCTCCGTTCTGCCACCGTTGCGGATATTCTATTTAAGGGGACCTCTAAAAACTTCAGTTTTTAGAGGTCTACAGATAAAAAATGCAAATCCTATAAGGATTTGCCCAGGCACCTCTAATAACTAACCGAGTTATTAGAGGTGCCCTTAGTTTAAAAAGAACTTGACCAAAGGGTTTTCCAGCGCGTACAATGTTTCGGACAGGGGCGATACACCGTAGAGCGAGCCTGTTTCGGCGGCCGCGTATACCATCGCTTTAAAAAAAACACGTTTTTAAAAAAGTGAGAACCGTTTTTCTCATTCCAGCAAAAATGGAGTTTTTAGCCCTATTGGTGGTACTCCCTTGAACCAATGACCAAATTCTAGAGGTTTTCCAGAGGACTGCGGACCCCACGCTTATTTCGAACCGCCACGTGGGTGTAGATCATCGTCGTTTGGACGTTGCTGTGCCCCAAAAGTTCCTGGATCGTCCTGATATCGTACCCATCCTCCAACAGATGGGTAGCGAAACTATGTCGGAGCGAGTGGGCCGACGCAAGTTTTGATATCCCCGCCGCGGATAGGGCGATCTTAATCCTTTTTTGAAGCACCGAAGGATGGACGTGCCACAGACCGGTTCTCCCCGTTCGGGGATCGGTAAAGGCGTTTCTCGCGGGAAACAGCCAAAACCAGGCCCAATCGGTCGCCAGGTTAGGATACTTTCGATCCAACGCCTCAGGAAGGAACACCCCCGGCAAATCCCGCTTTCTCTGTTCTTCCCACAGCAGTTTAAGATCGGCCATATACTCCCGCAAACTTCTTTGCAAAACCCCCGGTAGGACCGTTATCCTATCTTTACCGCCCTTCCCCGATCGAACCTCCACACTTTCGTTTTCAAAGTTCAAATCCTTTACCCGTAAAGAAAGACACTCTTCCAGCCGTAATCCGCATCCATACAGCAGGGATGCCATTAAACGATAGGGATTCCGAAGGTTTTTCAGCACCCCAGCCACCTCTTCTTTACTCAATACCACCGGAAGCCGCTTCCGCTTCTTTGCCCGGAGCACCGTCGAAAGACCATCTATATCGATCTGCAAGATAGACCTAAAAAGGACCAATAAGGCGTTCAAGGCCTGCTCTTGGGTGGCGGCGCTCACCCGCTTTTCAACCGCCAAATAGGATAAATAGGACCGTAAATGATCCGCCGTAAGCCGGGGCTTCCCCTCAACCACCGCAGCGGACCCCTGTTTTTCAATAAAATCCAAGAGCCGCCTTGTCCAGCTTAGGTACGATTTTTCCGTTTTCATAGACTGATGCTTTAATCGAATAAGCTCCCGAACCTGACGCATCATAGAAGCGGAGAAATTAACCCAAATTTTATGTACCCCCGGATCCTCCACCGGTGGCTTCTTAGACATCTTTTCACGTTCTTCCGAAAAAGCGATAAACCACGTAATTGAGCGATGGGCC
>CAYRLW010000017.1:0-59767 GCA_964425215.1 uncultured Treponema sp.
AGCGGCAACCGCCTTGCAATATCGGTTCTCTCTTAGAGAAAACTCCAGCCCTCGAGCGGAATCGAACCGCTGACCACATCCTTACCATGGATGTACTCTACCGACTGAGCTACAAGGGCAAATAATGTAATTAACGCCTGGGGAACATATCAAATATTAGAAGATATGTCAATATGCTAGGCTGTCTCCTTTATGAAAGCATCCAACAATTCGTTAAAGCGATCGGAGTTTTCCCCATGAGCCGCGTGTCCGGCGTTTTAAATTTGCCAAATACCTTTTATGAGTATACACTAAGAATTTACCAGAGAGGCTCTTTCAAAACTCAGGGAGTTTTGAAAGAGCTACCTTAGATATATATGCAGTATTTTTACTATTCTTTATAATATAAATATATATATCGAAACTGTAAAAATACTGCAAGAGGTTCTTTCAAAAGTGACAGACTTTTGAAAGAACCTCCAGACTTGTCCGTTTTTATTAAAAAATCGCGGCTCGCCGCGATTTTTACCTCGCAAACTCCCAAAAGGGCCGTGTTATGGAATTTTTTGATCCCAAAGGCTATCCAGAGACCTTAAAATCTACCGGTCCCACAAGTTCCTAGCTCAGAGAGGTTGGCATGAAAAAGAGCGAGAGTGATACGAGATTTAAGAAGTATTTCATCCTTACGTTTTTTATTGGTTTTGGCTTCTTTACCATGGGCCTCATGGATCCGCTGTACGATACCTACGTGCCCATATTTTTAAAGAAATATATCAGCTCTAACGCCCTTATTGGGGCCCTTATGACGCTGGATAACGTGCTTCAGCTGTTTTTAATCCCCTTGGTTTCGGTATGGTCGGATCGAACCAGAACCAGGATAGGCCGAAGGATGCCCTTTATCATCGTGATGCTTCCCGCTTCGGCCCTTTTTTTTGCCCTTATACCCCCAATGGCCGCGTGGGCCCTCCTTCCTTTGGTGGTAATCCTCTTTATCTTTAATATTTTTAAAACCAGCGTACGGGGCCCCGTGGTAGCCCTGATGCCCGATACGATTCCGGGGGATTATCGATCCGAAGCTAACGGGGTTATCAACACCATGGGAGGGATCGGCCTTATCGTCGGAACCCTCGGCTTGGCTCGATTGATGAATATCCGCGCCTCCCTGCCCTTTCTGGTGGCCTCCCTGTGTATTCTTTTAGCTACCGTTCTGCTCTTCTTCCTCGTCAAGGAAAGAACCCTAGCCCAAGAACAGGAGGATGATGCCTCGGTGTCTATTATCGCGTCGCTCCGGCGGGTTTTCGCGGAACGGGGGACCGGAGTACTGCGGATTCTCTTCTCCATTTTCTTTTGGTTTATGGCCTACGAAGGTGTTAAACCTTTTCTAGGGTTATATTTAGTCGATACCATGCACGTTTCAGCGGGAAACGCCGCCCTAGCCCAGGGAGTCGCCGGGATAGCCAGCGTAGCCCTGGCTATCCCTACGGGATATTTGGCCCACCGGATGGGGCGAAGGAATTTTATTCGCCGCTGTCTTTTGGGATTGGCGCTTATTCTCGCCCTTATTCCTGTAACAGCCTTTTTTGCCCGGAGCCTTCACCTGTCCTCCGGAAGCGCCTTAGCCCTCTTTTTACTCCTTATGTTCCTCTACGGAGCCGTATGGATCGGCGTGGTGGTGAACTCTTTTCCCATGCTGTGGCAAATGGCAACCTACGGGAATATGGGAATTTACACGGGTCTTTACTATACCTTTAGCCAGACTGCGGCCATCACCGCGCCCCCAATCACCGGGGCGATTATTGATTCTCCTATTGGATATCCGGGGATCTTTCTTTTCGGAGCCCTCTGCATGGTCGCCGCCTTTTTTATAATGGCGGGGGTTAAAAAAGGAGAAGCGAAGACTTGAGCCGTTAAGGAATATCGTATATCCTCAGTAGGCTTTTTTTGTCCCGGTATTTTGATACGCCGGACAACGAACGATTTACCATAAAGATTAAGGGAGGCTGTATGTCGATTCACATTGCCGCAAAACCAGGAGAAATAGCCGAAGCGGTACTATTACCGGGGGACCCGCTTCGGGCTCAATTTATCGCCGAACATTTTTTCGAAAACCCTGTCCGTTACACCGACGTACGGAATATGTTCGGGTATACGGGGCTCTACAAGGGTAAACGGGTCTCCGTTCAAGGGACCGGTATGGGGATCCCTTCAATTTCAATTTACGTTAACGAACTGTTTAAAGACTACGGGGTTCAAAAGGCTATCCGCATCGGAACCGCCGGGGCTCTGCAGGAATCGATTAAACTAAGGGATCTGGTCATCGCCATGTCCGCCTCCACCGATTCAGGAGCCAACGCCATCCGCTTTGGAGGACGGGATTTTGCCCCCACCGCGAGCTTTTCCCTACTCCACAAGGCATATCAAATCGCCACCGCCAAAGGATGGAATCCACGGGTAGGGAATATCCTTTCTTCAGACATGTTCTACACCGAGGATCCGGAAGAATGGCGATTATGGGCTAAATTTGGATGCCTGGCCGTGGAAATGGAAAGCGCCGAGCTGTACACCCTGGCGGCCAAATACGGAAGGGAAGCCCTTTCCATTCTAACTATTTCCGATCACCTGGTGACCCACGAAGCCACCACTTCGGAAGAACGGCAAACCACCTTTACAAAGATGATGGAAGTGGCCCTCGAAACGGTGATCCAATAAAGAGTGAATCGAATCCAATCACCGACCGGGTGCCCAATATTGACAAACTAGCGCGATACCGCCTATAGTAGCCCCACTATCGCCCAGATGGTGAAATTGGCAGACACGCTAGTTTCAGGTACTAGTGCCGCGAGGCTTGGGGGTTCAAGTCCCCCTCTGGGCATAATAATAAAAAAAAACCGCCGCTAGGCGGTTTTTTTGTACCCCAGCATCCCAGAGGGGGACTTGTAGACGACGCCCGCCTATGGCGGGCAGTTAATACCATTCCTTACGTCTGGACGCGAAGCGTCACCGGAGGACCGTCCCGAGTGAATACGAGGGCGAGGCGCAGGGATGCGCCGAGAGGTCCGTAGGCGGGCTGGAGGGACGAGGCACGACGCCGAGTCCCGGAAGCCAAGTCCCCCTCTGGGCAAAAGTATTAAGGGCTCCCCCAGGGAGCCCTAATTTTTATGGGACTTGAACCGGAGCCTGCGCCGAACGGATGTGAGGAAGAGCGGACAGGATGTCCGCGGTAGCAGGCGGAGGTGGGCTGGAGGGACGAGGCACGACGACGAGTCCCGGAAGCCAAGTCCCCCTCTGGGCATTATAATAGAAAAAACCGCCGCTAGGCGGTTTTTTTGTACCCCAGCATCCCAGAGGGGGACTTGAACCGAGGGCGCGCAGGAAGCGCGCCGCCAGCGCCCGAAGGGTACCATTTCCGCTAGCAACCTCTTCAACCGAACTGCCTTGCCTGTTATTGATTTAGAAGAACCGTACAATTAAAAAAAATTTTCACGATATTTGATATGATCCGAGGCTCTTTCAAAACTCAGGGAGTTTTGAAAGAGCTACCTTAGATGTATATGCAGTATTTTTGTCATTCTATATAATATAAATATTTATTTTTAAATTACAAAAATACTGCAAGAGGTGTTTGCAAAAGTAAAAGACTTTTGCAAACACCTCGTCCTTCTGTTTATTTTCTGTTATAACGCGGAAAAATTTAGTTCTTGCACCTAAAACGACTTATTCAAAACCCCTTGGGGTTCGAGAAGCCTCAGCTTTCATAATTTTTTCATTCCCTTAACATCTAAAAACCAATTTGTTCAACCTTTGTTATAATTATCAAGACTTTTTACGTTTTCTATGGTATTTCTATATGAATTTGAATCTGTAAAAGTTAAAGATAGACTACAAGGTAGCGTATATGTCGAGATTATTTCTGCTAATTCCCCTACTACTGTTGAGCGTTGGGCAGTTGTCCGCCGCGCTGTCCGGTCGGGTGATAGCCTCGGGAGGTTCCGCGTTCAACCTTTTTACCGCCACGACCTACCTGTTTCTGGCGCTCCGGGGTCTAAGCTGGGTGCTGATTGTGCGCCGATTTCCGCTGTCGAGAGCCTACCCGGTGATGAGCCTGGGCTATGTCGTCGTCCCGCTCGTCGCGGCGCTATTTCTCGGGGAGAGGCTGGAATGGCGCACGCTGGTCGGTATGGCGTTGATCAGCACCGGTGTCGCGGTGGTCGGTTCCGGCGACGCGGAGGCCTGGACTCGATGAACATGCTGATGATTCTGGTAGTGGTGCTATCGGCCGCGGGCCAGGTGCTGGTCAAGGCGGGGGCCAATCTGACATTGCCCGGAAATGTTACTACCGCCCCAGGCCCGTTTGGTCGCGTGCGCGGTTTTGTCCGCAGGGCCATGAATCCCTGGCTCGTTGCCGGTATCGCTTGCGTAGCCTTGGTACCCCTACTGTATACAAGAGCCTTGGCCGGCTTGGCGCTTTCCGCGGTCTATGGAGCGACCGGGCTAAGTTATCCCCTGGTTATTCTGGCCTGCTTCCTATTCTTCAAGGAACGTATCAGAGGAAGACAGATCGCGGGGGGAATTCTCATCGTAACCGGTTTTCTGGTATGGAGCATACCGTGATATCCGTCTGCGTTCCTAGCTACAACGGCGTAGCTTCTGTGGCCGATCTGTGCCAATCCGTCGCCCGGGTTCTGTCCGGCATAGGAGAAGAACACGAACTGCTGGTCGTCATCGATGGCTCTACCGACTCAAGCGAGTCGGTGCTACGGCCACTGGTGCTCGACGGAACCGTCGACCGCCTGATCGTGCTGGACAGGCGTTGCGGCCAGCAACGGGCGACCCTGCGCGGCATCGCCGCCGCCAGGGGCGACGTGGTCGTCACGATCGATGACGACTTTGGCCATCCTCCTGAGGCCATCGCACGGTTGGTGTCGATACTCGACCGCGATGCTCCGGAAGGCGACATGGTATTCGGCGTTGCGCCTACCGCCGGCAGGGCGACTTCGCGGAATTGGGGCGCCAGGCTACGGTCAGCTCTGTTCAGGCTGGTCGCCCGGGCCCCCGCAACCCTCGTGCCATCCAGTTTTCGTATCTGCACGCGGCCACGCGTCGAGGCGCTTTTGTCAGCGCTACCATACTGTACGTATCTGTCCGTCGACCTGGCCAGGGGGTGCGCCCGGGCGCGGTCGGTGCACCTTGACGAGGCTACGACTTCTCGGGGGCAGAGCCGCCGCACGGGGCTGTCACTGGTCGCGTCAATCCTGGCGTTGGGCCTGTACCTGCCGTTTGTGCCTCGGTTCGTCAGGAGGCTCTTCGGAGGGCCTGGCCCGGCGGACGCTACGGAGCTTTGGCGGCCGGGTGGAACGCTACTGGTCGTCGGCGCGGGGCGCGGCCAGTGCGGCCTGATACGCCGGGGTATCGAGCGCGGCCTGCGAGTACTGGTCAGCGATCGTGACCCCGGCGCTCCTGGCGCACGCCTGGCCGATCGGCTGCTGGTGGCGGATACCTTCGACCCGGCGGGCACCGTTGCGGCCGTCCGCGATATTCGGTCGGAAGGGCTGAGCGTCGATGGGGTTGCCACCGCGGGTACCGACCAGCCGGTGCTTACCGTCGCGGCCGTAGCCGAGGCATACGGCCTGCCTGGCGCCCTGCCGTATCAAACGGCCCTCGCCGTGACCAACAAATCGGTCATGAAGCGGCGCCTGGCCGAGCTTGACCTGCCCGTTTTGACCTGGCGCCTGGTCGGCCCTGATGATGAGGGCACAAATCCGCTCCACGATGTGGCGCCGGATGGAACCGCCGTGCTGAAACCGATGGACAGCCAGGGGCAACGTGGCATCTTCCTCGTCCACGATGACGAAGAGATTTTCAGGCATCTTCCGCAGACCCTGTCGTACAGCCGGGAGCCACGGGCCATGCTGGAGCGGTATTACCCGTCCGACGAGGTGACGCTGAGCGGCTGGGTGCATCGTGGCAGGCTGTACCCATTACTCCTGACCGACCGCGCGACCATGACCTCGGGGCCACACATCGGTATATGCCCGGCCCACCGCTATCCTTCTAAGCATTTTTCAAAGTACGGGGCAGAAATCGTATCGATATGTTCACGCTTCGTCGAAGGCTTTGAAATCCAAGCGGGACCCGTATACGTGCAGTTGCTGGTTGGCGCGGAAGGGATCTTTATAAATGAGGTCGCCTGCAGGATAGGCGGTGCGTATGAAGAGGTACTGGTGCCCGCGATGATCGGCGTTGACTTGCTTGCCATGCAAATCGAACTGGCAATGGAAGGACAGCTCTCCGCAAAGAGCGCCGCTTCCCTCGAACGGTCTGCCGCGGGGTGGCCCCCCCAGGGGTTCGCATCGACGATTTTGGCATTTACCTCCGAGGGCAGGGTGGGGCGAATCGGCGACCAGGCCGCCCTGACATCGTTGCCCGGGGTCCGGGGCGCCGGATACTTGCTCGATGAGGGCGCTACGATAGGAACGCTGGTCAATTCGACCGGGCGCGCGGCCTGGGGGGTCATCACCGCATCGAGCCGCTCCCGCATAAACCGCCGCGTCCATCGATTCTATGACACCCTCGAGCTTGTGTCCGATTCAGGCGACAATCTGGTGCGGGATCTGCGCTTCGTTGCCCTGCACGAGGAGATCCAATGAAACTTCCGCGAATCGCTTTACATACAGCCTCTGGTATTGCACGTGCTGTGCTAGTCCTCATTGGGTCATGTCTTATGCTGACTTCGTGCCACAAAAATCAGTCGGGACTGCGCATAGCGGAACAATATGGGCTGGCGTACGCGCCGGTCACCATAGCCCGGGAAATGGGCTTTATGGACGCGGCTTTGAAGGATGCTGGTCTTCCCGACAAGGTGGAATGGCTCAGACTGGGCAATACCGCGACCATACGCGAGGCCACGCTGGCGGGCAACGTGGACGTGGCCTTCATCGGCATTCCACCGTACCTCATAAGCAAGGCGGGCGGTATGACCTGGCGTATCGCCGCCGGGCTAAACCAGTCGCCGAATGCCCTTGTATCGAACAGCGATCGAATTCACAGTCTGGGGGATTTCAAACCCGGAGACCGCATCGTCCTTCCCCAGCCTGGAAGTATCCAGCATATCCTGCTAGCCATGGGTGCCGAGCGTTTCTTGGGTGATCCCAAGCACTTCGACAACCAGCTCGTGACGATGAGCCATCCGGACGGCATGCAAGCTCTGCTGGCGGGCAAGGAGATTGTGGCCCACTTTACGTCGTCACCCTATCTTGACCTTGAATTGCGCCAGCCAGGGATCCATCAAATAATCGACGGGCAGGCGTGTTTCGGTGGTCCCTTCACGTTCATAGTCACCGTTGCTACCGACAATCTGGTCCAGTCTCGACCGCGGGTCTATCGGGCGTTCATGGCGGGACTGCAGAAGGGAATGGACTATATCCGCGAACATCCAGAAGAGAGCGCCAGGATACTTGCACCGCTGTACTCGATGGATGTGAAGACGGTCAGCGCCCTGCTCGGCGAACCGGGCAATGCCTACGACACCGCCGTTGTCGGCCTGGAGCGCTTCGTCGACTTCATGAAGAAGACCGGCTATCTACCCGCGAAATTCAGCTACGGCGACGAGTTGTTCTGGGATCCAGCGGTCGCCAGAGGTGGAGATCGCAGGTGAGCGTACTGCTGATACCGGTTTTACTCGCATCATGGCAACTACTTGCCATGAGTGGCGCGGTTTCGCCTTTGCTGATCCCCGGTTTGGACGCAATAGCGATCGCTCTGTGGCGAGATATAACCCAGGGAACCCTGGTGTACCAACTACTGTTCTCCCTTGCACTCGTCGGCGCGGGTACCCTGTTGGGTGGCCTTTTCGCGGTCCTTCTTGCTTTTACGGCATCGTTGGGTCGGGAAGCCCTGCGTTCGGTTCGTTTACTCACCACACTGTTGCACCCCCTGCCCGGAATTGCCCTCCTGCCGTTGGTGGTACTGTGGACGGGGACGGGGACCCCCGCGGTGCTCCTGGTGATGGTTCATGCCGCGTTATGGCCGGTGTATCTGAACCTCCAGACCGGGCTCGATGAAATTCCGCAACGTTATCGCGATATGAGCCGCAACTGGCAGTTGCGGCGCGCCGGCGCATTCATCCACATCATCGTACCCGCCGTTTTTCCGGCTCTGCTGTCGGGACTCCGCACAGCCTGGGCCCGGTGCTGGCGCGCCCTCATAGCCGCCGAGATGATCTTTGGTGCCGCCGGACATTTCGGCGGTATCGGCTGGTACATATTCGAACGCCGGGTGTACATGGACACGCCGGGCCTCTACGCGGGGCTTTTAACGGTGATGGCCGCCGGGGTACTGATGGACGCGCTGTTGTTTGGTTCTTTAGAACGGATCACCGCCCGGCGCTGGGGACGGGATACACGATGAATCGGCCCATTATCGAGTTTCGGGATGTGGATTTTGGCTACGGTTCGGCGGATTCGGTACTCCGGGGCTGTTCCATTTCCCTCGATCGGGGCGCTTTCGCCGTATTGCTTGGACCCAGCGGTTGCGGTAAAAGCACCCTCCTCAGGCTGGCCGCCGGGTTTATCCTCCCCCGAAGCGGTCAGATACTCTTCGACGGGAAAACGGTCGAGGGCCCCGATCGGCGGCGAATATTGATATTCCAGGAACAGGATCAGCTGTTTCCCTGGAGCCGATTATTGACCAACACGGCCCTGCCGCTCCTATGGGGACCCGACCGCTGTCCGCGCTCCGAGGCGGAAGACCGGGCCCGGGATGCCCTGTGCCAGGTCGGTCTGGCCGGGCATCTGCAAGACTTTCCGCACCAGTTGTCCGGCGGGATGAAACAACGGGCTGTACTGGCCCGGGCCCTGGCTTTAGGTGCCGAGGTACTACTACTCGACGAACCCTTCGCCAGCCTCGACGCGTTCAGCCGCGAGAGTCTCCAGGAGACCCTGGTCGAAGCCTGGGCTCGGCACGGAACATCCATTCTGTTCGTGACCCACGACATATACGAAGCCGTACGCATTGGGGGGGAACTGTGGTTTCTCCACGACGTCCGCTCTTCAGGACGTATAGAACGCATACCGCTCCCCGGATTTCCGGCTCAAGATAGATCGTCCTTCCAAGACCGTTCCCCGCCGGGGGAGGCGCCTCAGGGCAGACTGCTCCGGGATACCGACACACCGGAGGCACTGCGGGTTGTCAAATCGGTCAAGGAGCGTTTGACCCGGTAAAGCGTTACCCTCCAGGGCCGCTTCCCGCTGTACAGGACTATGCGCATGCCGTATACCGGCGACTCGAAACTGGCCGCCACGACGCAGTCCCGCTTCAGGAACCGTTGCATATCGTCATAGTAGGCGGCCACATTTCCGTACAGGATGTTCCAAACGGGCCGTTCCCTGTAAATAACGTCCATCTCTTCCGGGTACAGGATGTGGGTAATATTCCGCGTCCTGATGTAGGCCGCGAAATCGAGGCTGGAAGCTTTTAGGTATGCCAGGTTACGAAAATCAAGAAGAGCGCCATAGGGAAGCGCGTATTCGGCGTTTAAATTGCCCAGGACCCGTAGCCGCGCCCCTTCCGCCTTCAACAGCGGCTCCTCCGCTACGATCGCGCTCCTAATGTGGCCTTCGTAATCGGTATAACGTTCCGAAATCCCTCGGAGCGGATCGGTTAGGTTGTAAACGGTCGTGCCCGCCCCCAGGACTATCAATAGACTCGCGATCCATGGGGCCGCTCTTGGAGGAGGGCGCGGGACGACTTGTGAAAAAACGAGCGCAAGGGCCCAGTAGCACAGGGGGACTTCCAGGGCGAACAGCGGCACGCCGAACTTTCCAAGGATGATAAGCGCGACGTTGAAACCAGCGAGCGCAAAGAAGGGCACCAGCAGTTTCCGCTCTGTCTTCGCTATCCCAAGGGCTAGCGAGCCGGCGACCGACAGGCCGTAGAGCGGTAGCAGGGGACGCAGTTCCGGTATCCAATAGGTACCGGAATAGCGGTACCATAGTTTCTGGTACCACGCGGGGAAACGTATCAATTTTATGAACCATGGCACGCCGACCTCGACGCTGTCCCCAAAGGCTATGTAGTCGTGGAAGAAGGTAGGATTCATCCAGAGGCTTAGGCTGACGAAGAACAGGGCCCCTATTGAGCAGGCTGTAAAAAAACCAGCCAGCGTAGAAAGCCGACGAGGTTGGGTCAGTATAATCCCGGTCAACACCGCCGCCACCAGGAACGCGGCGGGATGGATACCGATCCCAATGGCCACCCACAACCCCGCCCCCAGCCCCCGAATAAAACCTCCGGGATTGCCGTTTTTGGGAAATAGACGTAGGGTAGCCAGTAGCAGTATCAAGATAAGGGCTATTTCCTGCCTTCCCAGATGGGCCGCGATAATGAACTGAGGATCCAGCGCCAGCAAAACCGTGAATAAATTGACCAGATTAGCCCCATGGTTCTCTGGAAGAACGCGGGAAAGCAGTCGCCGAAAGACGAGCAAAGCGGCAATACCCAGCCCCAGGGATAGAAGCCGGGTCTGGAATATCCCGTATCCGAATAGAGTAAATACGATGGCTTGGGCCCCATGATACAATATTTTAATGGCATGGGGAGCTCGAGGGTACAGATCAAAGAATGGTTCGGTTACCGTGACGCTTCGCTGGTTCAGCCAGGCCCTGGTTAGGCCGCTTAGCCACGATTCATCGCTATGCACGGGAGGGAAATAAACCACTACACATATATTAAATAGAATATATATAGATAAAAATAAATAGATAAAATTATCGTGTAACCACTTGTACAATTTACTATCTTGGTATAAATTCATATCAACAATTATATATCAATAGAATACTATTTAGGATTTTTGTACTTAAAATATTATAGCGTTAGGGGAAAAAAATGGGAAAATTGAAAATACCAATGGTTTCATTATTGGGCTCCGTCGGCATAATCGCTCTTTTCGTAGCGTGCGGACCAACCTATAGCAACAGCGGTAAACAAATTATTTCCGCTCAGCAGGCTCGAACCCTGATTCAAAGCGGCGGAGTTGTCCTCGTGGACGCGAGGAATACCGATGAGTACGGTAAGGAACACATCGCTAAAGCGGTTTGCATTCCCAGGGACGATATTATGATCAATACCCCCGTCCCAAATATGCTGGCGGATAAATCACAAATTGAACAAGCCCTGGGTAATCGGGGTATTACCAACGAATCGAAGGTCATGCTATACGACGGTAACCAGAATATGGATGCCGCGAGGCTATGGTGGACCATGGTAATTTATGGTCACGATCCGGAAAAAGTAATGGTCGTAAGCGGGGGATTCAACGCGTTGAAAGCTCTGGGGCTTCCGCTTGAATCCGGTCAACCCCCGGTCCAAGCGGCAGTGTACTCGGCTAAGGATCTTAATACCGCGATGCTGGCGACCAAAACCGAGGTGGAAAATCAGATCAATAACCCTCAGCCAAACACGGTCATCGTTGATACCCGGACGGACGAGGAATTTAAAGCGGGAACTATCCCCGGTTCAATCCACATTAATTTTACCAGCAATAATTTCCTTGATGGCACCTATCGACCGGTTTCGCAGATACGGGCCATATATTTTAATAAGGAAATAGATCCTTCCAAAACGATTATCCTTTTTTGCAAAACCTCAATCCGAGCTTCCGAATCGTATCTCGCGCTGTATAACGCGGGGTTCCGTAACCTGAAATTATACGACGGCGCTTGGCTTGAGTGGTCCGGTAGTACTTCCGGATCCGTACAAGCTCCCGCTTCTACAACCCTTCCCGTTCTGAATGCTCAGGATGGATCCTAGTTATTAGCGTTTCTTATAGGAGGAAACTATGAAATTATTTAAGCGTGTAATGTCGGTACTTCTCTTGGTGGGAGTGTCCACCGTGTTGTTCGCCCAAGCCCCGGCAACTAGTCCATTGGCTATTCAAAAGGCCACGGAGTATTTAGCCAACATGCCTGCGGACTCATACAAAATACCAGAAGCCGCTTTTCTAGCGAAGGTAAAAGCCGGGGAAGATATGATGGTCCTGGATATCCGACAGGCGGCGGATTACAACAAGGGCCACGTCAAGGGGGCGGTAAACGCGCCTTTTGGCCCCAACATGGGGTCTTTCTTGGATAAACTACCCAAAGACAAACCGGTTATGGTCTATTGCTATACCGGGCAGACCGCCGGTCAAACGGTGGTGCTTTTGAACATCGCGGGAGTGCAGGCCCGTTCGGTAAACCTTGGATACACCCTGGGGATTTCCAAAGTTCCGGGTGTGGAAGCGCTCATCGAAACTACCCCCCATACTTTCCCCCCTACCAACGCGACCTATGATCCCGCGATCCAAAAGATCTTCACCGATTATTTCGCTGACCTTGCTAAAACCAATGGTACTATTTACGCGAATAATATCATTTCCGAAGAAGAGGCGAAAAAGATCCTCGACTCCGGGGATTCATCGGTCCAGTTCGTTTCGGTTCGAAGCGCCGCCGATTACGCCAAAGGCCACATCAAAGGAGCGATCAATATCCCGTGGGGCAAGGGCATGCAGGCGGGATTCTCCGTGCTTCCGAAAAATAAAAAGCTGATTGTATATTGTTACACCGGCCAGACCGCCGGGCAGACCGTCGCGGCGCTCCGCGTGATGGGCTATGACGCCGTCAGCCTCCGTGGAGGCATGGGCATGCCATCTAACGCCCCTAGCGGCTGGGCCAACAAAGGATACCCCGTCGTAACCCAATAGGCTATTCGTTTTAAACTTTGGACCCACGATATGGTGGGTCCTTTTTTTTAAAATTTTTCTTTTATATTTTTCACCGCGAATTCCAAAATCCTCCCGGTCCCCCCGTATAGAATCTAGAAATAAAACAACTAAAAGGGGATACTAAAAAACATGAGGATGCAGAACTTTTCCCCTATACTAAAACATCGACCTGTTCCCCTTTCGATCAGAATTATGCTACTTATTTTGGGGTCCCAATTAATCCTCTATATTTTATTAGCCCTACTTATTCTTGGGGGAAGTACAGACGTTATTAAGGCCAGCCAAGATGATACACTTCGACTATTGGGTGATTCCATACAATGGTCTATCGACGACGAATTGGCCAGCGCTGAGCTTGCATTAGATTATTTAATTCAGGATCAACAAATTATCGATTTATTTTCCCAAAGAGACCGCAGAGCCCTCTATTCATATCTCAAAGATAAATATGATGTTATTAAAGACCGGGTAATTCGGTTCCATTTTTATCTACCCGACGGGACATCATTTTTACGCATGCACGATCCTTCCGTCTATGGGGACAGCCTTTTCCAATCGAGGCCCATGGTACGGGACGCGCTGACCCTAAAACAAAAGGTACGAGGAATAGAACGGGGTAAAGAGGGTTTAAGCTCACGGGTTCTGTTACCGCTTTTTAAAAAAGATCAATGTATCGGGGCGGTGGAATTTGGCATGGACTTTGGGTCTGTGTTTATTGACAAATTACAAAAAAAATATGGGGGCGACTATTTCCTTTTTCTTTTTGACGGCCCTAACGAATACAGCCTCGTGACCAGCACCCAAGAAGCGCCCCGTTGTCCAACAACCGACAACCTCATTACTACAGTACAGGAAGGAAAAGCTGAACTATCGCTTGATTGTACCAAAGCGAAGGCGGTCGGCTTATATCCATACAAAGATTATTCCGGAAAAGTTATCGGTTTTATAAAAGCGGAGTTACAGAATATTCCCCTTTCAGATGCCTTGGGAAATATCCAAACAAGACTAATTATTCTTGGTTTGATTATCATCATTTCTTTGTTTTTATCAATGATATACGCGCTCAATAGTTTCTTAAAACCCCTGGAAGAAGTGGTCGCGAAAACCCATCTTATTTCCGAAAAAATCCTATCCGGGGATATCAGTTTCCGCGGCTCCATAGCCCATGGAGCCATGGAGTATCAAAAAATAATCAAAGCGGTAAACACCATTATAGACGCGTTGCGGGAGCGGGAGCGTGTTTTACAAGCCATAGTCGAGGGTATCCCCGGAATTGTATTTTATGTGGATAAGAATTTTAAGGTCCTATGGGCCAACGCCGCAACCCTAAAGCGTTTTCCCAATATGAAAGATGAATATTTAAAAACCTATACCGACGGTTTTTTTGAACACGAACGGGAGTTGCTCCAGGAAGCTCTTACGAAGGGAGCCATTGCTACAATCGACTCCTGTTTCCTCTTAGGTTCCCATGGCCAAGAGTGTTGGGAACACATGGCCGTACCGGTCAGCGAAACGGCAGGGACCGTAGGCAACATCATACGCATTTCACAAAATATTTCTGATAAGCGCAAGGCGGAAATAGAGTTACGAGAATTGAACGAGACCCTGGAAAAACGGGTCGATGCGGAAATCAGGCGGCGGCAGGAGGGAGAGCGGATAGCGGAACAACAATCCAGGTTAGCCGCCATAGGAGAATTGGCTACCGGAATGGCCCATGAAATTACCCAGCCCCTTAACGCCATTGGATTCTCCGTAGAAAATATGAAACATCGGTTTCTGCAAAAAAGCTTGGACGCGGATTATTTGGAAAAAAAGATAGGCGCGATTTCGTCGGATATTGAAAGGGTCAGGAAGGTCATTGAACACGTAAGACTATTTGCCCGAGGAGGACCCACGGATTATCAAATTCCATTTTCAATTAACCGATGTGTCGAAAACGCTTTGGCACTAATGGGAACCCAATTGGCGACCCATGGCATAGATGTTCAGACACAATTGATGGAAGTTATTCCCGAGTTGATTGGAAATTCTTTTCAATACGAACAGGTTATCATCAATCTATTGACCAATGCCCGGGACGCGGTTGAAGAGCGTCTAATCAGAGAGGCTAGCGCCGATAACAAGGATATTCCCGCGGGGCTTATACGAATTGCTACCAACGCTTTGGATGACAAACTAGAGCTAGTCATCGAGGATAACGGCATTGGGCTTCCGGAAGGGATGGATAATCGTTTATTCGATCCATTTTTCACCACCAAGCCCCCCGGGAAGGGCACCGGCTTGGGTTTATCCATTTCCTATGGTATTATTCATCAGATGGGTGGAAGCATCCTTTTTGAACGCCTAGAGACTGGTACCCGGGTCAAAGTGGTAACCCCGATTATCCGCGTTATAATGGGTGATGAAGCATGAGTAAAACAGAAAATATTTCGTTTCTTATATTGGATGATGAAAACAGACTTACCGAGGAAATTGGGGAATACCTTGAAACCACCGGTTATTCGGTATTTCTCGCGGACCGGCCATCCAAGGCTTTTCAGATTATCCGAAGTCATACTATTCATGTGGCCATGGTGGATATTAAGTTACCCGAATATGACGGACTTACCTTTTTACGTAAATTACGGACAGAACAACTACCCATTGAAATTATCGTCATGAGCGGTCATGGGGATATGGAAAGCGTCATAGAGGCGCTTCGATTGGGAGCCTTTGATTATCTCAGAAAACCCTTTTCCACATTGGAATTGCAAGTTGCCATCGGCAAACTCAGCCGTTTCCTGGAAGTGCAGGCGGACAAGAAGCGGTACGCGGAACGGTGCCTGGAATTAAACCAGCAGTTACTTTCAAAGGACGAAATAATCGGCGGTTCCAGCGGTATAGAAAAAGTGCGAGAAGAAGTACAAAGGGCCGCCCAATTCCCAGATGTCCCCGTGTTGTTGCACGGGGAAAGCGGTACAGGCAAGGAACTAATGGCCCGGCAGATACATCTTTTAAGCGCCCGTTCCCGGGGAGCTTTTATACCGGTGAATTGCGCGGCCATTCCACGGGACATGTTCGAGAGTGAATTTTTCGGCCACGAACGGGGCGCGTTTACCGATGCACAGACCAAACGGAACGGCTTATTTCGAACCGCCGATGGAGGAACTCTTTTTTTAGACGAGGTAGGAGAAATCCCCCTGGATCTTCAGCCAAAATTACTGCGGGCCTTAGAACAAAAATCCGTACGCCCCGTGGGAATGGATACCGAAGTTCCCGCCGATGTGCGAATAATCGGCGCTACCAACCGAAATCTTTTAGAAGAAGTTCGAAACGGCAGATTCCGCAAAGACCTTTATTATCGTCTTGCGGTTTTGGAAGTATTTAATCCTCCCCTGCGTGAACGGCCGGAGGATATTCCAACCCTAGCGAATTTTTTTTTCGAGCAGAGTTGTATTCGTTCGGGTAAACCCGTACGCCCGTTACAGGCGGAACTTTTGGATATGCTATCCCGTTATTATTTTCCGGGAAATGTTCGGGAATTAAAAAATCTTATGGAACGGATAGTTATCCTTGGCCGAGATCCGAACCAGAAGGAATTGCAGGCTTGGCTAGATCCAGCACACTGCGGTTGTAACGATCGAGATGACCATACTCCTTCCTTCCACGGTACTTCCTGGAACAGGGAGCTAAATCTTAAGAAGCTCGAAATACAGGCAATCCAGGCGGCTCTTGAAAAGACCCAGGGAGTTCAGTCCTTGGCGGCCCAAATGTTGGGCATCACCCGGCAATCCCTTGAACGGCGAATAAAAAAATATAGAGAGTTGTTCCCCAAGACCATCAACATGTAATAGATCGCTATGCTTTAAGGGTTTCCTTAAATGCCCGAATTCGGTCGCCCGAATTCGTCAAGCTTGCCCGTATTCGTACTCTTTTATACCTCCCTCCGGCTTTTCCTTTGGTGTTTTTTATATCATTATCTATTTATATATAAAGATTTATTTAATAAAATCTAAAAACCCAATACTTGGCACAGTTCTTGCTTTATATGATGGTCCGATATGTAATCGGTAATAATTTTATACCCAAGGAGCTAAATTATGGCAGAACAAACCCTCGATTGTCTTGGAGAAGCGTGCCCCGTACCCCTCGTTAAAACCCAAAAAGCCCTGGAAAAAATGGCCATTGGGGACGTTTTAATCGTCGATATTGACCATAGCTGTGCCATGAAAAACGTTCCCGATTGGGCCCGTTCGGCGGGTCATAACGTGGAAATTGAAGAGGTCGCCGAGGGCGAGTGGAACGTTATAATAGAAAAAGTAAAATAGGAATCCCCTATGGCAGAAAACAAGAAGTATCCATTCCACGAGACATTTTTAAAAAAGGAATGGAGTTATTCTACCGGTGCTGTCCTTTTAGCGCTTTTAGCGCTCGCTTTGGTTACCGTTACCGGCGGTGCATGGGGTGTTACCGGCCCGTTTGGTGTATGGGGCGGTAAATTCCTGCAATTATTCGGTATTAACGCCGACACGTGGAAGGGCTTTAACGGAGCCTTAGCCAAATATAGCTTTTGGAAAGACCAGCCGGCCCTTACGGATCTGGGAATCGTGGTGGGGGCATTGCTATCTGTCCTATTAGCGGCCCAATTTAAGATCAAAAAAATAAAAAGCGTTAAAAACGTATGGGCCGCGATTGTAGGAGGACTTTTAATGGGCGTTGGGGCCCGTCTCGCGTTAGGCTGTAACATAGGATCATTTTTTAGCGCTCTGCCCGCCTTTTCGCTTCATGGGTGGCTTTTTTGGATCTCCATATTCTCCGGAGCCGCCGTGGGAAGTCAACTACTAAAAAAATATTTCATGTAGGAGATTAAAATGAGCGACAGTGCGATTTCTACAATTAGACGGACCGCTTCCAAGCCAAAGGAGACCCCTGAACAGAGGGCCCGTAAAAGAAGAAGACAGCTTACCGCTGGCACAATTCTCGTTGTTCTTGTAATTCTTTTAGGACTATTTATCCAAACACAAAACCCGAAGGGAATCTATATTTGGATGATTGGTATCGCTTTAGGGTATACCCTCCAGAGATCCCGTTTTTGCTTTACCGCGGCCATGAGGGATCCGGTTTTAACCGGTGGAACCGATTTAACCAAGGCAGTTATTATATCGGTAACCCTTGCATCCATTGGGTATATGGCCATCCAAATGAAACTCACCGGCCTTAGCCTTGAATATTTAGGATCCGAGGCTCTACCTGACGCTTCTAAACTGCCGGGTAATATCAGAGCGGCTGGGGTCCATACGGTTATAGGGGGCTTTATCTTTGGCATTGGGGCCGTAATCGCGGGGGGGTGTGCTTCCGGTACCCTCATGCGGATGGGCGAGGGCTTTGTTCAACAATGGATTGCCTTTGCTTTCTTTATTATAGGTTCTATCTTCGGCGTCTTACTCCTTCCGGTCTTTCAAGCTTCGCCAATCCTGTACCAAAAAATGCCCATATATCTTCCGGAACTGCTTGGAGGCTGGGGACCCGCCATCGTTGTCCAATTTGGACTTCTATTTCTTATATACATTCTTGCGGATTGGTATGGCAAGAAAAAATCAGGGGAGCTATAAAACATGGATAAGAAAATTGAGCACTACGATGTTGTTGTTATAGGAGGGGGGCCCGCGGGGATGACCGCGGCGCTTTACGCGGGAAGGGCCCGCTTAAAAACCCTTCTCATTGAAAAATCCCTTATCGGCGGTATGGCAACCTACACAAGCGAAATTGAAAATTATCCCGGCTTCCCCGAACCAATCGATGGAATTGGGTTAATGAAGCTTTTTGACAAACAATTTCGTCGCTTTGGAGTGGATGTCAAGCTGACCGACGTCCGTTCCGTTTCCATGGAATGCAACCAAAAAATAGTTTCTACCTTTAGAACCGACTACTACGCCAAATCGGTTATTATTTCTACGGGAAATAAACCCCGGCTGACAGGGGCTAAGAACGAGGAAAAATTCTTAAACGACAAGGGAATTTCCTTTTGCGCCACCTGCGACGCCGCCCGAAATACGGGAAAGCGTATTATGGTCATCGGTTCGGGGGATGCAGCCATCGAAGAAGGTATGTTCCTAACCAAGTTTGCCCGGGAAGTGATCGTTTCTATTATCCATGATGAAGGTATCATGGACGCTAACAAGGTAGCCCAGGAAAAAGCTTTCGCGAATCCTAAAATGAAATTCCGCTGGAATACCGTGGTGGATTCTTTTGAAGGCGATGATACGTTAAAACAGGTAGTATTAAAGAACATCAAAACCGGCGAATTGATTCCGGAAGATGTGGATACTTGTTTTCTCTTTATCGGATACGTTCCTAACACGAAAATTTTTGAAGGATTTATCGATTTAACCAACAGAGGGTACATTAAGACTAACGAAAACATGGAAACCTCCCGCGAAGGGTTCTTCGCGGTCGGCGACTGCCGAGATAAAACCCTTAGACAAGTTGCTACGGCTGTAGGTGATGGGGCCATCGCTGGTTTTATGGCGGAAAAATACGTGGAAGAGTTGGAGTATGTTCAAAAGGAAATTTTTGAAGCCAAGGGACTGATCATGGCCTTTGTTTATAACGCCGTGGAGGCCCTGGATAGGGAATTCCTTGCCCGGGTAGAACAGGTTCAGCGGGAATACAAAGAAAAAATCCAATTGCGGCGTATTGATGTTTATAAGTCCGACCGGATTGCTTGTCGGCTTGAATACACCAAAACACCGGCCCTCATATTTATGAAAGAGGGTAAAGTTCTGAATAATGTTACAAATCTAACCAATTTAGAAAAAACTATCTCTGATATGATTGCTCAATACGCATAGATCATTACACTGGGATATTTTCGGTGGAGTCCCTTTCAAAGCTCTCTGAGCTTTGGAGGGGACTCGACTCTTTGCGCTTTTTCGACATAACGGTCGAGCAATTAGCCTGAAATGTCGACCTATTCGCATTCGTCCACGGTTGGTCTCCCTCATAATAACCCAATTTCCTCTTTAAAATATTCTTTTCTTCCGCTTTGTTTCAACAAACAAGCGTTAAGAAAATATAACCTGCACTATTAGGGTGTTCTCTATATAAATATTTATTATCAGAGACTTTTTCAACACTCCGAAAGTCTAAAAAAACCACCTTAGACGCACATGCAATAATTTTTCTATTCTCTACTATATATACATTTATATCAATATTGTAAAAATAATACAGGAACCTCATTCAAAAGTTACGGACCTTTCAAAGAGGCTTATCATATGGATGTTTATATCGAAATTGGAAAAATACTGTAAGAGGTTCTTTCAAACGTAATAGACTTGTGAAGAGTCCCAAAGCCATAAAATATATTTTATATATATATTTGAAATTATGGCACGGATTATGCTAGTATATAAATACAGATCTTAACCAGGAGGCTAGGTATGAAAAATATAAAGTTTCTTTCGGCGATCGCGATCCTTACGGTGGGAATTGCCATGGGAGCGGTGGCCCAAACGACCGCGTCTATTACCCTGCAGGGAACCATTCCGGCGATTTTAAAAATCGTCGTAACCCCCGAACCGGGTATTAGCAGTTTGGACTTGACCAGCGATCTAAACTCTAAAATCGCCACGGCGGTAGAGATAAGCAACAAACGGGCGGGATACACGGTAACCGTGACGTCGGCCAACGCGAAAGCCTCGGGGACCGACGCCCCCTTCTTTAAGGGTGTGGCTTCGGACAACACGGACACCCTGCCCTACACCATCTCCTACGGCGGAAGCGCGGCTACCTTTAGCGGTGGGGTTGCCACCGTATCGACCGCTTCGGCCAAAACCAGCGCCGCGGGGTCCTCGAAGGACGTGGTTTTAAACTATAACGGCACGAGCCTTTTCCCCAACGAGGATACCTATAACGACACCCTAACCTTTACTATCACGGCAAATTAGTCGAAACTATATCAGGGGCCCAACCTTGATACACGTAAACCGTCAAAGCATCCCTCAGCCTCGGGGGGTGCTTTTGTTTTTATTCCTCCTTTTTCCGCTGTACTACGGCTTTTCTTTTTCCCTAGAACCTATGAGCGTTTCGGTCTCCGATACGGGGACAGGAACGGTGGCGACCTTCCGGTTAGTTAACGATAGCCAGGAGCGGATCGCCGTACGGATCCGTATTACCACCCGAGAGATGGCCGAAGACGGAACCGAAACGAATAGGGACGTGCCTGAGTCTTCCTTCTTGGTTTATCCAGCCCGCTTTGTCCTTGAAAAGGGGGCCCAACAGGCCTTAAAGGTCCAATGGAGGGGAGGATCGGTGGGAAATACCGAAAGGGCGTTCCGTATCGTGGCGGAACAGGTACCCGTGGTATTCGAAAAAGCCCAGGGGTCGGGGATAACGCTTCTTTTTAAATACGTAGGGGCCCTATACGTGGTGCCCCCTAAGGCGGGGCCCGCGGATATTACCGTGGCGTCCGTAGAGGGGGCTACCGAAAAAGGAGTAGGAGGGTTTTTAATCCGCTTGGAAAACCGCGGGGGAACCCACGCGATTTTGGTGGATACGACCCTAGAGATTTCCCAGGATGGTCAGAAAAAGTATACCCTGCCTACCTCGGCTTTAACAGCTATGGAAGGACAGAACGTATTGGCGGGGATGACCAGGCGGTTTTTTATCCCCTTTACGGAAGCCCGGGATGGACAACGGTACGGGGGCCTGGTGACGTACAATGCGGAACGTTAGGGATTTAACCGTTATCCTATGGCTTCTCGTTCTGTGTTCCCCCTTGTTTTCCCAGACAAACACCGTGCCGGTTTCCCTTATCGTAAACGGTATTCCCCAGGGGGACGTGGAAGCCCAGATTGAAGGTTCCGAGGTTTCCTTGCCCACGGTTCTGGTTATCCGTATTCTTCAACCGATCCTGGCAACGGAGTATTTTAAAGCCATCGAGGGAGCGGAAACCAAAAGTTTCCGCCTTTCGGATCTGCGCTTTCTCGGCCTCGGGGCGGATTTTGATAGTCAAAACTTGATCGTTCGGCTCCAGGTCCCTTCCCATTTTATGAAGGAACAACCCCTGCAACCGAAGAGCGACGGGGGTTCCCAGACCGTTAAGAGGGTAGGCCCCGCGCCCCTTTCGGCCTTTGTTAATGGGATTTTCAACGTGGGAGTTCAGAAGGATCCGGAATTGGCTCCCTACCTCATCGCAAACACCGATGTGGACGGGGCGCTGAATTTGCGGGGATGGGTCACCGAGGCCGAGGGGGCCCTTTCCGTGAACCGGCTTACCACGGTGGAATTGCGAAACCTTCAGGAGGTGTACGATTACCGTCCCTTGGGAATTCGGTTCGCCGCGGGGACCGTGGATCTTCCCCAAACGGGATTTCAAGGGAGGTTCAACGTGGGGGGGATCACTGTGGCCTCGTACCCCGACGCTCTGGTGAAAACGGGAGGTTCAAGCCCAAAACCGCTTAAACGGAATCGGATTCTGGGAGATTTGGACCTGATCGAAGTGAACAACCCCGCAAAAATTAGCATAACAACCAATGGAATCACCATCCGAAACGAAACCGTCGGTCCAGGTAAGTACCGGATAGGAGATCTGCCCTTGGCTTCCGGCTTAAACGACGTGGTAATTCGCATCGAGGAGGAGGGTAAGCCCCCCATAGAAAGACGGCTAGGGGTAGCCTACGATGGGGCCCTGCTTCAACGGGGGGATTATCGGTTTGCTCTGGGATTGGGGGCCGATGCGCCGGAAACGGACCGACTAACGGGAAGCGGCTTTTTCCGTTACGGAATTATGGACACCCTGGAGGGGGGTGTGAATATACAAAGTGGCCTGGGAATCCTGCTGGGGGGTCTTTCTGTAAAAGCCGCCACTATCCTTGGTTTTTTTTACGGCGATGGGGCTATGAGTTTTCCCTACGCCGATCCGGAGTTTCCGGCGGCCCTGGGGTACAGCGGGAGCATCCAATACCGTCTGGCTTTTCCGGCCCATCCTTTTTTCCCCCGTTTCGGCTGGGGCTTCCAATACTCCACGGCGAACTTTTCCGTACCCCAGCTTGCTTCCTCCACGGCGCCCCAGGGGCCTCCGTGGAAAGTATCGGCCCAGGTCGCCCAGGCTACGCCGGTGGGTATAGCGTTGGCCCTCATGGGGGATTACGGGTCCTCCGACGGCCGGACCACGGCCTTTGGAGCCGCCTTTGGATTGTCCGTGCCCCTGGGACCGGGGACCTCCGTGTCCGCGACCTTGTCCATGGATAACCGGCTGGGGTACCTGGTCCCCCAGGCGAGCCTTTCTTTGTTGATAATACCCGGGGACGGAAAAACGGTAACCCATTACTATCAATCCCTAACCGATGGGGAAGCGGGGGCGGAACTGGGGTGGAATACGGGGAATAAAGCGGGGGATTACAGCGCGACCATCGGTATTACGAATCCCGCGGGACCCGCCACGAGCCCCGGAACCTTCACCGGAAACGTTAAACGGACCGGTAGAATAGGGGATCTTTCCTCCGCCCTTTGGTATAGGGACAATCGGGATGCTTTAGGTCCCTCTTACGGAGGGACCTTGGGAGCCGAAGGTGCGTGGGTTTACGCGGACGGTATAGGGGCCCCATCCCGACGGGTCTACGATTCCTTTGCCATATTGCATAGCGATGCCACCTTGAAAACCGAGGTTGTGGAAATGGCCACCGGCACGGCCTCCAAGGTTGAATCCCAGTGGGGAAAACCGGCGGTCCTCCCGAACCTTTCGGCCTATAAGACCACTTCCGCGACCATCATCCTCCCCCAGGCCCCGGCGGATGTAACGAGCAAGACCCCCTTTATCACCCTGGATCCGGGGTATAAATCGGGGCTGGTGGTACGACCGAGCAAAAGCAAGACCATCCTGGTCACGGGGACCCTGGAGGATTCCCAGGGGAAACCGGTCCCCTGGACCTTGGGGACCCTCTTCGGCCCCCAGGAAACCGATACGTCTCCACATCCCAATAAGCCCTTGGATACCGGCGGCTCAACGGCGGGCACCGGCGGCTCAACGGTGGGCACCGGCGGCTCAACGGTGGGCACCGGCGGCTCAGCGGCGAGCACCGGCGGACCAGAAACCCAGGGGTCGGAAATATTCACCGATGAGCGGGGGTACTTTGAGGCCTACGTGACCGATGTGGGAACGTACACGATCAGATGGAATACCGAGGCACCCTTTAGCGTCAATTTCACCCTGCCCCAGGGGACCGAGGGTTCGTTCGCCCTCGGGAAGCTTAGCCAAAATTAGGGAGGAAGGACAGCGCCATGAAAGTCCAAAGAAAAAAATTCTGGTTCCTATTCTGTATGATCGCCCTAGCGATGGAACCCCTGCAGGCTCAGGCGGTAAAATATATCGTCCTGTCCCCCAAAAACACCCTCTCCTTCACCTACGATTCTACGCAAGAGGTCTACGGGAGCGTTACCGCGAACCTGACTACCGACAAGGGCGCTACGGATCTTAACTATTACGTTACCTTCGATCCCGCCCCGGGGAATCGATTTTTTACCAACGGTTCGTATACCATCCCCTTTGAAATTTACGATAACCCCCAACTGCCCAGACGGGTGCTTTACGATGCCCTAACGTCTACCAGCGCCGACCAGGTGTTAGCGGGAGTTTTCCCGACACCATCCAATATCCATAAGGCGCCTACGGACACCAGGACCTTCGCCGTGGTGGCAGTTCCCGGGGGTTTTGCCCCCGCGGGTACGTATACCGCCACGCTGACCGCCAGTTTTTGGTCCGGAGCCTATAAAACCGGAATACAAAAAGCCCAGGCTAACCTATCCCTGGTTCTTCAGGTTAACCAAATCCTGAATATAGTGGCCGTTCCCGTGGGAGCCCTCTTTGACTATACGGCCACCCGGGCCACCGTCGATTTTGGGTATCTTGAAGCGGGATCGGTCCGCTCCCTGGACCTGATCGCCCGCTCAAATACAACCTACGGTTTGTCCATAGCCTCCGTCAATGGAGGAGTTTTACGAAACCCCGATCCCGCCGATTCCAGCGCCATTCCCTACGAACTACGGATCAACGGCACCCCTTTGACCCTTCCCTCGGGACTCAGCGTTCCCATCGTTTCCTCCCGTCCCGCGACCACCGTAGACGGGGATCGATTCAACCTAAGCGCCCTTATAAAACCCTTTGACTTTCCCACCGAGGGGCTCTATTCGGATATTTTGACGGTGACTATCGCCAAAAACTAAAAAATCCCCTAATCTAGGGCTATGGAAAATTTGTTTATTGCCCTGGTGGTCGTCTCTTTTTTAGTCTTAATCATCCTTTTAGTTGTCCTCCTACGGCCTAAAGCCGGTTCCGCGTCGGATCGACTTTTACTGATAACCGAAAGCCAGGTTCGTTTGGAAACCGCCCTGCGGGAGGAATTAGGCCGGAACCGGGAAGAAAGTTCCCTGGCCATTCGCCGGGCCGCCGACGCTCAGGCGGGCCAGTTGACGGCCCTCCGGGAAGAGGTGGCCCGTTTTGGACAGGGCAACGACGCACGGATGGAGGCCCTCCGGGAGACCGTGGACCGGAAACTCCGGGAACTGCAGGAGGATAACGCCGCTCGGTTAGAAATGATCCGTAAAACGGTGGATGAAAAGCTCCACGAAACTTTGGAACGGCGTCTTGGGGAATCGTTTAAATTGGTAGGCGAACGGCTGGAGCAGGTACAGGCGGGGTTAGGAGAAATGCGGACCCTGGCCTCGGGGGTGGGGGATCTGAAGCGGGTTCTGGTGAACGTTAAAAACCGGGGGACCTGGGGAGAGGTTCAACTGATATCCCTGGTGGAAGACATGCTCGCGCCGGGGCAGTACCTGCTGAATACGGCCCTGAGGCCGGGGGCGGCGGAACGGGTAGAGGTAGCGGTAAAACTTCCCGGACGGGAAGAAGGCCAGCCGGTTTTGCTTCCGGTGGACGCCAAGTTCCCCAAGGAAGACTACGAGCGGCTGTTAAAGGCCCGGGAAGAGGGAAACCCTGTAGAGGCTGAAGGGGCCTTAAAAATGCTGGAACGACGGTTCCGTTTATCCGCCAAGGATATACGGGATAAGTACATCGTTCCCCCGGATACCACCGATTTCGCGATTATGTTTTTGGCCTCCGAGGGACTGTTCGCTGAATGCGTTAGCCGCCCCGGCTTGGCGGAGGCCCTGCAGAGGGAGTACCGGGTGGTGGTCTCGGGGCCCACCACCTTTTCGGCCATGCTGAACAGCCTGCAGATGGGGTTCCGAACCCTGGCGGTACAACAACGCAGTAGCGAAGTCTGGCAAACCCTGGGTCTGGTAAAAATAGAATTTGAAAAATTCGGCGAACTTTTGGATAGGACTCGAAAAAAACTGCAAGAAGCCGCCGAAACGGTGGACCTGGCGGATAAAAAATCCCGGTTTATTGGGGGTAAGTTAAAGGGGATGGACGAATTACCCTAGGAGCCTTACAAACTCCAAAAAAAACCACCGGTCCAACAGACTCCTAGGGGGCCTTGGTAAACACCGCCTCTATACATTTTTCCGGCTTGGGGGCGGTGGAGATGGTCTTAAAATCCTCTAAATACCGTAAAAAAACATCCACAATTTTTGGATCAAACCGGATTCCCCCGTTGGCCTTAATTTCCTGGGCCGCGGCTTCAAACGAAAGGCTGTCCTTGTAGGGTCGACGGCTCATCATGGCGTCCAAACTATCTGCCAGGGCCACAATCCGGGCAGATAGGGGAATCCGCTCCCCCGCCTGCTCGGTCAGGTACCCCTTGCCATCCCAGCGTTCGTGGTGATAGAGGATCAGATCCCGGGCTATGGGGTCCACTTCTATCGATTTTAACAGCTGGACCCCGATGGATACGTGGGTTTTTACCAGGCTGTACTCCGCCGGAGAGAGGGGGGCCGCTTTGGTTAAAATTTCGTGGGGAATGCCCGATTTCCCGATATCATGGAGGGGCGCGTAGAGGTACATTTTTCGTATAAACGATATATCCAGGCCCATACGGTACGCTAAGAGAGCGGAGTAGCACCCAACCCGTTGGACGTGCCGAAAATCCGGTTCTACCCGATGCCCCGAATCCTCCAGGATGGCGATCATGGCTAAGTTGAGGCGTTGGATCTCCGCCCGTTGGGCTTCCAATTCCCGCTCGTTATCGTACAAATCCAAGGCCCGGCGCACCGCCAGAATCATATCCAAAGATTTCCACGGTTTGGCTATATATCGGAACAGATTAGCCTGGTTAATCGATTCGGCCAGAACGGTCGTATCGGCGAAGGCGGTGATCAAAATACCCTTAATCGCTGGAAAGGTTTGGTACACGTGTTGTAATAACACATGACCCGACATCAGGGGGAGCCGTTCATCGGTAACCAATACCGCCACGGCTTGGCCCTGGGCTTGCAAATCGTTGATTTTTTTTATAGCCTGGGGGCCGTCGGAGAGGCCAAAAACCTCCACATCGCTTATGTTTTTCCGCAGGTCCCTGACCAAGCTCTCCACAATAAGGAGCTCATCGTCCACGCAAATAATACAACGTTTACTCATAAAATTATTCTAATAGCTCCAGATACTAAACACAAATGGAAAATCACTAACATAGCGAGGTCCCTTCAAAAGTCTGTTACTTTGCAAGAGCCCCATACGAAGGGATCCCGAATCGGCTTAAAAAATTACGTGGAACGCACCCATTATTCCAAGGGCAAGGCGGTAATGTTGGTATCCACCGAATCGAGGATCTTGGTCAGCCGGTCCTTTTCGATGAGATCGATAAGCCGGGCTTCTACAAAGCGTTTCGCTTCCTCCGAGAAGGTTCCCGTGGTAAGACAGTATCCCTTTCCCGCCTTAATTTCTTTTAGCCGGGAATGGAAGTCCCGAACCACCAATTCACCTATGGTCCCTTGGGTTCTGATAAACCGAAACATCACTAAATCGGACCATTTTGGGGTATCCACTTCCGCCAAAATATCGGCCCATTCGTTTTTATTCACCGCGATATTGGTAATTTTAACCTTTGCCTTAGGGAAATAGCTCAGGGCGACCTTTCTGCAAAGGGTAACAAAATCCCCCGTGGGAGCCATTAAAAATATCTGCAAATTTTTATTCGCGTTCAATTCCTGGTATTTAGCGATGAGGGTAGGCACATCCTTGTAGTTCGGATAGGTAGTTTGGATATCCCGTAGAAAGTTCAAAGCCCGGCCAATTTCCTGCTGTTTTAAATAGGCGATGGAAAGCCTATACTTCAACTCCACGGCCACCTCGATTTTTAGATTTTCGTGCTTAAGTCCAATTTCGTAGTCCATAATCGCCTTGGGGTACTGGTGCTGGTTCATGTGGATAGTGCCGGCGAATAGGGATGCGTTGGGACCTAAAACAGGATCCGGGCGCAGGTGGGTAAATATCTTTATCGCCTGATCGGTTTGACTTAGTTCATAGTAACATTCCCCCATAGCGTAGAGGGATTCCTTATCGTCGGGAACCAAATCGACCGCCTTACGGAGTAAGGCCAGGGCTTCGCGATAATTTTTAGTCTTAAAAAGCGCCAGGCCCAGGTACCGGAGGGTCAACGCGTGTTCCGGATCCTCCGTCCGGGCCTGTTGTAGGATTTGGGCGGCCTTCTCAAAGTTCCGGCGTTGGTATTCCAACACGCCTAAATTATAATTTACCTCGAAATTGTTTTGCTGAAGGGTCCGAGCGATTACCAAACCCTTGTAGGCTTCCTCGTTCATTCCCAACTTAAGAGCCGCCATGCCGAACCGCATATTGATTTCGAACTCGTCTAGGTCCGAATTGGTCGCGCAGAGCTCCACCAGGGTGCCGTACATTTTCAACGCCTTGTCCCAGACGTCTTCCCGGTAATAAAGATCCGCCAGGGCCACCAGGGCCTCCGGATCCTTAGGATTTTGGGCCAACTTGCGCGTAGCGTCCCGAATAATCGCGTCCCTACCCTTCGCCTTTTGTTTTTTTCGCCTTTCCGGGGTATTTTTTGTCGAACGGCCGGTAAAAAAGAGAAAAGCGATGAGCACAATCGCTAAAAGTATCACTATAATAAGGATGGGTAACAAATCAAGCATACGGTCATTATCGGCGGTAGAACCGACACCGTCAAGGGAATCCATTGACAAAGCCCTAACCGGCGTCTAAAGTTTAAATAAATGTAAGGAGTGAAGCCCATGGCGTCGAATATTGGAATTAAAATCGCGAATGGGGAATTTTATCCAATCCTCGAAGAAGGCACCAACGTAAAAAAGCGTCTTATCCTTACAACCGTACACGACAGCCAACGGAGTGTACAAATTGATCTTTATAAAAGCGAAGCCGCCAGCATGGCCGACGCTACCTACATCGGAAGCCTGGTCATCGAAAATATTACGCCTAAACCGAAGGGTGAGCCTTCGATAGAAATGATTATCGCATCTACGGAATCGGAAGAGATAATCGCCGAAGCGGCGGATCTGGACTCTCCCGGGAAAGAAGAACGGCAACAGCTAAGCGTATCCCTTCAGGCGTTGGAGGAAACGGGAACCTATGAGGTCCCGGATTTTGAGCTAGAATCGGATACCCCTCCGCCGGAGGGGCTGTTCGAAAAAACTGCCGATTTTGAAAGTCCCGTTGCAAAGGAAAAACGATCTTTCCTGTTGCCGGTTCTGCTAATAATCGCCATTCTTCTGTTGGCGGGTCTGTTATTATGGTACTTTTTCGCCCGGGGGACCGGCCCTTCTACCGGCGCGGCAACCCAAGCGCCCGCAACGGCCCTTCCAGTAGCGCCTTCTACGACCCAGAGCGATGCTTCAAAAACCGCCCCCGTCTCGGATACGGCACCGGGAGCCACGCCGGCGATTATAGAGGCCCCGCAAAAAACCGAGGCCTCCGCTACGCCCACTACAAGCCAGAACGCCAGTCCTGCGGGTGCTATAACATCCCCGCCGGTGGCTTCTTCCCAGGCCGGTTCGGCGGAGGCCCAGGCCGGTTCGGCAAAGGCCCAGGCATCCCCAGAGGCCACAAACAGCAGAACCCGCCCCCCGGCGCCCGTTACGACGTACAAAGTTCCCCGGACCATTGGGCCCGAGGGAGTTCGATACAAAATCCGATGGGGTGATACCCTGTGGGATATCGCGGAGGCTTTTTATCGCAATCCTTGGTTGTTCTCCCATATTGCCCGGTTCAACAAAATTAAAAACCCCGATCTTATTATTTCGGGAACCTATATCCGTATTCCGCCACCGCAAAAATAGATCCACCCTTATAGCCCTTTTTCTCCTTTTCACCTTCGGCATCGTTTCGTGCGGTGCCGAAACGATTTTGGGGCTTTCTAAAAACGAGGCGATGGACCGAATTAAACGGGGGGATATCGCCTTTATCCTCCAGTCCAATCCGGAGGACCTGGGGCAACTGGGAAAACTTTCTCCCCAGGCTCCCTTTTATATCGCCTTTTTGGTTCAAAAAACCGGGGACCGGGAGCGGGCGGAAACCCTGTGGGAACTGTCGGTTCAATCTACCGATCCGTTGATTCGGCTCCAGGGAGCTAAGAAAGTGGTTCCCCTCCTACTCGATCCCTCCTACGCCAAGACCGCCGAAGAGGGTCGGCTTCGAAGCGAGCGGGCTCTGGGAATCGTGAAACGGGCCCTGGAAGGCCAAGCCCAGAACCCGGAAATCCTTGCGTTGATGGCTGAAACCCTCTACAAACTTGAACGGTACGGGGAGCTTAAGAAGCTCTACGCCTCTAGGAAAGAAGGGCTTATAACGACCAGGGAACGGGCCCTGCTTTTGGCGGCGGATTTGAGAAAACCGGGGGCGGACACCGTTTCCCCGGGGAATGGGCCGTACAACGGGACAACCCTACGGCAAGGGCTGGAAACCTTTTTTTTAGACGGCTCCACGGGGGATGACCAGCGCTGGCTGTACCAAGAAATTAAAAAAATTCCGGGGGATCTTTTGGCGATGGGTTTAAATTCCGCCATTCTGGGAAGACTAGCCATAGCGGACCGATCCTACGGCGACGCTTTGACCTACTTTAAACTAACCCTTAAATCCAATGAATCCCTATTTTTTTTCCATCCTGAAACCTTGTCCGATCTGGGTAAGGCGTACCAGTACGGCGGCGGGATCAAAGACGGGATAACCCAATTCGTTCAATGGGAATCGACCCTAAAGGAGGATCCGGGACGATGGAACGGTTTGGAGGAGGCTGAAGTTCGGGAACTCCGCTACCGGTTGCTCTTTTTTACGGGCCGATTAAAACGACAGGCCGGAGACAACAGCGAAGCTTTCCGCTATTTTGAATCGGCCCTCCCGTTGACCCTGAACCCCCAGCAGAGGGATTCCTGCGTTTGGTACCTTTTAGACCTGTCCCGGTCTATGGACGCTTCCCTTACCGTATCGTTACTGGAGAAATACCTTCCCGTTTGGAATTCGCCGGCCTATTTTTCGGATTTTTTGGACAGTCTCTGCGGTGATTTGGTGGCCCAGGGGAAATGGTCCGACCTGTTGGCCATTTTCAGGTTGATTCGGCCGGTTTTAGACGGGGATACCCTGGCTCGGTACGCCTACGTCTTGGGAAGGGCCGTCGATTTGGCCTTGCTTACAACGGATAAGCCCTTGGATTTCCTAGAAACACCGAATCAGGGAAAAAAAGGGGATATCGCCCAAAGTTTTTACAGGATAGCCTTTTCCGCCGATTCCCAGGGCTTCTATTACAAAAGTTTGGCCGCCGCTCGATTGGGAGAATCGGTGGCCCTGGTACCCGAAAAGAGTGCTGACACGACGGAGAATTCGGAAAACGCTCCGCGAAATCCCAAAGCCTTAGCCTTTGTTTTGGATTTTTTCCCCTTTGGGGCCGGGGAATTTGCCCTTCCCTACGCGCAAGCCCTGGCAAGCACGTTTTCCGTCAGCGAACTCCGTTCCATAGCCCAGGCCTTCGCGGACAATCAGCGTTTTGGGGATTCTATCCGTTTCGCATCCACCATTCTTTCCCGGCCGGACCACCGGATCAACCGAAAAGATCTGGAACTCCTGTACCCCCGGCCCTTCGCTTCTATAATCGATGGGGCTTCGGAGCGGTACGGTATGGCACCGGAACTGTTGTTCGGATTGATCCGGACGGAAAGCGCCTTTATTCCCGACGTGGTGTCCTCCGCCGGGGCCATCGGACTGACCCAGCTTATGCCTAAAACCGCCCAGGATATTTTAGGACGAATGGAACGGACGGACCTTCCCCCCAAGGCTTCCGATGGGAGTTGGAACCTTCGGGACCCCCAAACGAACGTCACCCTGGGGGCCTGGTATCTGCGCTATCTGATCCATCGGACCGGTAGCCCCCTGTTAGCCCTGGCGTCGTATAACGGGGGCGTTACCCGGGTACGCCAGTGGCGTCAAGGTCAAAACCAAATCCCGGAGGACCTATTCTTAGAAACCATTACTATCCAAGAAACCCGGGAATACGGGAGAAAGGTCCTTGCGGCCGCCGCGGTATACGGGTATCTTTATTATGGTCTTACCATGGAAGCGGCGGTGGCCGATATTTTATAAAACGAAGACCGCCCTCGGTCATTGTTATTCTAATGCGGAGGTCCAGCACCCATTGCGAAACGAACCCAGCTATCCATCTCCCTACCGGAAGGCAACCTTGATAGCCGCGGGAATCACGGCGATTCTTGGAATTCTTTTGGGCCTTTCGGTGGCCCATGGGCTTTTTCGATTCCCCTTTTTCCTCGATCAACCGGGAGCCCTTTTTGTGGCGGCCTACGGCGCCCTGGCTTTTGTTATCCCCGGGTATTTTTTGATCGCCGCTCTGATCCTTTTAGATCCTCGGTACCGTCCCGATAGAATTTTCAGCCTTTCCTGCGCTATTTTTCCTTTTTTAACCCTGGCGTTTGGGAGCTACGTATTCAGAAATTTTGATCATTACGGCGCCGTATCGAATTTGTTAAACCGTCTGGGTAAAAACCTCTTTGAATTTTTAGTCATCCTTCTCACGGTGGCGGAAATATTCGGCATCGCGGGCCTTAGGGTCGTACTTTTTCCTCAATTTAGGTCAAAGCGGCGGGGCCAAGCCCCGGGAGCCAACGCTCCATTGAGGAATCGGCCCCGAAACCTCCTCTTGGCCCCCGCAATCGAGGTTCCCCCTAGCCCCCGGGAAGTCCCGGTCCAAGGACAACTGGAAGGGCCCGGCCCTATTGTAAAAGAAGCCGAGAAAGCCCGGACGGGGGAGTTTAAAAAACCCTTGGCCAGTTCCGAAGTATTCCGACGGATGAACGAAGCGGAAAAATCCGGTTCATTTGAAAGCCAAGAGCTACCGTTAGAAACCACCGAAAAGACCGAAGCCCCGGAGCCTGGAGCCGAAAAATCCAACGCCGAAGAACCAGGCACCGGAGCGGGTACCCTAGGAAGGTATCGATCGCCGATAAACGATGGGGCCTTGAGGGACTTTACCCCCGTACCGGTGGAGACCTTCGACGGTATGGACGACGTGGAGCGGGCGTTACAGGAAGCGTCGGTGGTCGCCGAACTACGATCCCAAACCGGAAGCCGGGGCAGTCCTAAAATCGCTACCGAAGAGTCTAGCATAAGCGGCGCTGACAATTTTAGCGAAACGGCCCGGGGGCCTTCCGCTTCAGAAATGGCCGAACGGTCGGCCGGGGCAGGATCGTCGGGAAGGGGAAGCCCCGGATCCTCGGGATTTCAGGCTCCAAGCCCCAAACCGCGGGGCCCGTACCATGTTCCCGTGGAAGGCATTTTGACCGCCTATCCCGACGGCCAATACTGGATTATCGATCAGGCGACCCGGGACGCGGCGATAATCCTTAAGGAGACGCTTAACGAGTTTAACATTCAGGCGGAGGTGACGGGGATCCGGAAAGGCCCGGTTATCACGATGTTTGAAATTCTCCCTGCCCCGGGGGTTAAGCTTTCCAAAATCGTGAACCTGCAGGACAATATCGCCTTACGCTTGGCCGCCAGCTCGGTACGGATCGTGGCGCCCATACCGGGGAAGCACGCCGTAGGGATCGAGGTCCCCAACCACAAGCGGAACATCGTCTCCTTCCGGGAGATGATCGAGGGGGAACTGCACCGGGAAGGCAAACGACTAGAAATCCCCGTGGTTTTGGGGAAAGACATCACCGGGGAAGCCCAAACCTTGGATTTAGTGCAGACACCCCATCTGCTTATCGCCGGGGCCACCGGGTCGGGGAAATCGGTATGCGTCAATTCTATGATCCTTTCGATCCTCTACCAGCGGTCTCCGGCGGAAGTCAGGCTGATCCTTATTGACCCGAAAATCGTAGAATTAAAGCTCTACAACGATATTCCCCACCTTCTGACGCCGGTGATAACCGAACCGAAACGGGCCTTCCAGGCCTTACAGTACTGTATTTTCGAAATGGAACGCCGCTACGCCCTTTTGGATTCCATGGGGGTCCGGGATATCAGAAGCTATAACAAACGGATAAAGGAACGGAATATCGCCACCGAACGGATTCCCTATATCGTCGTGGTGATTGACGAGTTCGCCGACCTCATGGCCACCACAGGCAAAGAGCTGGAGTCCACCGTGGCCCGGCTGGCCGCCATGAGCCGCGCGGTGGGCATTCACTTGGTATTGGCGACCCAACGGCCCTCCATCGACGTGATTACCGGTCTTATCAAGGCCAACATCCCCAGCCGGATCGCCTTTATGGTGGCCAGTAAAATGGACAGCCGCATCATCATCGACATGGTGGGGGCGGAAAAACTCCTCGGCAAGGGAGACCTCCTGTACGCAGGGGTGGTGGACCCCTTCCCCATCCGTATGCAGGGGGCCTTTGTCTCCGAGGAAGAGGTCGAGCGGGTAGTGGAGTACGTTAAAACCCTGGGGGAACCGGATTACATCGACGAGGAAATATTCTACGACGACGAGGACGACGAAGCCCAGCCGTCGCTATTCGCCGACGAGGACGATCCCCTGTACGACAAGGCCCTGGAAATTGTGTACCAACAGGGGAAGGCCAGCGCCAGCTATATCCAGCGTCGCCTAAAGATCGGCTACAACCGGGCCGCCCGCCTTGTAGAGCTGATGGAAGACCGGGGCATCGTGGGCCCCGCCCAGGGTTCCAAACCAAGGGAAATTCTCCGGGGGCAGTAGGGAATTAAAGTTGCCTATCGTTCAAAGGATTCGGGCATCCTAAAGGCTAAAACCAAGGCGACGAGGGGTAAAAGACTCATCAAACTGACCCCCAATCGAAGGGAACCCAGCGCGTCATTTACCGAGGAAAGCAAGATCGGTCCCATGGCACTCCCAATTACCCCCAGGGATCCCACAAGACCGTTAAGGCTTCCTAGATACTTTCTTCCGAATATTTTAGGGATTACAGCGGTCTGTAGCGGCCCCATGAGGCCGCTGGATATCCCTAAACCAATAATGGTAACGATATACCCCCCATGGGTATTGAGGAAAAACACGGCGATGTAGGAGACCAGCTGGCTAAGAGCCATAGTGTACACCAGGTATCGTACATGGATCCGGTCCGTAAGTACCGCCGAAATAAAGCTTAAGGGAACTCCAATAAACGATACGGGAATAAATATGGCAACCGCCTTAGCAAGGGATAGACCCGATTGAATTCCTAAAGCTTGAATATGAAAGGTCAAACCGGTCATCACAAGGGCGTTCGTAGCTATAACCAGAACCACCGCCCAAAAAGAACGGGTGCGGATCGCTTGACTACGAGTAAGACCGTACATTTCCGGTATTTTATTCATCGTCCCGGGGGAAGGATCGGCTCCCTTGGGCAAGACGCCTGATGGGGGCGAAAGCGACGACGAGGCCGATTCTTGGTTCTTCCCATCCACCGATAAACCCATTTTTTCTGGAGTGTCCCGGTAGAATAGGAGCGCCAAAAGCCCCATGCCGACGCCCACGATCACGGCCATAACTTGCCAAGCCTTGGACCACCCGAGGTTTGTAACAAAAGCCACCATCACTGCCGGAGCGGCGGAAAAGGCCAAACTGTTAACGACCCCAAGAACGGCGAAGGCAGTTCCCCGTTTTTTTACAAACCATTTACCGATCATGGTATTCGCCGTAACCGGCAAAAGTCCTTGACCAAAAAAGCGAAGCGAAAAAATACCAAGGATCATGAGCAGTGAATATACGCCCATCGAAGGTAGAAAATTAAACATTTGGGCGATTTTATCAAAATAGCTCAGCCAAAAAAAGGGAAAAACCTAATAATACAGAGGCCAGGGTCATAAAAACTCTGCTCCCCCATCGATCCAGAAGAGAACCCATAAATGGGAGGAGAAACCCGCTCGCTATAGTACCAATCATATAAAAAAGTGAAAGCTGGGTTCGACTTAGGCCGGTGATACGAAGCAAGGGCTCGGTAAAAGCGCTAAATCCCGCCGTTTGACCAGGGAGACTCATAAGAATTCTGATAGAAGCGAGGGGAACTAAAAACCAACCATAATAAAAGGGGAGTTTTTTTGGTGATATCATTATTTTACCGTTTTCATCCCGTTTAAACCTGGGCTTCTTTGCTACCACTGGTTCATTACGTGTTCGGTCATGCCGATGACCTTTTGGAGTTCTAGCCGTTGGCCCGAGTCGAGGACCAGGTAGCCCGAAAATTCCCCAAAAACCTGGTGTTGGATCGACCGTAGTATCTTAAAATCAAATTTTGATTGGCGGTCCAAAATGGGGTGTAACGTCAGTTCCAGACGACCATCGGAGCTGGTAAACCGCCAATCTTCCAAATGATTGTCCGGATTAAAATGAAAAGCCACCTCTTCCAGCTTATGGATACGTCCATCGTAAAAAATGGTGTTTTCCGACGCGGGACTACGGTCGGAGAAGCCGTAGCCCAGGTTAAAACCCAAGCTCTTGCCCCCGTATACCGTCGAAAGGGAGGCCCAATACCAGGTGTTTTTGTAGGTCCAAACGCCCCGGCCCCAGTCTAGGCTTCCCATGTCCACCCGGGGATCAAATTGATAGGTTTTGTTGCCCACCGTAAAAGAACCCCTAGCCGCCATGCAGTTTATCTTTTGGTTGTAATAAAAGGCCCGGCGGTTTTCCTTCCAGCTTGTGGCTATAACGGTACTTTCCGTAGCCTCCGCCGATTCTAAAACAATGGTACCGGAGATAGCTTGGTTGCCATCCGCATCACGGATATCGGGACTTTCAAACGTGATCGATCGTTTATCGGGGCTGTAGGAATAGATAATTTTCAGATTTTTAGCGGCATATTCAACCGCACCTTCGATTTTCGAAGCCGAAGGAAGCCCCAGGGTACCCAGGGGGAGTATCTTCATTGCATCCACTTGATGATAGTAGGCCCGCTCAAAATCAAAAAAACAGAGGGCCCCAAGGCCCAGGTACCCCAAATCGCTCACCGTAAAGCTTATCCCAAAACGGCCCCGGTGAGAAAAAACCATATAATAGTCCCATTCCTTAATACGGAAAGGATTGGCCTTAATATCGCTTCTTTGGTACCGCCAAAGGGGGAAGCGGGCCCAGCCTTCGGCGGTGATGTGCCCGGCCTGGTCCAAAAGGGGACAGGGTTCCGTAATTTCCCGTTGCATAACCATAGTATAGGATAAAAAGGAGGCTCTTACAAAGGTAGCTTTTTCAAAACTCTCTGAGTTTTGAAAAAGCTACCTTAGATGTACATGCAGTATTTTTACTATTCTTTATCATATATATATTTATTATGAAATTGTAAAAATACTGCAAGAGCCCGTTATCGCATTATTTTTTTGTAACTGCGACCGACTCTGGTACTACGAGAATCGGTTCCAACGCCGCGGCACGGATAAGGTCCGCCTGGGCGATTTCCACGTCGATCATTTTGTTTTGTACGGCAAAATTAGACCTGAGCAGGGCAACCTGCGCTTGGAGCAGGTCGGATTTTTTTACCATCCCGTTATCGTACTTGGCGGTGGTTACCCGAAGGTTTTCCTCCGATTGGGCCACCATACCCTTGGTCAAATTTAAAGATTGCCGGGCCCGGTTGAGGGAGAGGGTACAGCGTCGAACGTCCAGGGCTATTCCATTCCGTTGGCGTTCCAGATCCGACCGGGCTTTTTCCGCGTCCGCGTCGGCGGCCTTGTTTCGTTCCACGGAGCCCGGCACACCGCCGATATCGTAGCGGAGCCGAACTCCGGCGCTCCAGGTAAGGTTGAATTTATCCTGGGGGGGGAACAACCGGGGATCCGGGTCCTGGTAGCTTATGGTACCCGTTAGGAGAACCGTGGGGTAATAATCCGCTTGGGCAATTTTTTGGGCGTGCAAAGCCCCGTTGAGGGCCGCACCGGCCAGTCGCACTTCGGGCCTATGGGAAAGAGCCAGGGATACCAATTGATCCTCGTCAATCGCTCCCGGTTTCAATTGGGGCGGTTCGGAAGCAAGGGGTTCGGTGGTCAGGGTGTAGGAAACGGCGCTTTGGGCTGAATCCGCCGTCCGATCCCCGATAAGCGAAGCGAGGGAAAGGAAGGCCATGGCCTGCAGAGACTTGGCTTCGTCCAGGGAAAGCAGGGCCTGATCGGAGCGGGAATCCTGGGCCAGCTGGTCCGCCGCGGTGGCCATCCCCTGGTTCGCCAGGTTGCGGATTTCCTCTTTTGTAAGGTTTTCCAATTCCAAGGTTTTAGAAAGGGAGTTTACGTTCGCCGTGGCGCGGACCGCTTCCCAATAGGCCCTTTTTATTTCAAATACCAGGGCCCGCTGGGTAAGTTCCAAGGCATCGGCCTTGCTCAAGGACTGGACCTTGGCAAGTTCCGCGGCCTCCCGAAGCCGAAATCCGGCGAAAATGGGGTACTGCAGGTCCAAACGGACATCCCGGGAATTTGTGGGTGAACCGCTAAACTCTTTTAAAAGGCCATTAATGATCATGTCATAGGTGGCGTTGCCGCTATTCACAGGAGAAGCGGCGGGCTCCTCCGAAAGCTGGGTGTACCCCGTTGAAACGGCGAGGGAAGGGATCATACGGAAGACCGCGTCCTTGGACCGGGCCTGGGAGGCCAAAAGGTCAAAGGTGGACGAACGGATACCCGGATCGGTCTTCAGAGCCCGATTAAGGGCCTCGTCCAGGGAAAGGGACTTTGTTTCCTGGGCCACCGCCGGGAAAAGGGTGACGAAAAGGAGTGTACAGGCAAAGAGAGTCCCTATCCCAACTTTTTTTCGGGAAAGAATCAAGGCCGTACCTCCATACCATCCTGAAGAAGGCCCACGTTTGTGGTGGCCACCTGATCCCCTTCGTTCAAGCCGGAGGAGATCAGGGCGTTTCCGTTGCCCCGGTTCACCACCTCCACCACCCGTTTGGCTACCCTATTGTTGGCCACCACAAAGACAAAGGGTTGGGGGCCATCGGTATTAAGGGCGGATTGGGGAACGATGAGACCCCGGGGACTGGTCAGTTTAAAAACCGCCTTGGCGGTCATCCCGGCGAGGAGTTTCCCGTTATTCACCACGGCGATGACCACGGGGAAATACTGGCCCGTCGTCGCGGCGATGGGGCCCACTTGAGTTACCGTTCCTTCAAAGGAAATCCCCCCAAGCCCATCCACCGAAACGTTCACCCGGTCGCCCAAATGAATCAGGGGAACATCCTCCTGGGAAACCGTCCCCTGGAGCTTCAAGGTTGCCGTATCGGCGATCGTCATAAGGCTCAGGCTGGGGGCCGTTAACTCTCCCACGTTGATATTCCGGTTTGTCACCGTTCCATCGATGGGGCTGGTGATCAGGCTGTTGGAAATTTGGACCCGGATAAGGTTGATTTGAGCCTCCGCCTGGGCCAGGCCGGAACCTCCGACGGTCTGATACTGCTGTTGGGCGTTGTTGAAGGCTATTTTGGCTAAATCCAGCTTCGTTTGGGCGTCGTCCATAGTGCTTTGGGGAACCGCTTTGCTTTCAAATAGGGATTTGGTCCGATCATAATTTTTCTGAGCCAGGTCCAAGTTTAATTTCGCGCTTTCGATACCCAACCTAGCCTGAGCCGCCTGGTCCCGCACCGTCGCCGCCGCCGCTTCGGCCACCCCCAACTGGGCGTTCAATTCCTTGGTATCGATCTCCACCAAAAGCTGTCCCTGACGAACCGTATCTCCAATATCGACACGGACGCTTTTCGCTTGCCCCGAGAGCTTCGGGTAAATGTTTAAACTTTTATTGGGAGCCAAGACCCCCGAAAGGATCAATTCCTTTTCAATCTGCCCCGACGTAACGGCTACCGTTTTTACGGGAACCGGATCGCTCGGACGGGAAGAAGAACAACCCGGAAAAAGCAGGGCGCCCAGGAAACCGACACCCACCAACCATGGATAGTTTCGCTTCATATTTCTTTCCTTTATTTTGTAAGCCGAATACGGATATACGCGTTCATTCCGATCATTAACCGTTCGGAACCCTTATCGACGAGGGTAATTTTGATGGGAATTACCTGTACGACCTTGGTGTAGTTTCCCCCGCCGCTTTGGGTAGGCAGGAGAGAGAAGGTAGAGACGGTAGCCCGGCCGATGCTTTCGACCTTTCCCTTAAAGGTTTTCCCGGGGAACGCGTCGATGCGCACGTCCACGTCCTGTCCAATTTTTACGCCCCCAATGTAGCCTTCTTTAATGTTCGCGGAAACGTACAAACCCTCCGTATCGGCGATAATCGCCAAGGTGGTTTGGGGCCCGGCCATTTGCCCGACCACCGCAGACGACTGGATCACCTGCCCCGAAATGGGGGCCTTTATGACCGCCTTTTCGGCAAAGATGCCCGCCACACTACCCAAACCCTGGGGGTTAAGAGCCCCGGAGGTCAGGGCGGAACCGAGATCCTGGCGGCCCAGGGGATCCCCCGAAGAGACCCGATCCCCTTCTTTGACGCGCCATTCCACAATTTTACCCGGGATTTCGGGTATTACGGCCACCACGTTGGACGCAACGCGGGCGTCGTCGGTGGAAACGTACATCGTCCCTTCTATCCAGTAGAAGGCCGCGATTCCTAAAACCGCCACCACCGTGATCCCTAAAAACATAAACACCATATTCTTTCTGGACATGCTATACCTCTCTATTTTTGTTCAATCTATTCTGCCAGGGGGGCCCGGGGAGCGCCGCTGGGAGGAAATTTTCGGTGTACTAAAAAGAACGCCGGAATTAGGGCCACAAAACTGATCATGGCCGCCACGACGAACACGTCGTCGATACCGTTTATAAAAGAATTCCGCGTTACGATACCATTCAGGTACGCCAAAGCGCCGACTTGGCCTCGGCTTCCGCCGCCCAGGGCTCCGCTGATCCGAGCTACCGTCCCCGCGACGACGGGGTTGCTGGGAACCAGGGTCCAGGTAAGCCGAGCCCCGTGGAAGGCTTGCCGGGTGGTGAGGATGGCCGTTAAAACCGCCAAACCGAAGGAACCGGAAACGCTACGGATAATATTGGAAATAGCCGACGCCCGGCCGATGAGGTGATTGGGGACGTCAGAAAGGGCCGCCGTTTGGGCGGGCATATTGGCGAAGGCCATGACCATTCCCCGCAAGGTTGCCCACCACACGATCGTAACGTTGGCTGTCATAATGTCCAGCTTGTGGAACTGAAACATAACGAGACCCAGGGCGATGACTCCAAAAATCGCCAACGGCCGGGGCCCGATTTTATCGTACAGTTTCCCCGTAATCGGCATCATAAGCCCCGACGCCAGGGCCCCGGGCATCAACAGCATTCCCGTTTCCATGGCCCCCAGTCCCCTAATTCGCTGGAGAAACAGGGGAAGGTAGAATATGGCCGCGTACATACCGATGGTGGTCACCACCACCAGGAGATTGGCCGTGGTAAAGGATCGATACTTAAAAACCCTCAGCTCCAAAAGGGGATTATCGGAGGTCAACTCCAGATAAACGAAAAGCAGGAGGGTGAAAAAGCTGATGGTAAAAAGAAGGATGATCCTTTCGTCGGTCCAGCCCCAATCGCTTCCCTTAGAAAGGGCAAGGAGCAGGGAAAAAAGCATGACCGCCGAACTGAGGGCGCCGCCCACATCCAATTTTCCCGCTTTTTTACTGGGAAAATCGGGGAGTACGATCCACGCTAAAAGGATTCCCACGATTCCGATGGGAAGGTTGATTGTAAAAATCCACCGCCAGTTCACGTATTCCACCAAATAACCCCCGATGGTGGGACCCAAAGCGGGACCTACCATAAGGGAAATACCAAAGATGGCCATGCCGGAACCGATTTTGTCCCGGGGAACGATGCTGTAAATCATGGACATCATCGTGGGCATGATCATTCCGCCGCCGATAGCCTGAAGGACCCGGAAAAAAATAAGGGAATTAAGATCCCAGGAAAGACCGCACAGCAGGGAGCCCGCTACGAAGAGGGCCAGGGTGGCCATATAGAGGCGTTTGTACCCCAGTTTATCGCCGAGCCAACCGGAAAGGGGGACCACCACGCCCATGGCGAGCATATAAATCGTGGACACCCACTGAACATCGCTGGTAGCGGCGTTAAAAACGTTCATAATCGTCGGGATCGCCACGTTGACGATGCTGGAATCCAAAATGGACATAAAGGCCCCGATCAGGGCGACCATTACCGGGGCTAGCCAATGGGTTACCGGTTTATCCGCAGGGGAACTATCCTTCGGATGTTCAATGGTGGAATCGCTCAACTTTGTTTCTCCTCGTCCGCTTCCAGACAGCGAAGTACCGCGCCCAAGTCGCTCACCAGGCGGACTAACACATCCACCGGAAGGTTTTTAAAACTTTTCTGCAGGCTCTCGGAACTTTCTCGCATGGACCGATCGGTAAAATCGATCAGTTTGGCGGTGCTTTTTACCAACACGGCCCGCCGATCGGTGGGATCCACGTCCCGTTCAAGCCAACCCCCGGCCACAAGCCGGTCCAGCACCCCCGTCAAGGTACTGGGTGAAAGCCCCAGTTGGGTTGCCAATTCGGAAGCCCGAACGGGCCCGCACTTACGGACCCGCCAGAGAAGTATCCCCTCGGTTAGGGAAAGCCCTTGGTTTTTCATAAAAAAAGAAAACCGTTTCATGATCTTTTTATGAATAGCCTCGAGAAGTTCGGTTAACTGGATCTCGTTCATTCTTTGGTGTCCCGTTAAAAAATAGTACGATAACGAATATTTCGTATATGAATATTACGTATTCGAAATATATCCAGGGAATTAAAAAGAGTCAAGGGATTATTGCGAGGCGGGACGTTTCCTAGTACTATACCGTGTATGGATAACACGAGGAATCAACGATCGATCCAACGGGGAATCGCCCTGGTCTCGGGGGCATCTTCGGGCATCGGGGCGGCCTTTGCCCGCCATTTAGCCGCGGCGGCCGGCGGTCGGGAACGCTACCGGGGCATCCCCCCCTTTGATGAACTGTGGCTTGTGGCCCGCCGGGGGGATCGTTTGACCGATTTGGCGGAAGAGATCCGGCGAAAGCTGGGGCAGGCCGATGGGGAGACCGTACAAAACGATACCCTCACCATCCGAACATTTCCTGCGGACCTAAACACCCCTGGAACCCTGGAAACCCTGGCCAACCGGGCGAAAGAATCGGGAAAAAGCATCCGGGTGTTGATCAATAACGCCGGGTACGGGACCTACGGTCCCTTTTCGGAGAACGATTTAAACCGTCAGCTGGGTCAAATCGATTTAAATTGCCGAGCCCTAACCCAATCCTGCGGCCTGTTTGACCCCCTTTTGGAATCCGGGGCCTGGGTTCTGAACGTGGCCAGCCTGGCGGCCTTTGCGCCCCTGGGAGGGTTCGCGGTATACGCCGCCACCAAAGCCTACGTCCTTTCCCTTTCGGTGGCCCTGGGGGCGGAATGGAAAAGCCGAGGTATTCGGGTAATGGCCCTGTGCCCCGGGCCGGTGGATAGCGAGTTCGCCAAGGTGGCGTCCAACGGAGCCCGGGAGATCGTGCTCCACGGCTGGAGCCCCGACAAAACGGTTATGGGAGCCCTGCGGGATTGCGGAAGGGGGAAGCGAATCAGCCTGCCAAAATTTTCGTGGAAGCTCCAGCGGTGGGCCGCCGCCCTGGCGGGGCCGGTTCTGAGCGCGTTTTTTGCCCAAGCCTTTTTACAACGGCCCCATCAAAAGAGCCAGACGAACGGAGGTTCCGGAACCTTAGAAACCGAGGCTACCGAAAAAATGGACCAAAAAGGCTAATATCCATCCAAAGGCCAGCATAAAAGCGAAGCTAAATCCCATCCAGCCCCAACCCAGCTCGGCTTTTATGGTGGATAGGGTAGCCATACAGGGGGGAATGGCCAAAATAAACAACATCATAACCAGGGCAACCAGGGGATTAAACAGGGGATCGGAGCGGAGGGCATCCCGGAGGCTTTCGTTCTTATTCTCCCCTTCCGTACCAACTCGGTATAGGATGCCCAGGGTAGATACCACCAGTTCCTTGGCGGCGAAGCCCGCGATGGCGGCCACCGCGAAGTGCCAATCCACACCCAGGGGTTTAAAGGCCGGTTCCACCGCCTTGCCCAATCTGCCGGCAAAACTGTATTCCATCGCGGAAGCGGCCCGGGATTGGTCCACATAGGTTGCCAGCTCGGCCTCCGTCGCGTTCGGATGGGCAGTTTTATACGAAGTCGTCAGGGTCGACACTTCCTGGGTCGACGGCGTATACACGGGCATTTGGGTAATAAACCAAACGATAAGGGACGCGGCCAGGATCACCGTACCGGCCTTTTTTACGTAGGACCAGGACTTCTCCCACACGTGCCAAAGGATACCCCGCAGGGTGGGCATGCGGTACGGGGGCAGTTCCATTACAAAGGGGGTAGGATCGCCCCGGAGTATGGTATTCCGTAGCAGAACCGCCGAAAGTAAACCCGCCACGACGCCCACCGCGTACACCAGCATAACCATTAAGGCGGCGTGGTGGGGAAAAAACGCCGAGGCTAGCAGGACATACACCGGAAGTTTGGCCCCGCAACTCATAAAAGGGATGATAAGGATTGTCAGAATCCGGTCCCGTCGGCTTTTTAGGGTTCGGGCCGCCATAATCGCGGGGACCGAACAGCCAAAACCGAGCATCATCGGAAAAACCGACTGGCCGTGGAGGCCGAAGGCGTGGAGGAACTTATCCGTCGCGAAGGCCGCCCGGGACATATACCCCACGTCTTCTAAAAGGGAAAGGAAGAAAAAGAGGAAAATGATAAGGGGTACAAAGGATAGCACCCCCCCTACCCCGCCGATAATCCCATCCACCACCAGGGATCGGACAAATCCCGCCGGAAGCAGGGCGGAAAATTGGACCGAAAGAAAGTTAAAAAACAGCTCCAACCACCGCATGGGGTATTCACCCACCACAAAGGTCAGCTGAAATATGGCCCATAATACGACCACAAAAATAGGAAGGGCGAAAAAAGGGTGCATGATCACCCGGTCTATGGATTCGGTAAACGAGAAATCCGGTTTTTTTACGATCTGGATTACCTCTTTGACCGCCCCGTGGATGTATCCGTACCGCTGTTCCGAAACGACGATTTCCGCGTCCTTTCCGTAGTGTTTCTCCAGCCAGAGAACCGCCTCTTTGGCCGCCCCCTCGATGAGATCGGCGTTTTTATGTTGCCGGAGCCGATCGTAGGCGTTGGCGTCCTTTTCCAAAAGTTTTACGGCGAGCCATCGGGAGGGAAAACATTGACAAAACGAAGGATCCCGCTGAATAAGGTTTTGAAGAATCGAAAGTTTGGACTCTATTTCGTCCCCGTACCGGATGTACCGGTTCGGTTGAAATTGTCCCCCATCCAGTACCGCGTCGATTTTATCCAGGACCCCATCGACCCCCGTCCCCTTGGGCCCTACGGTTTTTACCATGGGGACCCCGAGTACCGATTCCAGAGCCCGGTCGTCAAGCCGGATGCCCTTAGCTTCCGCCTCGTCGCTCATATTAAGGGCCCCAACCACGGGGATTCCCAATTCTTGAAATTGAAGACAGAGGTACAGGTGCCGTTCCAGGTTCGTGGAATCCATGACGTCCACGATAACGTCGGGTTTCTCGTCCAAAAGGAAATCCCGGGTTACCACTTCGTCGATCGAGTAGGCGGTAAGGCTGTAAATCCCCGGAAGATCGATAAAATGGTACTCCCGATCCCCCCGGATCCGGTTTCCCTCCCGTTTTTCGACGGTTACCCCCGGATAATTGCCCACCTTTTGATGGGCCCCCGTAAGGGCATTAAAAAGGGTAGTCTTACCGGCGTTTGGATTCCCCGCTAAGGCTACCCGAATCTTTGATTGGCTCAAACGTCTACCCTTAATCCATGAAAAAAGCGGCCCCAGCCCCGGCCCCGTCTTCCGCCCCAGGGGCCAAATCGGCGTCGGATCACGGGGCCCCAGTCGCCCACGGGGGCAACTTCAACCCCCGCGGCTTCGCTTCGGCGGATCAACAGATCGTAGCCCCGGATACGTACCTGCATGGGACCCCGGAATACGCCACCCCGGACGACCATACCCTCCACACCCTCGGTAAACCCCATATCGGCTAACCGTTTTCCGACTTCCTTGCCCAGCACCACTTTTATTACCCTAAAAGAAGCGCCGTTCGGCGCGTCGGAAAGATACATTGGGGAAGCCTCCATCTGTTAGATATATATAACAATTTATAAGAGAAAAGGTCAAGGTTAGGTCTAAGCGACGGCCTTGACAAGGCCCCGGGGGGAAATAAGAATTGGTGTACTACGGAGGCTGTATGGAAAGGGCAAATTCGGACCCCAAGAATGTTTTGGTTTTAAATTGCGGCAGTACCACGATTAAATTTCAACTTTTAGAAACCCGTTCAAAGGATCTCTTGATAAAAGGAGCCGTCGATAGGATTGGGAGGAACGATTGCGTCGGAAAGGTCCAGCGTTTTGACGACGGAAGCGAAAAACGATCAGAGGAACTGCCCAATGGTACCCACGCCCAGGCGCTCCAGTGGGTTTTTGACCAAATACCCTCCGATACGATCCTCCACGGGATCGGCCACCGGGTGGTCCACGGGGGTAGTTACTTTTCCGAGGCGGCCCCTATCAATCAGGAGACCCTTTCTAAAATCGAGGAGTGTATCCCCCTGGCGCCCCTCCATAACCCGGTACAGCTGGCGGGGATTCGGGAATGCCTAAAACTCCACCCCGAAATTCCCCAATTCGCCTCCTTCGATACGGCGTTCCACCAGAAAAAACCCCTTCTGCACTCTATTTTCCCCCTGCCCCAGGAGCTTCGGGGCCAGTACGGGTACCGAAAATTTGGTTTCCACGGGGCCAGCCACCGCTTCGTGGCCCAACGGGCCGCCGAAATGCTGGGCCGTAAGCTGGAAGACCTCCGGCTGGTTACGTGCCATCTGGGAGGGGGTTCCAGCGTTACCGCTGTCCAAGGGGGCGTGGCGGTGGATACCACCGCCACCTTTGGAACCTTTACCGGCATGCCCATGGGAAGCCGTTCGGGGGACCTGGACGGGGGCGTTATTTTAGACCTTATGATGCGTCAAAACCTGAAAGCCCAGGAGGTGTACGACATCCTCTATAAAAAAAGCGGACTCCTCGGTCTGAGCGGTGTTTCCGCGGACATGGCGGAATTGGAACAATTGGAGGCCCAGGGCCACGAGGGGGCCCGTATCGCCCGGGACTATTACGTCTACGCGTTAAAGAAGTTTATCGGGGCCTTCGTAGCGGTGATGGGCGGTATCGATGGGATCGTTTTTACCGCGGGGATCGGTGAAAACGACCCGGACCTGCGCCGGAGGGTGTGCCAGGATCTTGGGTGGATGGGGGTTCGCTTCGATCCTGAAAAAAACCACGCCAAGGGGCGGGAGCTTATTTTTTCCACCCCCGATTCTTCCGTAGCCCTCCTGGTGGTTCCCACCAACGAAGAATTGGCCATCGCTTTGGAAGTCTCGGCCCGCTTAGGCTAAACCTTCAGTATGGTCCGGCCTTTACCCGTTACCGGGGACGTTCTTTCCGCTCCAGGGTTACCATCACCGGAAGGTGATCGCTAAGCCCCTTGAGGGTTTTGGGGTTAAACGACAGGGGATAGGCAGAGTCCCCCGTAAAGGGGGCCCCTTCGGCCACCGCAAAGGAGGCGTATTCCCAAGCCTGGCCGTCAAAAAGGCTGTCCGGACAGAGAATATGATCGATCTGTTCCCAGCTACTTTGATAAGCGTAGGAGCCCTTCCACAACCCCTTCATCCAGGGGTCAAAAAACGTAGCCCGGGGTGGCGACCAAAAGGAACGGGGAGGCTTACGATCCGTAATCACCACAAAGTCCGGCTCCCCCAGGGCGTTGGGGGCGGCTTCCGGGTCTCTCGAACCAAAAATTCCCTGAACCAGGGCCTCTGCGTCGGGGGTATCGGGCAGGAGGGCCGTTATGGTTCCCCCTCCCTGCCGTTCAAATTCGTTGGTGTTTTCGTTCAGGTCCCCCACTACCAATACCGACAGGCTGGGGGTATTTTGGGTTAGGATCCCCAGCCTTTGCCGAATTACCCGGCTCGCGGCCCGGCGCAGAACCTCCGTAGCCCCCGTATCCCCCAGTTTAGACTTCCAATGGCAGACAAACAGGGTAAGGGGAGCCCCATCGAAATCGATACGCGCCTCCAGAATGGGCCGGGGAATGGTTTGGCCGTAGGAAGAAATGGAATGGGTCAGGGCCGAGCTGATAGGATACCGGCTGAGGATACCCACCCCGAGGGACCCCCCGCTCAGGTTAGCGAAGGCGCTCCATTGGTACCCCCGGCGGGCTAGGGCGTTTTGGGCTAAGTCTTGGAGAATCCTCGGGTTTTCCACCTCCTGCAGGGCTATGATATCGGCCCCACCGTCGGGAAACGAAAGGAGCGCCGCTCCCAGGGTCTTTAAACGTTCCTGGTACGAGGCGGAATTCCAACCGGCGGAGGCCCGGTACTCGGCGTATTCGGTCCCCGTATCCGTATCGTCAAAGAGGGCCTGTACGTTCCAGCTTACCAGACGAATGCTCTGGGGAGTCCCTTTGGTTACCGAAGTACCCAAAGCCGTATCGCAGGCGGTGCAGGCGCTTAAAATTACCAGCGGCGCCGCCAGGGGCACCACAAAAGCCAAAAGGCGGGATCTAAAAGCGGAATGGACCATAGTATCCTCCCATGCATACTACGGCCCATCCGGACAAAATGCTTTAATGTTCCCCGCTTTTTTCGTTCCCCGTTTTTTCGCGTCGCCCCCTATCCTATCCGCGCCTGGATCCTCACCTCCGAACCCGGAAGCCCCAGGGGGACCAGAGTTCCTTGAAGGGTTTTCCCGTCTATGGTCAACCCAATCGGCCCGTCGTTTTTACGGTTTTCCACCTCGATCGTGTAGGTGACCCCTCGGAAGAGCCGACGAATGGTAGCCCTGGAAACATGGGAGGGTAAACGGGGTTCCACGATAAGGCCATAAAACGAGGGACGAACCCCCAAAATCCACTGGGAAAGGGCCACAAAGTTCCACGCCGAGGTTCCCGTGAGCCAAGAATTCTTAGCTTCCCCGTGACGACGGCTTGCTTTTCCGGCGATCATCTGGGAGTAAACGTAGGGTTCCATCCGGTGAAGCTCCGAAATTTCTTCCCGATACGCGGGGGCTATCTTTTTCCAATAAGCAAAGGCCCGCTCGGGTCTGCCGATCCGAATTTCACCGATCATAATCCAGGGATTATTGTGGCAAAATATCCCCCCGTTCTCCTTATACCCGGGGGGATAGGAGGAGACCTCTCCCAATTCCAGATGGTATTCCTGATACGGGGGGTCCAGGATCACCACGCCGTGGGGCGTGTCCAGGTGTTCCGCCACCGAATCTAAGGCCTTTTGGGGGTACCCCCGGTCTTGACCCACCAGAGCCATGGCGCCAAAGCCCTGGGTTTCGATATAAATTTTACCATCCCTGTTTTGGGCGGAACCGACTTTGTTTCCCCCATCGTCGTAGGCCCGGAGGAACCATTGGCCGTCCCAAGCCTTTTCCGTCAAGAGGGTTTCCATTCGCCGCGCCGCTATTAAAGCCCGTTCGGCCTCCGCCGTTTCTCCGAGGGCTTTACACATTTCGATATAGTCAGGGGCCACGTAGACGAACATTTGACCAATCAACACGGATTCGGCGTTTCTACCGTCCTTATTGGTGGACGTTTGGAACGATTCGTTGGGATCCGTGGAAAAGCAGTTCAGGTTAAGGCAATCGTTCCAGTCCGCCCGGCCAATAAGCGGAAGCCCATGGGGTCCCAAATTGTTTAAAACGTGATCGAAGGAACGTTTAAGGTGTTCAAATAGGGTAGCGGTGTTCCGCGGATCGTTATCAAAGGGAACCGGTTGCCGTAAGAAATCCCAGTCACCGGTTTCTTTTATGTATCCCGCCACACCGATGATGAGCCATAGGGGATCGTCGTTAAAATTGCCCCCGATGTCCCCGTTGCCCCGTTTAGTCAGGGGCTGGAACTGATGGTACGCACCGCCGTCAGGGAACTGGGTGGAAGCCACATCGAACAACCGTTCCCGGGCCTTTTCGGGCATCAAATGGACAAAGCCCAGCATATCCTGGCACGTGTCCCGGAACCCGATGCCCCGGCCAATTCCGCTCTCGAAGTAGGAGGCGCTTCGGGCCATGTTATAGGTAACCACGCATTGGTACTGGTTCCAAATATTCGCCATCCGGTCTAGCTTTTCGTCCCCCGTGGCAACCGAAAAATGGGAAAGCTTTTCGTCCCAAAATCGGTCCATGGCGTCCCAGGCGTTTTGAAAGGCCTGGGCTGTGGAAAAGCGGCCCTGTAGTTCCCGGGCCAAATCCTTACGGACCCGGTGGGGAGCTTCCCATTTTTTATCCTCCGGATTTTCTACGTAGCCCAGGACAAAAACCGCCTGTTTCGTTTCCCCCGGTCCCAAAACCCACTCGATACGGTGGGACGCGATAGGAGACCAACCGTCGGCCAAAGAATTGCCGCTTTGCCCCTGTTCGACCATCCAGGGGGAAGAAAAATCCCCATCCGAACCTAAAAAGGTGTCCCGATCCGTGTCAAAACCGGCAATTTGCCCGTTGGTCCAAAAAAAAGCGTAATGATTCCGCCGTTCCCGGTATTCGGTCACGTGGTACACGGCGTTTCCTTCCACCTCCACCTGGCCGGTGGAAAGGTTCCGTTGAAAGTTCGTAAAATCGTCCAAGGCATTCCAAAGGTTGAATTCCACCAAAGAGTAGACGCTTAGGGCTCGGGTTTCGGAAGAATTGTTTACAATAGTGAGCTCCTGAACCTCCGCTGTCTCGCCCAGGGGAACCAGATACCGCACCGTGGCTTCGATGGCGTTTTTTTCGGCCCTAATGGTGGTACGCCCCAGCCCGTGCCGGCATTCGTAGGAGTCCACCTCGGTCTTGGTGGGCTTCCATCCGGGATTCCAAGCAGGACCCAGGGGCTTACCCCGAATCCAGTTTCCCGCCGTATCCCGGCCTTCCAGCTTTCGTTCCCGAATATAGATGTACCGGCCATTGGAATCCTGGGGTACATCGTTGTACCGATACCGGTTTATTCGGCGCAGGCGGGCGTCCTTATAAAAGGAATACCCCCCGGCGGTATTGGAAATAAGGGAGAAGAAATTTTCCGTACCCAGATAGTTAATCCACGGATACGGAGTCCGGGGAGTATCGATGACATACTCCCGTTGAAGGTCATCAAAGTGTCCAAAGCGCATGGGTGATTGCTCCTAGCCCTTAACGGCGCCTGCTACGACCCCTTGGGTCAGCCGTTTGTTGAAGATAAAGTACACGATCATCGCCGGAAGCACCGCTATCACCAGGGCCGCCAATTGCCACCCCAATTGGGTGCTCTGCAGACTGGAGAAGGAATAAACCCCCACGGGCAGGGATTTGGTGAATTCCGAACTAGCCATAACGAGGACCAGCAAAAATTCGTTCCAAATACCCAATGCGTTGATAATCGCGATGGTAATAATCACCGGAACCGTCATCGGTACGATGATGCTAAAAAACATCCGGGTCATGGTCGCTCCGTCCATAAAGGCGGATTCGATAAGGCTATCCGGAAGCCCTTTGATAAACTGGGACGCCAACATGACCGAAAGGGGTAAGCCAAAGGCCGTATAAACCAGGATTACCCCCAGATGGGTATCCGTTAACTTAATGGAAGAAAGCATCAGAAAGAGCGGGATGATTACGGAGTTAATACTAATTAGATACCCCAGCCCAATAATCGCCGAAATAATCGCCGATGCCTTTTTATACGCCATTTTGCTAATACCGAAACCCGCCATCAAACCAAAAATCACGATGAAAAAGGTAGATACGGAAGCGTATATAACGCTGTTTATAAATTTTCCCCCTAAGGTCCCCCGGGTATAGGCGGAAATATAGTTAAACCATACGGTGGACCAAAAGATCCGCCGCTGCATTTTAGGGGGCAATTGGTACACGAACAGCTTATCGCCAGGTTTTAAATTCCGTAATTGGGGAGGTAATTCTTCTTTTACAAGGAAGTGGACCATTAAACGCCGCGTGGGGGCTATGGTGGTGGATTCTATAATCAACCGTTCCCGGGGATCCTTTATGGGATCGTAATCCAACACCACGTTAAGAGACTTGGGGATAACCACGTATTCGTGATGGTAACTATCAAAAAGGTCCCGGGGAAACGCATAGATATCCCGGGTCAGTTCCTCGTTTGATTTAAAGGATGAATACCCCATCCACAGGAGGGGTACCACCGTAATCAAAGTCCAAGAAATAAGGACAATGTATGAAATAGTAGTTCCCAGGGCTTTTTTTATCTGGTTAGCCCGGAGAATCGATGGATTTGTCATGGTCAATACTCCTCCCCGGCGTTAACTTTTTTCCCAATAAGGTTGCTTATCAAAATTAAAGCCATACTAATTACCACGATGGCGTTGGAAATCGCCGCGCCGTAGGCGAATCGGGCGGAATTATTAAAGTCCTGGAACGCGGTTTGGTACATAAATATTGGAAGCACCATGGCGTTATTCCTTTGCAGGCCCTGGGTGGTTATGGAAAATATCAAGTCGAAGCCCCGAAGAGACCCGGCGATGGCTAAAACCGCCGAAACCAAAACCGTTCCGGAGAGGACCGGAACGATCATTCGGATAAAAATCTGAAACTCCGAAGCCCCATCAATCTGAGCCGCCTCTAACATTTCCGTGTCCACTTTTTGTAAATTGGCCAAAAAAATTACCATATAAAAACCCGTGTACATCCAAATAAGGGCAAACCCAATGGGGTACATCACCGTATCGGCCCGAAGCATTAGATCGAATTGGGCGCTGGGATTCCCAGAAATTATTTGGATTAACCGGGATACCGGGCCGTCGGCCTGGAACATTCTTTTCCAAAGGATACCGATGACGATAGTCGAAAGAAACTGGGGCAAAAACACCATGGATTGAAAAAAATTTTTAGCCTTCACCATTCCCCGGTATAGGATATAGGCAAGAATAAATCCAATGGGAATTTGACCAAAAACGGAGACCCCTACCACCACCATATTGTTTGAGAGGGCGTGCCAAAAGTTGGGATCTTCCAACATACGGGCGTATTGGGTAAGGCCCACAAAATGCCACACCCCACCCTTGTTCGGATTAAAGTCCGTAAAACTGAGAATTAGGGAATACAGGATCGGGTAGGCAACGATTAATAAAAACACCGCCAGGGCCGGTCCCACCATTCCAATATACGCGGGAAGGTTCTTGCCGTTTCGACCTCTCATTTCATTCTCCTCACGCTTTCGCTTTGTAGAAGGGGGCGGTTTCCCGCCCCCTTTTTTTTAGTATAGTTTATTTTTAATGAGGACGCTGAGGGGTTTTATACCGCTCCAGCTGTTTTTGTTATTTGGATCGAGCGAGCTTCTCGACTTCCGCGGCCACGTCGGCGGGCGTAGCGGCGCCCGTGGCGATCTTCTGCATACCCGCGTTCAAAGCGTCGTTCGCCGCTCCGGCGAGGAACGCGTCGATAACATCGGTGCTCTTGGCGGTCTGGGCCAGGCTAACCTTCTGTTTTACGATGGACGGAAGATCGGTGGGAACCTGGTAGTTCTTCAGGATCGGCGCTACGATGGCCCCGTCCCGCAAACGCTGGGTGGTTTCATCGACACTGTAGAAGTATTTAAGGAACTTGAGGGCCGCGTCCCGAACGTCGGGGTCTGAGGCGCCCTTCTTGGTAAGCCCATACCCAACCTGGATAGCCGCAGCCACTGAGCCGGCGGTAGCCGCCTGTTCGCCCGGCAGTTTCGGCCACGCCATCATTTTGGTCACGTCGGCCACCGCAGGATCGATGGAACCGGCCACCCACTGACCTTGAACCATAAAGAGGGCTTTCTTGTTGCTGAAATTAGAAGTGTTGGCGCCGTAATCCACCAAGGCGGCCTTATCGGAGAGAACCCCATCCTTTACCATTTTGGAAATCAGGGAGAGGGAATCCACAAACACCTTGTCGGTAAAGTGGTTCTGTCCCGCCACCGCTTTGGATACCCAATGGGGATCCCCGGAAAGCCGCGCCACGATGGCGGACATTAAGCAGGATCCCCACGCCCAACCGTCGGCGCCGTCGATGGAAACCACGTCCAACCCCGCGGCTTTGGCCTTGGGAACCATGGCTACCAGGTCGTCGTAGGATTTGGGTGCGCTAAAGCCCAGGGATTTTACCAGATCCTCGTTCATGAACAACACGGTGGTGATATTGGAGGTTCCCAGCGGAATTTCCCAAATCTCGCCGTTGGGACCCATGGGGGGAATCAGGTTAAGATCAAAATAGTTGGCATCGATGTAGGGCCGGTGGTCAAACTGTTGACCCGCTTCCTTCCACGGACCGCCCCAGCGGGCATCGCCGCCCATATAGGCCAAATCGGGAACATCACCGGCGGCCAGCCGAGCGGAAACTTTTTGGTGATACGCCTCATCGTAGAGCAACTCGTAATCGATTTTGATGTTTGGATTCGCCTGTTCAAACGCCTTGACAATTCGGACCCAGTTGACGCCCTCGGCGTTGGAATTGTCCCCGTAGGCCATGGTCTTAACCACCACGGTCTTGGCGGGGGCGGTCCCCGCTTGAGCCTTACCCGATTGCGCTTGGCCGCTGGCGAATACCATACCAGCGGAGACCAGAGCAGTCATAGCGACGATAAGAGTCTTCTTCATAGTAGACCTCCTCTATAATTCGGAACTGTAACCAGTTCCCTCTATCCCCTAGGGGGATATTTACAAATGCAATGCCCACACCAGTGGGTCCTGATCGGCCTCCACGTCCACCGGCAGGTGGGTCGACGTAAAGATCCGATATAGCAACATCCCCGCCGCCCCGTAGGCTACCGCCTTTTCACCTAACGTTGAATAAGAAACTTGACAGGTCGGCATGGTGGGATACATCCAGTTTCGCTGGATCTCCTCAGTCAAAATTTGGGGCACGTTGACCTCGTAGGCCTCAATATCTCCCCCGATGAAAACCTTATTAAGGTTGAAGGTGTTTACAAAAAGGGCGATATTTTTTGAAAGCTCCCGAACAAAACGTTCCATAAGAACCGGATCATCCACGACCCCTTTTATTTCCTCAAAGGGAATAGAAAATTGGGCTAAATTCCCATCGACCCAGTAGGCACTTCGAAATTCACCGGCGGTATAATCGGTTCCCGTATAGACCTGACTATCGATGACGATACCGAATCCGACGCCGACTCCGCCGTATTCGTTCCGCTCGGAGTCCCCATCCCTAAACTGGATCAAAGTAAAAAGAAAATTTTTAAGTCCATCAGCCCGATGGAACGCCAGCTCCCCCCAGGCACAGCAGTTGGCGTCGTTGCCGATCATATAGGGCGTGTTGAGCCGCTGGGCAATGGTATCTGAAAAATGCAGGGGGGCGGATAAGTGTAGGGGTATGGAATAGTGGATAATCCCCCGGTCCGAATCGATTACCCCCCCCATGCCTATGCCTACGCCGATCAATCGTTCTTCCCCGCCCATTTCGGCGGCGAAGGATCGGGCTATAGAAACCACATCCTCGATAAACGTTTCGGGAGTGATAGCCCGGGGTTCCTTTTTAAACCTTAAAATTTCTCCCGCCAAATTAACCGCCACCACCGAGTAGGCTTCCACCTGCATCTCTATCCCTATGATATAGCCGTAATCCTTGTTGATAGAAAGCTGGATCGGCTTTCTCCCGCCGCTCGGCCCAGCCTGGCCTTCCGACATTTCGGTCACCAACCCCAAATCTAAAAGCCGATTCATCTGCAGTGTAATGGTCGATCGTTCCAGCCCTAACCGCTCGGCGATTTCGTAACGGCTAATCAGAGGATTTTTCCAAATGGTCCGGACTATTCTTGCCGCGTTCCGCGCCTTTTCTGTCCGTTCCGATCCGCCATTGCGTGCCAACTACCGCTCCTTCAATTTCCTCTTAGGTTGGTTGATTTATTCAATCAACCATGTTATACCATGGCTTTGGTGATCCGTCAAGAAAAAAAGAAAAATTTTTTAACGGTCATAGAAAGGGCATGTTAGAATGATCGCGCTTTAGAACCGATGTTTTTATTGTTTGAGGTTATCTCAAAAGCCTATTACTTTTGAAGGAGCCTCCTTTGATTTTTGAATTGAAAAGGAAGGTACACGATGGAATTTGACTTACGGGGAACGTGGAACCTATACGTGGATGAGGGGGATTGGATTCCCTGTACTATCCCGGGGGATAGTCACACGGCTCTCCTGCGGGCGAATCGTATTCCCGACCCCTATACGGGGACCCAAGAGCTGGCGGTTCAATATTTAGCCCAGCGGGACTTTATTTTTGAACGGACCGTTGAAATTTCCGAGGCCCACCTCCGGGGGAACCGGGCCATAATACGCTTTGATTCCATCGATACGGTAGCCGAGGTCCAGATAAACGGAAAGACGGTAGCAAAAAACACCAATATGTTTTCCTCCGTGGTTGCCGAAATCGGGGATAATCTAAGGGGGGGGATCAACACGATCCGGGTAATCTGCTATTCCGCCGAACGGGAGGCCCAACGAAGAGCGGATCTTTTACCCTACCCGGTTCCCCATTCGTACTATCCTGTCCAATCGCCCCACAGAAACTTAGTCCGGAAGGTCCAATGCCACGGAGGCTGGGATTGGGGCCCCTGCCTTATGGTGGCGGGGATCTACGGCCGCTGTTCCATTATCCTAAGCCCTATTGGATACATCGAAGGGATTTCCTTCAGGACCCTCCACACCGAGGGTTCCCTCTGGAACGTCCCGGTGGAGATCCGCTACAACCTGCCCCTGGAGGCTCCCGGAAAGCCGGTTCCCGCCGACTCTCGGTCGGTTGTGGTTCATTGCCGTGTTGCGGACCCCACGGGGACCACCGTGGTGGAGCGAAAAACGGAGTTTCGGGACCTTCAGGGGGGGGTAAACGTCTTAAAAACCGAGTTCCCGGTCCAGTCTCCCCGGCTCTGGTGGCCCGCAGGGTACGGGGAACAGCCCTTGTATACCCTGGCGGTGGAACTAGAGACGAAGGGGCAACGGCTTACGACCCAAGCCAAAACCCTGGCGTTTCGGGATTTGGAAGTGGTCACCCAGGAAGACTCCATCGGTCGATCTTTGACGTTCCGGGTGAACGGTCGGGATATTTGGGCCAAGGGGGCTAACTGGATACCCCTGGATTCCCTGCCGGGTCTGCAAACCGAAGACCGGTACCGGCAACTTTTAGAGGACATGGTGGCCGCCAATATGAACATGGTCCGGGTGTGGGGCGGGGGTCAGTACGAAAACGATATCTTTTACGATCTATGCGATCAGCTTGGACTCCTGATTTGGCACGATATGATGTTTTCCTGCGCCCTGTACCCATCCAATAAGGAATTTTTGGAGGAAGTTCGTTCGGAAATTCAGTATCAGGTCCGGCGGCTTAAAGAGCATCCCTCCATTGCCCTATGGTGCGGAAACAACGAAGACGTGGGAGCCCTGACGTGGTACCCCGAAAGCCGGGCCTTCCGGGACCGGTACATTATCGACTACGACCGGCTCAACGAAGGTGTAGTAGGAACTACGATCCGGGAACTCGATCCCGACCGGGCCTGGTGGCCCAGTTCTCCCTCCGCCGGTCCGGCGGATTTTTCGGACAACTGGCACTCCGATGGCCGAGGGGACATGCACTACTGGAGCGTTTGGCACGAGGGAAAACCCTTCGAGGCCTACTACGATGTGACGCCCCGCTTCTGTTCCGAATTCGGCTATCAATCCTTCCCCTCGGAAGAGGGAGTCCGGTCGTATTGTCCCGAGGATCAGCGGAACCTAACATCCCCGGTTATGGAACACCATCAAAAAAACCCCCGGGGCAACTCGATCATCATCGAGAATTTTTCCCGTTATTTCCGCTTTCCCGAAGGTTTTACGAACATGCTGTACCTCAGCCAAGTTCAGCAGGCCCTGGCTATTAAAACAGCGGTGGATTATTGGCGGTCCAAGCGGCCCCTCTGTATGGGGGCCCTGTACTGGCAGTTGGACGATTGCTGGCCCGTGGCATCCTGGTCGTCCATCGAGTACTCGGGAAAATGGAAACTCCTGCACTACGCGGCTCGGCGCTTTTTCGCCCCCCTGGCGACGGTGTTGTACAAGGCCCAGGGCAAAGTCCAGGCCCACGTCCTTAACGATACGGCCCATGGGATCAGCGGGACGCTCCACCTTCAGCTGGTTTCGTTCACCGGAGCGGTAGTCTGGACCGCCACCGAGACGATCACCCTGGGTCCCGATTCGGTCCTTGCACCCTGGACCATGGACCTGAACGAAATCCCCGGTGAAAAAAACAAGGTATTCCTTAGGGCGGAGCTGGAATTGGACGAAGCGACCCAAAAACGCTTAAACGGGATTGACCGGTCCCTTACCGCGGACCTATTCCTCGTGGAGCCGAAGCTCTGTGAAATTGAGACCCCGACCATCACCACCGTTCTAAAACGGGAAACCGATGGCTTGGAACTGACCCTAAGTACCGATGTCCCGGCGTTCTACGTTAGCGCGGACATTAGCGGTCTGGAGGGTCACTGGGACGATAACATGATCACCCTTTTACCCCATCAGCAACGGACTCTCCGGTTTATCGCCTCCAGGGTAAAACGAAGGGGAACAGCCCAGAAGTCCGGCCCCCTTCCGGAACCACGGGGAGGAAGCTCGGAGCTACCGCCAGCGGAGCTGTCGATTCCTTCAGAGGAAGCCCTGGGATCGGCCTTGACGGTCCAGCACCTGCGGGGAACCTACCGGTAAGGTACGTTGGAGCCCACCTAAAAACGGTTTTTAGAGTGGAGGTGTTTGCAAAAGTCTGTTGCTTTTGCAAACACCTCTTGCAGTATTTTTGCAATTTAAAAATAAATATTTATATCATAAAGAATAGCAAAAATACTGCATATACATCTAAGGTAGCTCTTTCAAAACTCCCTGAGTTTTGAAAGAGCCTCAGTGGGCTCCAACTTTATTTTTTATTCAATGCGAGGTAGTAGGTTTCAAAGGATTCGGGGCGGCAAGCCTGGGGTTTAAAGCTCCGGGCGGTGGTAAAGAGGGTGCGGAGGCGTTTTAAGACCTCCGCCGTATCGCCGCCCTGAAAAACCTTGACGACCAGGTTGCCGCCCCGTTCAAGTCCCTGTTCGGCGTAGGAAACCACCTCTTCCACCAGGGCTAGGGATCGGAGGGTGTCCACGGATCGGTTCCCCGTGGTGGCGGGGGCTACATCGCTCATCACGAGATGGAAGGGGCCTTTAGAAAGAATGGAGTCCCGAACCGCCACCGTGGTAATATCACCCTGCAAGAAAAAAAAATTAGGACCATCGAATAGTCCCTTATCGTAAACCCGGGACAGGGCACTCAGGTCCACCGCCACGAGGGAACCCCGCCCGCCCATCTTTCGAAGGGCGTAGAGGCTCCAGCTCCCCGGGGCGGCCCCCAGATCCAGCACCCGCAGACCTTTCGTAGCCCCTTTAAAAAGACCGAATTTTTCATCCATCTCTTTTAATTTGTATACCGACCGGGCTGGGTATCCCTCTTTTTGGGCCCGGAGGGACCAATGATCAAGTTTTTCGTAGTCTGCCATCAATTACCTCGCGGAGGGACTTCCATCCTGGACTTTCATAGATTACAGTATACCTATGGA
>CAYRLW010000018.1:0-46258 GCA_964425215.1 uncultured Treponema sp.
TCCGCTCGAGGGCTGGAGTTTTCTCTAAGAGAGAACCGATATTGCAAGGCGGTTGCCGCTCCGCGACGTGGATTCATCCCTTTATGGGATTTTAGGTCGTTGTATCAAATCGCGTTTAGGTATATCATCTTTATGGGTTTACCAAAGTACAGATACTGTTAGGCAAGGGGATATGGTATGGCTAGCAAAAAAACCGCTGTAGAATTGATCGCGCTTCAATGTTCCGTTTGCAAACGGAAAAATTATACAACCAAGAAAAACCGAAGAAACATGCAGGAAAAGCTTGAGTTGAATAAGTATTGCAAGTTTGACCATAAGCATACTTTGCATAAAGAGGCAAAGATAAAGTAGTGTTTTTAGGCCAGTAGCTCTAATGGTAGAGCGCCGGTCTCCAAAACCGGATGTTGTGGGTTCGAGTCCTACCTGGCCTGTATTTTATAAGTTAATACCCTGATGTGCTTGAACAGCGGGATGATTTCTGCGACAATGGGTAGTCCTTTTTAGGATAATTTCCAAGAGGGTTGGTATGAATAAGATTGTTCAATTCGTAAAGGAATCCTACGCGGAACTTCGCAAGGTTGTATGGCCGAGCAGGGAAGACGTCATAGGGTCCGTTAAGGTGGTTCTTATTTCCACAGTGGTTTTTGCCCTTGTTTTGGGGTTGGTGGACGCGTTGCTTCTTCTGGGCATCCAGGCCATTTTTTAATAAAGGGCGAGCATGTCTACAGGATGGTATGTCCTTCATACGTATTCAGGATACGAAAATAAAATCGAAAAAACCATCAAAATGATGATTGAATCGGGAGAACTGGAAAAGGATGTTGTTCGAGACGTCAAAGTTCCTTCCGAGGAGGTTGTCGAGGTTCGGGATGGCAAAAAACGTACCATGACGAAAAAGTTTCTGCCGGGTTATATTCTGGTGGAAATGGATTTACCCGAAATCGGTTGGAAGACCGCGTGTTCAAAAATTAAAAAAATCCAAGGGGTAACTGGTTTTGTGGGTACCCCGGCAAATCGTCGTCCCAATCCCCTAACCGGTGATGAGGCTCGTTCGATTCTGCAAAAGGCCGGCGAAATGAAGGGTGAGCGGGTGGTTCGTCCGCGACAGTCCTTCGCGGCGGGTGAACAGGTAAAGATTATCGACGGTCCCTTTGAATCCTTTACGGGGACGATAGAAGAGGTGAACGTCGAAAAGAACAAGTTGAAGGTTATGGTTGGCATTTTTGGCCGTTCGACTCCCGTGGAGGTTGATCTTCTGCAGGTCGAAAAACTCTAATTTTCCTTGTTTTATTACAATTAAATCTATATGAGGTGTTACCTCCATTAGATGGGAGTTTCCGCTTTGGGCGGGAACGCTATCCCAGCGGGAAGTTCCGGCTGGGTATACCACGTAAGGAGATCCCGAATGGCAAAGAAGAAGGTCACCGCGATCATCAAGTTGCAGTGCCCAGCGGGCAAAGCAACTCCAGCGCCACCGGTGGGCCCCGCGTTAGGACCCCACGGCGTCAGTGCGCCCCAGTTCGTTCAACAATTTAACGATCGAACGAAGGGTATGGAAGCGGGGTTAATTATTCCCGCTGTTATTACCGTCTACAGCGATAAATCCTTTACGTTTATCCTTAAAACTCCCCCGGCCTCCGTGCTGATTAAAAAGGGCGCGGGCATCGAAAAGGGTTCTCCGGAATCCCATAAGACCAAGGTGGGGAAATTGCCTAAAGCTAAACTGGAAGAAATCGCGAAGCTTAAGATGCCCGATCTTTCGGCCAATGATTTAGAGGCGGCAAAAAAAATTATCGCCGGAACTGCCCGTTCTATGGGTGTCGAGGTGGAGTGGTAGTATGAAGCACGGGAAAAAATACCTCGAAAGCGTTAAAAAGTACGATAGGACCGTGGTGGTCGATTTTCCAAAAGCCGCTGAAACGGTAAAACAGCTGGGTTTTGCTAAGTTTGATGAAACCGTGGATCTGTCCGTTAAGGTAAACCTTAAAAAGAGCCAGTCTGTTCGGGATACGGTGGTCCTTCCCCATCAATTTAGGGGCGAGAAAAAGATCCTCGTATTTTGTAAGAGCGAAAAGGAAAAGGAAGCCCAAGAAGCCGGCGCTACCTACGTGGGGTCTGATGACCTTATCGAAAAGGTAAAGGGCGGCTGGACCGAATTCGATATCGCCGTGGCGACCCCGGATATGATGAAGGACGTGGGTAAGCTGGGTATGGTATTGGGTCGCAAGGGTTTAATGCCTAATCCTAAAACCGGTACGGTAACCTTCGATCTAAAATCGGCGATCGCCGAACTGCGGAAGGGCCGGGTGGAGTTCCGGGCGGACAAGACGGGGGTTATCCATATTCCCGTGGGTAAACTGTCCATGGATGCTTCTAAAATCGCCGAAAACGCCCACGCGGTTATGACCGAAATTAAACGGAAGAAACCCGCCGACGCCAAGGGTGACTTTATTCAATCGGTATCCCTGAGTTCCACCATGGGCCCCGGGGTTTGGGTATCCGTAAAGGATGAGGAGTAATCTATGGCTATCGTAGCGAAAAAATTACAATCCGCAAAGGTTTCATCCATTGATTCGCTTAAGGAGTCTTTTGGTTCGGCGCCGGATTTTATTTTTACCGACTATCGTGGGTTGACGGTTGAACAAATCACCAACCTTCGAAAACAACTGCGCGCTAAGTCCGCCCAATTTAAGGTGGTCAAGAATAATTTTGCCCGGATCGCTTTTGAACAATTGTCCGCTCCCGACGTGGCTACGTACCTGACGGGCCCCACGGCGGTAGCGATTTCCCCGAAGGATTCCAACGAGGTCGCGAAGATTTTGTTGGATTTTTCCAAGGAAACCCCGGCTTTAAAGGTTAAAGGTGGTCTGGTCTCCAATACGGTGTATAACGCCAGCCAGGTGGAAGCATTCTCCAAGCTTCCCGGACGTTTGGAACTGATCGCCATGTTGATGTCCGTGATGAACGCCCCCGCCCGCAATCTCGCGGCGGCGCTCAACGATATCAACGGCCGACTGGTCCGTACGGTAAAGGCTATCGCCGATAAGAAACAGGAAGGGGCCGCGTAAAGGCAATAATGGACCCTCAGGCTTCGGTATGCTGTCGTTCCTGTCGGTCTTATTGAAATATTCCGGAGCTCTTCGCTCCGGGCACGTTCCGTATGGGATGTAAAGTTTTTTAATTTTAGGAGAAGATAATATGGCAGCGCTTACGAAAGATCAAATTCTCGACGCGATTGCTTCCATGACCGTATTGGAAGTTTCCGAACTGGTCAAAGCGATGGAAGAAAAGTTTGGGGTTTCCGCCGCCGCTCCCGTGGCTGTTGCCGCGGTTGGTGCCGCTCCTGGAGCCGCCGCCGCTCCCGCGGAAGAACAGACCGAATTCAACGTGATCCTCAAGGCCTTTGATGATTCGAAGAAAATCGCCGTAATCAAAGAAGTCCGCGCGGTTACCGGTTTGGGCTTGAAAGAGGCGAAGGACCTGGTAGAAGGTGCCCCGAAGCCGCTTAAGGAAGGGGTTTCCAAAGACGAAGCCGCGAAGATTAAAGAACAAATCACTGCCGCCGGCGGTACTGTTGAAATTCAGTAATTATCGCGGAGCATACAGTTTTCTTTTCTCGTTTGCCGGAACCCTTAGGGGTTCCGGAAGAAAGGCTACCGGTATTTTGCCGGTGCCTTTTCGTAGTCTTTAGGTAAAAAACGAGCCGTGAGGTTTTTTAATGCCCTGGGGGCCTTGAAAACACCGCATATAATCCGGTTAACCGAATCGGACGGTACCGATAGGGGGTAACGAATGGTTACAGGAAACAGTGTCGTCAAACGGACTTACATAGGGAAAGATATCACCGACGTGATGGAACTTCCCGATCTAATAGATATTCAAACCTCTTCCTACGAGCGGTTCCTACAAAGAGAGCCTTTAAAAGCAGGGCAAGCTCCCGCTATGCAGGGGCTTGAGGAAGTATTCAGGACGACCTTTCCCATCGAAAGCCCCAACGGTGATATGGTCTTGGAGTACGAATATTATAGCCTTGATGAAAATAATATTAAATTTTCCGAACAGGAATGCAAGCAGAAGGGTATAACCTACGCGGTGCCCCTAAAAGCAAGAATCAATTTAATTTTCCAACAAACCGGTGAAATTCGTCAAAAAGACATTTATATGGGCGATATCCCGATCATGACCGATCGGGGGACCTTTATTATAAACGGTGCTGAACGGGTCGTGGTTTCTCAGATCCATCGATCTCCGGGCGTCATTTTTAGTCACGAAAAGGGTATTTATTCTTCTCGGATCATTCCCTACCGTGGGTCATGGCTTGAATTCGAAATCGACCAGAAACGGGAACTGATTTACGCGAAAATCGACCGAAAAAAACGGATCCTGGGGACTATTTTCTTAAGGGCCCTGGGGTACGAAGGCCGGGAAGAAATTGTTGAAGCCTTTTATAAGACCGAAACGCTAGAAGTCAGCGAAAACAGGGATGAGAAGGAAAAGCTCGTCGGCCGGGTTTTAGCCAAGGCTGTCTGGGTAGAGGGTGCGGAAGACTCTCCCGAAGGGAAAAAGAAACTCTACCGGGCGGGAGAAAAACTGCATCCCCACGATGTGGACGAACTCATTTTAAATAAGGTTACCTCGATTGAGGTTATCGATTTTAACGCCGAGGGTTCCCTCAATTCTCCCATGATCCTCAACTGTTTTGAACGGGAAGAGATTAAGTTCATAAAAGAGGATCCCAACCGGGACGAACCTTCTCGGGAAGACGCCTTGTCGGCGGTCTATTCGGTTCTGATGCCTGGGGAACCTATAACGGTGGAGGCCGCGGAAAAGGACCTGCTGGGCATGTTCTTTACCAGCCGCCGTTACGACCTGGGCAAGGTGGGGCGGTATAAGCTCAATAAAAAGTTCGATTTTAAACCTCCCCTGGAAGATTTTACCCTGACTAAGCCCGATATCATCGCTACGATGAAGTTCCTCATTAAAGTGTACGTGGGGGATGAAAACATCGACGATATTGACCATTTGGGAAACCGGCGGGTTCGATCGGTGGGCGAGCTTATGGCCAACACCATGAAAACCGCGTTTAGCCGTATGGAACGGATCGCCAAAGAGCGGATGAGTCTAAAGGAAACCGATACCATAAAGCCGCAGGACCTGATTTCGATAAAACCGGTGGTCGCAGCGATTAAGGAATTTTTTGGTTCCAGCCAGCTTTCCCAATTCATGGATCAGGTTAACCCCCTGGCGGAGCTGACGCATAAACGGCGTCTGAACGCCCTGGGACCGGGGGGGCTTTCCCGGGACCGGGCGGGCTTTGAGGTCCGGGACGTCCATTACACCCACTACGGTCGTATGTGCCCCATCGAAACACCGGAAGGCCCGAATATCGGTCTTATTGTTTCGTTGGCCAACTATACCCGGGTGAACGAATACGGATTCTTGGAAACTCCCTACCGACGGGTAGAAAAGGGAGTGGCGACCCGGGACATTGAATATCTATCGGCCATGGACGAAGACCGGTATTACATAGCCCAGGCGTCGGCAAAGCTGAACAGCGACGGTTCATTCGCGGATAAGCAGATATCCTGCCGGCGGCAGGGTGATTATACGACCCGGGCTCCCGAAGATATCCAATACATGGACGTATCCCCAAAACAGATTATCTCCGTTTCGGCGTCCCTTATTCCGTTCTTGGAACACGACGACGCCAACCGGGCGCTCATGGGTTCTAATATGCAACGTCAAGCGGTGCCCCTTATTTTCCCCGAACCGCCAAGGGTGGGGACCGGTATGGAGGGCAAGTGCGCCTACGATTCCGGCGTTTTGGTCAAATCGAAGCGTTCCGGAGTGGTTGTCCGCGTTACTTCCGGCGAAGTGATTATTCGGCCTGACGACGCAAAGAGCGAGGAAGAACGGGATGTGTATCCGCTGGTTAAGTATCAGCGGACGAACCAGGATACCTGCTATAACCAGCGGCCCATCGTTAAATTGGGCGAAAAGATCGTCAAAGGACAGGTTATAGCCGATGGACCCGCGACCAAGGACGGAGAATTGGCCCTGGGGCGGAACATTCTGGTCGGCTTTATGCCCTGGAACGGGTACAACTACGAGGACTCTATCCTGATTTCCGAGCGGGTGGTTAAGGAGGATATGTTTACCTCCATCCATATTAAGGAGTTCATCACCGAAGTTCGGGAAACCAAGTTGGGGCCCGAAAAAATAACCCGGGATATTCCCAATACGAGCGAAAAGAGCCTGGACAATTTGGACGCCGAAGGTATTATTCGCGTGGGCGCCAAGGTTCGGTCCGGGGATATTCTTGTGGGTAAGGTGACGCCGAAAAGCGAAACCGAAACCACCCCCGAGTTCAAACTGCTCAATTCCATATTCGGCGAAAAGGCTAAGGAAGTCCGGGATACGTCCCTGCGGGTTCCCCACGGTATCGAGGGGACCATCATCGATATTCAGCGGCTTAAACGAACCGAGGGGGACGATCTTAACCCCGGGGTAGATGAGGTCGTAAAGGTCCTGATCGCCACGAAGCGGAAACTTCGGGAGGGCGATAAAATGGCGGGTCGCCACGGAAACAAAGGCGTTGTGGCCCGTATCCTTCCGGTGGAGGATATGCCCTATATGGACGATGGGACCCCCTTGGATATCTGTCTTACCCCGCTGGGCGTTCCTTCCCGTATGAATATCGGTCAGCTTTTGGAAACCGAACTAGGCTGGGCCGCCAGTACCTTGGACGAATGGTTCTCCGCGCCGGTTTTCCAATCCCCCACCACCGAACAGATCGAAGACAAGTTGAAGTCCGCTGGTTTACCGGTTACCTCCAAGACGAAACTTCGGGATGGGCGTACTGGGGAATACTTTGTGAATCCCGTATTTTGCGGGGTTATTTACTTCCTTAAATTGCACCACCTGGTGGATGATAAGATGCACGCCCGGTCCACGGGCCCCTACTCGCTGGTTACCCAACAGCCCTTGGGCGGTAAAGCCCAGTTCGGCGGTCAGCGGCTTGGGGAAATGGAAGTGTGGGCCCTGGAAGCCTACGGCGCCGCTAACACGCTCCAGGAGCTTTTGACCATTAAGTCCGATGATATGACCGGTCGTTCCAAGATTTACGAAGCGATCGTCAAGGGAGAACCCTCCACCACGGCGGGTATTCCCGAATCCTTTAATGTGCTCGTCCAGGAGCTTCGCGGTCTCGCGCTGGATATGACAATTTATGACGCCAAGGGGAAACAGATTCCTTTGACCGAGCGGGACGAAGAGCTGATTGCTAAACAAGGCTCCAACTTTTAAAGGAGTTACAGAATGCGGGACATTCAAGACTTCGATTCTATTATGATCCGTCTGGCCTCTCCGGATATGATCCGGGCGTGGTCCTACGGCGAGGTTAAAAAACCGGAAACTATCAACTATCGGACCCTGCGGCCCGAGAAAGATGGATTATTTTGCGAACGTATTTTTGGTACCACAAAAGAATGGGAGTGTTACTGCGGAAAGTTTAAATCGATCCGTTATAAGGGGGTCATCTGCGACCGTTGCGGCGTCGAGGTAACCCACTTTAAGGTACGCCGGGAACGGATGGGGCATATTGAATTGGCCGCACCGGTTTCCCATATTTGGTACTACCGTTCTGTCCCCAGCCGGATGGGGCTCCTTTTGGACCTGCCCATGGCGGCCCTGCGATCGATCCTGTACTACGAAAAATACGTGGTGATCGAACCGGGGGATACGGATCTTAAAAAGATGCAACTCCTCACGGAAGAGGAGTACTACGAAGCCCAGGAACGCTACGGCGGCGGCTTTACCGCCGGAATGGGCGCCGAAGCTATCCGGACCCTGCTGGAAAACCTTAACCTGGACCAAATGGCGGTGGACCTACGGGCCAAAATGATCGAGAAGGGCGCCAAAAGCGATAAACGCTTGCTGAAACGCATCGAAATCGTGGAGAATTTCCGGAATTCAAACAATAAGCCCGAGTGGATGATCCTGGAGGTTATTCCCGTAATTCCTCCGGAACTGCGGCCCATGGTCCAGCTGGACGGCGGACGCTTCGCCACCAGCGACTTGAACGACCTGTACCGCCGGGTTATTAACCGGAACAACCGGCTTAAACGGCTTCAGACCCTCAACGCGCCGGATATTATTATCCGGAACGAAAAGCGGATGCTCCAAGAGGCGGTAGACGCCCTCTTTGACAATTCCAAGAAAAAACGGGTGGTGAAGGGCGCCTCCAACCGGCCCCTTAAATCGATCAGCGATATGCTCAAGGGAAAACAGGGCCGGTTCCGGCAGAATCTGTTGGGCAAGCGGGTCGATTATTCGGGCCGTTCGGTTATCACCGTGGGGCCGGATCTAAAAATGTGGCAGTGCGGTTTGCCCACAAAAATGGCCCTGGAGCTTTTTAAACCGTTTATAATGAAAAAACTCGTCGATAAGGACGTGGTTTACAATATTAAAAAAGCGAAAATGCTGGTGGAACAGGAAACTCCCGAGGTATTCGCTATCCTGGACGAGGTCGTTAAAGAACACCCGGTGATGCTTAACCGAGCCCCGACCCTGCACCGTTTGGGAATCCAGGCCTTCGAGCCCGTGTTGGTGGAAGGGAAAGCGATAAAGTTGCACCCCCTGGTCTGTCACGCCTTTAACGCGGACTTTGACGGCGACCAGATGGCTGTCCACGTGCCCCTTACCCAAGCGGCGCAGATGGAATGCTGGACCCTTATGCTTTCGGTTCGAAACCTACTAAACCCCGCCAACGGAAAAACCATCGTCTTCCCCTCCCAGGATATGGTCTTGGGAATCAACTTTCTCACCAAGTCCAAGAAGGGTGGTAAAGGAGAAGGCCGACGCTATGGTTCCTCGGAAGAGGTCCTGATGGCGGTGGAAGCCAAGTCCCTGGAATGGGAATCCCTTATCAAGGTTCGACCTCCTAAGGCGTCGGTATGGAATAAAACCGGAGTGGAATTGGAAATTGGTTCCGACGGTCTTATTGAAACCACCGCTGGCCGGTTGGTCTTTAACGAAGAACTCCCTGCGGAGCTACCCTATTTGAATTACGAACTCCGGGACAAGGAGCTGAAAGCCCTGATCGAATACGTATTCAAATATAAAGGACCCTGGATCACGGTTCGTATGCTGGACGCCATTAAAGCGACGGGGTATAAGTACGCCACCGTATTCGGCGCGACCATCGGGGTAGACGACATCGTGGTTCCGACCGAAAAGGTCGAGATGATCGAAAAGGCGAACCACGAAGTCGAATCGATACAGAAGCAATACCGGCAAGGGCATATTACCCAGGAAGAACGGTACAACCGGGTCGTCGAAGTATGGTCCAAAACCAACGAAGATTTGACCAATATCATGATGAAGACCCTGGAAGCGGACCGGGACGGGTTTAACTCGGTTTACATGATGGCCAACTCAGGCGCCCGGGGTAGCCGTAACCAGATCCGTCAGCTGGCCGGTATGCGGGGTCTTATGGCCAAGCCCTCGGGGGACATTATCGAGCTTCCAATCCGATCAAACTTTAAAGAGGGTCTTTCGGTTATCGAATTTTTCATCTCCACCAACGGCGCCCGGAAAGGGTTGGCCGATACGGCCTTAAAAACCGCCGACGCGGGTTATTTGACCCGGCGGCTGGTCGATATTGCCCAGGACGTGGTGATTAACGAAGAAGACTGCGGAACCATAAACGGTATCGATTACTTCGCCATTAAGGATGGAGAAGAGGTTATCGAAGCCCTTAAGGATCGTATCGTCGGCCGGTACACCCTGGAACGGGTCAAACACCCAATCACTGGCGAACTGATCGTGGACGTGAACGAGGAAATTACCGAGGACATTGCCCAGGCAATCGAAGATGCCGGGGTAGAATCGGTACGGATCCGGACGGTTTTAACCTGCGAAGCTAAACACGGGGTTTGCCGGAAGTGTTACGGTCGGAACCTGGCCACGAATCGGCAAGTGGATATTGGCGAGGCGGTGGGTATCATCGCCGCCCAGTCCATTGGACAACCGGGTACCCAGCTGACCATGCGTACGTTCCATATCGGTGGCGCCGCGACCAAAATGAGCGAAGAAAACCGCGTGTCCATGAAGTATCCGGTATATATCCGAAGCGTCATGGGTGCCCACGTGGAGTTGGCCGACGGCCGCTGGCTCTTTACCCGTAAGGGGTATACGGTTGTTAACCGGGTGCTTAAAGAATTTAAACTGGAACCCAAAGATGAGGTCCTGGTAGAAGACGGTAACCGGATTATCCGGGGCGAAGCGGTTATAAAACGAAACGGGAAGGATATCCTATCCCCCGAAATCGCCTACGCCATGGTGCTGAATGGTTATCTCTACCTCATTGGGCGGGACCAGAAAATCGAAATCCGAAACGGTTCTGAATTCTTGGTTAAAAAAGGCCAAGTTGTCCCCGCAGACCAAGCTATTGCGACCTTTGACCCCTTCGCCGACCCGATTATCGCGGAAACCTCCGGGTACGTCCGGTACGAGGATATTATCCCGGGGACCACACTTAAAGAAGAAATCGACGAAGAAACGGGAAATACGGAAAAGCGGATAACCGATTTCCAGCTGGAAACCAAACAGCCCCGGCTGATCATTAGCGACGAGGCGGGGAACGAGCTGGCTTCCTACTATCTGCCCGGTGGTGCGTACCTTTTGGTCGATGAGGGCGAAAAGATATCCGCCGGACGGACCATAGCAAAGACCCTAAAGGAATCCGCCAAGGCCATGGATATAACCGGGGGCCTTCCCCGGGTTAGCGAACTCTTTGAGGCTCGTAAGCCAAAGTCGCCAGCAGTGCTGGCCCAAGTTTCTGGCTTGGTTCTCTTTAAAGGAATCGTAAAGGGTAAACGGGTCGTTCTGGTTCGGGATGCCTTCGGGAAAGAGTACAAACACCTGGTCCCCATGGCAAAACGACTGCTGGTTCGGGACGGAGATACGGTGGAAGCCGGCGAACCCCTGTGCGTCGGAGCGGCTAACCCCCACGATGTTTTGCACATCATGGGTGAAAATACCCTTCAACGGTACCTGATGGACGAAATTCAGCAGGTGTACCGATTGCAGGGTGTATCGATCAACGATAAGCATATCGGCGTTATCATACGACAGATGATGCGAAAGGTAGAGATCGTGTCCGTGGGGGATACAAAATTTATCTACGGCCAAATGGTAGATAAATACCGGTTCCACGAAGAAAACAACCGGGTTATCGCCGAGGGCGGTCAGCCAGCGGTGGCGCGGCCCCTGTTCCAAGGTATAACCAGGGCTTCGCTGAATATCGATTCCTTCCTGTCCGCCGCGTCGTTCCAGGAAACCACCCGGGTCCTTACCAACGCGGCCATCGCGGGATCCACCGATAATCTGCGGGGCCTAAAGGAAAATATCATCATCGGTCATCCCATCCCCGCCGGGACGGGTATGAAACGGTATCGGGCGGTAAAGCTTTTCGATCAAGACCAGCAGGACTTGGATCTGTATATGCAGGAACTGCTGGAGAAAAGAAAATTGGAAACCGTGACGGAACCGATAGAAGAAGATTTTGACGCCGAGGAACCGGAAGAATAGACCGTTTTCTATCCTGTGCCTTGACCATTTTTCGTTGTACGTGTATAGTCGCTACCTGTATAGGTAGCGTGTAACGGTACGAGTCCGTAACCGTTGTATATAAGCGTCGGGTGCTGACGACGTACGGTAAAAGGGAGTTTTTAGTTCATGCCTACAATCAATCAGTTGGTTCGTTTTGGCCGGCAGAAGGTTTCGGTTAAAACGAAATCCCCGGCTCTTCAATCTTGTCCTCAGAAACGGGGAGTTTGTACCCGTGTTATGACCGTTACTCCTAAAAAGCCTAACTCGGCGTTGCGGAAGGTAGCCCGTGTGCGGCTTTCCCATGGGACCGAGGTTACGGCGTATATTCCCGGCATTGGACACAATTTGCAGGAACACTCGGTAGTATTAGTCCGCGGGGGCCGTGTAAAGGATCTTCCTGGTGTGCGCTACCATATTATTCGGGGTGCCAAGGATACCCTTGGTGTTGAAGATCGCAAGCGGGGCCGGTCCAAATACGGCGCCAAACGGCCTAAAGCGTAGGGAGCAACAGTATGGGACGCAAAAAGAAAACAATCGACCGGGGTATTCTTCCGGATCCGAAGTATAATAGCGTAGTGGTTTCTAAGTTTGTTAATCGGATGATGTGGCAGGGAAAGCGGTCTATTACCCTGCGGATCGTTCACGATTCCTTGGCCGCCATCCAGGCTAAGGTCGATAAGGAACCCCTCGAAGTCTTTTTAAAGGCCTTGGATAACGTTAAACCCCTGGTGGAAGTAAAATCCCGCCGGGTTGGGGGAGCCACCTACCAGGTTCCTGTGGAAATTAGGGAATCCCGACGGGAAGCCCTGGGTATGCGGTGGATTATCAACGCCGCCCGCGCCCGGTCGGGCCACGAAATGAGCGAGCGCCTAGCCGCCGAAATTTTGGATGCCTACAACAACACGGGCACGGCCTTTAAAAAGAAAGAAGATACCCATAAAATGGCGGACGCTAACAAGGCGTTTGCCCACTATCGCTGGTAGGTTTGTGCTTTTCCCGGGGGAATGGGAATTTCCCCGGATTTTACATTTTTTTGTAGAAGGCGTTCTTTGATAATATTGTACGCTTGCGGCCCCCTCGGGGCTCTAAAGCGTGCATGCCGTGCTGGTTTTTGGCGCCGGGAGGTGGATAGATTTAAGGTCTGCTTATTTGGACGGAATCGGTACGGTTTTCTCGGTGATCCAAACCGATCATCGCTGGGACCTGGATGACTAAGAGTTCGTTGGGTTCCCCCGCGAGGAAACTCCGCGATGGGATAGGTGGAACGAGGAAGTAAGAGTGGCGGAGTAAAACTGTTTTCTTCGCTGATGTCTTTTGCCTGCCTTTTTCGCATTTTTCCCCTAATCTAACGGATTCTCGCTAATAACGCCTGTTGTAGGCTAGGCTGTACTATCTTGCGCTCTTTACAGCGTTTAGATATACTGTCAAAACTTGTTTTAAATTTAAGTGCCCATATTACGCAAGGAGGACACGATGGCAAAGGATAAGTTCAATCGAACTAAATTGCACATGAACGTCGGTACGATCGGTCATATCGATCATGGCAAAACTACGCTTTCCGCCGCAATCACCATGTATTGCGGTAAGAAGTACGGTGATAAGGTCATGAAGTACGATGAAATCGATAACGCGCCGGAAGAGAAGGCCCGGGGTATTACAATCAACACCCGGCACTTGGAATACCAGTCCGATAAGCGGCACTACGCCCACATCGACTGCCCCGGCCACGCCGACTATATTAAGAACATGATCACCGGCGCGGCGCAGATGGACGGTGCTATTTTGGTAGTCTCCGCTCCCGACTCGGTAATGCCCCAGACCCGAGAGCATATCATCCTGGCTCGGCAGGTCGGTGTGCCGAATATTATCGTTTTCTTGAACAAGGTTGACCTGGTGGACGACCCCGAGTTGATCGAGTTGGTCGAGGAAGAGGTTCGGGATGTGTTGAAGCAGAATGGTTTCCCCGGCGACGAAATCCCGATCATTAAGGGTGCCGCGTTCAAGGCCATGAGCGAGCCGGATAATCCAGAGGCTACCAAGTGTATCGAAGAGCTTCTGACCGCGATGGACAGCTACTTCCCCGATCCGGTTCGGGACGACGCTAAGCCCTTCCTGATGCCGATCGAAGACGTGTTCACGATTTCTGGACGGGGAACCGTCGTTACCGGAAAGGTGGACCGGGGTATTTTAAAGTTAAACGAAGAAGTCGAAATCGTAGGTATCAAGCCGACGAAAAAGACCGTCGTGACGGGTATCGAAATGTTCAACAAACTGTTGGACGAAGCGGTGGCGGGGGACAATATTGGTGCCCTGCTCCGGGGTATCGATAAGAAGGAAGTTGAACGGGGACAGGTTTTGGCCAAACCCGGTACAATTACCCCCCACGCGAAGTTTAAAGGGCAGATCTACTGCCTGTCCCAGGCGGAAGGCGGGCGGCACAGCCCCTTCTTCTCCGGGTATAGGCCCCAGTTCTACTTCCGGACCACCGATATTACCGGTACGGTCAAGCTTCCCGAGGGTAAAGAAATGGTGATGCCGGGGGATAACACCGAGATTATCGGCGAGCTTCTCCATCCTATCGCCATGGAAAAGGGGCTTCGCTTCGCTATCCGTGAGGGTGGTAAAACCGTAGCTTCCGGCCAGGTTATCGAGATCATCGAATAATTTAACGAATGGTGAAATGGGGGACGACTTATGTTTAGAAGGTGGGTCGTCCCTTTTTGGAGGAATAATGACTAAGGAACGAATTCGCGTACGGTTACGCGGTTTCGATGTGGAGTTGATCGATCAAAGCGCCAAGTCCATCGTTCAAACGGTGCAAAAGGCGGGCGCTAAGGTTTCCGGGCCTATCCCGCTACCCACTCGTATCAACAAAATCACCGTTCTCCGTTCGCCTCACGTTAATAAAAAATCCCGTGAGCAATTTGAGATGCGGACTCACAAACGTTTAATCGATATTATTAACCCGTCTTCTGAAGTAATGGATTCCTTAATGAAACTGGAACTTCCCGCGGGCGTCGATGTGGAGATAAAGCAATAGGTGTAATTTAGGCAGACGGTTCCGCGACCACGGGATAACGTGCCTTGAATTGAGGAGTTATGATGTTGGGTCTAATGGCCAAAAAAGTGGGCATGACACAGGTCTTTGACGATAGCGGAAACCTCACTCCGGTGACGGTGATTCGCGTCGATCCAAATATTGTCATCGCTCAAAAAACCGCCGAAAAGTACGGCTATTCCGCCGTAGTGCTAGGCGTAGATGATATGAAAAAGAATAGGGTAACCAAGCCCTACGCGGGACAATTTCCGGAAAATATCGCGCCTAAGAAGCGGTTGCGGGAATTTCGTAATTTTGAAAAAGAGTGTGCCGTAGGCGACTCTTTAGGCGCGGAAGTTCTTTCCGAATGCCGGTACGTGGACGTTACGGGAACCTCCAAAGGCAAAGGTTTCCAGGGTGTTATAAAAAGATGGGGTTTTTCCGGAGGGCGGAATACCCACGGATCTAAGTTTCATCGCGAGCCCGGTTCTACCGGTCAATGCACCTCCCCGGGGCGTTCTTTTAAGAACATAAAGATGCCCGGTCGGATGGGCAGAGAAAGGGTGACTGTCCTAAACCTCAAGGTCGTCAAGGTTGACGTCGATAACCAGCTGATCATGGTCCGCGGTGCCGTTCCCGGTGTAAATAAGGGTACGATTATTGTCAGGGCCGCGGTTAAAAAGTAATGGGGATAGAAATGAAGCGGACAGTTTACTCTATTGACGGCAAGGAGCTTCGAAGTATCGATCTGGACGACCGTATTTTTGGTCTTCCGGTGAACGACGAAGTTATCTGGTACGCCATAAATAATGAATTAGCGAATCAACGGCTTGGTACGGCGAGTACTAAAGACCGTGGAGAGGTTCATGGATCCAATACCAAGCCCTATAAACAAAAAGGTACGGGGCGCGCCCGGCGGGGTGATAAAAAATCCCCCCTTATGGTCGGTGGCGGTATTGTGTTTGGACCTAAGCCTAGGGATTTTTCGTACGCCATGCCAAAAAAGGCAAAGCGTCTAGCCATGAAGAGCATTCTCAGTTTAAAAGCCCAGAGTGATCTTCTTAAAGTGGTAGAGGATTTTTCCATTGAATCGGGAAAAACGAAGGATCTGGTTAAAATATTACGGAACCTTGGTTCCGACGAGCGGACCGTGGTCATTCTTAAGGACGACGACCCCTTGATCAAGCAGGCGGGGAGGAATCTTCCCTGGCTTACCTTCCTTTCGTATAACCGTCTAAGGGCTCATGACCTATTCTACGGCCGACGCCTTATTGTATTAGAATCGGCCGCTAAAAACCTAAGCGATTTTTACGCAAGCCTGGCCGAGGGAAAAGCCGCTTCCGAAACTGAGGGGGTAGCTCAATGACCTACGAGCAGATTTTAATTGAACCGGTACTTTCCGAAAAGGCTAATAGCCTGCGGGAAGAGGGCAAGTATGTGTTTAAAGTCGATCCTGCCGCCACGAAGATTCAAATCAAGGAAGCGGTACGAAGGCTTTTTAATGTGCATCCTATTTCCTGTACCGTTATGGTCGTGGGTGGGAAGCCTAAGCGGGTCCGGTATCGTGCCGGATATACCTCCAGTTGGAAAAAGGCCATCGTACGCCTTCCAAAGGACGAAAAGATAGCCCTCTTTGAGGGTGTCTGATCCCCGCGGCTAGTTGAGGATAATTATGGGAATAAAGACGTACAACCCGATTAGTGCGGGAACCAGGCATCGGATCAGTTTGGATTATTCCGAACTGACCGCCGATAAACCTGAAAAGTCCTTGGTAAGTGGTCGGCCCGAAAAGGCTGGCCGGGGAGCCAAGGGAAGAATAAGCGTTTGGCATAAGGGCGGCGGACATAAGCGGCTCTATAGGGAGATCGATTTTAAGCGTGATAAAATTGGTATTCCTGGTAAAGTAAAAACGATCGAATACGATCCTAACCGCAGTGCCAACATCGCTCTGATCCAATACGTGGATGGCGAAAAACGATACATTGTCGCCCCCAAGGGCCTTAGTGTAGGTATGGAAATTATGAGCGGCCCCCAAGCGCTTATCGAGGTGGGTAATTCTTTACCCCTAGAAAACATACCCCTGGGCTTTACGGTTCATAATATTGAGCTTACGTTGGGTAGGGGTGGTCAAATGGTCCGTTCTGCCGGGGTTGGCGCGCTTATCGCTGCCAAGGAAGGGGATTACGTAACCGTAAAGCTTCCCTCCGGTGAAATGCGCATGGTGTTTAAAAAGTGCTACGCTACCATCGGTGAGGTAGGTAACGGCGACCACATGAACGTTCAGCTTGGAAAAGCGGGACGAAAGCGGTGGCTCGGCGTGCGCCCCACGGTTCGTGGTATGGCGATGAACCCGGTGGACCACCCGCACGGTGGTGGCGAGGGTCGTAATAAGGGTATCAATCCGGTTTCCCCCTGGGGAAAGCCGACGAAGGGGTACAAAACCCGTAATAAACATAAACCGTCTACGCGGTTTATCGTTAGCCGGAATAAGAAATAGGAGAGAAGGGTGTCAAGGTCTGTTAAAAAGGGGCCCTTCATTGAGAAGAGTCTGTATAAAAAGATCGTGGATATGGGCAAGGCGGGGGATAGGAAAATGATAAAAACCTATTCTCGCTGTTCTACTATTATTCCTGAAATGGTGGGTAACACTATTTCGGTATATAACGGTAAAACCTGGGTTCCGGTATACATTACTGAAAACCTAGTGGGCCATAAGCTGGGCGAGTTCTCTCCCACTCGGATTTTCCGTGGGCACGCGGGCTCGGATAAGAAAGCCGCGAAGAAGTAGGTGGGGTATGGAAAAGACTAAGGGTTACCAGGCGGTAACTAAGTATCTTATGGGATCTCCCTTTAAAGTGCGGCCGGTCGCGGATCTTATCCGCCGTAAACCGTACCCTGAAGCGATGTCCCTTCTGGATAATATGCCCCAAAAGGGCGCCCGTTTGATTCGTAATACCGTCAAATCCGCCGCGTCTAACGCGCTGGACCGGAACAAACAGCTGGACGAAGACATGCTGTACGTTAAGGAAGTGCGGATCGACGAGGGTCCTCGGCTAAAACGTGTATGGTTTCGGGCCCGTGGACGGGCGGATATGCTTCTAAAGCGAATGTGCCATATCACCGTGGTCATCGACGAAATCGGTAAGGCGGGGGAATAACGTGGGACAAAAAGTAAACCCTATTGGGTTACGGGTTGGCATTAATAGAACCTGGGCTTCCCGTTGGTACGTGGACCCGAAGGAATACGCTGATACCCTTCACGAAGATTTAAAACTTCGGAAGATCGTGGTGGATTTGCCGGAAACCAAGGGCGCTGATATAGCCGAATTGGAAATTGTACGACATCCACAGCGGATTACAATTGTAATTCATACCGCACGGCCCGGTGTTATTATCGGTGTAAAGGGCGCCAATATCGAAAAAATCGGTGCGGAACTTCAAAAGCTGGTTTCAAAGAAAATCCAGATTAAAATTAAAGAAGTTCGAAACGCGGATAACAACGCCCAATTGATCGCTCAGAATATTGCCCGTCAGTTGTTGGCCCGCGGATCCTTCCGCAAGGCTATGAAGCAGGCGATTACCAACGCCATTAAAAAGGGTAATGCCCAGGGCGTAAAGGTTCGACTCTCTGGTCGTCTTGGGGGCGCTGAAATGTCCCGGACCGAAGAATACAAAGAGGGTCGAGTTCCCCTCCATACGCTTCGCGCGGATATCGATTACGGATTTGCCGAAGCCCATACGACCTTTGGCTCTATCGGCGTAAAGGTATGGGTGTACAACGGGATGAAGTACGGTAAGGAACAGAAAGAAGACGCGGGTGTACTGGTACGTAAGCGGCGGGAACGAAGTCCCGCGAGGAGTTAAGCGATGTTAAGTCCCAAACGTGTCAAATACCGCAAGGTTCAGCGGGGCAATATGCCCGGGAACGCTACCCGCGGAAATACGGTCGCTTACGGTGAGTATGGGTTAGTATCTTTGGATCGTATGTGGATTACGAATCGGCAGATCGAAGCCGCGCGTATTGCCTTGAATAGGCATATTAAGCGGGGTGGAAAATTGTGGATCCGCATATTTCCCGATAAACCGTACAGCAAGAAACCCGCCGAAACTCGGATGGGTAAGGGAAAAGGCGCTCCCGAATATTGGGTAGCGGTAGTAAAGCCGGGAACGGTGTTGTTTGAGCTTGGTGGTATTGAAAAGGAACTTGCGGAAGAGGCTATGCGGTTAGCCGGTTCTAAACTACCGATTAAAACTAAGTTTGCCGTCCGTGCGGACTTTGAGCTGGGCGCCTAAAACGCCGTATCGATAGAAAAGGAATTGGGATATGAAGAATTCGTTTAAAAGCCTTTCAAAGCCTGAGCTGATAGCGAAGCGGGAAGAGCTGACTAAAAAGTTTATGGAGCTCCGTTTCCAGATGGTAATTGGCCACGTGGATAACCCGCTTCAAAAGCGAATAATGCGTCGGCAGATTGCCCGGCTTAATACGCTCATCCATCAACACGATACGGCTGTTAAGGCTTAGGGGGAGCGTTAGATGGAAGAACAAGCGGTTAAAGCCAAAAAAGGCAAAAGAGAATTTGTGGGGATTGTAAAGAGCGATAAAATGGAGAAGACCATCGTGGTGGAAGTGCAAAACATTACTCTCCACGCTCTTTACAAAAAATACATCAATCGTACCAAAAAGTTGAAAGCCCACGATGAAAATAACAAGGCTAAGATTGGCGATAAGGTACGGGTGGAAGAGTGTCGACCGATCAGCAAAGATAAATGCTGGCGGCTCGTGGAAGTTATCGAGCGAGCAAAATAGGCTAAGGGGAACAGTGAAATGATTCAGGTTGAAACGTTCCTGAATGTCGCCGATAATTCCGGCGCTAAGATCGTCCAGTGTATTAAGGTTTTGGGCGGTTCTAAGCGTAAATACGCGAGTATCGGAGACATCATAGTAGTAGCGGTAAAGGATGCCTTACCGACATCGACAATTAAGAAGGGTTCTATCGAAAAAGCGGTTATTGTTCGAACCCATAAGGAATATCGTCGACCCGATGGTACCTATATTCGCTTTGATGATAACGCGTGCGTAATTATAGACGCGAATAAAAATCCCAAGGGCAAGCGTATTTTTGGGCCCGTGGCCCGGGAATTGCGCGAGAAGGATTACATGAAAATTGTATCCCTGGCGCCTGAGGTTCTGTAAGGAGCGGCGGTATGGTCGAACATAAGTTTAGACTTAAAAAAGAAGATACCGTTCAGATTATCGCTGGCAAGGACAAGGGAAAACGGGGTCGGATTTTAAAAATCAACCGCGATAAAGACCGTGTTGTCGTTGAGGGCGCTAATATCGCTAAGAAGGCGATGAAGCGTAAAAACCAGCAAGATCGGGGCGGTATTGCGGAAATTGAGGCTTCGATCCACATTTCCAATGTGATGATCGTTTGTAAAAAATGCGGGCCCACCCGGATCGGTTATAAATTGGACGGGGATACGAAAGTTAGGGTCTGCAAAAAATGCGGAGAGGCGTTGTGATGAAGAACTACGAACCGCGGCTCAAGAAAATCTACCGGGAAACTATTGCTCCCGAGATGTTCAAGGAGTTCGGATATAAATCGACGATGCAAACGCCAAAGATCGATAAGATCGTGGTAAGCATGGGCGTAGGCGAAGCTCTTCAGAATAAGAAGCTTCTAGACGCGGCGATCGATGATTTGACATTAATTACCGGTCAGAAAGCGGTAAAGACTAAGGCTCGCAAAAGTATCGCCAACTTTAAAATTCGTGAGGGTCAGGAAATCGGTGCTCGGGTTACCCTTCGGGGCGCCTATATGTACGAATTTTTAGACCGCTTGGTCAATGTGGCGCTACCACGGGTTAAGGACTTTCGCGGCGTAAATCAGAACGCGTTCGACGGTCACGGAAATTATTCTCTAGGAATTACCGAACAGATTATTTTCCCGGAAATTGATTATGATAAAATCGAACGGGTATCGGGATTAAATATTGCCATCGTTACGACGGCAAAGAACGACGCGGAGGCTAAAGCCCTCCTTAGCAAGTTCGGCATGCCATTCAGGAAGTAAGCGAGGAATCAATGGCTAGAAAAGCGATGATCATTAAGGCGTTAAGAACGCCGAAATATTCGACCAGAAAGGTGAATAGATGTAGGATCTGCGGGCGATCCCGAGGGTATTTGGGTAAGTTCGAAATGTGCCGCCTTTGCTTCCGTAAACTGGCAAGCGAAGGGCTTATTCCCGGTGTCACCAAATCAAGTTGGTAAGGTAGGAGAAAAGGATGAGCGTTTCTGATCCTATTGCGGATATGCTGACCAAAATCCGGAATGCCGGAATGGCTAAGCACGAAAAGGTCGATATCCCTACCTCCAAGCTAAAGCTTGAAGTTATAAAGATTTTAAAGACCGAGGGATATATAAAGAATTTTAAGAAGCTCAATCAGGATGGAGCTAATACCATCCGGATTTTCTTAAAATACGACGAGACGACGGCGCCGGTAATTCACGGAATTGAAAAAATTTCTAAGCCGGGACGTCGCGTTTACACGGGCTATAAAAATATGCCCCGGGTGTATAACGGATACGGGACTTTGATCGTTTCTACATCGGTCGGAGTTACCACCGGAAAAAAGGCCGCTGAAAAAAAAGTAGGCGGAGAGATTATTTGTACCGTTTGGTAAGAGGGAGCGTATGTCACGTATCGGAAAACTTCCGGTCAAAATACCCCAGGGCGTTAAAGTCGCCATCGGCGCTGACGTGGTTACCGTCGAAGGGCCGAAGGGAAAATTGACCCAAGAATACAATCCCCTGGTAACCTTCGAAACCCACGGCGACACCATAGTGGTTACGAGAAAGAATGATGAAAAGCAAACTAAATCCTACCATGGGCTCTATCGAAACCTGTTGAACAACATGGTTATCGGAGTAAGTGCGGGTTTTTCTAAGGCTTTAATTATTACGGGTGTGGGTTTCCGCGCCGAGGTAAAGGGCAATCTTTTATCGATGAACCTGGGTTATTCAAACGATATTTTCGTTCTTATTCCACAGGGATTATCGGTCACCGCCGATGCCAATGGTCGTGTGGTGGTTACGGGCATCGATAAACAGAGGGTTGGCGAGTTCGCGTCGGAAATTCGAAAGCTCCGCCTGCCCGAACCGTATAAGGGAAAGGGTATTCGGTATGAAACCGAAACCATCAGAAGGAAAGTCGGTAAATCCGGCGTTAAATAAGGTAGCATGATATGATACGGAAAATGCCAGAAAAAGATCGGAAACGGCTTAAAAGGAAAATTCACATCCGTAAGCGTATTAGCGGTACTGCCGAACGGCCCCGAATGAGCGTGTTTAAGAGCAATAAATCGCTTTATATTCAGGTTATTGACGATTCGGTTGGGAATACGCTGGTCTCCGCTTCCACCATAGAGAAAGATCTTTCGGAGATTAAAAACAATGTGGAAGGGGCTACCAAGTTGGGCGAGCTTATGGGAAAACGCCTTCTTGAGAAGAACATCAAATCGGTGGTCTTTGATAGAAATGGGTATCTGTATCACGGGGTCGTTAAGGCGATCGCCGATGGGGCCCGAAAATCCGGGATCCAGTTCTAGGGGGCTACATGGAACACTCAAGAGATAAAGATAGAGACCGGGATCGGAATTATCAAGAAAAGGAATTTGTTGAAAAGCTCGTTAAACTTAATCGTACTGCGAAGGTCGTAAAGGGTGGTAGAAGGTTTTCTTTTTCCGCGCTAACGGTGGTGGGCGATAAAAAGGGAAACGTGGGTTACGGTTTTGGTAAGGCCAACGACGTTTCCGAAGCCATTCGGAAAAGTATCGAAAAGGCCAAACGTAATTTAGTCAAACTTCCTTCTAAAAACGGAACGATTCCCCATGAAATTCAGGCGACTTTTAAGGCCAGTCAAGTGCTTTTAAAGCCCGCTTGTTCCGGAACGGGAATTATCGCCGGGGGGCCGGTTCGGGCGATAATGGAAGCCGGCGGAATTACCGACGTGCTCAGCAAGTCGATCGGGGCCAGCAGTCAATATAACGTTGTTAAAGCCACGTTCGCTTGTATTAATCAAATGATGGACGCCAAAGCGATAGCGAAAAATCGCGGAAAGGCGTTAAAGGATCTATGGGGTTAATAGCATGGCCAAAAAAATTCGCATTCGATTGGTTCGAAGCACCATAGGTACCCTTCCTGATCAACGAGCTACGGTTCGTTGTTTAGGGCTGAGGAAGATTGGCTCCACCACCGAGAAAGAGTCCTCTCCTGCCGTTTTGGGCATGGTAAAAAAGGTATCTCATCTCGTCGCCGTTGAGGAGATGGAATAAATGCACGATTTTAATTTACACGCTCCGGAAGGGGCTAATAAACGCAAGCGGATCGTGGGCCGCGGTCAGGGATCTGGCCGGGGAACCACGGCCGGCCGGGGAAACAAGGGTCAACAGTCCCGTTCCGGCGGAAAGACCTACGTGGGGTTTGAGGGCGGTCAGATGCCCCTGTATCGGCGTCTGGCTCATCGCGGATTTTCCAACTATCCCTTTAAAAAGGAATATCAGGTTATTAATTTGATGGAAATTCAAAACTCCTATGCCGATGGGGAAACCGTTTCCGTTCAGAGCCTGGTACAGAAGGGACTTGTTAAGGGTGCAATGCCTGTAAAGATCCTCGGGGGCGGGGAATTAACCAAAAAACTCAACTTTGAAGTAGAGGCCCTTTCAGCTTCCGCTAAAGAAAAGATTGAGAAGGCGGGCGGCAAAATCGTCGTCTCCGCCAACGCGTAACGCGAAAAGGCGGGGAACGTTTCATGGCTGGCAATCCATTGATGGGGATCTTTAGGGTTAAGGAGCTCCGTGAGCGTATACTCTTTACGTTGCTGATGCTTGTGGTTTTCCGCCTTGGCGCGGTGCTTCCTATCCCTGGAATTAATATCAACGCTCTTAAGGCATACTTTTTAGCGCAGCAAAATTCGGGTAACGCGATTATCGATTACTTGGATTTTTTTGCCGGTGGCGCCTTTTCTAATTTTTCTGTCTTTATGCTCGGCATTATGCCGTATATCTCCATGTCTATCATTATGCAACTCTTTTTGGTTATTTTCCCCAGTTTAAAGAAAATATCCGAAGAAGAGGGCGGACGGAAAAAGATTCAAAGTTATCAACGGATGGGAACCGTTCTAGTTTGTATCATCCAATCCTACGCGGTTACCGTGTGGGCTAACCGGATCCCCAACGCGGTTACCATGCCGATGTTGTCGTATACGTTGATCGCCATGCTTACTGTGACTACGGGGACCATGTTCCTCATGTGGATGGGCGAACAGATCACCAAAAGAGGTATTGGTAACGGTATCTCCTTGCTTATTTTCGCGGGGATCGTGGCCCGCCTGCCCAGGGCTATTTGGGAATTGATAACCAAGGTTAAAAATCGGGAATTAAACCCCGTGTTTGTAATCGTGGTTTTCGTAATGTTCGCGGCGGTCGTGGCCCTTGTGGTGTACGAACAGCAGGGTCAAAGGAAAATACCGGTCCATTACGCCAAGCGCGTAGTGGGAAGAAAAATGTACGGTGCCCAGAGTACCTATATTCCCTTTAAGATTAACCCTTCGGGGGTTATTCCGGTTATTTTCGCGTCATCCCTCCTTACCTTCCCCTTGCAAATTGCTTCGGGAATTGGGGCGAACGTTAAGTGGCTTGCCGATTTTTCCCGGTGGCTTAGTCCCCACGGGTTCTGGTACAACGTATTTTACACACTCTTTATTATCTTCTTTGCGTATTTTTATACCCAGGTTACGCTTAACCCTATAGAGATCGCGAAGAACATACGTGAAAACGGCGGGTCCATCCCCGGAATTAGAACGGAAAAAATAGAAGAGTATATGATGGGAATTTTGAATCGGATCATACTGCCCGGTTCCTTGTATTTGGCCTTAATCGCCATTATTCCTACCATAGTTCAGACCCTCTTCAATTTTCCTGCCTCTATTTCGTACTTAATGGGCGGAACTTCACTGTTAATCCTCGTGGGTGTGGATTTGGATACCATGAGTCAGGTAGAAGCCCTTTTAAAGATGCACCATCATGAAGGGTTGGTTAAGAAGGGACATATTAGGTCCCGCAATTTATAGTGCCAAGTACTAGGCGAAACTTGTAAAATTCGCTTTAATAACCAGATCGGCTTCGCGCTACCCCAGACTACAACGCGCGGAGTCGAAAGGTGATTTATAGAGGGAGACCGGGGATGAAAGTCCGAACGAGTGTAAAGCCCATTTGCGATAAGTGCAAAGTAATTAAACGGAATGGTATTATTCGCATTATTTGTGAAAACCCTAAGCACAAACAGCGGCAAGGGTAAAGGAGGTAGACCGCAATGGCACGTATAGCGGGAGTCGACCTCCCAAACAAACATGTGAATATCGCGTTGACGTATATTTACGGCATTGGGCGTTCCAGCGCAGACGCTATTTGCGCTAAGGCGAAGATCGATACCCTGAGAATGATCAATGACCTTTCTCAAGAAGAGGTTAACGAACTCAGGCAGTTGATCGAGAACGAATATAAAGTGGAAGGCCGTCTACGGACGGAGATTGCGCTCAATATCAAGCGGCTTATGGATATTGGATGCTATCGAGGCTTGCGCCACCGGAAGGGGCTTCCCGTACGAGGACAGAGAACTCGAACGAACGCCCGTACTCGTAAGGGTAAAAAGAAAACAGTCGCCGGAAAGAAGAAATAGGCGGAGGACGATGAACCGTGGCAGGTAATACGACTACTAAAAAGAGAAAAGAGAAGAAGTCCGTATACGAGGGTAACGTTTATATTCAAGCGACCTTCAACAATACGATTGTGACTATTACTGACCTTATGGGAAACGCCGTTTCATGGGCGAGTTCCGGAGGGCTTGGATTCCGAGGGGCTAAAAAATCAACCCCCTTTGCCGCTCAGACGGTAACCGAAACCGCCGCTCAAAAGGCGATGCAGGTGGGATTGCGGGAAGTTCATGTGTACGTTAAGGGCCCCGGTATTGGCCGTGAATCGGCTATACGCCAATTGGGGACCATGGGTATCAAGGTGAAATCCATCAACGATGTTACACCGATCCCGCATAACGGTTGCAGACCCCGTAAAACGCGGCGGATTTAAGAGGGGGATAGGAGAATATGGCAAGATATACTGGACCTGTATGCCGACTTTGCCGGACCGAACAAAAAAAACTTTTTTTGAAAGGTGAACGCTGCAAAAGTGACAAGTGCCCAATTAATAAAAAGCGTCCCGCGCCGGGAAAGGATCCGAAAGCTCGTTTGGGGAAACGATCCGATTATGGGATGCAGTTGCGGGAAAAGCAGAAACTTAAAAGAATATACGGTATGCAAGAAAAGCAATTTAGTCTTTTCTTTCAAAGGGCGCTTCGAATGCCTGGAATTACCGGCGACAACCTTTTTACGCTTCTTGAACGACGGTTGGATAATGTGGCCTATCGTTTACGGTTCGCCACCAGTAGGACCCAGGCCCGGCAGATTGTACTGCATGGACACGTTAAGGTGAACGGGAAAACCGTAAATATCCCTTCATACTTGGTGCGTCCGAACGATGTGGTAGAAATTAAAGAAGCGAGTAAGAACTTGATGGTCATTAAAGAGGCTCTAAAAGAATTCGGGAAAGCCGGGGTTATGCCATGGCTGAATTTAGACCCCGATGCTATGAAGGGCACGTTCCTTGCTATTCCTCGTCGGAGTGATATTACCGATCTAGCGGATATCAAAGAACAGATGATTGTCGAACTCTACTCTAAATAAGGAGTCCTAATGGCCCGTAAGAACCTGCTTAAAGGCTTCAAACGTCCGAAAGGCATCACCTTTGAGCACGGTGAACTAAAACCTAATTATGGTAAGTTCATCGCTGCTCCTTTCGAGCCGGGGTTCGGTACGACCGTAGGGAATACCCTACGGCGGGTGTTGCTTTCTTCGATACAAGGCTATGCCATTACAGCGGTTAAGATTACTTCCTACGATGCCGACGGGGTGCCCCACGTGGTTTCGAGTGAATTTGAAACGATTCCAAACATCGTGGAGGATACCCTGGAGGTTATCAATAACCTCAAGCAGATACGGCTTCGGCTGCCCGAAGAAGTAGAACAGGATACGCTTCTGTTTGAATGGAAGGGCCAATGCGATGTCAAGAGCGATGATTTTAATCGAAGTGGTCAGCTGGAAGTACTCAGCCTTGGTCAGCATATTATGACCCTCATGGCGGACGCCCGTATTGAATTTGAGGTTCAGGTCGATTTAAATCGCGGTTACGTACCCTCCGAGGTGAACGAAAAATATATTGAAGTTATCGGTACCATACCGATGGACGCTATTTTTTCGCCCGTAAAGAAGGTAAAGTATTCAGTAGAACCGACTCGGGTTGGACAACGAAGCGATTACGATAAGCTGATATTGGAAGTATGGACCGATGGTTCCGTGCGACCCGATGACGCTTTAGCTGAAGCCGCTAAAATCGCCAAGGATCATTTTTCTGTTTTTATCAACTTTGATGAAAACAATATTGGTTTAGACGATGACTTGGATGAAGGGGACGAACGAATTCGGCAAATTCTTAATACTCCGGTAGAAGAGTTAGAATTATCCGTTCGATCGTCCAACTGTCTTAAAAACGCCAATATAAAGACCATCGGAGAATTGACTCGGAAGACCGAAGATGACATTGCCAAAACGAGGAATTTCGGAAAGAAGTCTTTGCAAGAAATCAAAGAAAAATTGCAAGAATGGAATCTTAGTCTTGGAATGACAGATTATAGTCTTCTAAAGAATGCGGTAAAAATTACCCAAGAAAAGGAAGAAGAAGATGAAGCATAAGATAGGCTTTAACCGCCTGGAGCGTTCATCGGCCCATCGCAAAGCCCTTCATCGCAATATGGTGCAGTCGCTCTTTGATAAAGAGAGAATTACCACCACCAAAGCGAAGGCCTTGGAGATCCGCCGAACCGCCGAAAAATTGATTACCCGAGCGAAGGAAGATACGGTTCATAATCGGCGTATTGCCGCGCGGGGTTTGTACAGCGAAGGTATCCTGGCGAAGTTATTTACGGATATTGGTTTGCGCATGAAGGACCGTCCCGGCGGTTATACAAGAATAATCAAGTTGGGAAAACGGGAAGGCGACGGAGCTGAAATCGTCATTCTGGAGCTGGTGGACTATAAGCTTCAGGAAAAAGAAGAAAAACCCGCTAAGGCCGCTAAATCGGACAAAGCTGAAAAGTCCGGAGCCAAAGAGCCAAAGAAAGAGGCTAAAAAGGCGGAAAAAAGCGCAAAGAAAGCCGAACAGGCTACCGCAAAATAAGGGAGGCGCTGGAAATGTCCAAGGCTCATAGAGGAAAGGGAATTCGCGAACTTCCGGCCCATGGCCGGGGGGAATGTCCGGTTTGCAAACGGACGAATACCAAGGTTTTATACGAACAAGAAATAAATGGCGCGAAAGTTAAAATATGTAAGACCTGTAAAGCCGCTATAAAACACGGTAAAGCGGTGTAAAACCCAGTAACGTGGTAAAAAACACAGCAACGCGGTGTAGGTTAAAACCCGGTCTTTGGACCGGGTTTTTTTTAGCCCGTTACAAACGTAAAAGATCACACAACCGCTAAACGGGTTTTAGGACCTTTAAAATTAAATAAATATGCAAAAAATATGCAAAACATCTAGACAAATCGTATATTGATAACTATTATTGACTCTTAAGTGTGGAAAATCCATACATATAGGAGGAGATGACGCATGAAGAAATTAGTAACGACAGTCATGGTTTTAGGGCTTCTGGGGACCCTAGCCTTCGCGTCCGGAGGTAAGGATACCGGAACGATCAAAATTGGCGTGGCCGGTGCCCATACGGGCGATTTGGCTTCCTACGGTTTGCCTTCGGTGAACGCCGCTAAATTAGTGGTGGACGATGTAAACGCTAAGGGCGGCATTAAGGGCCGCAAAATTGAATTGGTAATTGAAGATGACCAATGTAAGCCCGAGTTGGCCACCAACGCGGCTTCTAAATTGGTTAGCGCCAACGTGGTAGCAGTAATCGGACATATTTGTAGCGGCGCTACGAAATCGGCCCTGGGAATTTATAAGGATTCCAAGATTGTTACGATTTCCCCGTCGGCTACCAATCCTCCCCTTACCCAAAGCGGCGAGTATCCTAACTTTTTCCGCACCATCGCTCCGGACGACGCTCAGGCTAAATTGGCGGTTACCTTTATAGAAAAGAACCTGAAGCTGAAAAAGCTCGCGGTTCTCCACGACAAGGGTGATTATGGTAAAGGTTTTGCGGAGTTGGTAAAACAATTTGCCGAGGCTGACGGTCTGCAGGTAGTATTGTTCGAAGGCGTTAACCCCGGAGCTCCGGATTATTCCGCCGTGGTAAACAAAATTGGTAATTCGGGCGCCGAGGGCGTTGTCTGGGGTGGCTACCATCCCGAGGCTTCCAAGCTAGTTCAGCAGATGCGGGATAAGGGTATAACGATTCCCTTCATTTCCGACGACGGTGTTAAGGACAATACCTTTATAGACGTGGCGGGTAAATACGCAGAAGGTGTATACGCCACCGGGCCCACGGATACCAGCACCAATCCCCTGGCTATTAAAGCTATTGCCGATCACAAGGCTAAATTCGGCGACGAACCGGGTGCCTTCTTCCTTAACGCCTACGCCGCCACCATGGCTATTGTGAACGCGATAGATAAAGCGGGAAGCACCGATTACGACGCGGTCACGAAGGCTCTTCGAAGCAATTACGTAGAAACCCCCCTGGGGAATATCAGTTTTGATCAGAAGGGTGACGTTATCGGCTTCGGGTTCTCGGTGTACCAAGTACAGAATGGAAAGTTTGTCGAACTTAAATAGCGAGAACAGTTTTTCATACTGTAATTAATGTAAAGAGCCGTTCTGGTCGATCACGGCCTGGACGGCTCATTTTTTGACATCCGATTGAGTAGGGTTAGTACCATGGATTATTTTCTTAAGCTTTTTTTAAGCGGTACCGCCAAGGGAAGTATTTACGCGCTCATTTCCCTGGGCTATACGATGGTGTACGGTATCGTACAATTAATCAATTTTGCCCACGGTGAAGTGTATATGATTGGCGGATTTACCGCTTTGATCGTGGGTGGTTATTTTTTTACCTTGGGAATGCCCATAATCGCGGTACTGCTCTTATCTATTATAGCGGCGGTGGTGTTCGCGTCCGCCTATGGTTTTACGATAGAACGGTTGGCCTATCGACCCCTACGGAACAAGCCCCGTTTATCCGCCCTTATCAGCGCAATCGGCGTTTCAATGATTCTTCAGAATTTTGTTTTATTAGCCCAAACGGAAAAATATTTATCCTTTCCTTCGTATTTACCCGAATTAGGTTTTCTAACTCCCTTTAGGGACTATATAAACTCAACCCAATTCATCATTTTGGTGACCACCGCGGTCATTATGATTTTTCTTACCATGCTTATAAAATTAAGCCGGGTGGGTAAGGCTATGCGGGCCACCGCCCAGGATAAGGATATGGCCCAGCTGGTGGGCGTGAATATCAACCAGGTGATATCGATTACTTTTATTATTGGATCGGCGTTAGCCGCGATCGGAGGCGTTTTAATTTGTTCATACATGGGCCAAATAAACTACTATATTGGATTTGTAGCGGGAATTAAGGCCTTTGTGGCAGCGGTCCTTGGGGGAATCGGCAGTATTCCCGGGGCGGTCCTGGGAAGTTTCATTTTAGGTTGGACTGAAAGTTTAGGAACCGGATATATTTCTAGCGATTACGAGGATGCTTTTGCCTTTATCATTTTAATTTTAATTTTGATATTCAAGCCCGATGGTATCCTTGGCAAGAATCAAAAGCAGAAGGTTTAGGGAAATGAACGGAAAAAAACTCTTATCCGATATGGTGGGTGCCCTTGTTACCATGGTTTGGTTCGTTCTCTTGCTTTTTCCCATGATGGTAATGAAGGTGAACGTTTCCGCTGGAAAAGCTACGGTGGAATTTCGTTGGGCCATGATTCCTCTGGTGGCTGTGGGTTCCTTTATTCTGGCGTTCCTTTGGAAAATGGCCTTGGAGTGGAACGAACATCGGGGCGATAGGGTAACAAAGGACACCGCCTACGGTAAATTTAAAGGCCGCTTGGGCGTCGCTTTTCAAAAGAAGTCCCTTCGATACGGCACGACCCTTGTCCTTTTGGTCTTTGTCATCGGCTTCCCCTACTTTTTTGGTATGTATCATACCAACGTCATGATTACGGCGTTGATTTACGTAATACTGGCGTTGGGTTTAAACATAGTGGTGGGGCTGGGTGGATTGCTGAACCTGGGGTATGCGGCGTTTTTTGCCGTGGGTGCCTATACCTACGGTCTTTTGTGGAAGTACGTGGGTCCCTTGATGGTCGCTTCTGGCATCGATCCTTCGTGGCTATTTTGGATCTCCCTGCCCACGGCGGGTATTTTGGCCACCATTTTTGGGGTTCTTTTAAGTCTTCCCGTTTTACGGCTCCGGGGAGATTATTTGGCGATTATTACCCTGGCCTTTGGGGAAATAGTCCGGATGGTGCTTCAGAATTCGGGCAGCGTAACGGGGGGAGCCACCGGCATAAGCCTTATTCCCCGCCCTTGGCTGTTGAATATGCACCTGCCTCCCAAAGTGGCGGCGGTGTATATTTATTACATAGTCTTGGTTTTGGTCATTATAACGATTTTTGTGGTTCGCCGTATCGAAGATTCCCGGGTCGGTCGGGCTTTGGAGGCCATGCGGGAAGACGAAATCGCCTGCGAATCCATGGGCGTGGACTTGGTACGGAATAAATTAAGTACCTTCGCCTTGGGCGCCTTTTGGGCGGGTATTGCGGGGGTGGTTTTGGCGACCCAAACGACCTACATTAATCCAGACAGTTTTACCCTGTGGGAATCGATTATCATTTTGATGGCCGTGGTCATTGGAGGCACCGGGTCTATCCCTGGGGTCATCGCCGGCGCGCTTTTGTTAAAGTTGTTGCCCGAGTATTTTAGACCCCTGGCTCAGTACCGGATGCTCATTTACGGAATAGCTATGATCGTGGTGATCATCTTTAAGCCCGACGGTCTTATACCGCGGAATCGAAAAAAATATACCTTCGCTGAAGGTTCCTCCGGGGCTTCTAAGGGAGAGCTATAATGGGTGACCAAACTACCATTTTGGAAATAAACGACCTCTCTATGGTTTTTGGAGGTCTACGGGCTATCGATGAGGTTTCACTGCATATAAACCGGGGAGAAATCGCCGCGCTTATCGGTCCTAACGGGGCCGGGAAAACGACCATATTTAACTGTATTACGGGGGTGTACAAGCCCACCGAGGGTTCTATCTCCATTCGGCTTCAAGATGAAGACCGAATGGAAGAGATCAACGGCCTAAAACCCCACATCATCAACCGGAAGGGGCTTGCACGGACGTTCCAAAATATCCGTCTGTTTGGAAATATGAGCGTCCTGGAAAACGTCATGATTGGCCGGCACAACTCCCTTACAGCGGGGATTTTTAAGGCGATAATCCGGGATAAAGCGACCAGGGAAGAGGAACAGAGGGTAATCGAGGAGAGTTACGATATCCTGGCTAAATTGAACCTCCATACCTTTGTAAACGAGATGGCTCGGAATTTACCCTACGGTGCCCAGCGACGTTTGGAGATAGCCCGGGCCTTGGCCACGGATCCTTTCCTTTTGCTGTTGGACGAACCGGTGGCCGGTATGAATCCCCACGAAACCAAGGAACTGGAAGAAACCATCAACATCATACGGGACCAAGAAAAGGTGACCATCCTTCTTATCGAGCACGATATGAGTTTGGTGATGAACGTTTCGGAGCGAATTTACGTGCTGGACTATGGTCGTTTGATCGCCGAGGGTACTCCCTTGGAAATTAAGAGCAACCCCGACGTGATCAAAGCGTATTTAGGAGAATGATATGGCTCTGATGGAACTGAAAAACGTTAATACGTACTACGGTAATATTCAGGCGCTGAAGGATATATCCCTTTCCGTCGAAGAGGGGGAAATTGTTACCCTCATCGGCGCCAACGGAGCCGGAAAAACGACGACCCTTATGTCTATTTGCGGAATCACCGCTATTCGCGGGGGGTCTATTACCCTGGGTGGGGTGGATATTTCAAAGGAAAGTCCCCACAAAATTGTTGCCATGGGGGTTTCCCAAGTTCCCGAGGGCCGTCGCATATTTCCTCAGCTTACGGTGCTAGAAAACCTGGATATGGGAGCCTTTTTAAGGACCGATAGGGAAGGGATTCAACGGGATTTGGAATGGGTCTTTGAACTTTTTCCCCGTCTGGCCGAACGAAAATCCCAAGCTGGCGGGACCTTGAGCGGCGGGGAACAGCAGATGTTGGCTATCTCTCGGGCTATCATGGCACGGCCAAAAATACTGCTTTTGGACGAACCTTCCCTGGGTCTTGCTCCCCTCATCGTTCAACATATTTTTGAAATTATAAAGCGGATTAACGAAGAAAATAAAACAACCATATTTTTGGTGGAGCAGAACGCTAACATGGCGTTAAAAATAGCCAATAAGGGTTATGTTCTTCAAAACGGACGGATTAAAATGAGCGATAGTTCCGCGAATTTGTTGGCCAACGAGGAAGTGCGCAAGGCCTATTTGGGGCTCTAGAACCTGCGGGGCTAGTCCAACGGGCTCCGAGGACCGTTTTTTCTATGAGGAATTAGGTCAATCAGCGTAAGAGACAGGTTTTTAGCGCCGGATTTGGATTGGCTTGCCAAAACGGGAGTTTGTTCTTAAATTTATTTATAAACCTGTCAGACCAATCTGGCAGGGTTTTAGATCTTGTAGAAGGAGGCAACTATGAACGTGGGTCTCTGTATGACAAAAAATCCGGTAACCATTGGGCCGGATATGTCCGTTCCCGACGCTCAGGCGATTATGCGACGAGAAAAAATTCACCGTATCCCGGTGTTGGATAAATCGGGAAAACTGATTGGTATCGTTACGGCTTCGGATTTAATTCACGCTTCCGCGTCTCCAGCCACTTCCTTGGATATCTATGAACTTCACTACCTTATTTCAAAATTAAAGGTGGAAACCGTTATGACCAAAAAGGTGGTGACGGTAACCGAGGACTTACCCATCGAAGAGGCGGCCCGTATTATGGCGGATAATAACATTTCCGGCCTTCCGGTTCTGCGGGGCGACGTGGTGGTGGGTATAATTACCGAGTCGGATCTGTTTAAATTATTTATAGAACTCTTTGGAGCCCGGCATACGGGAATCCGTCTGACCGTTCTGCTTCCCGAAAAACGGGGTGAATTGGCCGCCGTAGCGGGAGCTATATCGAGCCTTGGGGGTAATATTATTTCGTTAGCGACCTTTGACGGAGAAGACCCGACCAATTCTTACTGCACCATGAAGGTCGAGGGGCTTAACCGTAAAGAGCTTGTCGATGCCGTTTCCCCTTTGGTGGATCGGGTCGTGGATGTCCGGGAAAACTAACGGAACCGCTTAGTACTTCAACTTCAAAAACTTCGGGTTTTGAGTGGGCTCTTTAGTTGATCGATTGAATACTGAGAACCGAGGGGATAGCCCGAAGGCTTTTAAGGACCCTTTTGATATCCTCCCGGTTTTCCAGTTCCATGGTAAAAAATCCCGTTAAATGGTTGGTGTCGGTTTCCTCAAGTTTCCCTTCGATAAGGTGTCCTTGCTGTTTCCGTACCGCCCCTTCTATTTCCGAGAAAAGGTCAAAGGATCTGCGGGCTTCTACCTTGAAGCGCCGGATAAGTACGGAGGCGGCGTTTTCCCAAGCCACCTCTATCTTGCGTTCTTCAAAGTCCGGGATGCTTGCCACGTTTTTGCAGTTTTGCCGGTGAACGATAATTCCCCGCCCCCGGGAAACGTACCCAATAATGGGGTCTCCCGTTACGGGTTTACAGCACTGGGCGAACCGGATCATAAAGTTTTTTTCATCCTCCACCCGGACCTGGAGCACCCCCTTAACTTGGCTTTGCACCGTCGTTTGTATGGGTTCCGAAGGACTGTGGCTGGGGGCGCTCCCCGGCGCGACGGGAGTTTCGACGCCCGGGATCAAGGGCGGATGGTGCTTCTTTTTGGCGACGATGTTCTTTTCGATAATCAAGCTTTCATCGTTCTGCTGTAGCCACGCCCTAATTTTACTCCGGGCTTTGGAGGTACGAACCGCCCGGAGCCAGTTAACGTGGGGGTGGGCCGTTTGGGATGTAAGGATTTCCACCACCTGGGTGTTCTTTAACTCGCTTGTCAGCGGTACGATCACCCCGTCAGCCTTGGCCCCCACGCAGTGGTCCCCAATGGCCGAGTGGATATGGTACGCGAAATCGATGGGGGTGGACCCTGCGGGAAGCTCTATTACCTTCCCCTGGGGTGTGAAAACATAGATGGAATCCTTGAGCAATTCCCTCTTTATATCCTCTAGAAACGCGGTGGAGGAAATGGCGGAACTGGGGCCCTCGGTCTGCAAGCTATGCCAATCCTTTAGTCGGTTCACGATGGGCAGGTCCTGGGGCGTAATTACTTCCGAGGTGGTTCCTTTTTTATAGACCCAATGACTGGCGATACCGAATTCGGCGATCCGGTGCATATCCCAGGTTCGAATTTGGATCTCTAACAGTTTTCCATCGTAGGACATAACGGTGGTGTGCAGGCTCTGGTACCCGTTGGATTTTGGCATGGCAATGTAATCTTTAAAACGGCCGTCGATGGGCTTCCATAGCCGATGCACGGTTCCCAAAAGGGTATAGCAGGCTTCTACCGTATCGCAAAGGATACGAATTCCAAAAAGATCAAAAAGCTCATCCACCCCCTTGTTCCGTTTTCGCATTTTTTGATAAATGGAATAAAAATGCTTTGCCCGGGCGCTGACGGTAATCCGAATTCCCGACGCCGCGGCTTCCTGTTCTATAGCCTCCTGAACCTGTAAAAGGAATTGGGCCCGTTCTCCCCGTTTTAAAGAGACTATTTTTTTTATTTGATCGTACACCTCCCGGTTCAGGTGTTTGAGGGAATAGTCTTCCAATTCGTCCTTGAGCCACGAAATACCTAGACGGTCCGCTAGGGGGGCGTAAATATCGATACAATCCTGGGCGATAATTTTTCTGCGGTCGCTGGGTAGATATTCCAGGGTCCGCATGTTGTGCAGTTTATCCGCCAGCTTGATAAGGATAACCCGAATATCCTTTACCATGGCAAAGAGCATTTTCCGAATGTTTTCCGCTTCCTGGATCGTCTTGTTTTTTGCGGAAATATCGGCGATTTTAGTGACCCCCTCTACCATTTGGGCAACCGTACTCCCAAAACGTTCCTCTATTTGCGAAAAGGTAGCCTGGGTGTCCTCTAGGGAATCGTGAAGCAGGGCCGCGATAATCGTATCGCTATCCATATTCAAATCGATAAGGATGGAAGCGACTCCAATAGGGTGGATCAGGTAGGGTTCCCCGGAGGCCCGTTTTTGATCTCCGTGCAATTCTTCCGCCCACCGTAAAGCCTGAATAACCTGGTCCCGTTTTTCCTTTTCGTAGAAAGTCAGCTTATGGATAAACTGCTCTTTTAGTTGTTCCATTTTTTATAATGCCCTTTTGTAACGAGGCCACATTCGGCCACCGGTAATCCTTTCTTGTCCCGACAGGTCTTTACAACTGAGTATATCCAAAAATCCCGCCTTTTCTAGCAATACCTTTATAGTATCAACCTGACTGCTATCGGATTCTAAAAATAAAGCTCCCCCTGGAGAAAGCCGATCCGCCGCTTCCACAATAAGCCTGCGAATAAGGTCTAACCCATCGGCACCCCCGTCAAGGGCCAAAATCGGTTCTGTTCGTACTTCCTTTGCCAAGGTGGGTATTCGCTGGGACGGGACGTAGGGGGGATTAGAAACGATAAGATCAAAGGTCCCGGGAACCGAGTATAGAAGATCGCTCTGGTAAAATTGGATTTTTTGTTGGGTTGGTAACAACTGTTGGGCGTTCAATCGGGCAACCGCCAGGGCGTCCTCCGAAATATCGCAGGCGTGGGCAGATATCTGGGGGCGTTCGTTTTTTAAGGCCACAATAACACAGCCCGAGCCGGTGCAAACGTCCAAGACCCGGGGTACCCCCTCAGGTGGAGCGTCCGCATGCGCCTGGTGTACCGCTCCTGTCTTCTGCAAGCCGGTTTGATCCATTAGAGACCAAGAATCGAGGTATTGGAGGGCGGTTTCCACTAAAATTTCAGTGTCCGGTCGGGGAACGAGGACCGAAGGGGTGACCGTAAAGTCTAAACCTCGAAACTCCTTGCGGCCCACGATGTAGGCCACGCACTCTCCCCCTTCTCGCCGCTGTAAAAAATTATTATAGCGTTTTACACTCGATTCATCGATTGGATCGAAGGGGTGAGCCATAAGAAAGGTCTTATCTTTTTTAAGGACCTCCATCAAAAGGAGGGTGGCGTCCAGTTCGGGGGTATCGACGCCGAGGTTGCGGAGTCGATTCGCACCCTCAAGACGTATTTCCCCAAGGGTCATGAAGCGGTGGCCTTGAGCAATTCTTCCCGGGCCGAAAGTTTAAGGGCGTCAAAAAGCTCTTGAACATCCCCCTGAAGAACCAAGTCCAGTTTATAGAGCGTCAGGTTAATTCGATGGTCGGTCAGACGGTTTTGAGGATAGTTATACGTCCGAATTCGTTCGGACCGATCCCCGGAGCCTACCTGGTTTTTCCGAGCCTCCGCCCGTTCGGCCCGGGCTTTCTCGTCCTCCAGTTCGAACAGTCGAGCCCGGAGTATCCGCATGGCCTTAGCTTTATTTTTAATTTGGCTTTTTTCATCCTGACAATGGACTACCAGACCGCTGGGTATATGGGTAATTCGAACCGCCGAGTCGGTGGTGTTGACGCACTGCCCCCCGGGGCCGCCGGCCCGCATAACGTCTATACGAAGATCCTCTTGCTTAATATCGATTTCCGTCTCCTCCGCCTCCGGAAGAACAGCCACGGTCACGGTAGACGTATGGATCCGCCCTGAGGCTTCCGTAGCCGGAACCCGCTGGACCCGATGTACCCCCGACTCGTATCGAAGGTTTTCGTACACATTCTTACCGCTGATGGAAAATATTATTTCCTTTAATCCCCCCAACTCGGTTTCGTTGGAACTCATCACCTCTATTTTCCAGCCCTTGTTTTCTGCGAACCGGGAATACATACGGAAAAGATCCGCCGCAAACAGGGCCGCTTCCTCTCCCCCCGCTCCGCCGCGAATTTCCATAATGATATTTTTTTCGTCTAGCGGATCTTTGGGGATTAAAAGGAATTTTAACCGATCTTCGGCTTCTTTTTTTTGAACTAAAAGATCCTCCAGCTCGGCTTTTACCATATCCCGCATCTCCGGATCCTTTTCCTGACGCAGAAGCTGTTCCGCGTCGGCTATTTGAGCGTCGATCCGTTCGGATTCGTGGTAAATTGCCGCTAATTCCGAGAGCTGGGAGTGTTCCCGCATAACATCTCTATATTTTTTTTGATCCCGGCTCAGTTCGGGATCCTGGATCAATTGTTCCAATTCTTCGTAACGGCGAAGCAAAGATTCAAGACGTTCGTTCACCTTAACCCTTCTCCTTAAAATGCGGACAGGAATACACCACCAGTTCCATGGGGGTGTCCCGGTCGGGGAACGGGGTAACAGACTCATTAAGGGTCTTTTGAATACGGCAGGTACCATTCTTTTCGCATAAAGGACAGGCGCCGTTGCCGCGGGGATTAATTTCTACACGCATAACCTAAGAATACCAAAATATTTAAGATTCCGCAATGTACCCATTGGAACGAGCCCAATCGGCTACTAGCTTTTTTAGGCCCTCATCGAAGAGTTTTAATCGTTCTCCGCACTGGGGACAGACGAAACGGCCCTGGGTGTCCAGCGATGCCTTGACGCAGGCGATACAGTAGGTTTTTCCGCAGGATGGGCAGGTCCCCGCCGGTAGATCCTCCGGGGGTTGGGCGACCAAACGGAGGGGGGGGGATGGCTGGGGATTCCGTTCCACCCGCCAGAGTCTGCCGCAGACCCCACAGGCCACGGATTTTGTGGTGGCTTCCAAAAATTGTTTCCGTAATTCCGCCGTGGAACGGAAGGCCTCGGTCCCTGGGCTAACGAGCCGTTCTAAACGCTGGATATATTCCTCCGCCCGGGCCCAACGCCCCATGGTGCTATAAATCCAGGCCAGGGAGTTTAACGCGGAGACCGAATCGGGATTCTGCTCCAAGGCCAGGCGCAACGAAGCCTCCGCCCGGGGATATTCTCCCTTTTTTACCGCCACGTAGGCTATCAATTCTAAAAACTCCGCGTTGGGCGACTTTTCGTAGGCCTGGGCGAGCAGAGTATCCGCTTCCCCGTATTGGCCCAACTCAATTAAACAGCGAGAACGGTTTGATAGATATTCCAAATTTTCAGGGTCCGCTTTCAACGCGTTTTGGTACCGCTGTTCCGCTTCTTCAAATCGTTCTAATCGAACAAGGATATTACCCGCCTCGTTATCCATTATTCCCTGTTCGTCCACGATCCCCTGGGTATTCAAGATCCCAAGGGCGCCGTCCGGGTCGCCTAAGAGAAAGCGTAATTCCGCCTTGTTCGCCAGCAGGGCCGGGACCCGGCCTAAGAGGGTTTCGGCTTTATCCAGATAGGTTTTGGCTTCATCCAGGTGCCCACGAGCCATGGCTACTTGGGCCGCTAAATTGGCTACCCAGCCGTCGTCGGGAGAAAGCCGCAGGGCCGCCTCCAACTGCTCGTTCAGTTCAGGATCATCGCTTTTTTTTGCCAAAAGGAAGCGGCATTCGGCTAAACGGAACCGGAAAGGACCATAATCGGGGGCCAAGCGAACGGCCTGTTCAAAAAAAGGTAGGGCGGCCTTGCGCTTACCCTCCCGAAGTCGCAAAAGGCCCTGAAGATACGGTACCGCCGGGTCCCGTTCTCCAGCCCATCCACCAGTGGACTCTAAAAGGGCGTATAAACGCTGGGCTTCCGCCAATTCTTTGGACGCCGTGGCCCAATCTTCCAAAGCGTAGGCCCGTTTACCCGCTATGGCGTGGATTTCGGGATTTTGCGGGGCCAGCTCAAAAAGCCGTTGGAGAACCAGGGTAAGGTCATCGAAATTTTCCGCCGCAAAAAAGGCCCGGGCGGCCTTTACGTAGCGATCTTCCGCATCCCCAATTCTACCCAATTGTTCGTACGCCTGGGCCGCGTCCTGGGCGATAAGCCCGTTATTCGGCTCTAGTGATAGGGCCCTGTCGTAGGTCTGGCTCGCGGACTGGGGGTCTTTAAAGTAGGTGTATGTATGCCCTAAAAGGGTTAAAAGGGTGGGATCCTGGGGAAAATACCGGAGGGCTTCCTCTAGATGATCCTTCAGTTGAGCGAATTTATCCTGCAAATAAAGACTTTTAGCCTTTTCATTTAAGGCTTGCCGAGCCAGGTCCGAATCGGGATCCTCCTCAATACAGCGGTCCAAATACTCCTCCGCCTCTTCGTACAGGGAGAGCAAAAGGGCGCATTTAGCGGCTAAAAGGAGTTCTTCTTGGGTTCGATGGTAGCCCTGGACTTTCCACGCCTTTTTTAACTGAACCAACGCTGGAAGGCTTTGGTCCATAGCAAAAAAGGTCTCCGCTAGGCGTAACCGGGCCTGGGGATCCACCTTGATAAGGGTATTCCATCGCAGGTGGTGGGCCTCCACTTCAATGGTCCGGGATTCTAAAATAAGATGGTCCAGGGCTATGGAATAGGAAGTTGGAGCCGGGAGTTGGGATGGAGCATCGTAAACGGTCCCCAAGAACGCGATTTTGCCCGAGGGGATCGTATCATCGGACACTTCCGCGACCCACCGGTTGTTTAGGATCAGGGTAAACTTGGAGCCCAGGGCGATAAGACGAAAATGGAGTCGAAAAGGGGATTGGACCTCAAGGTCTGGAATTTCTGTCCACCCCACCAGAACCACGGGGCTGTTGTTAAACCGGAGGTCCATTCGAAAATACCCCTTGGTGGAAATTAAAAAAGAATAGTAAGAAAAATCGTCGGTTTTCCTAAATTGGAAACCCGCGGCATAGTAACCCTTGGTATCGTGAAACTGAAGGTCCCCTTCGATCACCAGGTCGGAATATCGATACATCGGATCGTCGATCCAGACCATACAGTTAGATTTTTTAATTGATAAAAGGAGAGCCCCTTTTTGATAAACGGCGGTGTAGGCTTCTTGGTTTTCTTCGGGGAATCGGGCTTTTTTTTGTTTCGTAAAATCGGCCACCCATTTTTCCTCGGCCAAAGCTTCCAAATCCAAAGGAAGCTTTCTAAATCGGTCGAAAAAGGGTAGGTTTTTTAAGAAATCAAGCATATAATAATTCATATCGTAAAAGCCCATGAAAGTCCATTATGGACGGTCCCTAAGGGGGATGTCTTTTACGGGTACCTTGCAAGTTAGCGGGAAAGAGGTGTGGTATGCGTCGATTTGGGTCCCTTTTGTTGCTCCTCGTGGTTCCAGCGTTATTCGCGGTGGCTCTTCCTAAAGTGGCGGTGCTAAACGCCCTGGTCAACGATAAAATCGATCCCTCCGTGGTAGCACCGGTGACCGATAAGGTGGTGGAAAAACTAGTTTCTTCCCAGGCCTTTGTGGTTTTGGACCGGGAATACGTGGATCAGGTCTTAAAGGAACGGGAATTTCAGCTTTCCGGGATGGTTTCCGATCAAGATATTAGCAAGGCTGGTAAGTATTTAGGTGCCCAATACGTGGTGGTAATCCGGGTTGAACTGGTGGGGGATACGTACTTTGTCAGTTCCCGGATGATCGACGTGGAAACGGGGGTAATCTATCGGCAATCCTCCGCCCAAGGGGAAGGAAAACTGGCGGTTTTACTGAGCTTGGCGGATCAGGTGGGTTCAACGATCGCGGGCCTAAAGGTGGCTCCTCCGGCCACGGCGCAGGGACGGGCGCAAACGTTGGTGAGGCCTTCCACCAACCAGGATACCACTTCCAACCAGGATACCACCGCCAACAACCCCCCACCGCGACAGAGTAGTCCCGCTCCCGCTAAGGCCACGTCCTCCAATAAGGCTTTAGAAGATATTGGCTTTAGACTCTACGTGGGGGCGGGCAACGGAACCCAGGCGGTAGGATCTTCGACCAAGGACATCCAAGCCGGGGATATCTATTTTATCATTCCCCTGGATGGGCCGCTCTGTATGACCGCTAATTTTACCTATATAGACGGATCGTCAACCAACGCCCTTACCAGTTACGGATTTGATTTTGGAATTGGACTGGCCTTACCTATAGCGAACTTTATTATGCCCTGGGGAAGCGCTAAACTGGGTTTTTCAGCTCTGGATGCCAGCGATTATTCGGGTTTTGAGGTGGCGGTAGACCTGGGGGTGGATTTAAAACTCGGTTCATTCCTCATGGGGGTTCGCTACCAGGTACAGTCGGCGTCCCTATCGGACTATACGAACCACACGATCGATACGGTAACCGACGCAACGATCCTTATGGTCGGTCTAAAGTTCTAAAACGGTAAGACTTTCGCAAAGATCCGTCGTCTTCACGAAGCCTAGGTGCCTGTCGGACTGGTTAATTTTAATAGTCTAAGGTATCCCTTAGGCTATTAAAATTACGATAAACCCGGCTCCTTTGGGAGTTTGCAAGGTAAAAATTGCGGCAAGCCGCAATTTTTTTAATGAAAAACGGACAAGTCCGACAAACTCCTAGGAAACAAAAAAAAGACCGCCGAAGCGGTCTTTTTTTGCAGGGCGCCCCTACCGGGATGCCCCACGGTTGTCTGGATGGATTAGTAGTCCATTCCGCCCATGCCACCCATGCCGCCGGCGGGCATGGCGGGGGCCTTTTCCTTCTCGGGAAGATCGGTGATGGCGCACTCGGTGGTCAAGAGCAGACTCGCGATGGACGCGGCGTTCTGCAGGGCTGACCGGGTAACCTTGGCGGGATCAATAATACCCGCTTTAACCATGTCTACCCATTCCATCTTGGCGGCGTCAAACCCAACACCCTTCTTTTCGGTTTTAGCTTTATCGGCGATAACCGCGCCGTCTACGCCGGCGTTTTCGGCGATCTGGCGAATGGGTTCTTCCAGGGCCCGTTTAACGATCTTAAAGCCCACCTTTTCGTCATCCGTAAGTTTGCTCACATCGGCTTTTTCCAGAACCGCGGCCGCTTGGATCAGGGCTAAACCGCCTCCGGGAACAATCCCTTCCTCGATAGCCGCCCGGGTGGCGGAAAGGGCGTCTTCTACCCGGTGTTTCTTTTCCTTCAACTCCACTTCCGTGGCGGCGCCCACGTTGATAACCGCTACGCCACCGGCGAGCTTGGCCAGCCGTTCTTGAAGTTTTTCCCGGTCGTAGTCCGAGGTGGTTTCCTCGATCTGGGCTTTGATTTGGGCAATCCGATCCTGAATGTCCTTCTGCTTGCCCGAACCGTTGATGATGGTCGTGTTATCCTTATCTACCTTGATGGTCTTTGCCTTTCCAAGCTGAGAAATATCGGTATTTTCTAGCTTAAGACCCAATTCTTCGGAGATAACTTCACCGCCGGTAAGAATGGCGATATCTTCCAGCATGGCTTTGCGGCGATCCCCAAAGCCCGGGGCTTTGACGGCACAGGTCCGCAGGGTCCCCCGGAGGCTGTTCACGACCAGGGTCGAGAGGGCTTCGCCGTCCACGTCTTCCGCGATGATAAGGAGGGGTTTGCCGCTTTGGGCGACCTTCTCCAGCAGGGGAAGCATGTCCTTCATGGAAGAGATTTTCTTATCATGGATAAGGATGTAAGCGTCTTCGTAAACGCTGGTCATGGTATCCCGATCGGTTACAAAGTAGGCGGAAATGTAACCCCGGTCAAACTGCATACCTTCGACAAACTCGATGGTGGTGTCCATGGTCTTGGATTCTTCGACCGTGATAACCCCGTCTTTACCAACCTTTTCCATGGCGTCGGCAATCGTGTTTCCGATTTCGGCATCGTTGTTGGCGGAAACGGAAGCCACGTGGGAAATTTCTTCCTTGTCCTTAATTTCTTTGGCGTTCTTTTTAATTTCATCGACGGCGATTTCTACCGCCTTATCAATACCACGCTTCAGCTCTATGGGGGTCATCCCTGCGGCGACGGATTTCAAACCCTCTTTAACCAAAGAGTAGGCCAAAACGGTAGCAGTGGTGGTTCCATCCCCGGCGATATCGTTGGTTTTGGTGGCCACTTCTTTAAGAAGTTGGGCTCCCATGTTTTCGTAGGGGTCTTCGAGTTCAACTTCCTTCGCTACCGATACGCCGTCCTTGGTTACCGTGGGGGCTCCAAACTTTTTATCCAGCAGAACATTGCGACCCTTGGGCCCCAGGGTGACCTTAACAGCCCTGGAAATCTGCTCGACACCGGAAAGCAACTTGCGCCGGGCATCCTCGTTGAACATCAATTGTTTCGCCATAACTATCCTTCTCCTCTCTTCTCCGTGCCGTACCATAAGACGTACCAAGGGCCCGTAGGGACCAGTACGCTGAAATGGTTCCGGCGTAGTATGGTATTGGTATAATGCCTTTATCGCAAACAAAGGCTTTATCTTAAAATACTAAATTAAGGTCTACCGTGGCAACAGAAAAATGCGTTATACTTGCGATGGAGAGCCTATGCCAAAGGAAAACGTATCCATATTTGAAATTTTTGGGCCCGTCATGATAGGCCCTTCCAGTTCCCATACCGCCGGCGTCGCCCGAATAGCCTTTTTGGCGCGGAAAATGTTCGGCCGTCTTCCCGGTCGCGCTCGCATTCGATTTTTCGGGTCCTTTGCTACCACCTGGCGGGGGCACGGTTCGGATAAGGCCGCTATTGCCGGTCTTTTGGGAATTCCGCCGGAGGATGAACGGCTTGGTCAGGGGGAAACCCTCTTGCAGGACGCGATGGCCGGGGGGTGGGGTTTTCCCATCGATTTTATTTCCGAACCCACCCTGCCTCCGTCTTGGCACCCCAATTCGTTGATTATTGAATTGGAAAGCCCCAAGGTTGATCGGTCCGGCCCGGTAACCCAGATAATTCGAGCCACCAGCGTGGGTGGGGGGGCCATACGGATCGATGAGATAAACGGCTACCAGGTAAATCTTTCGGGGGAATTGAACGCCCTGTTGGTGCTTCACCACGACGAAATAGGGGTAATCGCCATCGTTTCCCATATTTTGGCGGCAAACCGTATCAACATTGCGACCACCTCCAGCCATAGAAAGGAGCGGGGAGATGAAGCGCTTTTGGTCGTGGAGACCGACGGCCCCATCGACGATGCCTTGGTAGATCAGATTGAAAAATTACCCCCTATTTATCGGGTAATTCGCTTCCCCGCGCTGTAGAACCCCAGGAATCCCGGTACCGGTGACCTTTGGGGGGACGTATACTTGAGGAGCGGTTATGAAATTTCGATTTTCAAACCTTACGGAGCTTTTAGGGATCCTTCAAACCGAGGGCCTTTCCGCGGAGGCCTACGCTATAAAACGGGAGGCCTTTATGTCGTCCCGCACGGAGGCCCAGGTTCTGGAAGAGCTGGACCTGCGTATTCAGGTTACCCGATCTGCCCTGGTAAGCGGTCTATCCAAGGGGCAGTATTCCCGGTCCGGTCTGACCACCGCTTCGGCCCTAGCCTTTTCCAAGGCCCCCCGACGTATGATCCGGGATCCCTTTTTCGCCAAAACGGTGGCCTATGCCTTGGCGGTGAACGAAGTAAACGCCTGCGGGGGCAAGGTCGTATCGTTTCCTACAGCGGGTTCCAGCGGTATTGTTCCCGGCTCCATTTGGGCTTGGTGGGACAGTTTTGCCGGTCCTCCGCCGGAAAACGGGATGGATAGCGCGACCCAGGGCCCCGCTATCCCGGTTCCTCCGGAACTTCACCCCCCGTACCCGGAAAAACTGCGGGGGGCCTTTTTAATAAGTAGCCTGGTGGGGGTTCTGATTGCCCAGTCGGCTACCCTGGCGGGGGCCGAAGGGGGGTGTCAAGCCGAATGCGGTTCCGCGGGAGCTATGGCCGCCGGGGCCCTTTCGTACCTTGAAGGACTCCCCTTGGACCGCTGTTTTTCTGCCGCCGCCCTGTCGCTTAAAAATTCTCTTGGCCTAGCCTGCGACCCTGTGGCGGGTTTGGTGGAGGTTCCCTGCGTTAAAAGAAACGCCTTCGTGGCGGTCCAAGCCCTGGTGGCGACCGAATTGACCCTGGCGGGGGTTCAAAGCCTTATTCCCTTTGACGAGGTGGTTTGGGCGATGAAAACCGTTGGGGACGCCATGCCTTCTTCGATTAAAGAAACCGCCGAAGGAGGTTTGGCGCTTACTCCAACGGCCTTGACGTTTAGAGATAAAATCAACAACCTAGACAGTAAGGGCCCTATGGGCCTTAACGGATGATCGTGTATCGTGCGAATCTGTTGACCGTTTAAGGTTTTTTCAAACTTCTTGAGTTTTGAAGGAGCCTCGTTTACGATTATTTTATTTTGGAGGAACAACGCTATGGAAAAATTGCGGATGGGAGTTCTAGGCGGTTCAACCCATTACTTTAAGAGGAT
>CAYRLW010000018.1:46358-59068 GCA_964425215.1 uncultured Treponema sp.
TGGAAAAATTGCGGATGGGAGTTCTAGGCGGTTCAACCCATTACTTTAAGAGGATCGCGGTTCCTCTACGAGAATCCCTGTTGGTAGAACCCTACGGAATCGCGTCCCGGGATGGAGCAAAGGCTTCCGCCCTGGCAAAAAAATGGGACTTTTCAAAACCCTACGGGTCCTACGAAGCCCTTTTGGCGGATAAGGATATAGATTTTGTCTATATTCCTCTGCCGAACCACCTGCATCTGGAATGGATTAAAAAAGCCGCCGACGCGGGGAAACCGGTGCTCTGCGAAAAACCCCTGGGTTTAAACGCGAATGAGGCCTTGGAAGCGGCGGAATATTGCGCTAAAAAGAAGGTTCCCCTCATGGAAGCCTTTATGTACCGGTTTCACCCCCAATGGCGGAGGGCGGTAGAATTGGTGCAGGCGAACGAACTGGGTCGGGTCATGACCACCCACGGCATGTTTAGCTATAACAATCGGGATCCTCAAAATATCCGCAACATCGCCGATTTCGGGGGCGGGGCCAATTTGGACATCGGCTGTTACGCCGTGTCTTCGGCCCGACTGCTCATGGAAGGGGAGCCTACCCAAGTTATGGCTACCATTCTTCGGGATAGGGAGTTCAAAACCGATATCCTCGTATCGGGTATTATGGATTTTGGAGAAGGTCGACGTTCAACCTTTACCGTAGGGACCCAGCTCTTTTCTATGCAGAGGGTTGACGCCTTCGGTACCGGAGGAGCCTTGTCGGTGGAGGTACCCTTTAATATGTACGGGGACGTACCGGGACGCCTGCACGTGGTTACCGATGTGGGCCGACGGGTGGTGGAGACGGAAATTGTGGACCAATACCTGCTGGAATTTGACGGATTCGCCCGGTCCCTGATCGAAAAAATCGAGGTTCCCACCCCCGTAAGCGATGCGGTCGCCAATATGGCGGTATTGGACGCGATTTTCGCTTCCGCCGAATCGGGTACCTGGGTTCGTGTACAGAAATATTAAAAACCGTTCCATGGGCTTGCGGTAAGGCCGTCTTACGGCTATTGTAGGCCCAGAACGTTATGATAAGGACCAACAACCTACGAATTACCGCCGAGATACCCCTGGTATCTCCCGCGGAATTAGCCCGAGAAATTCCCATGACCGACAGGGCCGCGGAAACCGTGGCTCAGGGCCGGCGGCGCATTACGGAAATCCTTTCGGGGCGTGATGGCCGGCTTTTAGCCGTGGTGGGACCCTGTTCCATCCACAACGAGGAAGAGGCCCTGGAGTACGCGGCCCGTCTTTCGGAGCTTTCAAAAAAAGTATCCGACCGGCTTCTTGTCGTTATGCGGGTATATTTTGAAAAACCCCGGACCACCCTGGGGTGGCGGGGATTGATTACGGACCCCAACATGGACGGCAGTTACGATATCGCCCGGGGGCTTCGAATCTCCCGCCGATTGTTGGTCGCCATAAACGATAGGGGACTCCCTGCGGGTAGCGAAGTCCTGGACCCCATCATTCCCCAGTATATCGCCGAGCTTATCTCTTGGGCTTCTATTGGAGCCCGGACAACCGAATCCCAAACCCACCGGGAGATGGCGTCGGGCCTTTCCATGCCTATCGGTTTTAAAAACGCCACCGACGGGGACGTGCAGATCGCCATCAACGCTATCCTTTCCGCGGCCAGTCCCCACTCCTTTGTGGGTATCGATAGGCAGGGGAATACCATCGTCATGCGTACCTCCGGGAACCCTGACGGTCATCTGATTCTTCGGGGGGGAAAGTCGGGGCCCAACTTTGACCGTATCCAGGTATACGAAGCATCCCAACGGATGGTGGCCGCTCGGCTTTCTCCCGCTTTGATGGTGGATTGCAGTCACGGCAATTCAGAAAAAAGGCCCGAACGGCAAGCCCTGGTGTTGCGGGATATTTTGGATCAACGGCGGGACCCCCACTGCCCCGTGGTGGGCTTTATGATGGAAAGCAACTTGGAAGCCGGGTGCCAGGTACCTAGTCCCGGAGGCGAAGGCCTTTTGTACGGGGTTTCGGTAACCGATCCCTGCATTGGTTGGACCGAAACGGAAGCCCTGTTGGAAGAGGCCTACGCCAAAACCGAGGTGGTTCGTCGAGGCTGGGCCCAAGCCCCTGGGGCGGTATCCCATGGCTAATAAAGAACTGATCGTTTTTACCGACGGTGGTTGTTCGGGAAACCCGGGGCCCGGGGGGTGGGCGTACGTCATCGTAAACCCCGGGGCCACGCCCCCCTTATTGGCAAAAAAATGGGGCGCCGAACCGTTGACCACGAACAACCGGATGGAATTGTCCGCCGCGGTAGAAGCTCTGCGGGATATCAAGGGCCGTTTGGACCCTCCTCTGGGCGCTATCACCGTTTTTACCGATTCCCAGTACGTTCAAAAGGGAATCAGCCTGTGGGTAAACTCGTGGAAACGAAACGGTTGGCGAACCAGCGCGAAAGAACCGGTGAAAAATCAAGACCTATGGCAAGCTCTGGATGCCCTTTCGACGGAACTCCGGGTCCGCTGGAGCTGGGTCAAGGGCCACGCGGGGAACGAGTACAACGAACTTTGCGACCAAATGACCCAAGAGGCCATAGCCTCTCTTCGTTCGGTATAGGGTTAAGCTCCCTGTAGGGCCGACGAAAGGAGGGCTAAAAGGGTTTTAGCCTCCTCGGGAGACAGGGTAACCCCCTTTCCCATTTTTTCATGGTCCGGCGACCAATCCCGGATATCGTACTTGGGACTTCTCCCGTTCCAAGCCACCAGGTTGAATTCCTTTTTCCATCCGCTTTTTTCTTCCGAAAGAACGCCAAAATGTTTGGTTATTTCAAAGGTAATATCCGCCATCACCGCCTCCTTTTGCTCCCTGTCGCGGTTCCCGCCACGATGGTTTTAATTCTTTATTAATCGGGGTTCTATAAAAAGTCCGCTGACTTTGAAAGAACTTTATGTGTTCTGTTCATAAATTGTAAAAACATTTTCCTTCCATCGCAAGACCTTCCTTTATCGAGTCCTTTTTAAAAGGTCCGATAAAAAGGATAAAAACACTTGTCCTATAAAAAAAAGAGAAGTACACTATGGATACGTATATGAAGGGATTTTTTTAACCCCGTCATATTCTTATCTAATTTAAAGAGGAGTGGCCTATGAAACGAAAAATTATAATGCGTGCTCTCACCGGCGCGTTAATTATTACGTTCGCGGCTTCCTGCGCGGGGACCCCAAAACCGGCGCCCCAAGCCCCATCGGAACAACCCGCCGTAACTCCGGCCCCTGCCGCTCCGGCTCCGCAGGCCGAACAAAAGCCCCCGGAACCGCCTAAGGACCTTTCCAAAATGGAACCGGATCAAGCTACGACGGATGCTTTAGCTTCCGCTCAGGCGCGGGCTGAAAAATCTCGAAAGCAAGCATTCGACGTTCAGAGTCCCACCTATTTCCCCGACGATTGGAAGGCCGCGGAAAATCAATATTTGGCGGCTCGAGATAAGGCTAAGGATAAAAATATGGCGGCCTACCAAGAGGCTACCAAGTTGTACCTTTCCGCCGCGGACGCCTACGACGCGGTGGCTAAAAAGACGTTACCCCTTTTCGCCGACGCTAGGCAAAACGAGTTGGATCAAGCTAGGGCCCTAGCTGTAGCCGTGGGAGCGGAAAAATTGGTTCCCGACCGTCTCGCGGTGGCCGACGCTGAGGTTGCCAAGGCGCATCAGCAGTACCAAGCGGGGGATTACTACGGTGCCGCCGATACGGCCGCCACCGCCCGGTCCCGGTATTTAGCCCTTAAGACAGGGTTGGACGCTAACGCGGTCAAAAACACCATCGACCAGCGGGGTTTCGCGGGCTACGACCCGAGCAATTATGCCTTGGCGAGTACCAAATTGGATCAAGCTATGGGTTTCTACGATCAGGGCAACGTTCCCGGCGCCCGGGACGCGAGCGACGAAGCCCTGTTACGGTTTAATTTGGCCCTTAACAAGGGTAAAGAAATGAACGCCTCATCCTTGGGAAAGGCGGCGGTGAACGAGAAAAACGCGGCCACCGAACTAAAGGCCAACGTAGCGGTTAAGGATGGATACGATAACGCCTCTAATGTCCTAAGCCAGGCCGACGCGGCGTACAAGGCGGAAAAATACGACGACGCAGCGAATCTTTATACCCAGGCGGAGCAATTGTTCGCCTCGGTTCGGGCCACCGCGGCGGATAAACGTCAAAAGGCCTTGGACGCTATGAATAGGGCTACTAAACAGATGACCGAAAGCGAGCAAACCGCCAAAAATGCCAACGCGATTTTGGAAGGAGGTTCCCGATGAACCGTCTATTACCAATGATGGTCGCCCTAGCGGTCAGTTTTCCTGCTGTTCACGTTTTCTCCCAAGCCGACTTACCCGAGCCGGCGGTTTCCACGGAATTCTCTTTTGATAGCCCGTCGGCTGTGTTGGTAGCGGGTCCTTCCACGGCCTTGGAAGCCCAGGACCTGTGGGCTTCCGATCCCGCTCCGTCTATGGTCCCCCTGCGATTTACCCCCCTCGCTACGGTAGCCCAGGCGGCTACTTCTGCGTCATCGTCCGCCGCAGTATCGGCGTCTTCCTCCGATGCCCCCGCTGATGTTTTGAATAACCCCTATCTAAAGGAAAGTCTTCGGTTAAAAGCCCTTGCTCAGGATGCCTTTGATTATGGGGATTACGACGCTTCCGCCAAATACGCCGCGGAGGCCTTAAAAAACGCCCAGCTATCGGATGCGTACGTGGCTCTACAGCTTAAAATTATGGATGCGGATAAGGCAATCGCTAAAGCGAAGGCCCAGATTGACTGGGCTAGCTCCGTGGGAGCCGACGCTAGTTTCCCCTCTCCGTTTAGTTCGGCCCAGTCCAACTATGCGGAGGCGCTTCAGGATAGGACGGATAAAAAGTACGATGAGGCCCTAGCGGCGGCCCAGCGGTCGATCGCCGATCTGGCCTGGGTCCCAGACGCGTTTGCGGCTCTGCAGGCAAAAATTAAAGCCGTGGACGACGCCATCGGCAAGGCGAAAGGGCGGCTCGATTGGGCCACCTCCATCGGGGCGGATAAGACGTATCCTTCCCAATACTCCACCGCCACCGTAGCCTACGGCCAGGCTACCCAGGATCGGTCGGATAAAAACTGGGATGGGGCCATCGCGGCGGCTCAAAGGGTGCTGGACGCCCTGGCGGGAGTTACGGCTTTGGCCCCCCTGCCGGCCCAGTACACGGTTAGACCTTGGGCTACCACCAAGGATTGCTTCTGGAATATCGCGGGCTACCCCTTTGTGTACGGGGACCCCACCCAGTGGAAAATCCTGTACAACGCGAACCGATCCAAGCTTAAGAACCCCGATAACCCGAATCTCATTTTCCCCGGCCAAGTTTTGGTTATTCCCAGCTTGCGGGGAGAAGCTCGGGATGGTATGTGGGTTGCCGGAAAGGCCTACGCTCCCCTGCCGCCGCGCAAGTAAAGCGTAAGGGCCGAAGCCATGAGGGCGTGCACGTAGGGTGGACGCCCCATGCCCTCCAACACCTCGTGGAGGGGAACCTTTTCCACGTCCACGTATTCATCGTCGTCCAGGTTTTGTTTTTCCAAGGGTACCAAATCCTGGGCGAGGAATATGTGGACCCGGTTAGACATAATGGCCGGGTTGGGGTTAAAGGTTCCCAAAAGCTCAAGCTTACCCGCGCGATACGCGGTTTCTTCCTCCAATTCCCGGGCGGCGGCGTCTTTTATCGCTTCTCCTTCCTCTATAACGCCCCCGGGAAATTCAAGACTCAGCTGGTTTTCCCCGTGGCGCCACTGGCGGACCATGAGAAAACTCTCCCCTGCGGGGTGGGGGAGCAGGGGCATTACGATAGCCCAATCGGGGGCCCTGAGTACGTGGAACGTTTTTATGTCCCCTTCTGGAGATTGGCTGGAAACATCCTGAATGGAAAAAACGCGGCAGGAATACACGGTCTTTTTTTCCAATTCTTTCCAGGTTAAATGGGAATATTTCATAGATTTTAAGAATAGCTTTTTATATTTGCTTAGTATATACTATGCCAGAAATGACCCAGGACCCCAAACTTCAAAAAATATTATTTGCCTCTTCCGTGGCAGAAGAAAGAACCCTTTTTCTTGATTTAATACGTATTAAAAATTTAGCCTACAAGGTTTTTTTCCCAAAGACCATTCAGGAAGCCGACCAGATGGTTACGGAAAACTCCGTGGATATTATAATTACGGATACGGATTTTGCTAACGGTTCCTTCGCCGACTGGCTGTCCCTGTGGCCCCGGCCCTTCATCCTGTTGGCCTACTACGGGGAAGAGGACCGGGTTAACGATCTAATCCGGGACGAGGCCTGCTCGTTTATTCTACGGGATTCGGAGCAACGGCATTTAGGGACCCTCCCCATTATGATTCGAAAGGTTCTTAATATCCGCGAGAGTCTGGATCGGCAAAATGTTCACTTGCAGATTAGCGAACGCCGGTATATGGAACTGGTGAGCAATATTCCCGATATCGTGTATACCCTGGATGGGGATGGTCGTTTTATTTACATCAACGACGCGGTTTCCCAGCTGGGTTATGCCCCCTCGGACCTGATCGGTCGGCATTTTTCCACTATTTTGGAGGAAGATGATGTCCCTCGGGTAAGTAGGCAGATGGTTTTAAAACGGCTGGGGGGACAGAAAACCGGGGTGTTAGGGGCGCCGAAGCTTTTTGACGAACGGCGAACCGGACAACGGATGACCCGGAATCTGGTGGTCCGCCTAAAAAACAAGCCCCCCGAACCGGGAAAATCGGCTACCGCTTCCGTGTATTCCTACGGAGAAATTTCCTGTGTGGGGCTTACGTTACCGGAATACGAGGGGAGCGCCATCGGTACGGTGGGAATTATACGGGATATTACCCAGCGACAAAAAGAAGAGTTAAAGTTAAAGGAAAACCTTCACATAAAAGAAGTGCTTTTGAAGGAAATTCACCATAGGATTAAAAACAACCTGCAGGTCGTATCCAGTCTATTGAACCTTCAAAGTTCTACCCTGGAGGACCCCCACGCTCGCTCGATTTTTTATGATTCACAAAATCAAATCCAATCCATGGCGATGGTCCACGAACAGCTATACCAGAGCGACGATCTCCAATCCATTGATATCAACGGCTTTATAACCTCCCTGGTTACGTATCTTTTCCGGTCCTACGATGTGGATTCGTCCCGGGTTACTTCTTACATCCAATGCGAATCCATCAATTTTGGAGTCGATCAGGCTATCCCCTTATCGTTGATTATTAATGAATTGATCTCCAATTCGATTAAACACGGTTTGGCCCGAACCGAAGGTTCCATCTGGATACGTTTGGAACTCCAGGAACAGGATATGATCCGTTTGGAGGTTCGAGATTCGGGATCGGGACTGCCGGAGGGATTTCAAATTGAATCCCTGCAAAGCCTCGGTATGCAGTTGGTCAAGGCGCTCTGCGAACAGCTGAACGGAAGCCTCTCGTGGGAGAATAAATCGGGTAGCTTGTTCGTGGTGGAATTCCCCTACATCCCCCCTGTTAAGGAAAATCTTTTTTGACTTTTCCCTTAAAAAGTCCTAAGCTTAAAGCAGGTCACAGGGAACCGTAGGTTCTAACCGTGGCTGACTATTTACGCAAGGAGGTTGCATATGGCGATCATAACGATTTCCCGACAACTTGCGGCGCTGGGGGATGAAACGGCCCACGAATTAGCTAAAATGATGGATTACCGTTTCGTGGATAAATCGACCCTTGAACAAAGAATCACATCCTATGGCTTTGTTTCCACGAAGCTAGAAAAGTATGACGAGCGGAAACCATCCTTCTGGGCGTCCCTTTCCCAGGATAGGGACGATTATCTGCATTATCTAAAAACCGCCCTTTTAGCGGAAGCCGAAGGGGGGAACTGTGTTTTTGTGGGCCGGGGTGCCCAAATTGTCTTTAAGGGATTACCCGGAACCGTGTCTATCCTCCTGGTAGCCCCTATGGAAATCCGGGTGGAACGGGTAAAGAGCTATTTCCGTTGCGACGAAAAAAGGGCCCGGCAAATAATCGATCAGAGCGATCGGGATCGGCAGGGCTTCCATCATTTCTTCTTCAATTATGACTGGACCGCCGCGGAAAATTACCATGCCACGTTCAATATGGGGAATTTACATCCCGCCACGGCAGCGGAAATGATAAAGGAACTAAAAAAGCTCATCATTACTCCGGAATTGGAGCAGAAAAACCAATTGCTCATAAAAGACCTGGTAATGGCCCAGAAGGTGGTTCAGCATATCCTTTACGATAAGAAGATCGCGGTCCATTTCCTGGAGGCTCTGGCCCTCGAAAACGCCGTGACCCTCCGGGGTGTGGCCAATTCTCAGGCGGTGGTAGAAGCGGCGATTTCCGCGGCCCGGGAGGTTCCTTCGGTTCGATCGGTACAATCGGAAATTCAGGTGGTTCAAGAATACAGCGTGATGCCCTAGGATTTTGTCGGATCCGCTTGCCAGGCTTCTTAAGGGTGGGCGAAAGGGTGAATTTCCAGGACCCATGGATACCTGGGGAAGCGGAAATTCCATGTGATGGGGTTTTCTTTACCGGAGGGTTTCTAAAGGAAACTTTCCGGTTTTTTATTACGAGTTCATGTTAAAAACCTGTTGTTTTTAGCGTGGACTCGATTATAAATCAAACTAAGGGGATAGGGGATGTCAAAACAGGAACTTTTAGATCGTCTGTACGAATTGGATCGCCAGAATCGGCATTGGGCCCATATTTCGGCACTTTTACAATGGGATCAGGAAACGTACCTGCCCCCCGCCGGGGTGGAAGACCGGGCTGAGCAGGTGGCCCTGTTGGAAGGACGGCTCCATGAGGGGCAGACAAATCCCGAATTGGGACGAACATTAGAGGCTTTAGGGTCCACCTCGGAAAATCCGTGGGGGGATGAATCCTTAACTCCGGTGAACCGGGATTTGCTAAGGGTCCTTCGAAAATCCTACGATCGCGCTACCCGTCTCCCCGCCGAATTGGTTGCCCAAGCCGCCAAAGCGGAGGCTCTTTCGCAGGCCGCGTGGGTCAGGGCGCGTAAACAGAACGATTTCTCCCTTTTTGCACCCCACCTTCAGACCATGATCGACTTTGCGAAGCAAAAGGCCCGTTTGTGGGGCTTTGAAGAACTCCCCTACAACGGCCTTTTGGATCTTCATGAAAGCGGTATGACCGTTGATACGATTGATCGCGTTTTTACGCCCCTTCGCCGTGAGCTTACCGCTTTAACGAAAAAAATAGCCGCCCGTTCTCCCGTGGACCGGTCTTTTTTGGACTGTGAATACCCGGTGGACCGGCAGGACCGCTTTGGCCAGGATCTTATGAAGACCCTAGGTTTTGAGGTTCAACGGGGACGGTTGGATCTAAGCGCCCATCCCTTTACGACCACATTGGGAACCGATGATATTCGGATTACCACCCGGTATTTCCCTAAAAATATCCTTTCGGGGCTCTTTTCCATTATCCATGAAACGGGACACGCTTTGTACGAAATGGGATTTCCTCCAGAACTCCGGGGTACGTCCTTGGCTGACGGGGCTTCCATGGGTATCCACGAAAGCCAATCCCGGCTCTGGGAAAACGTTATTGGCCGAAGCCTCCCCTTCTGGGAGGGGCTTTTCCCTCGTCTGCAAGAGCTCTTTAGCGAGCCCTTGAAGGGCATAACGGCTCAGGATTTTTACCGGGGGGTAAACGCGGTAAAGCCTTCGCTTATTCGGGTGGACGCCGACGAGGTTACCTATAGTTTGCATATCATTCTTCGGTACGAGCTGGAAAAACGTTTGTTTTCGGGGGATCTGTCGGTGGATGCCCTGCCCCGGGAGTGGAACGCCCTTATGGTGGAACTGCTCGGTCTGGAGAGCGAAACCGACGCGGATGGGGTACTGCAGGATGTCCATTGGTCCATGGGGGCCTTTGGGTATTTTCCCAGTTATGCCCTGGGGAATCTCTATGGCCTTCAAATATGGGAGGCTCTTAAAAATGATGTCCCCGATATCGATGACCATATCCAAACTGGGCGTTTTGATGTACCCCTGGGGTGGCTCCGGGATAGGGTTCACCGTTTGGGAGCCCGGCTTCTTCCTTTGGAATTGATAGAAACCGTGACGGGAAAAGCTCCGGATTCGCGGGCCTTTTTGGACTATTTAACCAAAAAGTATTCCCCCCTGTATGACCTTTGACGCGTTTCCCCTGGGTCGGGATTTGGGGTATGGGGCGGCTCTTTTTCTGGGAATAAGCCTGGGTTTTCTCCTCCATATCCCCTGGGCGAGGGACGATCCCCGTCGGAAATCCCGATTGGTTTCCCTTTTTTTTATTTTGCTCAGCCTTACGGTGGCCGTCTTTGCGGGAGCTCTTATTTTTTCTAATGCCACGCTCCTGTGGGACCGGGAATACTATCTCCCCTGGATTTTGATAGGCGGTCTGGGCCTGGTGGGGTGCTGTTTCCCCCGGGCGGCGGGCTTCCCCCTAATTGTTTTGCTCGGTGTGGTGATTTCGTGGGGTTCCTATAGGTACCTTCGGTCCGAGCCTCTTTCCATTGGGAACAACCCGGTGGGCTTCCTGCGGGTGGACGGCCAAAACCAAATTTCCGTCCGCTTTGAATCGTTTAATCCCCGCATATCCCCCATGGGGGACCAGCTGTATCAAATTTTGGAATTCCAAAATGAGAACGGACCCCTACGCTGTTCCGTCACGATCGTTCGGTTTCATCGATTAGTGCCTCTTGTGGGCGGTACCTCGAGAATACTGCGGGTTTTTATAACCCAGGGGAATTATGTATTGGCTTCTAAACCGAAAGAAGGGGGGAACCCTCCTTCCTGGGCTCCCGTCCTAAACTTGGAACGTCAGGACGTGGACGTACCCCTGAATCAAGCGGCTCCGGGGACCCGTTGGGGCATAGGCTTAGAATCGGATAGGCTTACGGTTCGTTTGATGAAATAATCCGATAAAAACGCAACCCCTTATCAAAAACCGACAGCCCCACTACCAATCCGGCGATAAGTTCCAAAGAAAAAAATACGTCGTGATACCGATGGTGTAACAGTAGCTTTAGGGGTTCCACCGCGAAAAGTATCATCGTCGTAGCCACGGCGATTTTACCAAAAATCGTGGCTTGGGGTTCCACTCTGCGATGGATAATTAACAAGAGAAGCATCCCTACGGCCTGGAATAGGAACCTAAACAGAACGATGCCCAGGAGCCACGGCGGAAGGATAGAAAAAACCGTGTAGGTGATGGAGACTACCAGGAGTAACGCGTAATCGCTCACCGAATCGAGGACCTTTCCCATATAGGTAACCTGTTTGGTGGCCCGGGAAACCCGCCCGTCGATAAGATCGGTTAAAAAGGTTATCCCCACCGCGATCAAAAGTACCGGTCCGATACGATGGTCCCGTATCGCAAGGATTAAAAAAAAGAGAGAGGGAATCATACTGATTCGTAATAGGGTGATTTTATTCGCCAAATTTACCCGCGTAAGCCGTTCTCCCGTGTTTATAATGTAGAAAAAATTGGAACATAAAACTAAAAAAAGGATAATACCCAGATCAAAAAAAATTTGGGTAATTATAAAGGCCCGTAAAAAGGCTCGGGAAAATTTATAGTAGTAGGCAACTCCATAAAAGATCAGTAATTCTAAAACCCCAAACGTTCCAACGGTTTTTAAAATAGAGGCGTGTAACGACGTTTTTAAGGTCCTATTCATTGACCCCTATACTATTGCTTGACATCCCTCTTGTCAAACCCCATACTGCTTTCATGACCCTAGCAGACAAAATTACTTCGATCCGGCTGATACTCGCGCCCTTCTTTTTTGTGGTGTATCTACTTCCCCGCTGGTTTCCTATCGGCGCTTTTTGGACTGTTCCCGTATTGTGGATTTTATTTGTTATCGCCGAAATTACCGATCTTTTGGATGGAAAAGTGGCCCGATCTCGTAACGAGGTCAGCGATTTTGGAAAATTATTCGATCCCTTCGCGGACACCCTGGTTCGGATTACCTATTTTCTCTGTTTTGTAGTGGATAATATCCTTCCGGCGCTACTCTTAATGGTTATCCTGTACCGGGAATTTGGTATTCTTTTTCTTCGAACCCTGATGATGAAGCGGGGCATAGCCATGGGAGCCCGTTCGGGGGGTAAGATAAAAGCGGTGGCCTATATGATTGCCGGGTTGGTGGCCCTTCTAGCGGCCAGTTCTCAGCGATTGGGTCTTTCGATGGAGCTTTTTACTATTCTAAGAATTTCCGCCATTGGTTTATTTCTTGTTTCGGTGGTCCTCTCTTTAACGTCCTTTGGCGATTATTTTAAGGTGTATAAAAATACCGAGGAAGGAAAATCTTAACATTTTTTACATAAAACCCAAATAATCTATTGACAGTCCAAGCCCTTGTGCGATATGGTTACCGACGTCGCCAAACGTTGAACGTGAAAAAAACCCTGGAAATAAATAGGAATATTGCTTTTTGGGGTCTAAATATGTAACTTTTATTAGTTTGAAACGACCACGAAAAAAAGATTGAAAAAGCGCTTGACAGGGAAGAGGGGGATGTGATAGGTTGCCCCTCGCCGCGAAAAGTGCGGATAAGTCGGCACGGAAATTGCTGACAGAGAGTCTGCTACAGCGAGCTTGGGACGGGACGTTCTAAGGGAGCGGAGCGAAGGATCTTTGG
>CAYRLW010000019.1:0-51584 GCA_964425215.1 uncultured Treponema sp.
ACTTTTTTCGCGGCCGTGGGGGTTTTCTACCTCTTCTTTTTAAATCCCCTACTCCAAAGTTCCCTAGAGCGAGGTCTTGAAAGCCTGTTTGGAGCACGGAGCGAGGTTTCGTCGTTCAATCTGGACCTGTTCCGTCTTCGTATCCGCATCGGGGATATCACCGTGGCGGACCGGAACGCACCGATGACCAACCTATTCCAGATCCATCGGTTGGAGCTTCGTTTAAACCCTGCCGCGGCGTTCCGGGGCCGGCTGTATATCCAGGAAGGGCGGGCTGACGCTATACTTTTTGGTACCCCCCGGGGAAGTTCGGGCCTTCTGTCTGGCTCGTCGGCACCGTCTCCAGGACCGTCTAAACCAAAGAATTCTGCCCCTCCCTTGGTAAACTGGGAAAACTTTTCGGCCCAGGGTTTGCTTGATCGGGAGAAGGATACCCTAAAAAGTAAAAAGGCCTACGAAGACGCGGCCAAAGCCTACGCCGACGCGGTGGAAAAATGGAAACTCCGGATTACCGACACGGAAAAACGGGTAACGGAGGCTCAACGTTCGGCTCAGTCCGTGTTCGCCCTGGACGTTAAAAGTCTCAACACCCCATCCGCCATCGGCGAAGCCCTGGGGAACGTGCGGACCCTTTCGTCCCAGGCCCAAGGTTTGACCCAGGAGCTGGAAACCCTGAACCGGGATTTTACCGGGGATCTGAAAACCGCTACGGACCTGGAAAAAGCGGCCCGCTTGTCGGTGGACGAGGATTGGGCCCGGTTAAAATCCTACGTCGATCCAAAGAGTGGCGCCGCCATGGAAGCCCTGGAACCCTCGATTCGGGAAATCCTCTCCGATTCGGCCCAACGGTACGTCGCCTACGGCCAAAAGGCCCTGGACCTGATTTTGAAACTAAAGCAAAAGGACGGGAAGTCCAAAACCAAAGCCGTCCCCGGGCCCCGAGGTCGGGACGTGGTATTTCCCTCGACCCAATACCCCCTGTTCACGCTGGCCCTGCTACATTCCGATTTTACCGTGGGCCCCCCGACCTCGGGGACCCGCTGGAACATGGAGTTACGGCACCTTTCCAGCGATAGCGATCTGATCGGGGAGCCCACGAGTCTAAAGCTTTCGGTGGCTGGCTCCTCGGGGGCCGCTGTTTCCGGGGCGGACGTGGCCACTGCCTCCGGAGCGGGTGCGGACGTGGCTACTGCCGCGGGGGCTGGCAGAGCCGGGTGGGCGGTGGATTCTTCCGCCGTCGCGGATTTCCGTTCCAATGCCAAGGACCGGTTTTCCTTCCATGTTTCTGGAAGGGACCTCCCCTTTGACGGGGGCTCCTCCTTTTCTGCCATTGGCATCGGGGGCTTTAGCGGAACCATGACCGCCCGTGTCGATGGTACCGGGAGTATAAACGGTTCCCTCGCCGGCGAAGGTACTATTCGGATAACCCAGGCCCAGTTACGACAACCCTCGACCACCCTAGCCCAAGCGGTGGCCGAAGCGGTAGCGACGGTGCCTTCCATAGACGTGGGCCTTCAGTTTGCCCAGGATCAGGGTCAGGAGCCCCGCATTTCTCTGCAAACCAACTTAAATGATATGGTTCAGCGGATCGTTCAGAAGGCTATGGATAAATACGCCAAAACCGCCCAAGCCGAACTGGAGACCGCGTTTAAAAATTACGTGGGCGCCGAATTGGAAAGCCAGCTGGTTTCCAAGGAAGACGCCAACAACCTGCTGGGGACTCTGCAGGGTGACCGGGCTTCATCGGAAAATCTGACGAAATCGCTGGACGCGAAAAAGGCCGAGCTGGAAAATCGCGGTAAAGCCCTTGGCCGGGACACGGTCCAAAAGGCGCTTGGCGAGGATCCGGGCTCGGCTATTCAAAAGGCCACCGATACGATCAAAAAAATCGAGGTTCCCAAGTTTTAAGGGATCGAAGGAAAATTAAAACCCCCTATTCCCTCGACCTAAGGTCGATTGGAACAGGGGGTTAGGGGTAATACCTAAAATATCCAAGGCTCTTTTAAAACTCAGGGAGTTTTGAAAGAGCAACCTTAGATGTACATGCAGTATTTTTACTATTCTATACTATGTAAATAATTATCTTTTTATTGTAAAAATACTGCAAGAGGTTTTTGCAAAAGTAACAGACTTTTGCAAAAACCTCATCAGACTATTTTGAAAACGCCGGATACGTTTTTCCGCTCTCGTAGGTTCCCTCGCGTTTTTCGTTTTTAAGGGAGGGAATTTCGATAATCATACCCGGGTAGATCAGATTGGGGTTATCCTGATTCTTCAACTTGGGTTTATTGAACTGATACAGCTGTTCCCATCGCCATGGATCGCCGTATACGGCCGTAAGGCCTGCGATGTTCCAAAAGCAATCCCTGGTTATAGCCCATTCCCGCACCACGTAGTACCGGGGTAGGGGAGTGGTTTCCACCACCGGCGCTTGAGGGGCGGGTGTGGCCGCGGGGGCAGGTGCTGGGGCAGGTGCAGGTGCAGGTGCAGGTGCAGGTGCAGGTGCAGGTGCTGGGGCGGGGGGCTGGGGTTGAGCCACCGTTCGTTTGATACTCCGGATAAGCTGGAGGGACGCTTCGGCCTTGGTCCGGCTATCGACCCAGGAGGCGCTAGCGTACAGGGCTTGGGCTTCCTTTAATAGGGCCTTGGCTTGGGACACCGTCGTCGTAGCGGCCTTACCGTCGGCGGTGTTTTCGATCTCGCTTATCGCTTCTTGGGCCATACTGATCGCGTTGGCCGCCCGATAGCGAAGCACCTCGTTGGCGGCAAACTCCTTGCTTAACTGGTACTCCGTACTCGCTTGGGCCGACAAGGTCGCGGCGGTCGCGTAATCCCCCGCCGCCATCGCCGCAGCCGCCTGTTTTTCGTAGGCCATCCCCGCTTTCTGGTGGTCATTATCCAAAAGATTTTGGGCCCCCGCCAAAGAAAGACCGAATATAACAAAAAAAATGGCACTTATCGTTATTTTCTTCATTTTGTTTCCCCCGCGTTCGAGGAATCGGTAATCGATTTCAAGGCTTCCTGATCCTTAAGGATAGCCTGTTCGGCGGCCTTTCGATCCGACTCCGCTTGGGTTAACGCCTTTTCCGCCTTATCCTTTTCCGAAGATGCGGTAGCATACGCCTTCTTATAGGCTTCATCGGCCCCTATAAAGGCGGTATTGGATTGATCGAAGTTTCCTGAATTCTGCAGGGTAACAGCCTGGGCGTACAACGCTTCGCCTTGGTCAAAATCGGTCTTATCCGCCACGTTGGCCTTAATATCCATGGCTTTAGCCCGGGACGCATCCGCCGCTTTTCGCGATTGGATAAGATAATCGGGAACCTCCGCCGGCTTCGGTGCCGCTTCCGCAGGGGCTTCCGCCTTAGCCGGCGCGGTTGGAGCCGCAGGGGCCGCTTCCGGCTGGGCTTGGGTGCTCTTGGGAGCGCTGGCGCAGGAAAGTATGGACCAACTTAGTATCGTAGCAAGACCTATGAGGGACCAGGATACCTTCATATAAACCTCCATTTTCTTATAGCCATTATTGGACCTGGATTCGGTTCTGTCAATTCAAAAAATCAATAGGATCTGATTGATCATAGGGCTACGAATTCCGAAAATCTTCTCTTTTTGGAACAAGCCCGAAGCGCTTTGGCGGCTTTAGCTATCGCTACGGGCGACGGATCCAAAGCGTCCTCTAATCAGGCTCCCCAGAGTCCCCCCGAATTAGATATAGGCTTTCCCCTTAGGGGCGAAGAAATGGAACGCCTGCAAAAAGCCTTGGCCCGCTCCGAACACCCCTATATTCTAGAGAAACTGATAGAAAACTCCCTTCCCATGGATTCCATTTCCGCGCTACCGATTTTTACTACCATCGCGGAAACCGGTACGGTTATCGCGTGGCAAACCAAACCCGCCGGTTCTGCGGGAAAGGTCCTGGTTATTCTCTTTACAACCCCAACGGAAGAAGGGGAATTATCCTTTGTTTTATTTGACCCCTTCTACCCCGTCAAGGTTCCCCCGTATGCCCTGTCGGCAACCAAACCCAAGCCCTTGGGCCGTCTCCCCCGAATCCTCATCGTCGACGACGATCCCGTCGCCTTGATGATCCTTCAGTATTATCTAGCCATCTACGGTCGAGTCGATACGGCTATGCAAGGGCGGGAGGCGATCGAAAAATTTCAATCGGCCCTGGCTAACGATCCCTACGACGCTTTGTTTTTAGATATCATGATGCCCGAAATGGACGGCCATCAGACCTTAAAAACAATCCGATCGGCGGAAGATAAAGCGGGAATCCTGATTGGGGACGGTTGCCGGGTCGCCATGGTTAGCGCCCTATCGGACTTTGCCACCATTTCGACCTCATTCCAGGATCAATGCGACGTATACTTGGTTAAGCCCTTTGAGCGGGATGCGATCCAAAACGTAATGGTTAAATTTGGCCTTAAACCCATGGACATCAACGCCAAACAGGTTCCCTTATAGGTATTTTCATTTAAAACGGTTTTAAGCTTTAAAAGGGCCACCGCTTGCTTAGTTTTTGATTATCCTGACACATGGGCAACCGCTTCCCAGCTTCGTTTTAGTAGGGGTTCAAGTTCCTTCTCCCGTCGTGCCAGAATCATGGTATAGATACAATCCACCACCAGGAGCTGACCGAATCGAGAAAGAGTAGCTCCTTCTCTAAACAAAGATTCAATATTTGGCACAAGAAGGGAAATATCCGCGAGACGCGAGAGAGAGTTGCCCCCAATACGGGTTATGGCGATGACGGTACTATCACTTTTTTTTGCCTCCCGGGCTGTTTTTAAAACGCTGGAAGTTTCACCCGAATAAGAAATGGCGATAAGAAGTCCGTTCTTTTTAAGAGCGCAGGCCTGTACGATCTGCAAATCACTGTCGGCGGTATAGAGGGCTTGTAATCCAAGCCGTGCCAACTTCTGTTGTAAATCAATTGCCACAATACCCGAAGCTCCCACACCACTAATAAGTATATAGGGGGCTAAAAGTATGGCCTGCACAGTTTTTTCAAGCTGTTGCTGATCCAAAACCTTTTCTATGCCCTGTAGGCTTTCTACGGTATTATGAACCACCAGTTGAACCAATTCTCCCGCAGAAGTTTCTTCGGAAAGTTTCGCCATGGGGCTCTGTTCTGGAATGTTTTCGGAAGAAAAAACTTCTTTGGTTAAAGCTAGACGCAATTCCGAATATCCCGCGTAGCCCAGCCGGTTTGCGAATCGGATGCATGCGGCTGTACTAGACTGGGTATGTTGGGACAACTCCTTAACCCCCATGGAAACCGCTTGGGTAGGGTTTGCCAAAAGAAATTCGGCTATTTTACGTTCGCTGGGAGCAAGGTTGGAAAGAAACTGTTTGATAAGATATAAACAACCACTCATAATATGAGTATATCCTATAAGCAAGAAAATGAAAATATGTTTTATTATTAAAAATAATATTTTAAAATTTATTTTTGTTTTTACTTGACAATTCAAGATTACGGGGTGACAATTGAGCTGGGAGTTTGCCCGGGGTGTTCCCATATAACCTAAAAAATCGCATAACTGGCGTTTTTTTGCTTTGCAAACCCCCACATCGACCACGTTTATCCTGGTTTTCAGCCCCTTATAGTACCAGGGACCTGAAAATCCGTAAAATCGTTCGGTTGATTAATTTTTTGTTTTTACCTTGGATTTTTGAAGGATATGCACCATGGGAAAATTATTTGACACATCTGGTTATCGTGCCCGCACGGAGCATCGTCTTATCGGTGTAATGTCAGGTACCTCCTTGGATGGAATAGACGCGGTTCTTGTCTCCGTACTGACGGATAAAAATCAGCACCTTTCCCATGTGCGTTTAGAAGATCAGTTTTCTCTTCCCTATAACGGAGAATTGAAGGCTCTGTTACATAAACTTTGCATACCCGGTTCGGCGGATATCAACGATATTACCCGAGCCCATTTTGGACTTTCCCACTGGAATGCCCGGGCCATTAAGGGCCTTATAGAAAAGGGGCCCTATGATATTACGTCCATCGACGCGGTATGTATGCATGGACAAACCATTTGGCACGCTCCGGAACCTCAGGCGTTCCCGGGGCCCGAGGGAAGCTTGGAAATAACCGGGACTTTGCAGATATCAAACCCATCGGTGGTCGCGTCGTTGACTGGTCTTCCGGTTATTTCGGACTTTCGTTCAGCGGATATGGCGGAGGGTGGCCAAGGGGCTCCGTTGGCTCCCTACATAGATGCTTTACTCTTTGGAGTAAAGGATAAGGCTGTGGCGGTACAAAATATTGGAGGAATTGGAAATGTAACCGTACTTCCTTCTGGCGATACGACGGAGGGGGTCTTTGCTTTTGATACGGGCCCGGGAAACATGATAATAGATTCCCTGGTTTCTATGGGAACCGGAGGTCAGAAATCTTACGATCCTGGGGGGGCCATAGCTCAAAAGGGATCTGTCCATAGGGAATTGCTTTTGGCTTTGATGAAGGACCCATATTTTTCAAAAAAACCTCCAAAAAGCACGGGAAGGGAAGTATATGGGACGGAATTTTCCGTGGCTTTTCAGCGTAAAGCCCAGGAGTTGGGTCTTTCTTTTGAAGATACCATCGCAACCGCAACTGCTTTTACTGCCTATTCCATTGCCCAAGCCTACAAGGATTTTGTAATACCCCTTATCCCCATACAGTCAGTGATTGTTTGTGGCGGGGGAGCGAAAAATAAAACCCTTCTACGGTTACTTCAAAATTATTTACCCCCTGGGATTGGGGTACAAACGTCCGATGAATTGGGCATCCCCGATCAAGCTCGAGAAGCTATGGCCTTTGCCCTATTGGGTCATGAATCCTTAATGGGAAAACCCGCCAATATTCCCGCGGTTACCGGAGCAAAAAAATCGGTGATTTTAGGAACTATTACCTTGGGACATATCTGACCTGTGTCGGATAACAACTTTCTATAAAGGGGTGTGGGATGAAAAAGACTGTTTTTTTGATGATAAGCCTAATCATAATGGCTGTATCGGTAACTCCGGCTTTGTTTGCCAAGGGGGCAGAAGAAAAAACTTCCCCTACGCCTACAAAGGCCAACACGTTAACCATTGGGGTCAGTCAAGAAGCGGTGGGGCTGGATCCACATATCGTGACAGCGTTTTCGTCCATGCGACGCATCGATTTGCTGTATAACCGGCTGGTTCGATTGGACGATACCATGAAAATTGTTCCAGACCTGGCTGAATCCTGGGAGATCCCAAACAATTTGACCTATATTTTTCATTTAAGAAAGGGGGTCAAGTTTCATAACGGAAGAGAAATGGTCGCTTCGGACGTTAAGTATTCTTTGGAACGGGTTCTGGACCCCGCCACCGCCTCTCCGGGCCGTTCGTATATTTCCACTATTTCAAAAATAGAGACCCCCGACGATTATACGGTAAAGCTTACCCTTTCAAGTCCCCTTGCTTCACTGCTTGATGCCCTTACATCCAATAATATTTCCATAGTTCCTAAGGAAGCGGTGGACGCAAACGGTAATCTGCAACGAATTGCCGTGGGAACGGGCCCCTATATGCTTAAAGAATGGGTAGCCGATAATTCGATGACCCTGGTTAAAAACCCTAATTACTTTGAAAAGGACCTTCCCTTAACTGATACAGTAATTTTTAAGGTTATTCCGGAAGAAGCGTCCCTTTACGCTGGCGTACGGTCAGGCAACTTGGATATGGCGACCATAAACGACGGGGCTATTATCCGTCAAGCTGTGGGGGATAAAAATGTTGTGGTTATGAGTAAACCGGGAATGAATGTTCGGGTATTCAGTTTTAATAATCAAAAAAAACCCTTCGACGATGTTCGAGTCCGTCAAGCGGTGGCTTTAGCTTTGGATAGGTCCGAAATTATATCACTAGCCGAGTACGGCATGGCCGCCCCTACTGGACCTATACCCATATCGGCAAAAGAATGGGCCATTCCTCCAGAACAGCTTCCCTTTGGTAAACCCGATTACGCCAAAGCAAAACAATTGCTCACAGAAGCCGGATTCCCGAATGGTTTTAGTTTTGACATTGTTTGTTCCGCGACCTATGAAGGTGGCCTCGCGGTTGCCCAGGTTGTCCAAAATGAACTAAAAAACATCGGGCTTACGGCGAATTTGGATGTGGTAGAATGGGGAAACTATATCGACCGGTGGAAAAAACGAGACTTCTCTACCATGGTTGAATTGCGTGGAGGAAGTAGTGAACCTGATCGTTTCCTTTTCCGGTCTCTACACAGTACCGGTGGGGTTAATAACTTTATGTTTAAAGATAAGGAAGTGGATAGTCTGTTGGAATTGGGTCGGGAACAGACTATTCCAGCCGAACGGAAGGCAACCTACGATAAGCTCCAGCGACTTTTAAGCGAGAAAGCTCCCCTGGTTTTTTTGTACTGTCCCAACGAAAATCAAGTTCTTAGTACCCATGTAAGGGGATTTAAGTTGGTTGGCAATGGAAGTCTATACTATATTACCACTGCGGAAGTAAATAAGTAAAACCTTAGGATTCTGTGGAACTGGCAGGTTTTTAGGGCCAAAGGGTATTCTTTGGCCCTAAAAATTCCAAAAAATCCAGTTTCTTTTGGGAGTTTACAAGGAAAAAATCGTGGCAAGTCGGGATTTATCTCTTTAAAAAAAGGACAAGTCCGACAAGCTCCAGGGGCTGGTCCGTAGATTAGTTATTTCAGGGGTAGCCCCAATTTTGTGAGGCCGAGTGTGGGAAGGTATATTTTTAGAAGGCTTTTATCATTAATACCCGTGTTAATCGGGGTTTCTTTAATTGTCTTTTTTCTCGTTCGTATGATCCCGGGATCGGCGCTACAAATGTATATGGGTACCCAAGTAGAGGCCACCCCGGCCCAAATGGAAGAGCTTAAGCGACTTTTTGGTGAAGATAAACCTGTTCCGGTACTTTATATGGAATGGGTCGGAAATGTAATGCGTGGGGATTTTGGTTATTCTTTACGAACGGGAAGACCCGTATTGCCCGATATTTTTAATAGATTCCCCATCACCCTGGAGCTAACATTCTTTTCTTTAATCCTTGCGTTAATAATTGGTCTTCCTTTAGGACTCCTATCGTCTTTACATCAGAATACGGTAGGGGATTTCTTTAGCCGGATTTTAGGTTTGATGGGACTATCTTTGCCCCAATTCTGGCTTGCAGCTTTGATGGTTATTGGGTTTTCAAATTTTCAAGGGTGGATACCCATGGGAAACTATGTAAGTTTTTTCAAAAATCCCCTTATGAATGTAAAAATGTTTTTTCTCCCTTCCCTTGCTATCGGTATTGGCTTTTCTGCTGTGGTTATGCGGTATACCAGAAATAGCATGTTAGAAGTTTTACGGATGGATTATGTTAGAACCGCTAAGGCAAAGGGATTACCACGGAGTAAGGTTGTTATAGCCCACGCGCTTAAAAACGCTATTTTACCGGTTATCACGGTGACGGGTTTTAATGCGGGGTATTTGCTCGGGGGATCTATTGTCATTGAAGAAGTTTTTGCCCTTCCGGGTATGGGCCGATTGGCCTTATACGCTATCAATCAACGGGATTACCCTATCATTCAAGCAATTGTACTGATTATCGCGACCCTTTTTGTGGTGGTCAATCTGATTACCGATCTTTTGTACGCCATGGTTGATCCTAGAATTCGACTGGATGATGGTAAAAGGTAAGGCCTATGAAAATTCCAAGATTGTTTCGTAATGGTATTGCGATAGCTGGTTTATTCTTAATTGCGATATACGTCCTTATCAGTATCGTTTCCTATGTTTGGTTACCCTTTGATCCGGTAGCTATGGATCCAACCCATGTACTCCAGGGGCCTTCTTTAAAAACCGGACACTTATTTGGTACCGATGAATTTGGTAGGGATATTTTATCCCGAATCATGAAAGGCACTTCGGTATCTTTTTTTATCAGCCTTAGCGCCACAGCTTTTGGGGCATCCTTTGGAATATTTTTAGGTGTCTGGGCTGGATATCTGGGAGGTAAAATTGATAATGTCCTTATGAGATTTGCGGATGTTTTATTTTCCTTTCCATCTCTCCTTTTGGCTATTTTTATTATGGCCGTTTTGGGAGAACATACGTACAATGTAATTTTGGCTATAGGGATCGTTTATATCCCCCAATTTGCCCGGGTAAGCCGAGGTGCGATAATCGCTATTAAAAGTAGCGAGTTTATTCGGGCCGCAAAATCTAATGGCGCGAACAAAACGTATATTTTACTTAACCATCTGTTGCCAAATATTACGGCTCCTCTGATCGTTCAAATATCTCTTTCCCTCTCTACCGCTATTTTACTTGAATCGGCCTTAAGTTTTCTCGGTCTAGGCGTACAGCCCCCCAATCCATCCTGGGGTAATATGTTGAGTAGCGCCCGAAAGGTGATGATGTTAGCCCCCTGGACCGCCGTTTATCCTGGTATGGCCATAGCCCTGTTGGTCCTGGGTTTCAATCTTTTGGGGGATGGTCTTCGGGATATATTGGATCCCCGTCTACGGAATATTCAATAGGGGGGAACAATAGATATGAACGATAAACCCATCCTACAGGTATCAGCTCTGGTAACGCAATTTAAAACCGAACGGGGAATGGTAAATGCGGTAAACCAGGTTTCTTTTGAACTTTTTAGAGGCCAGACCCTGGGTATTGTGGGAGAATCCGGTTCGGGAAAGTCGGTTACTAATCTTTCGATCCTAAGACTCATTGAATATCCTCCGGGACGGATAACCCAGGGAAAAGTTTTGTACCATGAAAAGGACCTGATAACCCTTAGGGATCAAGAAGTCCGGTCGATTCGGGGTAAACATATCTCCATGATTTTCCAAGATCCCCTAACATCCTTAAATCCGGTCATCAAAATATGGAAACAGATAGCCGAAACCTTGGTCCTGCATCAAGGGATTTCAAAAAAAGAGGCAAAAGAAAGAGCCATTGAACTGTTGAAAATAGTAGGGATCCCCGATGCCCGAATTCGAGCGGAGGGCTATCCTCACCAACTATCGGGGGGTATGCGGCAAAGGGTTATGATAGCCATGGCCCTTTCTTGTAACCCTGATATTCTTATAGCCGATGAACCAACCACAGCCCTAGATGTTACGATCCAAGCACAAATTCTTGAATTGATAAGAAACCAGTGTAAACAGCAAGGGACTGCGGTTATTATGATAACCCATGATTTGGGTGTGATTGCCGAAATGTGCGAACAGGTCTGTGTTATGTACGGAGGGCGAATCGTAGAGCGGGCTTCGGTGGAGGATCTTTTTAGGGATCCCAAACATCCTTATACCAGGGGTTTACTCGATTCCATTCCCCGATTGAATAGGGAAAAGGAGGAGCGGTTGTATTCAATCCCCGGTTCTCCGCCGGATCTAATAGGGCTCCCCAATGGGTGCCCTTTCCAAAGTCGTTGTCCAAAGGCAATTCCCATCTGTAGAGACCGTTTACCACCGGAAATTTCCCTGGATGGGCCTTTGGGGAGACGAACCGTGGCGTGTTGGTTGTGGACGCAGGAGCGGGATCATGCATAAACAGGACAACATCCTGGAAGTTCGGGATCTAAGGGTTTTTTTCCCCATCGAAAAAGGTATTCTGTTTAAACGTCCCATTGGTTCGGTTAGAGCCGTGGATGGGGTGAGTTTTTCCGTTAAACAGGGAGAAGCTCTGGGTATTGTTGGTGAGTCTGGGTGTGGTAAGTCAACTACCCTTATGGCGATATCCAGGTTAGAAAAAATAACCGCCGGTCACGTGTTATTTGAAGGCCGGGATCTGGCGGCTCTTACGGAAGACCAGCTGGTACGGGCTCGTAAAGATTTTCAGATCATTTTTCAAGACCCCTATTCTTCCTTGGACCCCCGTATGCGGGCCCTGGATATTGTAGCCGAACCCCTACGGATTTTCGTGAAAAGGGGTATCGTCTCCATGGATGCGGAAGAAATTAAAGAGAAGGCTCTTTCCCTTCTGGATCATTGTGGCCTATCCTCGGCTTTTGCCAATCGGTATCCCCATGAATTCTCCGGGGGCCAGCGTCAGCGTATCGGAATCGCCCGAGCCTTGGCTTTGGAACCTAAATTGATCCTGGCGGATGAACCGGTCAGTGCTTTAGATGTATCTATCCAATCCCAAATTCTCAATTTACTAAAGGACCTGCAAAAGGAATTTAATTTAACCTTTCTGTTTGTGGCCCACGATCTTGCGGTGGTCGAATATTTTTGCGATCGCATTGTGGTCATGTACCTGGGTACGATAGTAGAAACCGCTCCGGCTACAAAGCTCTATCACTCTCCCTTGCATCCCTATACCCAAGCCTTGCTCAGTGCGGTACCCATACCCGATCCCGTGGAAGGTAAAAAACGTAAACGGATGATATTAAAAGGAGATGTACCCTCTCCTTCGGTTGTTCGCCCCGGTTGTCTTTTTGTGGACCGCTGTCCCTTTGCCATGCCCCTGTGTTCCCAAGAGAAGCCCCCGCTACGGCTGGTAGAGGCCGATCATGAGGTTGCCTGTTTTCTCCATGGGGCCCTAAGGGATCCTGTCCATGGTTAAGGTACAAATAGCACCCTATAGATTACTGTTACGTAATCCCTTTACCCTTGCCCATGGTAGTTCCCAGTGGCGGGAAAATGTATTTATTTGTATAGAAACCGATGGGAACATTGCCTACGGTGAAGCCCCGGTGGTTCCCTACTACGGGATATCGGGGAACGCTATCATGGAGGATCTCCGGAACGGTATAAGCGTAGGGATGATTAAAAAACACCACATCCATGGGGTTCGTAACCAGTTCAAGTATAGTATGTCTGCCTTTGCGTATACCACCGCGATTCTTAGCCTGAAAGAACAGATGATGGGGGAAGGCCCAGACCTAGAGCCCCTTGAAGCGCCAATACCGCAGGGTGTTAAGGCTAGTTCTTTTACCATAGCTTACGATTCGGATATGGACCATACACTGAAACACATTGATTCTTGCGGATTTTCCACCATTAAAGTAAAGGCTGGCTTCCCCGACGATTTGGAACGGATTAAAAAGATCCGTCAACACTTTCCTCACATAGCTATTCGCTTAGACGCCAATCAGGGGTGGACCTTTGAACAGGCCTACAGAATGGTGAATGAAATCGCGGATCTTTCCATAGAACTAATTGAAGAACCCATAGTAGGAACTGCCGAAGAGTTATACACCCTAAGGGAACGCTCGCCGGTGCCCATCCTTTTAGACGAGACGGTTCAAAGCCCCGAAGATCTGGACCATTATGTGGGAAGTATTGATGGTATCGTGGTTAAACTTGCCAAATCCGGGGGCCCCCAGGAGGCTTGGCGGATGATACATGAAGCCAGAAAATATAACCTGTCGGTAATGCTCAGTTCCATGGTTGAATCCTCTCTAGGAGTAAGCGCGGCTCTCCTGTTGGCGCCCCTGTGCCGTTGGATAGACCTGGATGCCCCTCTCCTTTCGGCTAACGACCCCTTTTTGGGGTTGACGTATGTGCAAGGTGTTCCCACAGGACATCTTTCTGCGCTCGTACCCACACAAACTTTTTTAGAAGCCCTTTCGCGGGGAGAAACGTTACTTTTGGAGGCATAGCCACATGCGCATTCGAGATATGACTAGCGAAGATATCCTCCCCTGTGCCCGTATCGCGTTGGATTCACCATTAAAATCGGTGTACAATTTTACAGAAACCCGATGGTCGGAACAGCTTAGCACTGCTTTAGGGGATCCCCACAATATTTTATACGTCGCGGAAGAGGCCCGTGAAACAGGACAATCCATAGGGGGCTTTGCATGGGTACATCCTCGGGGTGCTTTTTTGGTGGCCCCCTATTTACGATTTATCGCTGTGGGTTCCCACGCCCAAGGAAAGGGGGTAGGGGGGCTCTTGTTAGAGGAGTTTGAAAAACGCACCTTCCCTGTACAAAGAGATTACTTTCTTTTGGTATCTGATTTTAACACGTCTGCCCAACGATTTTACGAACATCATGGATACCGTATCGTCGGAAAGTTGGAAAACTTTGTCATCCCCGGGGTAGCTGAAATAATAATGTCAAAAAAACGTACTGGAATAAAAGCATGAATATGCAACTAAAGCTTGAAACCCTTACCCCATTGGTAGAGCAATACCGCCATAGTAAACATTTTGCTGGGGCGGTTATTGGCATTAAAACGGAAGTGGATAGCGGGATTAGCAGTTGGGGCGTAGCCGCAAGTCCCTCTGAAAAAATGAGGAATGATTCTCTTTTTGACCTTGCTTCCCTAACAAAGCTCTTTACCGCTTCGGCCATAATGCGCCTGGTGGATACGCAACGGTTATCCCTATATGCTAAGGTTTTAGATATTCTTGACTATAATGATCCAAGGCTTATCATCCCCTTGCGGAACCTTACGGTGGTATCCCTTTTGACCCATCATTCAGGGTTGCCCGCCTGGTATCCCTTATACACCCAACGGGATAACTCGTTGGAGTACATCCTCTCTCAAATGATGGAGAAAACAGGCCTTGGTAGGGGTATGATTTACTCAGACCTAAACTTTATCCTTTTGGGGGAATTGGTCCAACGTATTACCGGACAGAGTTTGGACCAGGCTATAGGCGAACTGGTACTAAAACCTTTAAACCTATCAGAAACGACCTATCACCCCGATCCTCTACGATGTGTGGCCACCGAATTCGGAAACTGGATAGAGAAAGAAATGGTACAAGAACGGGGTCTAAGCTTTTCTGGTTGGAGAGATGAATCTTCGGCGATACGGGGCACCTGTAATGATGGGAACGCCTTTTATTACTTTGGCGGTGTGGCAGGGCACGCGGGTTTGTTTGCCCCAGCTAGGGATTTGCTTACCTTTGGTTGGACCTTTTGTAAAAAAGATCCTACGTTTCTTTCCCCTCCCCTCTATTTAAACGCCCTAAAGGATTGGGGGGAAGGACGGGGGTTTGGTTTCCAGTTTGGTTCTTTGTATCCTTATGGTGGATTTGGCCATACGGGATTTACGGGTACCTACTTGTACGTCAATCCAAAACGTTCCATTGTCATCACGATCCTGACGAATCGGTTGCACGTCCCCCATGCAATTTCCATCGATCCCTTCCGCCTCGATGTGGTCCAAACTCTTGTACAGGCCTAGGAGCTTGCCGTATTTGTCATGTCAGCGCCTTTATTCCAAATCGAATATTTTACCTGGGTTCATAATACCCTTGGGGTCCCAGGCTTTTTTTATGGCCCGCATTAGGTTTAATTCTACAGGGTCAATCACTTCTTTAAGAAAGTCCTTTCTCTTAATACCAATACCGTGCTCTCCCGAAATTTTTCCCCCTAGCTTCCCGGTTATCTGATACAATTCCCGTAGGCATGCTTTTTCGTTAATTTTCCAGGTTTCCGTATCCATTCCCGGATCCTTGACCAGCGTGGCATGGAGGTTCCCATCCCCCGCGTGGCCGTAACAGGGTATTTGCATCCCATATTTTACGCTTAGTCGCTCTAATTCTGGTATAAGCTCTGGAATACGGGAAATGGGGACCACAATATCTTCTAAGCTCTGAATGGGACTATACACTTTAAAAGCTTCGGCGATATTTCGTCGTACTTTCCATATCCTTTCGATGTTGTTTTTATCCTCCGCCACGTACACTTCTAGGGCCCCCTGGGCTTCACAAAGTCGGCCCATGGCAATAAGGTCGTTTTCTATCTGTTCGGCGTTAGTTCCATCAAGCTCTATAAGAAGCAGGGCCCCCGCCATCTCGTAGGGAAGGGTCTCGTTAAGGTAGGTACAACTGGTCCGAATGGAAAGCTGGTCCATAAACTCGATACTGGTAGGCACAAGGCCCTTGGAAAGAATAAGGGGGACCACGTTGATAGCGTCTCGGGGCGTCTTAAACAGGACCAACAGGTCGGATACCGTGGTAGGATACCCAATTAGCCTAATAATTGCTTTAGTTACTATGCCAAGGGTACCTTCAGAACCAACCACGAGGGATTTTAAATCGTACCCGCTAACGTCCTTGGCCAGTTTACCCCCTAACCAAACGATATCTCCCATAGGGGTAACCAATTCTAAGCCCTGGATGTATCGACCGGTTACGCCGTATTTTACCGCCTTTCCCCCACCGGCGTTTTCCGCGATATTTCCACCTATAACGCAGGTCTGGAGGCTCATGGGATAGCCGGCGAAGAACAGGCCCCGTTCTTGGACATACATCGCCAAATCGTTGGTTACCATCCCCGCTTCTACCACCGCGATCAAATTATCCCGATCCAACTCCACCAGATGGTTCATTTTTTCCAAGGAGATAACTATACCGCCGAATTGAGGTATGGCCCCCCCCGAAAGGCCCGATCCTGCACCCCGGGGTGTAATGGGTATCCCTTCTCGGTTTGCCAGCTTGACCACCCGGGCTACCTGTTCTGTCGTAATGGGAAATACTACAACCTCGGGAAAATGGCCATATTCGGCCGCATCGGTTTCGTCGTGGGAATAGCCTTCCAACTTATCATGCTCCGTTTGAACGTTCTGCCTTCCTAAAATACCCCGTAGTTCTTCTAAAATTTCCGGGGTTACCGGTTTATAACGGGTCGTGTTTTGATCTTTCATTTTTCTCCCCCCTTCCAGGCTTTAATGCGCCTTTGAAGTTCAGGAACGATTTGGAAAGCGTCACCGACAAGGGCAAAATCGGCAACCTTGTGCAGGTTTGCCTCCGGATCCGAGTTGATTGATACGATAATCTCGCTGGTCTTAATGCCCGCTAAGTGTTGAATTGCCCCCGATATACCGATACCAATGTACAGTCTAGGCGAAATTGTTTTACCGCTCAGACCAATTTGATGGGGATACGCAATCCAGCCCCGATCTACCGCTTCCCGACTGGCCCCCACAACCCCACCTAACGCCTTGGCGAGACCTTGGATCAGGGTAATGTTTTCTCCTTTCTTTAACCCCTTGCCTCCGGCGACCACAATTTCCGCTTCCTCCAGATTCACAAACTGGGATTCATCCCGGCGGTACCCTAAAATTTTCACCCGGTCATCCAGCATATCCTCCGTAACAGGGATGTGGATAATGGTACCGGTTCTACCCGTGTCCTTTTGCAAAGGCCTGGTCGATTTTGGCCGAACCGTGGCCATTTGAGGCCGATGATTCGGCGTTTTAATGGTGGCCATAATGTTTCCACCGATGGCAGGGCGGGTCTGTAAAAGATTGTTCGTCCCTTCCTCTATCTCCAACTCTGTGCAGTCAGCGGTTAGTCCCGCCCGCACCTTAATGGCCACGTAGGGTAAAAGAGTTCTCCCCAAAGAAGTAGCACCCGCCAGTATGATGTCGGGATGATAGGTCCTGATTAACCGGGTCAACACTTTAGCGTATGATTCGCATTGGAAATCCTTAAGCCGAGGGTCCTGAACCGAATAGATCTGGTCGGCTCCCCGGTGTATCAATTCTTCCATGGTGGTATCCTGAACTCCCGATCCAATGAGCACCGACACAAGAGGTGTGTTCAAGGTATCCGCTAGTTTTCTCCCCCGGGCTAAAAGCTCAAAGGAAAGCTCCTTTAGCTTTCCCTCATGTTGTTCCGCGATAGTCCATACTAAACCCATATCCATCATCTCCTAGATATCCTAGATAAGGTTTTTTTCTACCAAAAAAGCCATCAAAGCAGAGATACCCTTTCCCATGGTTTCATCGGTCCCAGCCTGAAGTACCACACCGTTTCGGGTAATCTTAGGCGTATGTATGGAAACCACCTTGGTAGGTGATCCCTGTAAGCCCAGATAACTGGTTTCCAATTCCATATTCTCCGAGTTAAAAACCGGTATATCGATCTCCTTTGATCGGATTTTCCCATTTAGGGTTGGCAATCTTGGATTTGCGATTTCTTTAATAACCGTAATGAGGGATGGAAAGGGAAGAGAAAGGATTTGATAACCCTCTTCTATAAGACGCTCCACGGTTATATGGGAATGTTGTATCTCCAGAATGTAAGCCACGTAGGTTGCCAGGGGTATATCGAGCCAGGATGCTATTCCTGGTCCCACCTGGGCCGTGTCCCCATCGGTAGCCCGCTCCCCCGTAATTATTAGATCAAAGGAACCGATTTTTTTAACCGCCTGGGCCAGGGTATAGGATGTGGCCCAGGTATCGGACCCGCTAAATTTACGATCCGAAACCAGGATCCCCTCGTCACAGCCCATAGCGACCGCTTCTTTAAGAACCCGGACCGCTTGTCCTGGCCCCATAGAAAGGGCTGTAACCGTGCCTCCCATCTTTTCTCTTATACGAATAGCGCTTTCCAAAGCGTACAGATCCAGGGGATTTACGACCGTTTCCACCCCGATACGTATAACCGTACCGGTTTCGGTATTCATTTTTACGTTGCTTGTTTCGGGAACCTGTTTAATAGGGACAATTATTTTCAAACCCCTTCTCCTTTCTTCTATTCAAAGACAGTATACCATATCTTTTAAAAAAATAAAAATAAATTTTATGAATAAAATAAAATTTTTAAAAATTCTTTTTGTTTTTTCTTGACAAAAGAAAGCAACGGATGGAAAATGGTAACGGAAGCAAGGTTTTTGCTTATCCCACTAAAGGAGAGTCCTATGAAAAAATCTCTTTTTCTGAACGTTTTATTAATTCTTTTAGCCTCCACGTCCTTGTTCAGCGCTGGAGCCAAAGAAGAAACCCAAAACAGTCCAGCTCAGGATATAAAAACCCAGAACACCAAAGTCCAGACGGTTTTGGAGTTTTGGACCTGGCGGCCGGAAGACGTGGATTTCTACGCCAAGCAGATTGCCCTGTTCGAGAAGGCTAACCCCGACATAAGGGTGAATCAAACGGCTCAAAAAAATACGGAATACAACACCATTTTAGCGGCGGCCCTATCTGGAGGGGCTGGCCCGGATATTTTCCAAGGCCGGGCGTACGGTGGCTTAGCGACCTTTGCGGATTCCCATTTCCTTGAGCCCTTGGAAGGGTGGCTACCGGAATTAAAGAACTATTCATCCACCGCGCTCCTGGGGGCTACGAACCCTTCGGATGGCAAAATTTACGGTAGTCCCGCGGTAAGCCAGACCGTTTTTATGTATTACAACAAGGATATCTACAAAAAACTGGGTCTTTCTATTCCAAAAACATGGGATGAATTGATCCATAATTTTGAAGCCGTAAAACAAGCGGGGTATATACCTCTGGGTAACGGCGCTAAAGATGGCTGGTGCTTAGAAACCATGCTTGGAGGCATGGGGCCGGTGTGGTACGGTGGAACTCAATTTTTCAATGATGTTATTGCGGGTAAAAAGAATTTCCTAGACCCCGCTTTTATCACCATGATTGAACAAATGAAGTCCCTAACGAAGTATATGCCCGACATGTATATGAGCGTCAGTTACGATGATATGCGAGGGAATTTTATAAACGAACTTTCACCCCATCTTATCGCGGGGTCCTATGAGGCGGCATATTTTAAGAAACAGAACCCCAATTTAAATTTTGATATTTTTGCGATTCCGGGGCAAAAGGCTACCGATCCAGCCTACGTTTCTGTGTACGCGGATATGAATTTCGCCATGAATGCCCATTCTAAAAATAAAGAAGCGGCGGTAAAATTTTTAAAATTTCTTTCTTCAAAAGAATTTGGCAAAGCCATGGTTACCGATTTAAAGATGGTAAGTTCCGTTCCCGGGGTTGATGCTACCAGTGATCCCTTTATCGCTAGGGTGTTGGAATTGCAGAAAAATGCTACTCCCTATCTTTTCCTGGTAGGTTTTAGGTATCAACAACCCACGGGGTCCTCCCTATGGCAAGCCGCCGCCCAGGGAGTTATGGCTGGAACCCTGACGCCCGCTGAGGCCGCAAAAAAAGTTCAGGACGGAATCGCATCCTACTATAAACCATTCCAAAAGTAATACGGTATCCTTTGGCGGGGGGGGGTAAACGTATTGTTTAAGCCCCCGAGCCTATGTGGGTTATGAAAACGTAATCCCTTATAGGGGCTTACGCTAGTCTACTCTAAAAACAATACGTTTTTAGAGTAGAGGTTTTGCTAAAACTGTTACCGTAGATGTATATGCAGTATTTTGGCTGTTCTTTTTTATGGGGACCTCTAAAAACTTCAGTTTTTAGAGGTCTACAGATAAAAAATGCAAATCCTATAAAGATTTGCCCAGGGACTTCTATTAACTAACCGAGTTATTAGAGGTGCCCTTATATAAATATTTGTTTTTACATTGCTAAAATACTGCAAGCCCCTCTTTCAAAAGTAACAGACTTTTAAAAGAGGGGCATAATAGACGTAACAGTTCAGAAGAAAAAGTCTAAAAAATTACAGGTTTTACCGTATAAGTGAGGAATGCTATGGGAATAAAAAAGAAAACCAGCCGGTATTGGATTATTTTCTTTATTAGTCCTGGCCTATTGATTGTGGGACTTTTTATACTTTTACCCCTCTTTATGTCCCTCTATAATAGTCTATTTTCGTGGAAACAACTGATTCGTCTTAATTTTGTTGGTTTAGAAAATTTTAGAAAGTTGTTAATCACCTTTCCGTATCAGGAACGATTTTTTAATGCTTTAAAAAACAACCTTACATGGTTTTTAAGTACCACCCTGATTCAGAACTCCTTAGGACTTTTATTTGGATACCTGCTCAGTAGAAACATACCGTTTTCGCAGTTTTTTAAACGGGTGTTTTTTATTCCTGTTCTGTTTTCCATAGTAGCGGTGGGCTTCCTTTGGGGAATGTATCTAAAACCCAACGGGCTCATTAACAGTTTCTTAAAAGTGATTGGTATGGCTTCTTTACAACGTCCCTGGTTAGGGATGGAACAATTGGCTACCCCCACGATAATCGCGGTCAATATATGGCGGTGGGTTGGGTTCCCATCCCTAGTTTTTTTAGCGGCCATAGACAATATACCCCAAGAATGCCTTGAAGCGGCTTATTTGGACGGGAGCGGAGAATGGAAACTCTTTTGGAAAATTGTTTTTCCTTTGATAATTCCTTCTATAACCATTATTACCGTTCTTACAATAATTGGAAGTTTAAATGTCTTTGAGCAAATTTACACCATGACCGGTTTGGACGGGTCTCCTAACTATGCTACCGATACAATCGGGACCCTGTTTTACAGAACTGCCTTTGGTTCGGTTGATGCGGGTAGTCCCGAAATAGGTATTGGATCGGCGATTGGTCTTATCATCTATATATTAACTTTTGGGGCCTCCCTGGCTTCAATTTTCTTCACTAGGAGTAAAGAGGTTGAGCTATGATTACGGATTATAGATACCGGGGAGCGTCGGTAGGGAAGAGTGTTTTTATCACTTTGATGGTACTCATTATGTTTATGTACGTTATATTGATAATCTATCCCCTGGTTAATATGTTTTTTTCATCATTTAAGAACAATCGGGCCATTTTGACCAATCCTTTTTCGTTACCTATTACTTTTTCCTTTTCTAATTATAAAATCGTGTGGATTGACAAGGGGTTTTATCGATACTTCGCTAATAGTGTTTTGGTAACTACCGTTTCCATGGTGCTAGTTTTATTGTTTGGTTCCATGGCATCCTATGGTATTTCTCGATATACGTATAAATTGAACATTTTGGTATACATGATTTTTCTTAGCGGTATTATGCTCCCCCTAAAAGCCGCTATTATTCCGCTTTTTCTTCTTATAAAAACCTTAGGACTTATAAATAATATGGTTTCGGTTATTCTTATTTTTATCGCCATGGCCCTACCTTCTGCGGTTTTTATTTTAGCTGGATTTATGAAAGGGGTCCCCGTGGAATTGGAATACGCCGCAAAAATAGATGGATGTAACGATTTAAAAATTTACTCGCACATTGTTATGCCCATGGTAGCCCCCGCAATTGCGTTGGTGACCATTTATAACGCCGTACCAATTTGGAACGATTTCTTTTTTCCCTTGGTTTTCCTGCAGTCGGATAAAATAAAAACCCTCCCGGTGGGTCTTTCGACTTTTTTTGGCCAACATAGTACCGATTGGAGTCTTTTATTCACCGGTCTTTCTATCGCTATTATTCCTATGCTTCTTTTATATCTGTTTATGTCAAAATACTTTATCAAAGGTATGACCGCTGGTGCGGTCAAATAGGAGTCCCAATTGCGTAAAAGCATACCGACCACTGAGCAACGTAATCCAGCTTCGTACCGTATTGATACCAAAACAACCTTGGAAATATTGACCCTTATCAATCAGGAAGATCAGAAAGTTGCCCCAGCGGTAGCCCAACGGCTTACAGAAATCGCAAACCTGGTAGACGATGTGGTACGATCGTTTAAGCAAGGGGGGCGTTTATTTTATATTGGCGCGGGAACCTCTGGCCGTTTAGGGGTCCTGGATGCTTCCGAATGTCCCCCCACCTTTGGGGTTTCTCCCTCCATGGTACAGGGGCTTATCGCGGGGGGGCTCCCGGCTCTAACGACCGCTGTAGAATCGGCGGAGGATGACGCGGAAGCGGGAATTGTGGAGTTAAAACAGCGGGGATTTTCTAAAATCGATGTTTTGGTTGGTATTACCGCCTCGGGACAGGCTCCCTACGTGGTTGGGGCTTTATCGTGGGCCAAGAAGCTAGGGGCTACCGTTGGAGCTATAAGTTGCAATGAGGACTCTCAGGTGTTTTCCCATGTGGATCATAAAATTCATATTGCCGTAGGCCCTGAAATTATCACCGGTTCTACACGAATGAAAGCGGGAACCGCTCAAAAGCTCGTGTTAAATATGATTACCACGACGGCAATGATACGGATAGGGAAGGTGTACAACAACCTTATGGTCGATCTTTTGCCACTCAATTCTAAATTGGTAGATCGGGCAAAACGCTTGATTATGGAAGTAACCGGATGTACCCGTGGCGAAGCGGAGACGCTGTACCATAAGGGCAAGGGGAATGTACGGGTTGCTATTCTTATTCACCTGCTAAAACTAGACGTCGAGGAAGCGGAAAAGCTATTAGAAGAAAGCGGTGGAAGTTTGAACCGTGCGTTGGATACCCAGGGACGTTAAGAATGGCCTCCTATTACTACTTCGGTCTGGATGGAGGGGGTACCCATTCTCGATTGGCTGTTTGTTCCGAATCGGGTTTGGTGGTAAAAACCGTCACGGGAGGTAGCACCAACATCTATGGGACCCGTAAAGAGGATGTGTACCAAAACCTTAAAAATATTTTTGAACAAATTTCCGCCTTTAAGCCCCTTCGCGGTGGTTGTATAGGTTCTGCGGGTTTAGGACGACGGTTGGAACAGGGTATATTTAGGGAGATGCTCGATACTATCATTCCCCAAGTACCCGTCTATCTGTGTGGGGATGGGGAAATATTTTTGGTCGGCGCCCTTTCCGATTTTGAAGGCTATGGTCTAATTAGTGGTACCGGCAGTCTTGCTCTTAGTAGAACCGCGGGTGGAATGGTCAAAAGGGCTGGAGGATACGGATACCTGTTGGGTGACGAGGGATCCGCCTATTGGATTGCCCATCAAGCCTTAGTTCGATCCATACGGTCCTTGGAAAAACGAGATTTGGTCACCGACATGCTTCCATCGCTTATCCAAGCCTGCTCTCTTTCCGAACCGGAAGAATTGATTAACTTTGTACAAAACAAAGCAACAAAAGCGGATATCGCTCGACTAGCTCCGTTGGTAAGTCAATTTGCCCTACAAAAAGACCCCCTCGCAATGGATATTCTTACGGATGCGGCAAAAGAGTTGGTCCTTTTAGTAGAGTCCGTACAAAACCCTATGATTTCTAACAACCAGCTCGTGGTAGCCGGCGGGGTCTTGGATCATGATCAAATTGTTCGCCCCCTGTTCAATGATTTATTACATCAAAGGCTTCCGGATTTGCGCCTGATACCATCAAAAGGGTCTGCTTTGGATGGTGCCTGCCTATTAGGCCGATCCCAGGTTCCCTCCTAACCTTTCTTTCCCTGGTATTGACGCGGGCACCCTAAAACCGGACAATAGAAGTATGTTGATTTTACTTTGAAGGAGTACGGTATGAGTATAATTGAATATGTCGAGGCCCGCGAAATTCTGGATTCCCGGGGAAATCCGACGGTGGAAGTAGACGTGGTGCTCGAGGATGGTACCCTGGGCCGTGCGGCGGTTCCATCGGGGGCGTCTACCGGGGAAAACGAGGCGGTGGAGCTTCGGGACGGGGATAAGGCCCGTTTCCAAGGTAAGGGCGTGCAGAAGGCCGTGGAAAACGTGAACAATATTATCGCCGCGGAGATCCAAGGGCTGGACGCGCTGGAGCAGGTGGATATAGATCGGACCATGATCGAGCTGGACGGAACCGAGAACAAGAGTAAACTGGGGGCCAACGCGATCCTTGGGGTGTCCATGGCGACGGCCCGAGCGGCGGCTAATTTCTTGGATGTGCCCCTGTACAAGTACCTGGGGGGCTTCCACTCCAACCTGCTTCCCGTTCCCATGGCCAATATTATCAACGGCGGCAAGCACGCGGACAATAAGGTGGACTTCCAGGAGTTCATGGTCATGCCCGTGGGCGCCCAATCTATCCGGGAAGCGGTGCGCTGGACCGCCGAGGTGTTCCACACTCTGAAAAAGATTCTCAAAGACGCGGGGAAGAACACCGCGGTCGGCGACGAGGGTGGCTTTGCTCCGGACATCGCTAACGAGGAAGCCCTGGAATTTATTATGAAGGCCATCGAGAAGGCTGGTTACAAACCCGGCGAGCAGATCGCCATCGCCGTGGACTCCGCCGCCAGCGAATTGTTCGAGGAAGGGGACAAGAAGGGTTACAAGTTTTGGAAGTCCAACCCGGGTAAACTCTTTACCACCGACGAAATGATCGAACTCTACACCAAATGGGTGAACAAATACCCGATTATTTCCCTGGAAGATCCCCTGGACCAGAACGATTGGGAAGGCTATGTAAAGATTACCAAAGCCCTGGGAAACAAGGTGCAGATTGTCGGCGACGACCTGTTTGTTACCAACCCGAAATACCTGAAAAAGGGCATCGATATGGGGGCCTGCAACTCGATCCTGATCAAGGTAAACCAGATCGGTACCGTGACCGAGACCTACGAGGCCGTCGAGATGGCCAAGCGGGCCGGGTACACCGCCGTCGTGTCCCACCGTTCCGGCGAAACCGAAGATACCTTTATCGCCGACCTGGTGGTGGCCCTGGAAACCGGGCAAATTAAGACGGGTTCTATGAGCCGCACCGACCGGGTGGCCAAGTACAACCAGCTGATGCGGATCGAGGATATGCTGGAAGGGGTATCCGAGTACGCGGGCAAAAACGCCTTTTATAGCATCAGGAAATAGAGACTCTTTCAAAAGCAACAGACTTTTGAAAGAACCTCAGTAGACCAGCGTTTTAGGGCCACGGTAACAGCCGTGGGCAAGACCAGAAGAATGGGGGCCGGGACAGATACTATGCTGTTCCGGCCTTTTTGTTGCGCAGTCTGGGTGCTTAGAGCCCCAGACCCTTTAAAAGGCCCCGAATGGCGGGTCCGAGGGCCGCGTTGATAGCTCCGGCGCCCAAAATCGCCCAGAGGGAGTTGATTTTGGTAAAGGCGCCGATATAGAAGGTCCCCAGGGCGAAAAAGAGCAGGAGGGGATCCATCGACGTGGGCCGGAGGACCCAGAGGGTCATCAGCATCATGGCCAAGCTCCCCGTCCGTAGGGATTCGTCGATATGAGCCTTGTTAAGGGCCACCTTGTTCGCTAACAGGGTGGTCAGGACGATCATCAGGACGGGGAAGGTTACCACCGAAAGGGTCGCCAGGACCGCCGTAAGAAAGCCCCCGTGGTACCAGCCCACCATGGTGGCGGCGTTCAGCGCTATGGGGCCGGGGGTGGACTGGGCTATGGCGATAAGGGATCGAAACCCCGCCTCGTCCACCCAATGGGGAACCACGGCGTTCTTGATAATCCCCACCACCGACCAGCCGCCGCCGAAGGCGATAATACCGATTTTAAAAAAAGCCCAAACAACCGCTAACGTTTCCATAGGCCCTCGAGCAGGTACATGACGAAAATTCCGCCTAAAAGAACCGGCAGACTAAATTGGGGGAAGAACACTAAAAGCAGGGTCAAAAGGGCCAGTTCGACGATCCTAGGACCAATCCATGTGCGCCGGGCGGTGTTTTTCCAGACCATGGCGGCTACGATCCCGGGGACCACGGCCCCAGCGCCGTCTAAGAAACGCTTTACCACAGGGAGGGACCCGTACGTGGTTAGGAGTTTACTGACCAGAATGATCACGAAAAAGGGCGGCAAGATGACCCCAAAAAAGGCGGCCACGGCGCCCCAAAACCCGCAGAGGCGAATTGATACTAAGAGGGCGGTGGAAAGCGCTAGAGGACCGGGGTACGCTTGAGCTTGGGCGAACACGCCGTAAAAGGTTTCCTCGTCCATCCAGCCTCTTTTTTCTAGGCTGTTGCCGATAATCGGTACGATGACGTAACCGCCCCCCAAGGTTATGGTGTTAATCCAGGAAAAGATGAGAAACAGCTTCCACGGGGTGGGACGGTCCCTGTCGTCATTTGAGATGTTTTCCATATACCTCACTATGTCAAAAAGATGGATTTGGGTCTATAGAGTTTCCCGCCAAGGGAAATCGACCCAGAAGCGGCTACCCCCGCTTTCCGCGGAGGTCCAGCGGAGCGTACCCCCCAGCTGGGAAGCCAGGGCTTGGGCGATTTGCAAACCAATCCCCCTGGATGTACCGGGGTTAAAGTCCTCGGGAAGCCCGGGGCCGTTATCCCCCACTTCCAGATGAATGGCGGCTCCCCGGCGTTCCAGAGACACCCGCAGGACAGCCTCTTTCCCTGGGGTAAAACCATGCTTCAACGTGTTGGTCACCAGTTCGTTCACCAAGAGTCCAAAGGGTATGGCCTGGTCTAAAACCGCGAAAATCCGTTCGGTCCGTTGTTCCAACCGAATCGGCGTTGGGTTATCGGCGTACTGTAACAATAGGGTGGTTAGCTGTTGAAGGTACTCCTGTAGGTCCATCCGGGCGGAATTTTCGGTTTGGTACAGCAGTTCGTGGATCAGGGCCATGGAACCAATCCGGCCTTCCAGGGCTTCCCGGAATTGGGCCGTATCGGCCCCCGTGTCGGCCTGGAGGCGGATCATGCTCAGGATAAGCTGAAGGTTGTTTTTGACCCGATGGTGGACCTCCTTAAGAAGGACCTCCTTTTCCTTAAGCGCCTGGGCTATCCGCTGTTTATCCGCCCCCTCCTGTTCCAGACGGACCTGGAGTTCCTGGGCCATACGGTTCAGAGCCTGGGCAATGGTCCCCAAATCGGGGGACCGATCCTCCGTATCCACCCGAGCGCCCAGGTCCCCCTGGCGGATCTGTTCGGTGGTCTCCACTATTTTTCGCAGACGCTTACCAAAGAGACGGGAATACAAAAACAGGGTAGAGAGCAAAGCCCCCAGGGTTACCAGAACCAGCAAAAAGACGCTTCGCAGTATCAGGTTCCTGACCTGGGCTATAAGGGGCGCCAGGGGGGTGGCGTACACCACGTACAGGTAAGGCCCCTCGTCCTCCGCCAAGCGTAACTTCTTATACGCCGTCAACCGCTCCACCCCGTCGCTGTTGGGTTCGATAAAGGAGCCCTGTTCGGGCCCCGCCTGCATTTTTTGCCAACTGGAGGCTTTTATCTTTCCCCCTATGGGGTTGGTTTCCTTGGGGGGGTAAAAAAACACCCGTCTTCCGTTGCGGTCCACCAGACCAAGAAACGAATTTTCGGGAAGGTTGTACTTTTTATACAGGTCGATGTAGGAGCTTAGTTTGAAAATACCGTTTAAGGAACCGACAAAGGTTCCCTGGATGTCATACACCGGGTAGGAATAGGCAAAGGATGGGGTGTCCTCCACCAGACCCAGCATGTACTCCCCCGCGGAAAAACGGCGGGTCGTTAGGATTTTTTGAATATGCGGTCTGTTACTTATATCGGTTCCCGTCTGGAGCCGGGAAGATGAACGGATTATACCCCTAGCGTCGGTTAACGTAAAGTTTAGGTACTCCGGGTAATGGGTGTGGACCGCCTTAAGGATACGCTGGGTTTCCGCCTTGTTTAAAAGCTGAAATTCCGGGAGGGACGCCAGGGTCCCCAGGATCTGCTGGGTTCCGGTGGTCACCTGTACCTGGGTTTGGGCAAAGGCCTCTACCTGCCGTTGGACCCCCTGGTACAGCTGTTCCCGCAGAAGGGTGCTGAACCGCAAGCCCGACCAGAGGATCACCGCCAGGGGTGGAACCAGGGCCACGCACACGACCATGATCAGGGTAGATCGGATAGAGGGGACCATTCGTCGGGCCATAGACAAGCGTAATCCTTCCGTTCACGCTTTTTTGGGGTAGGATTCCCGCATAAACAGGACGAGCAGGGCGCTAAAGAGGATCAAAATAGCAAAACCGCCCAGGCTAAGGGTAAAACTACCTTCCCGGTCCCGGAGAATCTGCATCAAAAAAACACAAACCACAGAAATTTGACCGAACAGTTGGATAAGGCCGTTGGAGGTTCCCTCGGGGGTGGGATTGGTAATTTCAACGGAGTACTGCATCCCAATGGGCATGACGCTGGTGAGGAAAAAGCCCAGAAAAAAGGAGCTGAGGGCCAGGGTGAAAAAGGTCCGCCCCAGGGTCATGCCCAGGATGAAGGGAATAGAAGCCACCAGGGAAACGAACATCCACACCTTGCGGCGGCCCGTTAGGTCCGACAGGGCGGGGATAACCACGGCCCCCGCCACGCCGCCGACCAAGAGTAGGGCCCCCAGGGTTCCTGCGTCGGTGGGGTTAAACCCCCGGCCCTGGACGATCTGCTCGATCCAGGTGGTCACGCCGTTAAAAAGCCCCATCCCGATGAACACGATAATCAAAAAAATACGGAATGAACCGTTACTAAGGGCGTGGCGGAGCCCGGGCAGTAAAAAGAGTTTCTTTCCCCGATCCACCGGGGGCACCACCGCGTTTTTAGGATATTCCCGGGCGATGGCAATAAACAGACCGGCTCCCACGGTAGCGCCCAGGGCGTAGATCCCCTGAATTCGGTCTATGGAAAAACGGACCAGGAGCAGGGGGGTAAGGACCATCCCTAGGGCGATGCCCAAGAGGTTGGAAAGGGTGATAAGCCCCACGGCGGTGGCCCGTTCGTTTTGGGGGTGCCAATGGGCGGGCATTTTAGTCCAAGCGTTCAGGTAAAAGGGTTGGGCCACCGCCAGCCCCAGGGTTCCCACCAGGGCCACGCCGTAGCGGTTCCCCGCGGCCGCCCGGATAAGGGCGAACAGGGCCATCAAAAGGGAACCCAGGGCGGTGCTTCGCCGGAACCCCCACCGGTCGATAATCCACGCCACCGGCAAAGCCAGGGGTACGTAAACGATCATATACAGCATGGCAAAGAGTCCAATAGCCAATTCGGAGACCCGGTAAAATTGAGCCGCGTCGGTGGTGATGGGGGCGTAGGAAATCCATAGAATTTGGATCAGCAGGTTCACGAGCATAAAAGAGGCCAATACAAGCCAGCGGTACGGAGTCGGGACAGAAGCTTTATTCACGTTTTGATCCTTTGGGGATAAATTCTACCGTTACCACCGTTCCCCCATGGTTACGCAGGGAAAGGCGACCCCCCAATTGTTCCACTAAAATCTGCATTATAGTCAAGCCCAAATGATCCCGCCCCTCGTCGGTGAGGGTGTCTTTTTCCCCCGCTTCCGCGATCCGCAGGGTATCGCCCTCCGCTTCTGGACCTTCCGGTACGTCACCCCGCGCTACCCCAGTCCGCTCGGCTTCGTCTCCCCTGTCTAGGGTCCCCGGTGCTTCGCCCTCCGTATGGGTACTTCTCCTGTGGGGCATGCCGACGCCGTTATCCCGGATTACAAGACGTACCCGGCCGCTTTCGTCCTGGGCGGCCTCCACGCGGGCTTCCATAGTACCGGTCCATCCGGGGGGGAACGCGTGCTTTTGAACGTTGGTCAAGGCTTCGTTGACGATCAGCGCACAGGGTACCGCCGAAGTTAGATCCAGGGTAAGGTCGTTTATACCGTATCGAATGGGTATGGGTTTTCCCCCTACCTGAAGATCCAAGTAGGAACAGAGGCTTTCCACGTAGGATCGAAAATCCAGGGCCCCAAAATTGTCGTTATCGTAAAGGATTTCATGGACCAGGGCTATGGATTGAACCCGGTTTGCGGCGTCGGTAAGGGTCTTAAGTTCCTCCTCTTTAAGCTCCGGGTCTGTAGAACTGGCCATTTTTTGCAACTGCAACAGACTGCTAATAATTTGAAGGTTGTTTTTTACCCGGTGGTGGACCTCCTTTAAAAGGATATCCTTCTCTTTAAGGGAACGTTCTATTTCCCTCTGCTTATCCAGAAGATCGGTTATATCGTGACCTACCCCCGTCGCTCCGGCTACCGTACCCTGGGCGTCCAGGTTTTGCACGATACTCCAATCGATAAGCCGCTCCTGCCCGTTTTTTAATACAAAGGTACACCGTTCCAGGGGCAGGGTGGCCCGGTTTTGGATAATTTTAGTAAAAGGGCAGGCGTTGGAAGTCAATTTTAACAATTCACAGAGGGGCCGGCCCCGGATTTCGTTCAAATCGTAGGCCGAAAGCCGAAGAAAAAAAGGGTTCATGTATTGGATGCAGCCCTCCGCATCCACCGAAACCACCGCCAGTTCTATCCGGTCTAATATCTCCCTAAATCCCCGTTCCCTGTTTTGGAGCGTTTTTTCCCGGTCGGCTATTCCGGTAACCATCCGGTCTAAACTTTCGCCGATCCGTTTAAATTCCAGGAACCCTTCGCCAAAATCGCGTAATTTTTGATACCGCCCCCGGGAAATTTGGTCCGCTTCCCCCTCTATGGCGAGCATCGCCCGGTGGATCCGGGAAAACCGGTACCGCCAAAAAATAATTCCCCCCGCCAACACGAGGGTCACCAGAACCAGGAAACCGGCTAAGACCTGGTACAGGGACCGGAGAAAGACCGATTGGGGGTACAACAGCAGAATATACCAGTTCGCGTCGGGCATAAATCGGGCACTGACGATCCATTTTCCCGTTTTCCCTGGGACAATCAATGGGGAAGGATTACCCAGGTGCTGTTTAATTTCTAAAAAGTGGGACTGTTGGAACCGCTGTTGGACCATCGTTGGATCGGGATGGGAAATAAAAATTCCATTACGGTCCACAATACGGATCTGAAGGTCCAGCTGGGTTATGGTCTGCATTTGGGCCGCCAGGGCCGCGACCCACGCTAAATTAAGATCCATCATCAGCGTATAGTTTCCCCGGTGTATTCCAAAGGTCAGGGCTGGTTGGTTATGGATTATGGAAATGTACGAATCGGACCAATAGAGGGTTTCGGATTTTTTTATCGCTTCGTAAAGGCTTTCCCCGGCCCGGGAAATGCCTATTTGATCGCTGTCAAAGGGATACAGCGCCTGGACGCGGTCGTCGCTTCCGATTATTTGGATTCGGTCTATAAAGGGGAATTCCTGGGCCGCGTCGATCAAGTACAGTTCCCAGTCAGCGGGGAGATATTGATCCGGTTTATCGATTATATTTTCCACGTGGTGGATCGCCTGTTCCGCGTGGGAAAAAAATTCCTGTAATTGGTTGGAAATAAGGACCGTACTAAGGCGATTCAGGTCCCGAAAGGAAGTTCCTAAGGTGCTATTGAGCACGATCAAACTAAAGGCGCTTCCCACCAAAAGGGGCGCCAAAAAGAGGGCCACATTTCCCGCCAGGTACCGGGAGAGGGATACGGCTTTTTTCATGGAACTTCCTTAAAAGCTCCGTTTTGAACGGTAAACACGAGCATATTCCGCTGGGCCTTCCCGGTTTTGTCAAAAACAATATCCCCCTGAACTCCCTGGAACTTCCCTTGGGCGATTATTTTTTCTCGAATCGCCTGGGCTGTCCGCTTCCCCGGAAGGAAAAGCACCTGAGATAGGATGCTGGCGGTCTCGTACCCAAACATGGCGGTAAAACTGGGTTCCTCTCCGTAGGCCTGTTGGTACTTTTGCGCAAAATCCTTTCCCGACGGGGTTTGGAATCCCAAATCGGCGATGGATATCCCCAGGGCCCCTTCTATCGCCTTACCCCCGTTTTGGATCAAATCAGGGGTAAGGGGCCAGGGAGGTAGAAAAATTTGGAGGCTCAAGTCTGCCCGTTCCAATTCTTTGGCGATCTTGACGGTGTCGGAACTGGCGGCCACGATTAAAAGCCCATCCGATCGGGCCTTACGTAAAGCCTCCGGGAGCAGAGAAAAGGGGCCTCCCTTTTGGGAATCAAAAAGCTCCGTATAGGAGACGGTTCCTCCCATGGCCGTGTAGGTAGCGTTAAAAGCCGAAAGAACCGAATCCACGTAGCTCCCGTTTGCCCTATCCCCCAGAACGGCCATCCGTTTTTTCCCGTGGCCTTGGAACGCTAAAACGGCCAGGGCCTTCCCGTATTCGGATGCCCCAGCGTTGATATAAATAAAATTGTCGCTTTCGGTACCCCGAATGGGGGCCGAAACGGTGGGCGAAAGAACGAGCATGGAGTGTTCCACCGCCCAGGGAAGGGCCTTGGTGGCCGCCTGGCTCGGGGTTCCCAGGATAACGATGGAACAGCCCGCCGCGTTCAGCTCCTGAACCGCGGAAAGGCACCGGTCCGCATCGTTGCGATCGTCTTTTATAAGAACCTCCGGAGCCTGGGCTCCCAACGTCCGGGACCCCAGGGCCAGCAGGACCCCATTCCTGGTTCCCAATCCCACGGCCGAAGACGGCCCCGTTAGGGGTCCCACAAAGCCGATGGTACGTTTGCCGGAGGAACAGGACAGCAGGGTGCCTAGGCCCAGGGCTAGTATAAAAGTCGGGATGGTGAAGAAACTGTTTTTTCTAGAATTATATTTTTTCATCGAGGCTCTCCCTGTAAGGATCCTTACCTTTATTTTTACGGAAAAACATCGCCCTGTCAAACGAAGGAACGATCACTTCCTTGAGGCTCTTTCAAAACCCAGGGAGTTTTGAAAGAGCTACCTTAGATGTATTTGCATTTTATGACCCGCGGCTCTATCATAGAAATTAGAGTTTTTCTTCGGAGGAGGTTTCCATGGGGATCCGTTTTGGAGTTATGGCGAAGGTATTAATTCCCGCCGTGGCTATTTATGTGGTGGCTTTAACCGTGGTTATCGCGGTGGCCGATAATTCCGCCGGGGCGATTGTAACGAAGCAAATTTATCAGGAAGGGGATGCCCTGGCCAAACAGTACGCCAGCGAATTGAGTTCGGAACTTCAGGTTGCCATGGACTCCGCCCGGACCTTGGCTCAGGTTTTTGAAGGTTTGTGGGCCTCCGGATTCCGAGATCGGCGGACCTACGCGGATGCCCTGCGGTCGGTCCTGGAACGGAACCCCCGTTTTACCGCCGTGTGGACCATTTGGGAAAGCGGCGCCTTTGGGGACGACCCCGCCAAGGCCGAGGGTATCCTTAAGACCGCGTCGGGACGTTTTGGCGCCTCCTGGTCCCGGAACCAGGACGGAAGTCTCTATAGGCCCCAGGTTAAAGATTCGGACGCCGCGGGGAGTTATTATACGCGAACCATCGCCGAGGGGACTGACGTTATGGTAGCCCCGTATCCCTTTTCTTATACGGGGAAAAAAGAAGACGAGATTCCCATGACCAGCCTCGCGGTTCCCATTAAATCGGGAGACCGTATTTTGGGGGTGGCGGGGATCGATCTCGGCTTGGACGGAATTCAAAAAACCGTGGCCTCCTACGCTCAAAAAAACGGGACCTACTGTATTTTGGTGGATAACGACGCGAAACGGATCTATCATCCTAAGAAGGAATTGGTCGGCCAACCGGTGGGGGACGATACGCCCGAACTAAAGGACGCCCTCCGGGCCGCCATTGCCCAGGGTAAACCCTTTACGCTGACCAAAAAGGCCCTGGCTACGGGGGCCCTTTCGTACCTATCCTACGCCCCGATTCACGTTGGAAAGGACCGAACCCCCTGGAGTCTCGCTATCGTGCTTCCGGTGAGCGTTTTGCTTAAGCCTCTGCGGGATCTTCTATGGCTACTTATACTTATAGGAATCGTGGTGGCGGCCCTGGGTATCCCCCTGCTTATCTTGATATCCCGTTCCCTGTCCCGGCCTATTTTGGAAGTTCGGGGGGCGGCGGTTCGGTTTGCCCAGGGGGATTTTCGCCGTCAAAGCACCGAAGGCCGGAGACTGGAGTACCTGGCCCGAAGGCGGGACGAAATCGGCGAGATGGTGAACGCCATGGAAGGCCTGGCAGGGGTTATCGGCGAAAGGGTTTCGGAGATCCAAAGCGCCGCCCGGCAGGTTTCCGACGGGGCAGGCCAAGCGTCTTCCTCCGCCCAGGCCCTCTCCTCCGGGGCGTCGGAACAGGCGGCCAGCGGAGAGGAGGTCTCCGCGTCCATGGAACAGATGAGTTCCTCGGTAAAACAGAACGCGGAAAACGCCCAAACCACCGAGGCCATCGCCCGCCGGGCCGCCCAGTCCGCCGCCGAGGGGGGCAAGGCCGTAACGGAGAGCGTTCGGGCCATGAAAGAGATAGCCCAAAAAATCGGTATTATTGAAGAGATAGCCCGGCAAACCAACCTGCTGGCCCTGAACGCCGCCATCGAGGCGGCCCGGGCCGGCGAATCGGGCAAGGGCTTTGCCGTGGTGGCCAGCGAGGTCCGTAAGCTCGCCGAGCGGTCCCAAAAGGCCGCCCAGGAAATTACCGAACTTTCCCGTTCCACGGTGGAAGGGGCGGAAAAAGCGGGGGTTTTGATCAACCAAATTGTGCCGGATATTCAAAAGACCGCCGACCTGGTACAGGAAATATCCGCCGCCAGTCAGGAACAATCCGGAGGGGTGGATCAGGTGAATAAGGCGCTTCTCCAGTTGGACCAGGTGATCCAGCAAAACGCGTCCTCCAGCGAGGAACTGGCCTCCATGGCGGAGGAACTGTCCGCCCAAGCCCAGGTCCTTTTGGATTCGGTGTCCTTCTTCCAGGTGGATTCCCTTTCAAACGATCCTTCTGGGGTTCAAGAACTTCCGGCGCCCCGGGAAGAGCGGGGGATTATCATTCGGCCTTAAAAAGAGGTTATTCGAGGCTCTTTCAAAGGTCCGTAAATTTTGAAAGAGCCTTAGAGGGTAGGCTTATGCGGGGAATAGGAAAAAAATTTGATCTGGTAGGATGGTTGTTTTTTTTGGCCGTGTTTCCAGTCATTGCCCAGTCGCCGGAGCTGAAAATTAACAGCGGCCATTCGGCCTCGGTCCAGTCGGTCGCCTATTCCCCCGACAATCGCTATCTAGCCAGCGCCAGCGAAGATAAAACCCTTAAAATTTGGGATCTCCGATCTCGGAAGGAGTTGAAAACCCTTTTCGATGACGGAGAGGTTCGATGCGTTCGTTTTTTGAACGATGGAAATACCATCGTAAGCGCCGGTTGGGGGGGCTTAAAGCTCTGGGATGTGGTCACGGGAAAATCCATCGACCTTTCTTCCGATTATAAACATTTTGTCACCCCCTCTAAAGATTCTTCCCGTATCCTCTTTGACGATGGTTATTCGGTGATATTGTACGACTTAAAAACCCATAATCCCATAAGGGAATTCAAGGGTCACGAAGATTTTGTCCTTCAAGCGGTTTTTTCTCCCGATGGAAGGTACATCGCCAGTTGCGGGTACGATAAAACCGTGCGTCTTTGGGACGCCGCCACGGGAAATCCGCTACGGACCTTCACGGGCCATGGAGACACGGTGAGTGCGGTGGCCTTTTCTCCCGACGGGAAATTTATCGTTAGCGGTGGCGGCGCCAACGATCCTACTATCCGTTTTTGGAATATCATCACGGGAAAACAGACCCTCCTTCTTTCGGAGCATCAAAACGCGGTGGAAGCCCTGACGTTTACCCCCGGGGGGGATCGTCTGGTCAGTTCCAGCGCCGATGGAACCATCAAGTTTTGGGACCCTAAAACCGGCGCGTTGCACGATAGCGTAACGACTAATCGGAGCTCCACCGTTACGTCTATCGCCTTTTCCTCCGACGGTAAGCAGTTGGCCTCGGGCTACGACGATAAGACCATCGGCCTTTGGGACGTAAAAACCGGAACCCAGACCGGGACCCTCCCCGGGGATACGGTGGAGGTTCATCGCCTGGCCTTTTCTGCCGACGGCAAAACGATCCTTACCAGTTCGGATGACCAAACCCTACGGGCCTGGAATCTCTACGGGTCTTCCAATGTACGGATCCTTTTGGGCGGCCGCCCCCGGGAAAACGACGACGAAAGTATGGATATCCTGGATTTTTCAAAGGACGGGAAGCGGGCTCTGGTATCCCTTAATGACAGTTTCGCCGTCTATGATACCGAAAAAGGTCTGCCCCTGGTTACCTTCGACGCCGGTTATACGGACCTGGGCGTTTTTTCCCCCGACGGCTTGTATGTGGCCGCCACCAGCTGGGACGAACAGGCGGGGCAGGAGATTCAGCTGTGGGACGCCTCCAGCGCCGAATTGATCAAAACCTTTGACTGCCAGGGGGATAGCGTATCAAAGCTCGTGTTTTCCACCGATGGTCAGTACCTTTGCGCCGGAACCCAGGGAGAGACGAATAGTATCCATGTCTGGAATATTATTAGCGGAAAAGAGATGACTCCTCTGGTGGGTCACGAAAACGCCGTGGAGGATCTCCGTTCCAGCGCCGATGGAAAAACGCTGATCAGCGCCAGCGCCGATGGAACCATCCGGTTTTGGGATTTGTATACCGGTGATCTTCTTAAGACCCTAGGGGATACGGATGGTTCGATGATCTCCTCCATCGCCCTATCCTCGGATGGAAAATACCTGGTCAGCGGACACTATTACCAGGAATTCACCGTAAAGCTGTGGAACCTGGCCACGGGAAAGTTGATAAAAATTTACGACGGCCATCAGGGCGGGGTGACGGCGGTAGACTTTTCGCCCAACGGCGACTATATCGCCAGCGCCGGGGCCGACGGGTCGGTTAAACTCTGGGATGTAAAAAGCGGAAACCGCGTCGTTGCCCGGTACGATCTTCCCCATTCTCCCGATTGGGTCGCCGTTACCCCCGACGGCCGCTTTGACGGTACGGCGGGGGGAATGAATCTGCTGTACTACGTTTCCGGTATGGACATTATTCCCTTGGAAAGCTTTTACGAACGGTTCTTTACCCCCTCCTTGGTTACCCAGACCCTCCGGGGCGATACGGGGGTTCGGAACTACCAAAGCGCCCTTCCCCGGGAATTAAAACTACCCCCAAAAGTGCGTATCCTTAATCCCCAGGACGGGCAAACCCTCCGGAGCGACCGCTTGGAAGTAACGGTGGAGGCGGAAGACCAGGGTGGGGGGATCGATGAAATTCGGCTCTACCAAAACGGCAAGCTGGTGGAAACCACCCAACGGGGTCTCCGGGTCGTCCAGGCCGCTACGTCCAATCGGACCCAAACCTTTTTAGTTCCCCTGGTGCCGGGACCGAATGTTTTTAAAGCGACCGCCTTTAACACGGACCGGACGGAAAGTTCCCCCGCCGTGGCAACCGTAACCGTGGTGGGATCGGAAAAAAATACCACCCTCTACCTGTTTGTGGTGGGTATCAATACCTACAAAAATCCCGATTATACTTTGAATTACGCCTACCCGGATGCGAAGGCTATAAAGGATAAACTCATCGAAACGGGCCGGAATATCTTTAAGGAAATTAAGACCTTTGAATTGTACAACCAGGGGGCCACCAAGGCCGCCATGGTTTCGACCTTTTCAAAGATCCGGGATTCCGCCACGGCTAACGACGTATTTCTGTTTTTTTACGCGGGCCACGGTGTTTTGACCGAACCGGAGGGGCGAGAACCGGCGAAGTACTACCTTATCCCCTCGGAGGTGGTTAAAATGTACGGAAATTCCGAGGCCCTGGATAAGGTGGCCCTTTCGGCGGATGAACTGCGGGATTGGTGCCGGGATATCAAGGCCCAAAAGCAGGTGATCCTGTTGGACGCCTGTCAAAGCGGCGGCGCGGTGGCTACCTTTGCCATGCGGGGTTCCACGGAAGAAAAGGCGATTATGCAGTTGGGCCGAAGCGCCGGGGTCGTCGTGTTAGCCAGCACGGGAACCCAGCAAAACGCCAGCGAATTTAGCCAGCTACAGCACGGCATATTTACCTACGCCCTGCTAGAAGGCCTGAGCGGGAAGGCCGACGGGGGAACGAGGGATAAGAAAATCACCATCAAGGAACTGGAATCCTTTGTGAACGATTATATCCCCGAACTTTCCCAACGGTACCGGGGTGAAGTCCAGTACCCCAACAGTTACGCCACCGGTATGGACTTCCCCCTGGCCGTGGTGCCCTAGGGGTCCCTCGGCGGTCCAAGACTGTAGCGCCGTAGCACCCCAGGAACAACAGGAGAGGAACATCCCATGACCTTTAGACAATTTTCTGGCATCGTAGAGTTAAGGACAAAAATAGTCAGCGTTTCTACCTATACGGTCAGTCTGTTGTACGCGCTTTGGTTACGGGGGGCCGTATCCCCGGTGCGGGCGGTGCTGGTGTTTTTGGCCGCCCTGGCGGTGGATATGGGTACCACGGGCTTTAACAGCTATTTTGATTGGTACCGAAACGTGGACGATCCCAAGTTTAACCGGGAAGAGGCCAAGGTGCTGGTTCACGAGGGACTTTCGCCGGGGACGGCGTTTTGGGTTAGTCTGGGCTGTTTTGCCGCGGCGGCCCTTTTGGGATTGGTGTTGACGGTGATGGTGGGGCCCTGGGTTATGGTCCTGGGGGCCCTTTCCCTGTTGGTGGGTTTTCTCTATTCCGGCGGCCCCCGGCCCATCTCGTCCACCCCCTGGGGGGAACTGTTTTCCGGGGGCTTCTTAGGGGCCGTGTTCTTTTTTATCAACCTGTACATCCTTACGGGAAGTATGGCGGCAAGCGCCCTCCTGGTTTCCCTGCCCCAAAGCTTCGCCATAGGAGCGATTTTGGCGGTCAATAACGCCAGCGATATGGAGGGGGACCGGGCGGCGGGCCGCAGGACCCTGGCGTTGGTGGTGGGTAAGACAAAAGCCCCCTGGGTGGTGTACGGCCTGGTTACCCTAGCCCTGGGAACCCTAGTGTTTCTAAGCCTCTGGAATTTTCTTCCCCGGTCTCTCGCCTGGATGGGCGGTCTCAGCGGCATCCCCATCGTTATGGAGCTCCAAAGGCTCCACCGTCGGGGCTACGATCACGATACCAAGGTCCCCAATATGGGGAGTATTTCAAAAATTTTTCTAATATTCAGCGCCGCCGAGGCCGTAGGCTTAGGCCTTGCTCTGGTGGTACACTAGGCGGTATGGACCATAAAAATCCCGTTATACAGGGTTTTTCAAAGAAAAAAAGGCTTCTATTTCGCCCTTGTGTTTATCATCGTTCCCCTTCTGCTTTCTTCCCAGGGGGCGGGCTTTTCCCCTTTAAAAAACCACGCCCGCGACCCGGGGTTCGCCAAAAGTTCTCTGCCGCCGATCCGGGTGGTCTGCGACGATAATTATCCCCCCTATTCGTTTCGCTCGGATACGGGGGAGATCCAGGGGATAATACCGGACCAATGGCGGGCCTTTAGCGAAGAGACCGGCCGTCCGGTGGACTTTAGGGCCATGGATTGGGCTTTAGCGATAAAGACCATGCAGGAGGGCGGGGCCGACGTGCTGGATTCGGCCTTTGAGACCCCCGAACGGGATACCTGGCTTGATTTTCTGAGCCCCTACGCGACTATTCAGGTTCCCCTGTTTTTTCACCGTTCCATTTCCGGTATTTCCAAGGTCGAGGACCTACGGGGTTTCCGCGTGGCGGTAAAGGCGGGGGACGCGGCCATAGGGGTGCTGGATCGCTACGGCATTCGGGATTTGATAAAATATTCCAGCTACGAAGAGATTATTCGCGCGGCCCAGGATCGGCAGATTCGGGTGTTCTGCGTCGACGAACCGCCGGCGCTGTACCTTATCTATAAATACGGCTTGGAACAGGAGTTCCGGCGGGGATTTTCGCTGTACACAGGCCAGTTCCACCGGGCCATCCGGAAAAAACGGGAACCCTTGGCCGATGGGGCTGACCTGTACCAGGTTTTGGTGGACGGTTTTGCGGGTATCCCGGCGACCCAATACCGGGAGATTAACGACCGTTGGATGGGAAAACCACTGTTCCAAACTATCGACTGGCGGCCCCTTTTGGCTGTCGGTACGGTGGCCCTTTTTTTGATCAGCCTTTTAACGGCCTTTTCCCTTATCCTCCGGTCCCAGGTCCGGCGGAAAACCGCCGAGCTGATCGAAAAAAACAGGGAACTGTTGGCCAGCCAGCGGAGAAACCGGGCGTTTATCGCCGCCCTCCCGGATCTTTTCTATATTACCGACGCCCAGGGCCGGTACTTGGAGTTTATCACGTCTAACCGGGCCCTTTTGTATATGGATGAGGATCAATGTCTGGGTAAGCCTATAACCGAAGTGATGGCGAAAAGCGGTATCAGCGAGCTTCTCATGAATGCCCTTACGGCGGTGGTCCAGGGCTCGCCCCTGGAGATTGTGGAGTACAATTTACCGATTAAGGGGGAACCTAAACGCTTCGAGTGCCGAATAATAAAAATAGAGGATGATCGGATCCTCTTTATCGTCCGGGATATTACCCAGCCCTGGATCGTCAGGCGGGAGTTGGAGAAGTCCCTGGAGGAAAAGGAGATCCTTTTACGGGAGATTCACCACCGGGTGAAAAACAATTTACAGGTGGTTTCCAGTCTTATCCAGCTGGAATACTCTTCCCTCGACTCGGACAAGGATAGGCTCTTATTGGAGGAAACCCAGCAAAGAATCGCTTCCATGGCCCAGGTTCATGAACTGTTGTACCGATCGGAAAACCTTTCGTCCATCGACGGGGCTCGGTATATCCAGCGGCTCTACGAGGAGTTAAGTTCCGCCTATATCGACGTTTCCTGCGGCTTAACCACCCGGATTGACGTGGATTCGGTGGAGCTTAACCTGGACACGGCCATCCCCTTGGGTCTGATTATCAACGAAATTCTTACCAACGCCTTTAAGTACGCCTTTTTAGGGAGACGGGAAGGTACCTTGGATATTATATTTAAACAACAGGCCGATGGATCCCGGAGTCTGACGATCGCCGACGATGGGCCCGGTTTGGGAGATGGCTGGGAAGACCGCTTATCCGATTCCCTGGGAATCACCCTAATCCGATCCCTGTCGGAACAACTGCGGGGGAAGCTGAGTATAGAAAGCGGTTCTCCCCAGGGTCTCCGAATCCGGCTGGTCTTTTAGGAGGTAAACCATGTTGAGCGAAGGGGCCCCCATGCCCGAGTTCAGTCTCCCGGATCAAAACGGACGGGTCTTCAATTCCAAGGATTATATTGGAAAACCCCTGGTGATCTATTTTTATCCCAAAGATAATACCCCCGGGTGTACCAAGGAGGCCTGTTCCTTCCGGGACAGCTACGGGGAGTACGAAAAACGGGGGGTCACCGTGGTGGGCATCAGCGCCGACAGCCCGGTCTCCCACGAAAAGTTCGTCCAAAAGTTCAACCTGCCCTTTATCCTTTTGGCGGATACGGAGAAGAAGGTTCTTAAGGCTTTTGGCGCCTGGGGCGAAAAAAAACTCTACGGCAAGGTATACGAGGGGATTATCCGATCCACCTTTGTGATCGGGTCCGATGGAACGGTGAAAAAGGTGTTCCCCAAGGTCAGTCCCGAGGGTCACGCTTCGGAGGTTCTGGCCTTTGTATAAGGGCGTTCTTGCGGAATCCCATGGTTATCTTTCCTCTACCGCCGGAAAAATTTCGCGGTTGGTGCGGTTCTTTGTGGTTCCGTCCTAAGGTTTCGCCCTATTGCAACTGTTTAATCGCCTTGATACTATAGAGTCGCTCCCGTAATAGCCCCAGGAGTAGATTCCCGAGGGTTATTCTGCCTAATTCGTAAAACGTAAGGGCCCGGTAAAATCCATATTTTCCCGCCCTTTTATAAGACTTTTACAAGTCAATATATAATTTTAACTTGTAAAATCCTCAGAATGTGCTCAGAGAGGTGCTATTTCATGCGTTCATTAGGTATCAACATCGGTTCGACAAGCCTTAAAATGGTCTTGTCCGAAAATAATCTTCCCATTTGGACATCATCGACCCCCCACGAGGGGGATTTTTATTCCGCGGTACAAAACCTCCTAAAGGAAGGCCAAATTCCCGAAGGTACCCCCACCCTGGTAACGGGGAACGAGGGGCGCTTTATGTTTACCGCCGCGGGAACCCTGGAACCCCTCTGCGTCGAGGCGGCCCTGCGGGCCCTGGACCTAAGGCCCGACGCGGTGGTCAGCATGGGCGGCGAGGATCTGATAGTCTACACCCTGGACGAGACGGGAAAAATCATCAATAACTTTTCCGGCAGTAAGTGCGCCTCCGGGACCGGGGAGTTCTTAAAACAACAGCTGGGCCGTATGGATATGACCCTCGCGGATATCGACAAGGTTCCCGATACGGCCAAAGTTTTGTCCCTTTCGTCCCGGTGTTCCGTGTTTATGAAGAGCGACTGTACCCACCGGCTGAACAAGCGGGAAGCTACCAAGGAAGATATTGTCCTTTCCCTTTCCGACGTCATGGCCGTCAAGGTTATCGACTTTTTAAAGCGGGCCAAAATCAATTCGGGTACGGTGGTTTTGGAGGGAGGGGTAACCCTTAACCGCCATATCATCCGGTTTATTAAAGAGAAGGCCCCGGAGATCGAGTTTATTATCCCCCAGGTCGCCCCGGTGTTCGAGGCCTTTGGGGCCTCCATGCTGGCCTCCGAAATGGGAACCCCCCTGCCACCGGCGGATAAACTGCTCAAGCCCAACACGGTTCGTTTTGGGATTACGGGAAGTTTAAAGGAATGGAAGAACAAGGTTCGGCGCTTTGAAAAGCCCGACGGAAAGGTCGTGGCCGGCCGGTCGTACATCCTGGGGGTGGATGGGGGTTCCACCACCACCAAGGTATGTTTGGTGGATATGGAAACCGACGAGATCGTGGCCAGCCACTACGGCCGGACCCACGGGGACCCGGTTAAGGCTCTTAAGGAATGTTTAAAAATTGTCCAGGATAAGGTGGCCGCCGATACGGGGGACACCAAGGTGGATATCCGTCTGGTTTCCACCACCGGGTCTTCCCGGGAAATTCTGGGGGTGTTTTTAGAAACCCCGGGGGTTTATAACGAAATTATAGCCCACTCGGTGGGGACCACCTACTTTGATCCCGAAGTGGAGACTATTTTTGAGATCGGCGGCCAGGACGCCAAATACGTTCTTTTAAAAAACGGCGTCCCCATCGACTACGCCATGAACGAAGCCTGTTCCGCCGGGACCGGTTCCTTTTTGGAAGAGTCCGCATCCGGGGACCTTTCCATCCACAGCGCCAAGGATATCGGCCCCATCGCCCTGTTGGCCGACGCTCCCTTAAAATTTGGGGAACACTGCTCGGCGTTTATCAACTCGGATATCCGGAAGGCGGTTCAGGAGGGGGCCACCAAGGAAAATATCACCGCGGGGATCGTGACCTCCATCGTGGCTAACTACCTGAACCGGGTGGTGGGCAACCGTACCATCGGCGGGAAGGTGTTCCTCCAGGGCGGGGTCGCCAAAAACGAGGCGGTCCCCCTGGCCTTTGCTATGATGCTGGACAAGGAGATCCTGGTACCCCCGTCGCCCGAATTGATGGGCTGTTTCGGTGTCGCCCTTTTGGCTAAACGAAAAAAAGCGGAGGGCCTGTTGGACGAAACCACCGTGGATATCGACGCCCTGCTGGAGCGGGAAATCGGGTACGAACGGGTATTCACCTGCAAATCCTGCGATAACTATTGTCCCATCCAGGTGTTAAAGGTCAACGGCCATTCGTACATGTTTGGAGGACGGTGTAACAAGTACACCAACATGCGCAAAACCGTAAAGGATGTGCAGGTGTTTGACTACGTGGAACGACGGCAAAAACTGTTGTTCGAAGAATACGCCCCCTCGGCCGAGGCTTTTGTAGCCAAACGGAACTATACGGTGGGTATTCCCCGGGCCTTTTCGGTCCACAGCCTGTACCCCCTGTATTCCTGGTTTTTCCACGAGTTGGGTATCAAAACCTTCCTTTCCGAAGAGGTGGTCCACGAGGGGGTAGCCCGGGCGGAAAGCGCCTACTGTTTCCCCGCGGAAATCGCCCACGGGGCGGTTCAGGACTGTTTGAACAAGGGGGCGGACTACGTCCTGCTTCCCCACTTCCGGGATATGCCCAGCTACGAGGAGGACGTGCACGCCAACACGTGTCCCATTACCCAGAGCTTGCCCTATTACATCAAAAAAGCCTTCCCCGACGTGGAGGAAAAACGGCTCCTGCCCCTGGTGGTGAGCTTTAAATTTGGGGATAAAAAAGCCCTGGAACACTTTACCACCATGACGGCCCTGTTGGGGATTTCGGAAGCGGAAACCAAGGCGGCCTTTGACGTGGCCTTGGCAAAACAGAAGGCCTACTTCGAGGCGGCCCACGCCCTGGGCCGGGAGGCCCTGGACGAGGCCAAAAAGGCCGACCGGCCGGTAATCGCCATCCTGGGGCGGCCCTACAACGCCTTTACCCCCGAAGCGAACATGGGTATTCCCCGAAAGTTTACCACCCGGGGATACTCGGTCATCCCCTTCGATATTTTACCCTTCGACGACGAGAAGAATATCTTCCCGAACATGTACTGGTACTACGGCCAGCAGGACATGCGGGCCGCCCTGTTGCTTAAAAACGAACCAAACGTGTACGTAACCTGGATAACCAACTTTTCCTGCGCCCCCGATTCCTTTATGCTCCATTACCTAAAGTGGATCATGGGGATGAAGCCCTTCCTGGTGTTGGAGCTGGATTCCCACTCCGCCGACGCGGGCATCGACACCCGGGTAGAAGCCTTCCTGGATATTATCGACGGGTACCGGGCAAAGAAATTCGAGCTGGAAGGGGACCGCTACGACAACGGTTGGGAAGTGGCCTACGGTGACGCGGAAGGGATCCGGGTTCAGAATAAAAAGACCGGAGAAAAGGTCCCCGTGCTGAACAATAAGCGGGTAAAGGTCCTGCTGTCCAACATGGGAGCCATCTCTACCGAATTTATGGCCGCTACACTGCGGGGAATCGGCATTAACGCCGAGGCCCTCCCGCTGGCGACCAGCAAAACCATCCAAATAGCCCGGGCCCACGCTTCGGGAAAAGAATGCGTGCCCAGTCACCTGGTTCTTGGTAGTGCCCTCCAATTTATCGCGTCGGAAAAGTACCGGAAAGACGAGCTGTATCTGCTCTTTGTCCCCATCACCACCGGCCCCTGCCGGACGGGCCAGTACTTTGTGTACTATCAGAACCTTTTCCGGGATATGCACCTGGAAAATATCGTTCCCTTTACCCTATCGGCGGATAATTCCTACACCGAAATCGGGCCCAACTTTGCCAAGGAAATGTGGAAGGGCCTGGTGGTAACGGATTACATGAAGGATATTCAGACGGTTTTAAAGGCCACCGCCGAGGACACCGAAGAGGCCATACGGACCTTTGAGGATTCTTGGAAAAAGATGATGGTCACGGTGGAAAAGAATCCCAAGGCCCTGTGGCCCGAATTACGGCGGGTTGCGGAGGATGTAAAAAAGATTCCCCTTAAGCGTAAACTCTCCGACCTGCCCCGGGTTCTGGTGGTGGGGGAAATTTACGTCCGCCGGGACGATTTCGCCGTGGGCGAGCTGATCGACCTGATGAGCAAGCGGGGCATCGCCGTAAAGGTGTCGGGGATCGCCGAGTGGATCCACTATCTGGACTTTGTCCGGGAGTACGCCCTGAAAAAGCTGATTAAACTCCAGCCTTCGGGAAAACGGTGGTTCTCCAAGCCCTCCCGGGACCTGATGAAACTCCACGTGGAGGAGTGGTGGAAACATTCGATCGAGAAAAAGGTTATCTCTATTCTGGAGCCCACGGGGCTTATCCCCGAAACTCCCCACGATATGCATAAAATTATGGAGAATACCCAGGAACACTTTGTGAACCTGGAGCTGAACTCCGAGATCGCCGTATCCACCGGTGTGGCGGCTACGGCCATGCAAAAGGGGTATTCGGGGATCGTCAACATATCACCCTTCGCCTGCCTTATCGGCCGGGTTATCGAGGGCCTCTTTGCCCCCTGGGCCCGGGATCGGAACTATCCCACCATTTCGGTGGAGGTAGACGGGAACCTGCTTCCCCCGAACCTGGTGAACAAGCTCAACATCTTTATGGTCAACGTGCTCCGCTTTAAAGGCGGTTCCGACGTTTCCGGTCTGATAGATGGGGCGGGACAGGGGACGAGCCAAGGGGACGGGGGCAACGGAAACGGGGATGGACAACGGAGGATCGTCAACGCTATTCCCCTTTCCGTAAAGAACGTGGATATCCATGCCCTGGGGGAGGACCTGAACCCTATCGGTTCCGACGGCAACGCCGGGTGCGCCGGTTGTAGCGGGTGCGACTTGTAAGAGAAACCTTTTTCTATCCGTAAGCTCGAAGGTTTGAAAAAAACTAAGCCAGGTACTATCCTTAAGCCTATGAAACAAAGTTTACTGCATAGGCTTATCGATGTACTGGTCCACGTATCCGAATCTTTGGGTTTGAAGGTGGAGCTGTGCCGTCTGGAAGACATGGCGGTTATGGTACATCGGATTATGTCGTACCAAGGGCGGCAGTTCCATACCTTGGAACACGTTTTTTCTTTTTTAAACCACGCGGATGGGGTTACGACCCTGGCGGCGGTTTTTCACGATTTGGTGTACCTGCAGGTCGATGGGGGACTCTCGGCCGACGCGGTAAACCTTTTAAAACCCTACGTGGGTCCTTCAAAAACAGGGTTTAGCTTTAATACCCCCGCTATTCAGGACGACCGGGCCTTTCAGCTCTGTTGCGCCCTCTTTGGTCGGGACCCGCAAAAACCCGAAACTCCGCCGGGGGCGATGAACGAATTTCTCAGCGCCCTCCTGATGTACCGAACCCTTCAGGATTGCGTCCCGCCGCCGGAGCTTTTAGCGATCGCTGTCTGCGTGGAGGCCTCCATTCCCTTCCGGGGGCCCGATCCGGAAGGCCGGAGCATGGCCGAGGTTTTGGAGTACCGGCTCCAGGGGATGGTCGATCGGGGCCTTATTACGACCGGGGTGGAGGAGCGGGAAGCCATGATCCACCGGGCGGTGGCCTTTGCCAACGTGGACGTCCAGGATTTTTCCCTGGACGATCCGGCGGCCTTTTTAAACAACACCTGGAAACTGCTACCGGAAACCAATTTTTCCCTGCGAATCGGGGGCGCTTTTACGGCCCGGGAGTATCGGATAGCCCTGCTCAATATGTACGGGTTTTTCCGTTCCCTTAAACCGGAGAATATATACCACCAGTACCGGGGCGTACCGGACGGGGCAACCATGGCCGATCTGACGGAAAAGGCCCAGCGCAACCTGAACTACGCCCTACAGTACCTCCGGGCCAAACTGGTCGCCGTGGGCCTTATCGAGGCGATAGCCGAATTATCCGGGGGAGATGCCCCCCTGGCCCTCTTTATGGGAGACCTTCCCTTTAACGGCGAGGAAACCGAATCCCTTATGGACCACATGGCCCCTTCGGAGCCGGTAGAGTACCTGGACGAGAACCACCCGGTGGTGCGACTGCTCCGGGACGGCCGTTTGGAACGTTCCCCCTTTGATCTGCAAAACTCTCCCCTGGCCCTTTGGCTGTACCGGGGCCTTAAAAGCGCCCAATGGGCCCGTTTAAACGCCCTTTCGTCGGATTATTTTTCCGGTACCCGTACCGCTTCGGAACTCCTCCAGACCCTTCCGGAAGCCCCTCGGCGGGATCTTCTATCGGCCTGCGCCGAGATGGTCCCCACGCGGCGGGAAAAGATTAGGAGCCTTATGGATTCCTAGTCCCGCGCTCTCTAACGGTTCGATTGATACTTATGGGGAAGCTGGGTATTATTCAAGCCATGAGGGTAGACAAAAAATTACGGTGGGCCCTGGTGCTTTCCGGCGGAGGGGCTAAGGGCTTTGCCCACGTGGGGGTCCTCAAGGCTTTGGAAGCCCTGGGAGTTCCGGAACCATCGCTGGTGGTGGGTACGTCCATGGGGGCTATCGTCGGGGCCCTGTACGTCTGCGGTATGTCGCCGGGGGAACTGGAAACCTTCGCGGTAGAAAAGTTTGATATCCGCGAACATTTGGACGGTTTTGCCTTTAAGCTCAAGGGTCCCATGGCGAAAATTTTTCAGGCAGGGCAGATGCTGGGCAACTTGGCCACCAAGCCGGGTATCGATTCGGGAAGCCGGGCCCTAGCCCTGCTGGAAAAGTTGACGGGGGGTAAAACCTTTGACCAAACCCGTATTCCCTTTCGGTGCAACGCGGTGGATCTTTTAAGCGGGATGGAGATCGTTCTCTGTACCGGATCGGTAGCCCGGGCCGTTCGGGCGTCCATGTCTTTTCCCCCCTTTTTTGACCCCCTGGTAGAGGGGGATACCTACTTAGTCGACGGCGGATTGGTGAATAATTTACCCGTCCGTATCGCTAAGGAGATGGGCTTTGACCGGATTCTCGCGGTGAATGTGGCCAATTTCCGTGCTTCCTCCCGGGCTTCCCTGAATACGGGCCCCAAGGTGATCTACCGTGCCCTGGACGTGGCTATCAATCATATCCCCCGGAGCGAGGTGGATAGACCTAGTTTGCTTCTTACGGCGGACGACGGAACCCCGCCCTTCGATTTTGCCCGTGCTAAAAGTCTAGTGGCCCTGGGAGTCCGAACCGTGGAACAGAACCAGAGGGCCGTGGAAACCTTTTTCTCCGGCGGTGTTATGGCCGCTATCCGGCGTATCCGATACCGGGATCCGGCCACCGAACTCTGGTGCTCCAGGGACCTGCAGTCCAAGGTGCCGCCAAAAACCACATAGGGGAAGGAAAACGTGAAAAACCTGCGAAACGCCGTGGATACCCTGGTGGATTCCTACAACAAAATCGGGCTGATAAACCATTCCGGGGGTGCCCATCTACCCAGCCGAGAGAGCATAGAGGATATCCTTTCGGACCTGGACAGCATCATATTCCCAGGGTTTCGGGAACGGGAAGAGGTGGATCAGGAGCGGTTGGCCCTTATGGCTACCGAACGGGTGCACCGTACCGCGAGAAAATTAACCGAGGAGGTGTATAAAAGCCTGGTTTTTTCGTGCCGGGAAAGCACCTTTACCTGCGATGGAAGTTCCTGCCGCGCCTTGGCCGACGGGATCGTGGAGGATTTTTTCTCCCAGCTCCCTGCCCTGCGTCACCAACTGGCTCTGGACGTGGCCGCCGCCTTTCGGGGAGACCCGGCGGCGAAAAGCGTGGAGGAAGTGATCGTCTCCTACCCGGGGCTTCAGGCCATCGCCGTTCATCGGCTGGCCCACTATTTTTGGGTTCGGCAGGTTCCCCTTATCCCCCGAATGATGAGTGAAATCGTACACGGCAGAACCGGCATCGATATCCACCCGGGGGCCACCATCGGGGATTCTTTTTTTATCGACCACGGTACCGGGGTCGTAATCGGGGAAACCACGGTCATCGGCTCTAACGTCAAACTGTACCAAGGGGTCACCCTGGGAGCCCTTTCGGTACGGAAGGACGAAGCGGATACCAAACGTCACCCCACCATCGAGGATGATGTGACCATCTACGCCGGGGCGACCATTTTGGGCGGAAAAACCGTCATAGGCGCGGGCTGTGTCATCGGCGGAAACGTGTGGATCACCGAATCCGTACCCCCCAACACCCTGGTGTACGTAAAAACCGGGGAACATATACTCAAAAAAAAGTAAACCCCGACGGAGCGCCCTCCGCGGAAGTCTAGGCTCGGAACCCAAAGGGTGAGGGGTTTATTTTTTCCCTCGTCGCTTTTCAAGCCGCTCTTTTATCCAATCGGGGAATACCTGAAAGGTCTCTTGAAAGGGCCGCCACAGGGCGGGAAAGGCGTTTAGGGGCTTAAGAAGCCTTCGGATTTCCAACGGGAGCGTTCGGTTGCCCCTGCCCTTGAGGGTTTCCAATTTTCCCCGGGCTTCCCGGAGTATTTCCGAAGCAGAAATGAACTGTCCCCCCTGGGCTATCAGAGACTGCAGATCCCGTAAGACCGCCTTAAAGTTGAACACCGCCCGGATAGAGTGGATCAAGTCCATGACAAAGTAAGCCGTCAGTGCCCCCGCGTAGAAGTAGGCCATAAAAGGACCAACCGAACGGATTAAACCGAACACCCAGGGCTCCAGGACCTCCTTGTTTAATACCGCCAACAGGGCCCAATAGAAGGAAAACTTAAGGCAGATACGACCGTGGAGGTTGAACTTTTCGTCCCGGTAATCCCATAAACTAAGGCCAAAAAAATTCTCCAAAAGCCACGCCGTACCGTACTCCAACACCGTCGGCGACAGCACAATCAACGCCCAAGCGATAGGCGGAGCCATCGCCTGGGCCCCCAGGGCAATAAACGAGATAATCAGGGCCCCAAACCCATAAATAGGGATAAAGGGCCCCGAAAGGAACCCCGCGTTGACCCAACGCTTCTCCTGGTAGGATCGAAACAGGGATTCCACGATCCAACCCACGAACGACATAACGGAGAAATAGAGAAAGTAGTTTAAAACGGTAGGAATTGTGGTTTGGTCCATGGTTTTAGTATACCCTAGGAGCCCCCCGTCGCTCCAGGGGCGGGGAGCGAATAAGGAAGGATATGCAAGAAGGTAAGAAAACAGTATGCCCCATCCCCACGATTACGGCTATAAGGAATTATTCACCCATCCGCAAATTCTGAAGGAACTCTTGGTATCCTGCGTCCATGAACACTGGGTCGCTGACCTGGACTTCTCAAAAGCTACCCTGGTAGATAAATCGTTTATCACCACGTCCCGAAAGAAGCTGGAATCGGACCTGATATGGCGGATCCCCCTTAATTCGGGTGTGGAGGTGTATTTATACATACTGATGGAGTTTCAATCGACGGTTGATCGGTTTATGGCCCTGCGGATGCTCCGGTACATACTGGAACTGTATGGGAATTTGCTGAAGGAAGTTCCAAAGACGAAACTTCTGCCTCCTGTGTTTCCGGTTTTACTGTATAACGGTGATGGTCGTTGGACCGCCCCGGAGAATATGGCGGAGCTGATTGATTGCCGGATCAATATGGACTATATGCCCCAATTTCGGTATTTTAAAATAGCGGAGAACGAATTGAGCCAGGAGAGCCTTCTGGCGATGCGGAATATCATAGGGGCACTGTTTCTGGTGGATACCAGCGACCGGGAGAGGCTGGCGCCCCTGGTACGAGAACTGGTGGATCTGTTTAAGGAAGAACAGCCAGAGGTATATAAGCCCTTTGTCCGCTGGCTGTATAGCCACTTTGCGGACCCCGTCCCCGAGTGGGTAACGGAGATATCCCAACTAACGGAGGTACCGACCATGCTGGCCACAACGATAAAGAAATGGGAAAAGGACCTGATACAAGAGGGTCTGCATAAAGGCAAACTCGAAGGAAAACGAGAAGGCAAACT
>CAYRLW010000019.1:51684-57226 GCA_964425215.1 uncultured Treponema sp.
GAAGGCAAACTAGAAGGCAAACGAGAAATAGCCCGTAATCTTAAGCGAAAAGGACTTTCTTTGACGGAGATCGCAGAGGTAACGGGCCTGAGCGTAGAAGAAATCCTTACGTTGAGGTTGTTGTAAAGGTAAAAGACTTTTGAAAAAACCTCATTTGTCTATTTATTCAGCAAAAATTGGGAAGGATTACAAATTAGCTTTAGCTGTAGTGTTTTAAAAGAACCTCTCTTAAATACCTATTCAATCAAAGTCTTGAATTTCATTAAGACTTCTTCAAGTGTTTCATCCTCAATTCTTTCTATGAACTCAATATTTCTTGCTTTCCAATCCAAGCTTTTTATTTGATCACTCAAAACACATCCCTTTATTTTTATTCCTTCTATTTTCACCTCAAAAGGATAACCCTTTTCTTTGCTTGTAACAGGACAGAAAACAGCTAAACCAATTTTTTCATTATAAGCCTTATAGGATAAAACTAAAGCGGGGCTTCTGCCTCTTTGTTCATGCCCAAGTTGGGGATTAAAATCCAACCAAACAATGTCTCCTTTATCTGGAATATATTTAACTACTTTCACCATTCTTCACTTCCTACCGAAACACCCGTTTCTATTGGTTCGTGAATATTTTTTTCTGATACTCTAGATAAAAGGCTATCCAAGGTGATTTTAGGCGGAACAATCACAATTGTTCCATTCCTTTCAATTATATCAACAGAAGCACCATTTTTGAGATTAAATTCCTTCACATAATGAGAAGGAATTCGTATTCCAAGGCTATTACCCCATTTTTGCACAATAGTCTGCATTAGTTGCCTCCTGCTTTGTAATATATACTATGTATATCCTACTGTCAAGTATACATTGTATATCCGCTTGAATCTGTAATATCTATTTGATGGGCTATATTTCATGCGCGAAGCGTCCATAGAACATATTGAAAGCAAGCCAGGACGAGTCCGATTGCTGAAAATCCCCGATACCATGGGGGAAACGCTGATTTCCGCTATAAAATCCCTTGTTACTCCGGGAAGTGTTATAGAAACCGATGAATATCGCGGATATGGCAGGCTCAGTGAATCCGGCTACACTCATGTGGTAATCAAAAGCGACCATGAAGATGAGCCTTTGCTGTAAGTGCACCAGGTAATATCTCTTTTGAAGAGATGGCTTCTCGGTACACATCAGGGAGGGGTCCAATCAAGCTATCTTGGTTATTACTTGGATGAATTTACCTTTCGGTACAATCGCCGCACATCCAAGTCCCGCGGTTTGCTTTTTCGTCGTGTCCTTGAAAACGCAGTTTTGGTGCCACCGGTTCGGGAAACCGAATTGTAGGCATTTAAGCTATTTCTTCGCTACTAATAGCGCCGCCTTAGTCAACTGCATACCCAGGTTAGTATAATATACTTAAGTCAAATCAAAAAACTTCAGTTTTGGATTTGTTCCGATAAAAACGTAATTCCTGTAAGGAATTACTTAAACCCACTCTAACGACAATTAGTTTTTGGAGCGGGCTCATACTTCTATTTATCAGTGAACTTCAGAACTGATACAGTTGCTGGTTCGAGATGGCCCCCCCCTTCTTATGAAAATGTTCCAGGGAAACCGATATTTTTTACCCGATATAGAGACCCTGGAAGTGGGGGAAGAGATCCTTTCCGCCTTTGATATCCATACCATCGATCCCATCACCCTGTTATTACAGACGGGGTATTTGACCATAAAATCCGTAAAAAAGCGGTTTGAAAAGGCGTTTTTAACCCTACAATTTCCCAATTTTGAAGTACGGACCTTTTATAAAGAGCATCTTAAGGGCACCTCTAATAACTCGGTTAGTTATTAGAGGTGCCTGGGCAAATCCTTATAGGATTTGCGTTTTTTATCTGTAGACCTCTAAAAACTGAAGTTTTTAGAGGTCCCCCTAATAGAAAATATACCAAGCTTTCCCCCGTTACGGTGCGGCCCCCAGTGGAATAAACGGTTATCCGGATAGAGAAAGCTGAGGACCCTATCCATCAATAGTCTGTTGATCCGTTTAACCCCTTCTCTTCTATGAAGGCTCTGTAAAACCTTGGAAGCAAACCGAATTTGACGATATACTAAAGGAGAAGGGCACACTTCTATCAATTTAGTATATTTGGCGAAAGGCGGGTACGATCAATGGCTTCAAAAATCCGGATAACCATGGCTGGAATATGCGTCCTTTGGATGTCGGTTGCCGGACTGGGGACGGTGTGGGCTCAGAGCCAATTCCCCACGGGGACCGCTTCTGTGGGGACCAGCGGGGATCCAAATAACGGAGATAGGGATGGGACAACGGTACTATTTTTTGAGATTCCTGACACGGGACCCGCTACGGTATACTTTGCTATTAACGACCCGGGTATTACAGGAACAGCGGCGCTTCTGGATCAAAATGGAACTGGAACGTCCTATTGGACCCTAGTCGGCGGTACGGGAGCCCTGAGCGATTCATCCTCTCAACTAATTACCTATAACCCTTATCCATCAACCCAGCCTTTGGCGGGGACGGTTTTATGGACCCAATCCTGGGCCAGCGGTACCGGGACTGGCTGGAACTATACACCCGGCATAGCGCTTACCTCGGGGGAGCATATTGGGAATAAATACTATTTTAAATTAGTACTGCAGGTGACCTCCGGTTCCACGGGCAAGAACGCCTTCCAGGCGGACGTATCATCCACGTCCGGTTCGATCACCGCTATAGCCAACGCCAAGTCCTTCGCCTTTGGATGGAGCCCCTTTATGAGTACCAACGGGACCGCGGGTCCGGTATTCAACTTTTATCCCTTCGTTCCTAATTCCGCCACCGGCAGTATTACCGCCAACAACTGGGATATCGATAATACGGGGATGGCTGTAAACGTTTTTAAGGATATTGGGGGTACGACGCAAGCTCCGGCGGTTACGATTGGAGGACCGAGCGTTCTGGCCAGCTCCAACTATACCCTGGGTACCGTGAACGGCACCTGGTGGTGGAATGTCCAGGCGAATAATACGGGGACCCTCGCGAACGACCTGGCGGAAGTTTGGTTCACCAACGGATCAACGGTCCTGCGCACCTATTCCAGCGCGGTGGTGCCGACGACTCCCGATCACGTGACCGCGACCTACAGCGGCGGAAACGTTCCGAACGATGGAACCTCCGCCGGGACCGTGACCCTGCAGGTGGTCGATTCGACGGGATCTCCTCTGCTGTATTCGGCCAAGGTATGGGTCGCCGTTTCTCCTACCGGCACCGCTAGAATCGTATCCGCCAGCAATACCTCCACCACCCTGCCGGCAACGGGGGCCCTGGTGACGACCGATGGAAACGGCCTAGCCACGGTGGTCGTAACAGATACGGTAGCGGAAACGGTAACCATCACGCCCTACAGCGACGGAACCGGCGGGTCGGATAACTTTGGAACGGCGGTGGCCGGCGTTCCGGCTTCCGTAACCTTCACCAGCGCCTATCCGACGATGACCTCCTCGGCACAAACTTCGATCACCACCGCGGGAAACGCCAGTCTTCCTTCGATCACTCTAAGCGCCAACGGAACTACGGTCCTCGCGGCAACGAACCTGTATATTCGAGTCCCTTCTACGTTAAACACTTCCTTCAATACAGGAAGTGCTCCTACCGTATCTTCCAGTCCTGCGGGTAAAGTTTCAGGGGCTTCTTTTGTCAATTCTTCCACGTTGAAGCTCACCTTGGCTAGTAATTTTACCGGTACCGATACGATTACTATTTCTTCCGGGCTTCAGCTCGCGGTAGCGAATAACGTGTTTAGCTCGGGATCGCTTCAGCTGTCCTACGACGGTGGCGCTTCGTATCCGGTTTCGGATTCAATAGCTACCCCTCCAGCTATTTCGATAAACACCGTCAGCACCTACACTTGGACAGGGGCGACAAACACAAACTGGTCTAACGCGGGGAATTGGTCTCCCGCCGCCGTGCCTCCGGCGGGAGCCGCGGTTACCATCCCTAGCGTCGCTACCCAACCCACGGTGGATACCGGCATTAGCGCCATAAGCAGTTTATCGGTGGCAGGGGGTATGACCTTATCTACCGGCGCCTACGGAATTACGGTTACCGGGGCTACGACAATAGACGGAGCCCTGACCGCTGGAACCGGAAATCTCAGCTTTGGCGGGAATGTTACAGGTGCGGGAACCCTCACCGCCTCGAGCGGCACGACCTACCTGGCCGGAGACCTGACCGTCACCAATTTCTCCGCCAATGGGGGAACCCTGGTCATCAACGGTTCGGGAGCCCAGACGGTCAACGGGTACGGGGCCAATCATTTCAACAATATCGAGGTGAACAAGACCTCCGGCACCACCGTCACCGCCGGAAGCGCTTGGATTGTGGATGGAACCCTTATTTTAACCAAGGGAAATTTCACCAATGGAACAAATACGTTAACGGTCTCCGGAAATTTCAGTCAAACTTCCGGTACCTTTGTTGAAGGTACCGGAGGCATCGTTCTGAACGGTTCTTCCATCGTTTTCGCGGGGACCTTCACTAAGAATTCCGGTGGATCGATCACTTTTTCATCCGGGGGAGCGCAAAGCCTTTCCGCTGGAGGGCAAGACCTGGGCAACGTTACCCTGAGCGGCGCCGGCACGGCCGTCTCCCTGACCGGAACGGCAACGTCGGTCGGTAATTTAACCCTAACAGGCGGGACCTTCACCCTGGGGGCCGTGGGGCTGAGCGTAAGCGGTAATATTACCCGTACCTCGGGGATACTCACTTCCTCGGGAACGGTGACGCTGAACGGAAGCGCGGCGCAGTCGGTGGATTTTACCGGCTCAACGCTCTCGAGCCTGACGGTGAACAATACCTTCGCCACAGCGCCCCAGATCACCCTCGCCAGTTCGATAAACGTCACAGCGGCTTTTATTCACACCGCTGGAACTATCGATCTGAACGGTCACGGACTTTCTGTAACCGGAGCTTCGAGTCTCGGGTCGACGATACAGAACTCCGGCGCGGCGGCGAATCTAAATTTTACTGGGGCTGTTACGCTGACGGCGGATACGTCGTTGACGACGGGGGGCGGCAGTATAGCTTTTGGCAGTACCGTAAACGCGACAACTGCGGGGGGCCAAAGCCTGACGTTAACGGCGGGAGCGGGGAACATTACCTTTACTGGGGCGGTGGGCGCGACCCGGCTGAACCTGTTGACCGTCAACAGTGCTGCTAATGTGGGCTTCTCTTCCACCGTAGCGGCCAATTCAGTCTCTCAGACCACTGGTACGGGGACGACCACCGTGTCGGGCAATATAACCACCAGCGATGCGGCGGGTGTCTCGATAACCACTTCGGCGATCAGTTTAGGCCTAGTAACGATTGACTCCAGCGCGGGCCCCGGGCCTATCGCCCTAAACGCTCCGGTAACGCTGACTGGCAACGTCAACCTTACCAGCGGGGGCGGTAATATCTCCTTCGGGAGCACGGTGGATGCGACAACTGCGGGGGCCCAAAGCCTGACGTTAACGGCGGGGGCGGGGAACATTACCTTTACTGGGGCGGTGGG
>CAYRLW010000020.1:0-55305 GCA_964425215.1 uncultured Treponema sp.
CTTATATTTATATTAAAAACACCGTAAGAGCTTCTTTCAGAAGCAACAGATATTTGAAAGAACTTTTATTGTAGAATAGTAAACACGTTCCTTATACCTCTAGGGTTACCTTTTCAAAGCTCCCTAAATTAAAAAAACTACAGGGCGATTTTTCCCGGCATAAGCCCCGTTTCCAGGGTTTTGAAGGAATTTTTTTCAAAACATCCCCTAACACGTCTGGTGATTTTCTATCTATGCGAGGGAGTCAAACCGTGGTATACTTTAGAGGATTGAATTAAAGCTGTAAATCTTAACGGCAAAGTTGTAAAGGGGGAAAGCTATGGAAGCGGTCGTTTTAGAATCGAAACTCAAGATATCAATTCGGAATATGGATATTCAAGAAACCCTGGGAGACCAGGATGTAAAAATCGCCCTAAAAACCGTGGGGGTTTGCGGGAGCGACGTGCATTACTACGTCCACGGGGCGATTGGCCAATACGTGGTCAAAGAACCTATGATCCTGGGTCACGAAGCCTCGGGAGTTATCGTTGAGGTGGGGAAAGGGGTTACCAATTTAAAAGTCGGAGACCGGGTGTGCATGGAACCAGGGATACCGGACCCGAACAGCCGCGAAAGCCGGCTAGGGTTGTACAACCTAGACCGATTGGTTCGGTTTTGGGCTACCCCGCCCATCCACGGGGTTTTACGGCCCACGGTAATCCACCCGGCGGCGTTTACGTTTAAACTGCCCGATTCGGTAAGTTTTGGCGAGGGAGCCCTGGTGGAACCCCTGGCCATAGGCCTCCACGGGGCAGGAAAAGCGAAAATTAAACCGGGGGACGTGGCAGTGGTAATCGGCGCTGGAACTATCGGCATGATGACCGCCCTTGGAGCCCTAGCGGGAGGGTGCAGTCTGGTCATTATTACGGACACCCAGCAACCCAAGTTGGATATAGCCAGCCGCTTCGGACCGGTTCATCCGGTAAATATCCTAAAAGAAGACCCAGTGGCGGTGGTGATGAAACTGACCGACGGCTGGGGCGCCGATATCGTGTTCGAAGCCAGCGGTAGCGAAAAAGCCACCGCCAACATGTTCGACATGCTACGGCCCGGCGGCCGGGTCGTGTACACCGGAATACCCGCTTCGGGAATCGTCCCCATCGATATCACCAAAGCCCAGGCTCGGGAAGCCACCATCGAGACTGTTTTCCGGTACGCCCACATTTACCCCCGGGCGTTGAACCTGTTGGGTTCGGGTAAATTGGACGTAAAACCGCTTATTACGGAGGTCTACGATTTTAAAGACAGCATCAAGGCTTTTGAGTACGCCGCTAAACCAGCGCCCACGTCGGTAAAGGTTCAAATCGTCGTCTCAAAATAGGGAAAGGTTCGAGGTGTTTGCAAAAGTCTGTTACTTTTGCAAACACCTCTTGCAGTATTTTTGCAATTTAAAAATAAATATATATATTATAAAGAATAGCAAAAATACTGCATGTACATCTAAGGTAGCTCTTTCAAAACTCCCTGAGTTTTGAAAGAGCCTCGTTCTAAAAAAAATTTTTGTTTCTTGCCCTGGCGTTTCTTCGCCGGGGCAGAACTACGTTGAATTAGAATTTTTGGAGAAAATGTGACAAATCGCGCCAAACGTGTATACAATATTGTATGGCCGATGATTCGCTTCTCAAAACCCCGACGGATACTGAGCTAGTCTCTTGGTTACGAACACGTTTAAAAAGTTTCTCTGCCTATCAAACAAAATTGTTTGGTTTTCTCCATGACCTACGACAAAATTCGGACTTAAATTCATTTTTTATAAAGAAAATTATCGATTCAGGAAAAACAAACGAACAATCCCTTGAAATTGTAGCGGAGGAACTGCGAAAAATAGGGGCCGATTCTCACCGAATCGTGGGGGAATTAGAATCCACCGAAAAAGCCGTCGTAGAATCCAGATCCGGGGCGGAAGAAAGCGTCACCGCGATGGAAAAAGCAAAAGTATCTATTACGCAAATGGAAGAAACTTTTAAAAATGTTACGGACCTTTTCATCAATATACAAAAGGACGCTTCTTTTATCCTTCAACAGATAGACGATATAGTTGATATTTCCGAATTGACCAATTTGCTAGCCCTTAATGCCGCGATTCAAGCGGCTAGAGCGGGAGAGCATGGCAAGGGTTTTGCGGTAGTAGCTAAAGAAGTCCGAAACTTAGCGGAAAGAACAAAAAAAATCAGCGAAGAGCTTTCTACACGGGTAAAAACCCTGGGGTCAAGCCTTTCCAACTCCCAAGTTTCATTAGAACAGTACAAGGTCGTAAAACATTCGGTAGTTTCAGGGGTCAACGAATCGGCGGAACGGTTGACCCTCTCTTCAAAAACCCTTTCTGAAGCTACTTCCCGTATTTCTAAAGTCCGTAGCCTTGCGGAGGATCAAGCCGAAAGGTCATCCCGTATGTTAGGGAAGGTCTCTGATTTAAGCAAAGGCACCCATTTTTTAAACTCCAGTTCCAGCCATATTACTGCTAGCTCCGCGTCCCAATCGGTTTTGATCGACGATTTAGCCGATCAAATGGAAGTTACCTCCAACGAATGGCAAAACGCACAGCGATTTTTAGGCAACGAAATTTCCTCGGAACAGAAACAGGGAATTCGCTGGGGGCACGATATCACGTATCCCCCCTGGGTCTATCTAGAAAAGGGTATATCAGCGGGAATTTCGGTGGAAGTGTTGGAAGAGATATCGAGGAAATTACAGAGACCCTTTATTTTCATGGGAGATCAGTGGGATAAGGTAAAACAATCCTTTGAAAAGGGTTCAATTGATGGGATTTTTAACGCGGGGTGGCCTAATATGGCGTTTCAAACTACCTCGGTTTTGCCCACCAAACCATACGAACACTTTGGGGTCCGCATTTTTATACATTCATCAAAGGCGCCTGCCACGGGAACCTTGACTTTGGGAGATTTTAAAAATAAAAAAATCGCCGTACAGCAGGGGTCCTACGTGGATCAGGTGCTCAGTGAAACGGGCTGTCAATTGGTATACATAGAGAACGATCTTCAAAGTATGGTCCATTTAATTTGGGAAGATGTGGATGGGGTGGCCACCGAATCCCGGGTGGGCGAATACCTTTCTCGAATATTTTTTAACGGAACCATTGTTCCAGCCACCGGGGTGTTGGCAACCAAAGACGTGGTAATGCTCCTTCGCCCAGGGATGGAAGAGCTTCGGGATCGCATTAACGTCATACTGGATAAGAAGAGCCCCCAGGGGCCTGAAGGAACGCTGTAGTTCCAGCCCCCGGGTATCCAGGGGCTGAAAAAATCAACCACTTTAACAGGCTCCGAGGAGTTTGTCGGGCTTGTCCCTTTTTCTAAAAAAAATCGCGGCTCATCGCGATTTTTACTTTGCAAACTCCCAAAGGAGCCGGGTTTATAGGGATTTTAATAGCCTAAGGGGTACTCTTAGGCTATTAAAATCAACCACTTTAACAGGCTCCTAGCGCAGGTTCTTTTTTACGAACTCCACCGAGGTTTTAGCCAGGGCGTCCAAATCAGCGTGGGGAACCAATTCCCGCCATACGCCGATGTCCCGGCCAATTTGTCCGCCGGGCATCAAAAAGGGTTCCATAACCAGGGGGCCCGTAAAGCGAATATCGTCCAGGGCTTTTTTAATTTCCGCCCAGGGCTGTCTTCCCATCCCGGGCAGTTTCCGGTTTGTTTCACCGATATGGAGGGCCGCCAGGTAGGGTCCCGCGTATCGAATGGCGTCAGGGATAGAATCCTCTTCAATATTCATGTGGAAGGTGTCCAACAGGATACGGCACGAGGGGCTGTTAATCTCCTTCACGTAGGCTACCGCTTCGCGACAATCGTTGATTAAAAATTGTTCGAACCGGTTAATCACCTCCACGTTCAGAATTACCCCATGGTCCTCCGCGTAGGGGGCCAATTCCCGCATACTTTTTAGGCTTTGCTCCAAAATGGGCTGTTTACTTTCCATTCCAGCGGGCGGGGTGGCGGGCCAATAGCTGTGGATGGTTCCGCCCAGCATGCCCCCGCCCATCTCGCCTATCCCTTGGATCATGGTTTTCATAAAACCCAGACCCCGTTGACGGACCGACTCGTCCAGGGAGGAAACATCGTACTCCTTTTTTAACCCCACGCCGTAGGATAGAAGTATTCCCGCCCTATCGGCGGCCGATTTAATCCGGCGTCGGTCCGCCGAGTCCATCTGGGCGATGGTTCCTCCGTTCAGTTCGAGCTGATCGAACCCCAGCTTTTTAACCAAATCCACAAAGGGCAGAAAATCCACGTCCCAGTCCCGGGTCCAATAGGCGTAAAATATTCCGATGGGTCTGTTCATTCCATGGCCTCCTTTTGCCAAATATCATCGATAAGCCCCTCCAGTTCCTGAAGGGAAACCAATTGGGCACCCACCGCAGCGATAAGGGCCGCTCCGAGGGCGGCCCCTCCGTCGATGTGGGGTATCCGTAATTCTAGGTTAAATTGCCGTTCCAACTCCTGGGAAAAGAGGGGATTTTTTCGTACCGCGCTCCCCGTGGCCACCAGGGTTTTTAAATCCCTAAAGATCGGCTCGGCGCTTCGCCGAAACTCCTCTAGTTCCCGGATTATGCCTTCCACCGTGCCCCGGACCAGGTTCCCTACGGTCAGGTTGTCCAATGTGATTCCCCGGATAGATCCCCGCCGGTGGGCGTCCGTACGACTGCCGTTAAAGGCCGTGTCTACCTCTAGGGGCGAGGGAACCGTGGCCCCCTGGGCTACTCGGGCCATCATCCTGAACACCGCTTCGTCATCCTCCACCGAAAGCCCCCCAGCAATCAAAACCTCCTTAAGGAATTTCTGCAAAACCTCGTAGGCTTTACCGGCGCACAGGGTGGCCCCTACGTGCAGGTACCCCAAGCCCAAGAAGGGACGCAATTCCATGGAGGGAGCGCAATCCGAGGAGGGAGAAAAGACTGATATTTGGCCGCTGGTGCCGATGCTGACCAGGCACGTGGAAGCGGGCCGGGCGATTAGGCCAAAAAACCCCGCCTGGTTATCCCCCACGGGGTAGGTTACGGGAATCCCCTGGGCCGTGGTTCCGGCTATTTCGAAGGGACGGGAAAGACCCAAAAAGGCGGGGGTAGGAGTTGGGAGGACTTCGTTTAACAAAGCGGCGTTTTGTGTACCCGTTACAGGGTCAAAGCCCCCAAAGGGGCCCAGGTTGCTACCGTCGCTCTTGGTAAGCACCGTTCCCACGAGCTCCCCGGTAACGTATTCCAGGATACCCAGGATCCGGTGGGCCCCCGGGGGAACCTTTCCTAACCATCGGTTGGCGTAATGGCTTAACAGACCGTACCCATTGGGCAAATGGAGGCCCGTTTTTTCAAATAAAAGGGTTTGGGCCGTTTTTCCGTCCAGTCCAGGAAGACTGACCGTTCCCCTGCGGTCCAGCCATGTCGAAAGCGGCGAAAGGGGCCGCCCATTTGAATCCACGTACAGAATCCCGTGGACCTGCCCGGTGACGCACAGGGCGCTTATGGGCTCCTGGATTGAAGCGATCATTTCCCGAACCGAAGCGATGATAAGTCCCGGGTCCTGCAGGTACGCGTACTCGTCCGGCGAGGGTAGCCGGGGATTCGGCGCGGACCGTCGTTGAACGATCCGGTGCTTTTCTAAATCCAGGATGGAAACGTTTAGGTTGGTAGTTCCAATATCGATGCCGAGGGTGTACATACTTTACATATTGAACCATGCTGTAAGGAAGCTGTCAACGGTAGTCGAACAAATATCTCCGAACACTGGGGACCGGTAGCCTGTCCTATTCCCGAAGGGCTCCGAGAAGCCTACCCAAAAGCGGACAGGTACGACAAACATCCAGGTGCTAAAAAGAGGTCCGACAGAATCCTAGTCTTTTTTAGGGGAAACTCTTTCAAAACTCAGAGAGTTGAGGTTCTTTCAAAAGTCTGTTACTTTTGAAAGAACCTCTTGCAGTATTTTTACAATTTCAAGATAAATATATATATAATAGTGAATAGTAAAAATACTGCTTGTACATCTAAGGTAGCTCTTTCAAAACTCCCTGAGTTTTGAAAGAGCCTCAGTTTTTAAAGAGTTACCTTAGGTGCACGAGGTCATTTAAAAAGATATAGACTTTTGAATTTCCTCAAGGGTGTTCCTTTTTTGGCCCTTCGCTGGATGCTCGGATCACCAGGGTTCCGGGGACCGTAACCGTCCTGGGAGGCGCGTCGGGATGGGCGATCCGCCATAACATCAGTTCCATGGCCAAATGTCCCAGAACATCGCAGGGTTGTCGAACCGTCGAAAGGGGAACCTTGAGGTGTTGGGCGTACTTAACGTCGTCAAAACCCATAATCCGTACGTCGTCGGGCACGGAAATACCCTCCCGTTCCAGGGTTTGCAAAAGAACCGAAGCGGTCTCGTCGTTGGCGCAAATAATATCCCGGGCGCCCTCCTCCTGAACCATTTTTTTGACAAACCGTGGATCCTCCGGATACCCGCCGTGGATCCACCGGGGGTCCGGATGTACTCCCCCATCAAAAAGGGCCGAAACGTACCCCCGGATTCGGAGGCCCACGCTTTCGGCGCTGTAGGGGCGGAAGAGAAAATCCAACCGTTGCAGGCCTTTTTTTAAAAAATGGAGGGCCGCGGTGTAGCCCGCCTGGAAGTTGTCTAAACCGACCAAATCGTAGGCGCTTCGCTGAGGATAGGGAGTATAATCGCTATCGATCAGTACCACCGGGACCGATGAGGATTGAAATATGCGGACCACCTGGCGGTTCATTTCTTCCGCTTCGTACCATAATTCCAGGGGCTGAAAAAATATGCCCGCCGCGCGGTTATCAATATAGCGCCGAGCTATGGCGGTGGAAGATAGGGGGTGCATTTTATCGGTCTTATCGAACCCGCTCCACAGAAGGGAATAGTTGTTCTTTTCCGCCTCGTAGGCTATTTGGGCGGAAATGGGCTCAAATATCTCGCCCCGGCCAAGTCCAGGTATCAAAAGACCCAGTAGCTTGCTTTTGGCGGCCCTGGTTTGGTTCCGGACATAACTGCCCGAACCAGTCTTCCGGGTAATAAACCCCTCATCCTCCAGGGCGTTCAAAGCCTTTGTTACGGTGGGCCGGGAAACGGCGTACTGCTGTGAATACTCGGTTTCCGTAGGAAGCTTATCTCCCTCCTGGAAGGTCCCGGTCAGGAGCTTTTCCTTAATTTCCCGGTATATTTTTAGGTACTTTCCATTTTTCTGCCCCAAGTCCATAGGCTCCACCCTTTCATTTTATACCATCATCGGTTTCTTTCAAATCATCGGGATCTTGCAAAACTCAGAGAGTTTTAAAAGAGCTTCTCTTTTTTATGCTATAATGTTATGAATGAACAAGGGCCCCTTGGTATCCATGTACCGTTTGCAAATAGTTCTTATTTGCGCTCTACTCCACGCCCTCTCCTATTTGGAATTTCATCGTCTTCATCCCATCGCGGCCCGGGTGGTGTATTGGAGGGAACAGTTCCATATCCTTATTATTTTAAGTCTTCTTATATCCCTTGGGATAGGGCTTCATCACCGCCGTTTGTACGCCTTTGTAGGCCTTATCACCCAATTCTTTTTTATTTTTATTATGAATTATCCTGAACGGGGGAACGTTTCCCTTACGGCTTTGCTTTTCAGCATCCCTTTGGTCGAGTCGATCCTGGTATTTAAAAAAATGATATGGCCTGCCCTGTTAACCCCCATTTTCGCGGTCCTTTCCGCCACGGTCCATCCGGTACCCTTTTGGAACGAGCCGGAGGCGGACCCCAGCTACGGGGATTTGGCGTTCCTGTGGGTGGCCATGATCACGGTGACCCTTATCGTCGCCCGGTTATGGCAATTATCCCAACAGAACGAAAGTCAACGGGAAAATTTACGGCGACAGAGTTTGACCATCGACAACCTGTTGAACGCGAACTTGGATTTTCAGACCTATGCAGCGGAAATAGGGGAAAAGTCGACCATCGAGGAACGGAAGCGGCTGACCCGGGAGGTCCACGATATCGTGGGGTACACCCTGATCAATATTCGGATGATGCTGGAAGCGGGCATCGAGTTGACCCCCCCAAACGAGGGCCGATTAAAGGAACTGCTCCACCAAGCTCGAGACCAGGTGATGTCCGGTCTTTTGGAAGCCCGCCGGGCGCTACGGAATTTCCGGGCCATCGATTCCAACCTCCAGGAGGGGACCAACCGGCTCCAACGGTTTATTCGCTCTTTTTCCCAGGCCACGGGCATACAGGTGCAGGTTAACTTTGGCAACATTCCCCCATCCTTTGGGCCAGAGATTGACCGGACCCTGGTCCGCATCGTCCAAGAGGCGATGACCAACGCGTTTCGCCATGGAAAGGCCACGGAGATCCAAATAGGATTTTGGGTTGACCAGGGGCTTCTTTTGGTGAAAATTTCCGATAACGGGATTGGAGCCCTGGATATAAAACCGGGGATAGGTTTGACCGGGATGGGCGAACGTATAGAAGCCCTCCACGGAACCTTGACAACCCGAAGTTCGGAGCTGGGATTTACGGTATCCGCCACCATACCGATTCGAAGGGGAGAAAATGGAAAACAAGCTTAGAATTTTGCTCGTGGACGACCAGGTTCTCTTCGCGGAAAGCCTTAAAACGGTTTTGGAACTGAGGAGCAACGATATCCAAGTAGTGGGTATAGCCACAGGAGGCGAGGAAGCGGTGGCCCTGACGGAAAAGGAAGGGCCCCATATCATTTTGATGGACGTTCGAATGCCGGGAATGGACGGGGTCCAGGCCACGAAAATTATCCACGAGGCCCATCCCAACATTATTATTATGATGCTGACCACCTTTGACGACGATGAGTATATCTACGAAGCCTTTAATTACGGCGCCACGGGGTATCTGCTTAAGGATATTCCCATAAACGAGCTAATTACCTCTCTGCGGGCGGTTAAGGAGGGTGCGGTGCTCATATCCCCCCGGGTAGCAACCAAATTGGTAAAAAACGCCCCCATAATTCAAAAAAATTCCGAGGGAACGGCCGAAAGTTCCCCACCCCCATGGCTGGATTCCCTGGGCAAACGGGAACGGGAAATCCTTGTATATATAGCCAAGGGCTACGACAACCCCCATATCGCCGCGGAACTTTTTATTACCGAACAGACGGTTAAAAATTACGTATCGGGGATCTACGTTAAACTGGGGGAGCACAACCGGATGAAGGTGATGCAAATCGCCCTGGGAGCCCTGCGGTATCTACGGATCGATTAGTACTAAATTAGTACTTTCGTAATATTGTAGGATTATAAAACTACCCTTATTAATTATAGTAAACAAAAAGTCGACCATTCCGATATCTTGAACCGCCGACACGCGGGGGAGGGAACAGAATGCACGTACGGGATAGTTTTAATTTAACGGGAAAAAAGGCCTTTATCACCGGGGGAACCAACGAAATCGGCAAAAGCGTAGCTCGAGCGTTCGCGGAAGCGGGGGCCGATGTGGCGATAGTGGATATGGACCTGGAGGGGGCTCGGAAATTCGCCCTGGAGTTGGAAGAAGTGGGGATCCGATCTATCGCCGTACGGACCGACGTGTCTAATCCCGAAGAGGTGGATAGGATGATCGGAACTATTTTGGACGAGTTTGGAACCATCGATATCGCCTTTAATAACGCCAGCCTGTGTATAACCGAAAAAGCGGAAACCATGTCCTTTGAAACCTGGAAGCGGATTATCGATATCAATTTAACGGGAATTTTCCTAACCGCCCAAGCGGCGGGAAAGGTGATGATCGAGAACGGCGGAGGATCGATTATCAACACTGCGTCCATGTCGGGGCACATCGTCAACGCGTCCCAGGGGCAATGCGCGTATAACGCCGCCAAGGCCGCGGTGATTCAGCTGACCAAATCCCTGGCGGTGGAATGGGCTCCCTACAACATCCGGGTTAACTGCATTAGCCCCGGTTATATCGATACGGACGTGGTAGGCGAGTCGGATGAATGGAGACCCGTATGGGAACGGCTGACCCCCATGAATCGGCGGGGCAAACCGGAGGAGCTGTCCACCGCGGTCCTCTATTTAGCGGGTTACGGTTCTTCCTTTACCACCGGGGCCGACCTGGTCATCGACGGAGCTTTCTCCAGTATATAAATATAGCTCTTTCAAAACTCAGGGAGTTTTGAAAGAGCCTCGATATTCCTTCAAAATACACAGACCGTGGAAGTGACCCGGATCCCAAGGGTTGCATATTTTTTGCTTGACGCGGGACAGGGGTATATTTACACTGCTTCTATGCAATTCGAGCTAACCGAAGCGTTGATTGACGACATCCTTTTTTCCATGGAAAACCAGGATATGGAGTTTTACCTGGACACCAAGGAAGGGGTCGTCGTCAGCCCCGAGGATGATGATTTTTTAGATACCGACGGGGGTGACGAGGCTTCCCGAGAAAACTGGATCGACCTTCCCCACTGGGAATCCGCCGATGGTTTTCGACTGATGGAAAAATTTACCGCCTCCTTACGGAATCCGCTGGTTCGGGAAGAACTGAGTTCGGCCCTGGATAGGGGTCGCGGGGTTTTTCGGGCCTTTAAGGATGTCCTGTCCCGGTACCCCGAAATAGAACAGCTTTGGTTTTCCTTTAAAGAAAAAGAAATGCGCAGGGCCATTCTTACCTGGTACAACGGTCTGCGGGAAGAATGGGGGCTGGCGCTGGTGGGAGAGGAACCGGAAGAAACGGAGGACCTGGTGTTGGAGGACTTTACGTTTCGGACCGCCAGGGCGGAGGACAGGGACCAGGCGGCGGCATTGCACGAAATCTGCGTCGTCGAGTTGGGTTCTTCCACCGTACCGCCGGGTAGGATCGCCGAAAAAAAAGCCCAATGGAGCTTTCCCGGCACCGTTTCTATGGTAGCGGAAACGGGGAAGTTGGATTTTGCGGGCTACGTAACGGCAATCGTAAACGACGAAACCCTCCACATTGTCGCTTTAGAAGTAAAGCCCGAATACCGGGGGTTGGGAATTGGCGAAAAGTTGTTGGAAATTTTGTTAAAAGAAACAACCGAGTACAATTTTACCCATATCTGTATCGATCTTCCCCTCCCCTCGGAGGGATTTTCCCGGGTCCTTGTTCGTTTTGGGTTTTACACCTACGAAAGTCGTTACGCATTAAAGCGGGAATCTAAAAATCTTCTTGAGTAAACGCTAAGGATGTGCCACACTATTACATCGAGATACAAGCCTTGTTCGATATTTTTTGTAAGGAGATAAAAACGTATGCCTCCTTTTAATAAGGAAGAGACGGAAAAACGCTTAGACGATTTACTGCGGAAAATTCGCTCCGAAGCGGATCCGGTTATGTTAAACGCGTATCGGTCCCTTATTCGTCGAAGGGTACCTTTTTTTATGCGGACCTACGTGGCCGCGTACCTTTTAATGAAAGAGGAACACCAGAACGGTTCGAAGGTTCCTTATAAAAGGGAAAAGTTTAACCATAGCGATACCCCTTTAAAAGTTGATGAACCAAAACATTCCATTCCAGAGGAAGAGGCCCTGCACTTGTTTATCGGGGTGGGCAGGAACCGGCGTATTTTTCCCCGGGAACTGCTTTCCCTTATTTTAACGGAAACTTCGGTCAGCAAAGAAGATATTGGAAATATTCGTATTTTGGACAACTACTCCTTTGTCCAGGTCCGTAAAACCGTGGCCGATGAAATAATCGAAGCCCTTAATGGAAAACCCTATCGGGGAAGGCCCTTAACGGTAAACTTTGCCCGGCTTCGGAAGGAAGAAGACGCCGAAATGGTAAAAGATGGGGAATCCGAAGACGCCGAAGAGGATAATCTATCGTAGCAAATAGAGAATCGCGGCGATAAACAGGGCTTCGCTGATGATTCCCACGGAAAAGATGGCCACCGCCCCTAATTCCATAAGATGAGCCCGGCGGTTGTAGGTTTTTGCCAGTTCCACCGGGTTTCCGCCGAAGCACGCGTACACCGCCATGGGATCCCGGGGTTCCTCCGGATAGGGTAGCGTAGGACCGGGGGAACTTTTTTTATCCTGCTTATCGGGAAAACGTCCAAACACGTACCACCATCCTCCAAAGGTCCGTTTTTCGGGAAGGATAAGGGGGGGCCGTTTTCCCCCTTCCACGGGGGGAAGTTCCTTTAGGGCGACCCATCCGTACCGCTCGCCGTCCGGGAGTTTCCCCTCGGCGGCTTTTAAATCTACCTGCCGTAAGGGAAGCCGTACCCAATCCCGGTAGACCCGCAATAGTCGAGCCCGCCGCCAAAGACGGCGATATAGGGCGGTAAACAGCAAAGCGGGGGGCAACAGGGGAAAAAGGGGTCCAAAAACGGCTATAAGAGCCGTTATGGCGTTGATTCTGTACGCAGGTCGGGGTAGATAGGAGATAAAAAGGGTCAACTGACTAAAAATTCCGACCGCTAAAGAGTAGGGTGTTAGGGGGTTCCAATACTCATTGGCCTGGCGTCCCGCCTGAATTGCGCGGAACGTTAATGAACGTTCGGAGCCTTCGTAAAAAAGGACGATAAGTTTTTCGTTGGGGAAATCGCAAAATAGGCGTTTCCCATTCCGTTCGCACAGCCTCCCGCCAATAAACACCTGGGCGCCCTCCGCCAGGGCAGATATATCCTTCCATCGAATCCTTTGGGGCGCCTGTATTTCCGCATCCCAGGTCCCTTCAAAATTTTCCACGGTGGGCAAAACGTACAGCCGTACACCCGAAAGATCCACCGGGACGGTCAAACTTTCATTCCGAACCCAGAGGATTTGATCGTCCGAAACCGATTCAAAGCCCCCCAAGAAACGAAACGAGGCTTGGCGTTCCAGATCGGCGGTGGTGTAAAGCCGGTAATCCAACAGGGGGACCAATCGGAGGTCGTCAAAACGCCGGCGGAATCGCCGCCAGGATCGTCGAATAACAAAAGCTCCCACCACCGGGATAAAGGCGTACCACCAGAGGGCTATTAAAATTATGGCTAGTACATCGTTAGTCCGTGGGATATTATTCCTCCATTATGGAACGCCTTGTCTTGGGACCCATCGCCACCAACTGCTGGATCGACCCGATCAAAGAAAAAATCGATAATCAACGCTCCTGTATCCTCATAGATCCCGGGGCCGATGGGGATTCCATTATAGCACGGCTTAAACACCTGGGCTTACGACCCGCGTTGATTCTGCTTACCCACGGACACTTTGACCACGTGGCCGCCCTGGCCCAGGTAGTCCGGGGGTTTTCCGAAGGACCAGCCATCGATATCGCTATCCATAGCGCCGACGCCGTGTACTTGGGCAGTCGCGCCAAGGCTGTCCACCTCCGGGATTTCGCCTCCGTCGGCGGGGCTTCGTACGTAGAGGGTCTATGGGAAAGCCTCCCCTCGCCTACCCGGTTTCTTTCGGAGGGTGACCGGATCGGTCCCTTTACGGTACTCCACCTTCCCGGCCATACCGCCGGTTCGGTGGGCTTTTACGACCCCGACCGGCTCATCCTTTTGAGCGGAGACACCCTGTTTCGCGGCGCCGTAGGCCGGACGGACCTACCGGGAGGGGATAGCCGAGCTCTGGGACGGAGTCTCCTACGCCTATGGACCCTGCCGGCCAAAACTCGAGTTTACCCCGGCCATGGGGACGGGACCACCATCGGTCAAGAACAGGGAGCCTACGCGTAGGCCGCCGATGTGGGCAGGGAAGCATCCTTTTTATTATTCATAAGCCGGAGGGCTTCGGAGATACTAAAGGCGTAGTCACCCAATTTCTCGATCCGCCGCACCAGGTCAATGAACAATAGTTCCGTCCGAACATCGGCCCCCGCCTCTATCCGTTTGCGAGCTAGTTTTTTCAGTTTATCCCTAAATTGGTCGATCTGGCTTTCCAAAACCGCCGCGTGTTCCGCCTGAGCTTCCGTAAGGTTTTGACCCAAATGGCTTTTTACCAGAGCCAGAAAATCCCGGACCAGTAAAACGTAGGGACTAAGGGCTTCCAGGTCTTTTTTCTTAAATTCCATTTTTTTCCGAACGCTCCTTTGAAGGATTAAGCCCAGGGCGTAGCAATGGTCGGTCATATCTTCCAGGTCCGCGACGATGCGCATTAAAAGGGCTACCTTTCGTTCGGACCGGGGATTTAATTGGGAACGGGTACAATCGATTAAAAACCGAGAAAGTTCTTCCCGCATCTGGTCCGCGTACATTTCCTTCGTCCGCAATTCCTCCACCAGGACTTCTATTTCATCGATTTTCAGGGACGACAGTCCCGCGCGAAACCGCTCGAACATGGAATCCACGATCCCCGCCATATCTCGAATTTCCTTCTCCGCCCGGAGGATGTTTAATTCCGGGCTGTCCTGCAGAGGACCAGAAGCGTATACCAGTTTGTAGGGTCCCATGGATGGAGCGTCGTCCCCCCGGACTATAATAGTCACCAAGCGGGCAAAGGGCCCAATAAAGGGGAAGAAGAGTATCGTATTGATCACGTTAAATAAGGTGTGGAGCATGGCCAGGTGGGTTGTAATCCCCGGACCCACAGGACTGCCGGGGGTGATTAGGTCCACCAGTAAAAGCAGGGGCTGAAAAAAAGCTATGGCCCACAGGGATCCGATAACATTAAAGAGCACGTGAACCAGGGCGGCCCGCCTTGCGGCCACCCTGGTACCTATGGACGCTAAAAAAGCGTCCACCGTGGTTCCAATGTTGGCCCCCAGGATCATCGACGCGGCCATAGGGAAGTTGACCATACCCTTAAACGCCAGGGTGATAAAAATCGCGGTGGAGGCGCTGGAAGAATGGACGATAAGGGTAACCGCTAGCCCCACCGAAGCGCCGATTAGGGTAGAAACAAAGCCAAGGTCCGAAAGGCGTGCGATAAAGGCGACGGATTGGTCGTCGATCTGGGGTAGGGATTTGGTCAAATATTCCAAGCCTAAAAACAGGAGGCCGAACCCTAACAGGGCCTCCCCCAGATCCCGACGGCCCCAGCGGACAGCCATCATCAGAATAAACCCTAAACCGATGGCCGGTAACGCCAGGGCACTGATATCCATTTTAAAACCAATAAGCGAAACGATCCACGCGGTAATAGTGGTGCCAATATTGGCCCCCATGATTACCCCAATCGATTGGAGAAGCGTTAAAAGTCCCGCGTTTACAAAGGATACCACCATGACCGTGGTAGCCGAAGAAGATTGGATAATGGCGGTAACAATAAAGCCCGTCAACACTGCGGAAAGCCGCGTCCCGGTCATAAAGTTCAGCACCCGCTGAAGCCGATCTCCCGCTGCCTTTTGGATTCCATCGCTCATAATCTTCATGCCGTAAAGGAATAGACCAAGGCTTCCCGTGATTTTTAAGAGTAATTCGACGTACCACATTATAATCAAATCTTAACCAAAATTTAACGCTTTGGGAACCGCATAATGGTATGAACAGAGTTTATTAGGACAAAAGGGAGGGGTAAACATGGGATTGTTCCTTATGGAGAGATACCCTCTTTACGGGTTGCCCCCCTTTTTTGCTTTAATCTGAGGCTCTTTCAAAACTCAGGGAGTTTTGAAAGAGCAACCTTAGATGTACATGCAGTATTTTTACTATTCTATAATATGTAAATAATTATCTTGTTAATGTAAAAATACTGCAAGAGGTTTTTGAAAAAGTAACAGACTTTTGCAAAAACCTCATCTATTTTATTTTTTCCCTAATCTTCGTGACACTACAGAAGTTTTGAAAGAACCTTGTATGCAAAAAAAGTTAATAATTATGCAAAATTCACCCCATTCCCCCCTCTTTTTGTTGACAAAATAGAATTACCTGCATACAGTTGACAAACGTCTTGTTAAATACGAGCTATGTAAGGAGGAAAGCACATGCGAAAACTATGTAGTTTCGCCCTCGTCGTCACCCTCAGCCTAGGGACCTTGGCTTTGAACGCCTTCGCGTCGGGGGCCAAGGACGCCGGAGCTTCGGGGGGACAAACCCTGGTGTACGGTACCACCGACAAGGTGACCGACATGGATACGGCCAGCGCTTACGACAGCCATACCTGGGATCTGTTCCAAAACCTAGGGCAGGGGCTTTTGGCGTACACCCCGGGAACCACGGATATCGTTCCCGCCCTGGCGGAAAGCTATTCCGTAAACCCCACCGCCGACCAGTACACGTTTAAGCTTCGTAAGGGGCTTAAATTCAGCAACGGGGACCCCTTTAACGCCCAGGTGGTAAAGTGGTCTATCGATCGGGTAATCGCGTTAAAGGGAGATCCTTCTTGGCTCGTCTCCAGCTACGTAAAATCCGTGGACGTGATAGACGATTATACGGTCCGTTTTAACCTTCAGGGACCCACTGCCTACTTCCCCACCCTAATCGCTACGCCGACCTACTTCCCCGTGGATCCCAAACAATACCCGGCGGATCATATTATCAAAGATATTTCCGAACTTCCGGGCAAACAGATAGCCGGATTGGGTCCCTATACGCTTACGTCGTTCAAGCGGGACGAAGAAGTGGTTTTTAAAGCGAATCCCAACTACTTTGGCCCCAAACCGAAGGTCGACACCATTATCATCCGGTACTTCGCCGACGCGACCACCATGCGCCTGGCCCTGGAATCGGGGGAACTAGACCTGGTGTACAAGACCCTTAACCCCTCGGACATCAAGGATCTGGCGGCGAATCCGAAGTTCAAAACCTTTGAACTTCCGGGCCCCTATATTCGGTACCTTTGTTTTGAAACCTCCCAGAGCATTTTCAAGGATCCAACCCTTCGGCAAGCCATGGCGGCGCTGATCAATCGGCCTGAAATTATTCAGAAGGTGTTCTTAGGACAAAACGCCCCCCTGTACTCCATGATTCCCCAGGGCATGGTCACCCACGCGGAGGACTTTAAAACCGTCTTCGGCGACGGAAACGTGGACATGGCGAACAAACTTCTGGCCAAGGCTGGCTACACGGCCTCCAATCCCCTCGCCATCGACCTTTGGTACACCCCATCCCACTACGGGGACACGGAAGTTAACCTGGCTCAGGTAATGAAAAACGACCTGGAAAAGAGCCCCGCGATAAAGGTAACCCTTAAATCCGCCGAATGGGCTACCTACAAACAACAGTGGCACAATAAGCAGATGCCCATGTTCCTTTTGGGCTGGTACCCCGATTACGTGGATCCGGATGATTACACCGCCGCTTTTGCCCAGACCGACGGTTCCGCGGGAATGGGTATATACTTCTCCAACCCCGATTGGGATAAACTGTTCGCCCAAGAACAGCAGAGTCCCGATCAAAAGACCCGGGAGGCTATTTTCGCGAAGATTCAAAAAATGTGGACCGACCAGGTACCGACGGTCCCGATTTTCCAGGGAAACCTGTACATTATCGCCAAACCTTCCGTTAAGGGGGTAAATATCGGCCCCACGCTGATATTTAATTATAATACTCTGTATTTTTCGGATAAGTGAGGGAGCCTCTTTCGAAAGTCTATAACTTTTCAAAGAGGTTCTCGCAGTATTTTTACAATTTCAATATAAATGTTTATATTGTAAAGAATAGTAAAAATACTGCATGTACATCTACGGTTGCTTTTTTAGAGCCGGGGGACTAATTTTTGATTGGTTCCCCGGTTAACCGATAAAGCTCGGTTCCCCCGAAGATCGACGCCCATGCCGATCTTCGAATTTTTGAACAGAAGGCGTATACATACCAATGAAGGGACTACTTCGTTATATAATCACCCGGATTGCCCTGACTATTCCGATGATTTTTATCCTGTTAACGATTGTTTTTATCGTATTACGGGTTATGCCCGGGGATCCCGTTTCGGCATTGCTGGGAGCCCACGCTCCGCCTAAGGTTATTGAGGAAAAAAAGCAGGAGTTGGGACTCAACGATCCTATCTATGTTCAGTACGTTAAATACCTCGGACAAATTGCCCGGTTTGATTTAGGGGACTCGATGATCCTAAAGCAGACCGTTTGGAGTACCATCCAGGACAAGCTTCCCGCCACCATCGAGCTAACTATCATTGGCATGTTCTTTACCCTGCTGATCGGCGTTCCCCTGGGGGCCTTTGCCGCCCGTAACCGCAGATCGGCGGCGGATTTTCTTATACGGATTTTTGGTAACGTCGCCTATTGCATCCCCGTCTACTGGATGGGTCTTCTGCTCCAGCTAATTTTTGGGGTTTGGCTCCATTGGCTTCCCGTAGCGGGAAGAACGGGCGCCCGGGTCGTCACCAGCTCCTTTACCCATACGGGTTTCTACGTCCTGGACTCCCTTATATCGGGCAATTTTGCCGCCCTGTCGGACGTCCTGATCCATCTATTTCTGCCCTCCATCACCCTGGGGATCGTGCTTTCGGGGGTGTTTATCCGTTTAACCCGGGCCAATATGCTGGACACGCTTAAATCCAACTTTATTTTGGCCGCCCACGCCCGGGGGGTTCCAGACCGGAGGGTTACCTACGGTCACGGTTTAAAAAACGCGTTCGTTCCGATCCTGACCATGCTGGGGCTCCAATTCGCCATCCTCCTTTCGGGGGCGATTTTGACGGAAACCACCTTTTCTTGGCCCGGGATGGGACGCCTTTTGTTGGAACGGATCTATTTGCGGGATTACCCGGTTGTGCAAGGGGTAATCGTAATCTTTGCCCTGATGGTGAGCATCATTTCCCTGGTGGTCGATATTTTTTATGCCCTTATCGATCCCCGGGTTAAATACTAGGTTCCGAGGTTTTTTTATGAATAACCAACGTGCAGTGGAGCCAAAGGCACAGTATTCCCCCGCCTACGGGCTTAGTCGGATTATCCGATGGATTTCCAAAACCAATAAAACCTACGGCGTCGAATGGTGGATTATGATCGTTGGAATTTTGGTCATCTTTCTTATCACCTATTTAGCGATTTTCCCGGGGACCGTGGCCCCCTTCGCCCCCAACGCCCAAGATTCGGGTCCCCAGCTTTCGCCCCCATCGGCCCATAATATTTTCGGGACCGACAACCTGAACCGGGACGTTTTTTCCCGCATCATTTGGGGGTCCCGAACCATTTTAGGGGTCGCCGTATCCGCCGCCCTGCTTTCGTCGGTGATCGGAATTCCCTTGGGTCTTATCTCCGGCTACGTGGGCGGTGTCGTGGACCGGATCCTTTCGCTGATTATGGATTCGGTGTACGCCTTCCCCGGTCTGATTTTAGCCATCGCATTCGCGGCTATGCTGGGGCCGGGGGTTATTAACATAACCCTAGCGGTGGCGGTCATCTATATCCCCACGTATTTTCGCCTGGTCCGGGGCCAAACGCTCCAGCTGAAGGAACAATTGTACGTGGAAGCGGCCCGGTCTATCGGGGCTAAACAGGGGACCATACTGTTTCGCTACATATTCCCCAACATCATCGCCACGGTGGTGGTTATTTTTTCCCTCAACATCGCCGACGCGATCACCACGGAGGCGGCGCTTTCGTACATCGGCTTGGGACTTCCCGCGGGGATACCCGACTGGGGCATGGACCTTTCTATGGGTAAAAGTTATCTGCCCTCGGGGGTTTGGTGGATGATTACGTACCCGGGCCTGATGATCATGCTGTTGGCCCTTGGGTTTACCATGCTGGGCGAAGGGCTGGCGGAAATTTTAAACCCCCGACTCCTAGAAAAGTGAGAAATACCGTGGTTCAACCAATACTCGAAGTAAAAGACCTATCAATAGACTATCCCATCTCTATCGGTACCGTACACGCGGTACGAAACGTCTCGTTTACCCTGTACAAGGGCGAGGTTTTAGGGCTGGTGGGCGAATCGGGGTGCGGGAAATCCACCCTGGGACTTTCGTTTCTCCGGCTCCTACGGGCTCCGGGACGGGTGGCGGGGGGAAAGATAGAGTTCGAGGGAAGGGATATCATGTCCATGAACACCGAGGAATTGCGGCTCTTCCGGGGCAACAAGATGGCCATGGTGTTCCAAAACCCCCTCACCTCCCTGAACCCCCTGATGCGAATTCGGGACCACTTTTTCGAAACCCTCAGGGTCCATAACGCCTTTACCAACCGGAAGGAGGCGGAAAAAAAAGCCGGTGATGTGCTGGAACGGTTAGGGATTGACCGGCAAAGGCTCCACGAGTATCCCCATCAAATGTCCGGCGGCATGCGGCAACGGATCATGATAGGTCTGGGACTTATCCTGGACCCGGAAATCCTTATCGCCGACGAACCTACTACCGCGTTAGACGTGATCGTGGAAGCCGGCTTTGTGGACCTCTTAAAGGTTTTAAAGGAAGAGTACAATATCTCGATCATTTTGATCTCCCACAACCTAGCCATGGTGGCGGAGATCGCCAACCGCATCGCGGTTATGTACGGCGGAAAAATCGCCGAAATTGGAACCGCCGAACAAATATTCAGAGAACCCATGCACCCCTACACCCAGGGACTAATCGGCTGTGTTCCCAATATCAACGTGGATCAGGAAAGCCTTGTCAGTATGGCGGGCAGTCCCCCCGATCTGGTGGTCCCCCCCGCTGGCTGTCCCTTCGCGGAAAGGTGCCCCCGGGTAATGGATATCTGCCGGCGGGAAATGCCGCCCATGAAAGAATACCGAATGAACCAGCAGACCGCCTGCTGGCTCTACGAGTGAGAGAAAACTATGGAAGATTTGATCCGCGTTACCCATTTGATAAAAAAATTCCCCGTTCAGAAGAGCGTTCTGGATTTGCTTTTTTCGGGGAAAAAACAACAGTACGTTCACGCGGTGGACGACGTATCCTTTACCATAGGAAAGGGCGAAGTCCTGGGTCTGGCGGGAGAAAGCGGTTCGGGGAAATCGACCACCGGACGGCTCCTTTTGCGGCTCCTGGAGGCTACCTCGGGCAGTATTTTTTACGATGGCCGGGACATCAGCACCATTGGTCAGGAAGAACTGCGCCGCCTGCGGATGAAGATGCAGGTGGTCTTCCAGGATCCCGATTCCTCCCTTAGCCCCCGAATGACCGTGGGCCAGGCTATTTCCGACCCCCTGCGGATTCAGGGCCTGGCCACGGGGGAGGAAGCAAAGCGGCGGGCCATCCGTATCATGGAACAGGTGGGACTTACACCGGCGGAATTTCTTTACCGCAAATACCCGCACCAGCTTTCGGGGGGCCAAACCCAACGGGTCGTGCTGGCCCGGGCGCTGGTGACCAACCCCGAATTCGTGGTAGCCGACGAACCCATCGCCATGGCGGACGTATCGGTTCGCGCGCTTATTTTGGAGCTGATGAAACAATTAAAAAAAGAATTCAACCTAACCTACCTATTCATCACCCACGACTTGGCCACGGCCAAGTACCTCTGCGACCGTATCGCCATCATGTATCTGGGAAGGATCGTCGAAATCGGTACCAAGGACCAGGTGTTTCGGACCCCCCACCATCCTTACACCAAGGCCCTTCTACAGGCGGTTCCGGTACCCGACCCCAGGGAACGACGGAAGGACGCCCTGCCCCGGGGGGAAATTCCCAGCGCCGTAAATCCGCCGCCGGGGTGCCACTTTCACCCCCGCTGTCCCTTCGCCATCGACGTGTGCCGTTCAGGACGACCGCCCCTGCGGGAATTACATCCCGGGCATTTTTCCGCCTGTGTTTTAGAACCATGAAAACGACGAGTATCCTTGTCCTTTCGGATACCCACGGGGATACGGCGGCTCTGGCGGCGGTGTTCCAGTGGGCCAAAAAACAAGCCATAGGTACCCTCGCCTTTCTCGGCGACGGGGGCGAGGACCTTCCCCTGGTGGCCCAACGGACCGATTTTTGGCCAATTTGGAAAATAGTCCGGGGAAACGGGGACCACGACCATAGGATCCCCATCTCCGCAACCTTGGAAGTGGGGACCCGGCGGTTCTTCCTCTGTCACGGCCACCAACACGGGGTCCTGGAGGGGCTGGACACCCTGGTCGCCTCGGCCAAAGCGGGCCAAGCCCAGGGGGCCCTGTTCGGTCATACCCATCGACCCTATTTTGAGGAAATCGAGGGATTGCTGGTTCTGAACCCCGGAAGCCTGGGAAAACCCCGGGGCCCCCTGGGACCCAGCTTCGCTACCGTGGAAGTTCCGGAGGACCCAACCCAGTGGTTTTCGGTCCAATTCTGGAGTCTCCAGGATGGTTCCATGGGAAGAAAAAGGATCCGCAAAATAGAGCTTCCGGCAATATAAAACCAAAAAAAAGCTTCGGTTACCTATTCGGGTCTATACGGTTTTTAGGACGGACCTATATTTCTTCGGGCCCAGCAAAATGAGTGTCCGTACCGCGGTACCGGTAAAGGAAGAGGTCCCGGTATATTCATTTTTCCCTAAAATCGGTATACTACAATCCGTTTTTAGTATGGTACGTACCCAAACATATAATCACACCCACAAGGAGCCAACAGGATGCGTAAAATTTCCCTTACCGGAATCCAGGCCACGGGAGATCTTCATATCGGAAACTATTTTGGGGCCATCAAACCGGCCCTGCGCCTAGCCCAGGACTACGAGGCCCGGTATTTTATCGCGGATTATCACTCGTTAAACTCGGTAAAAGACCCAGCGGTGTTGGCATCCAATATCCGGGCCGTGGCGGCGGGTTGGCTCGCCTCGGGGTTAGACCCGGAAAAGGTTGTATTTTACCGCCAGAGCTCCATCCCCGAAACCTTTGAGCTATCCACCATCCTTATGGCCTTTACCGCTAAAGGGTTGATGAACCGGGCCCACGCGTACAAAGCGGCGATTCAGGCGAACACGGAAAAGGGGGAGGATCCCGACGCGGGGATCAACATGGGTCTGTTCACGTACCCGGTTCTGATGGCGGCGGATATTCTCCTGTTCGACACCGACGTGGTTCCCGTGGGCAAAGACCAGGCCCAACACGTGGAAATGGCCCAGGATATAGCCCAGGCGGTAAACTTTAACTATAAAAAGGATCTACTGGTTGTTCCCCAGGCGGTGATCCAAGAATCGGTGGCCATTATTCCCGGCTTGGACGGCCGAAAAATGAGTAAAAGTTACGGCAACACGATTCCCCTCTTCGCTCCGGAAAAGCAACTACGGAAAACCCTCATGCGGATCGTTACCAATTCCCAGACGGTGGAGGAGCCCAAAAACCCCGACACCTGTCAAATTTACGCCCTGTATAAACTTTTCGCCACGCCGGAAGAACAGGCTACCCTGGCCGACCGTTATCGAGCCGGCGGCATGGGCTGGGGCGAGGCCAAGGAAGCCCTTTTCCAGGTGATGAACCGGGAACTGGGCCCCCTGCGGAACCGCTACGAAGAAATTATCTCCGACCCACCCCGGCTCGACAAAATCCTTGCCCAGGGCGCGGAAAAAGCCCGGGCCATCGCCAGCCGAACCGTGGGCCGACTGCGTAAAACCATCGGTATTGATTGACTTGAGGGTCTTCCGGGCCCCTCCGGGCTCCAATCGATTCCGTACCCCGGGGGAGGGAAATATGGAATACCAAACCCTACGGCTGACCATAGCGTATAACGGAAAAAATTTTCGCGGATGGCAAAAGGGCAACGGCCGGACCGTTCAAGGGGAATTGGAACGGACAATCCTGTCACTTTTGCCGGCCCTTTCCCAAGGGTCCATCCATCCGGATGGATGGACCGCCGACCAGCTGTATTTGGTGGGCGCCGGAAGGACCGACGCGGGGGTCCACGCGGAGGGCCAGGTGGCCAGTCTCCGCGTTCCCCGCCGAATCGATCCAGCGTCCCTGCTCCGGAGGGTGAACGGGGAGCTTCCCGATGACGCGGCGGTCCTGGCCTGTGAAGCCGCGGAGGACCGCTTCCACGCCCAGTACAGGGCGGTGGATAAAACGTACCGCTACCGGATTATCGACGGTCCCGTGGGGGACCCCTTTGTAGCCCCCTTTTCCCACCGCTGTGGGGAAAAGCTCGACGTGGAAGCCATGCATAGGGCCGCCCAAGCTTTTCTGGGGACCCACGATTTTTCCGCCTTTACGGCGGACAAGTCTAAAAAGAACCATCAAAAAACCGTTTTTGAATGCGCCGTAGAACGGCAGGGTAAACGGGTGGATATAACCATCCGGGGAGACGGCTTTTTATGGAATCAGGTTCGAATTATGGCCTCCCTGCTCATCCAGGTCGGCAAGGGGCAGACCGACGGATCAAAGGTGCCGATGCTTATAGAGAAACGGGACCGATCCCTGGCCCCCGAGCCCGCTCCCGCCCAGGGTCTTACCCTGGTGTCGGTGGGCTATTAGCCTTTGGCGTGGATACCCATAACACTTTTAGTTTACATTTCCCGTTCTAAAACTTGTCAATTTTTAAAACTATGGTATCCTAAACTTATGGTAAGAACCCCATTAGTAAATAGGATCGATGAATTCTTACGAATTCCCCCGGAGATTTCTCCTGTGCGCCGGCTACGGTTGCGTATCTTTGCCATCCTTTTGGGGGCCCTTATTCCTTCGGCCATTTTTCAAGTCCTGGTGGTTTGGATGGTGGAAAGAATAATGTTAGGGCTTTGCCTCGCCGCTCCTCTGGTGGCCCTTATCCTTTTGTTTTACATTAGAAGCTTCCATAAAACAAAAATTCCCGGCCTTATCTTTGGCCTCTTTATGGAACTTCTGTTTATAGAAGGTATTATCAAACTGGGGGCTTCTGTTTCCCTTGCCTGGCTCGCCGCCGTGCCCGCGGTCATGCTGTTTATCGCGGGTCCCCGGACGATGGTCTGGCTTCTTGCCCTTCCCTACGGAATTACGGGTCTGGGCTTGTACGGCTCCCTGGTCTATGGGAACCGGTTCCCTATCCGTACCCCCCTGGGCCGTATAGAGGAAGTTTTTATCCCCATAGCTCCCGCCGAATTGTACAGCTACGGCCTTTTTATTTTGGTGCTCTACCTTGTGGCGTTCCTCTTCCACAACCTGACCCTAAGCCTGTACCAGCGGACCCTAAAACAACGGGCCGAACTGGCTTTTCTGCTTCAACAGAAGGAAGCGATGGTAAACACCCAAAAGGCTATTTTTAACGCTTTGCCGATACCGGTTTTTGTTAAGGATACGGAGCTCCGGTATACCGCCGTCACCCCCAGTTACCCGGCCCTGGCGGAGCTTGAGGGGGTTGATTTTATCGGGAAACGGGTAGACGAACTCTTTGATCCATCCTTCGCTTCTACCCTCGTATCAAAGGACCAGGAACTTTTGGATCGGGGCGGCATACAGGTGTACGAAACATCCTTTCCCGTGCGGGGCGGAAGCGTGCGGATGGTTCAGGTTAGAAAAACCCTGCTAACGGACGACGATGGAAACGTCCGGGGTATCATGGGGGTAATCATCGACCAAACGGACCGCTTTGAACGGGAACGGGAACTGCGGGTTCTCTTGGAGGGTCGCCGGGATGCCCTGGCCCTTATCGGCCACGACCTTAAGGGGCCCATCGGGTCCTTCCGGGAACTCCTGCGGTCGATGGACCAAGAGGGGACCCGGGTCCAGGAGGATTTTCCTGTAGTGATCGCCGAGCTGAATAAAAAGATGGCCTCCCTCTGGAACCTCATCACCGAGCTGGTCGATTGGGCCATGATAGACCAGGGGCTTTTAGATTTTACTCCCCGAAACTTCGATCTATCGGACCTTATGGATGGGGTTGTCGATTCCTTTGCCGAGGGGTCGAACCGGAAAGAAATCCGCTTGGAGCGGGAATATCCGCCGGGAATAATAGCCTTTGGGGATCCCAAGCTGATCTCCGCCCTCATCCGGAACCTGGTTTCCAACGCCCTTAAGTTTACTAAATCCGGGGGAACCGTTACTATACGGCTACAGCGCCGAACTTTCGTCGAGCCGCCGGAGACCCCGGGTTCTTCGGTAGCGGGGGCGGAAATAGAGGTGACCGACACGGGTATCGGCCTTAGACCAGACCAAATCCAGGCCTTTTTCCGTCAGGGTCGTATTCCGAGCCGGCGGGGAACCGAGGGAGAAACGGGAACCGGTTTGGGCCTTTCGCTCTGCAAACGGTTGGTTCAGCGCCACGGGGGCCGTTTGGACATCCAGGGGCAGGAGAGCCGGGGTAGCTCCTTCGTTATTTTCCTCCCCGATGAAACCGTTGTAACAAACACCACTATTTAAGGAATAAGCCTTAAGGAATAAACCGTGGAAGTGATAAAGTACCGTCTTATCGCCTGTTCCGTGTTTACCCGGGAACTCTGCGCTCTTATCGCCACGAGTCAACGGGTCGTGGATCCGGAGTTTTTAGAACTGGGTTTACACGAACATTCGGAGGTTCTTAGAACCCAACTGCAACAGCGGATCGACGCCCTGGCAGGAAAGGGGTACCGGGCCATACTGCTGGCCTACGGACTTTGCGGCAACGCCCTGGCGGGGCTGAGGGCCCAGGATACACCCCTGGTGCTTCCCCGGGCCCACGATTGCGCCACCATCCTGTTGGGGTCCACCTCGGCGTTTTTAAAGGAATTCGGAGAGTCCTTGAGCGCCCCCTGGTCCAGTTGCGGGTACCTGGAGCGGGAATCGGCGTATATGCGGACCAGCGATACGGGCCGGGCCAACGGTTTTGGTCTTAGTTACGAAGAATTGGCGGCCCAGTACGGAGAAGAGAACGCCGATTATCTGTGGGAAACCCTGCACCCGGAGCTGGATGAACCCATCTTCCGGTTTATTCAGACCCCCTCCACCGCCCCGCTGGGCAGGGAAGAGGAGGTTCGACGGCTGGCGGAGGCGGAGGGTAAGGAATTTAAAACGATCCCCGGAGACGAGGGTCTTTTACGGGGACTGATAGAAGGGGCCTGGGAAACCGAAAGTCCGAATATCGCCCCACCGGGCCCCCGGGATTATCTGGTGGTTCCTCCGGGCCGACAAATCAAGGCCCTCTATGACTTTGAAAACGTTGTTGATATAGTATGACCATGGAAAGAACCTTTGCGATGCTAAAGCCCGGCGTGCTTCAACGCCGAATCGTCGGTGAAGTACTCTCCCGTTTTGAACGGAAGGGACTTAAAATAATCGCCATAAAAATGCTTCGTATGACCGAAGCCCAGGTGGCCGCCCATTATGCGGAACATCAGGGCAAGGATTTCTATCAAAAACTGGTGGAGTACACCCTGTCGGGTCCGGTCATCGCCATGGTGCTGGAGGGAGAGGGGGTCATAGCCACGGTACGCCGTTTGGTGGGTCCCACGGACTTTACCCTGGCCCAACCGGGGACCATCCGGGGGGACTTCGCCTATAGAACCAGGCTGAACATCGTCCACGCTTCCGATTCCCCCGCCAGCGCGGAGCGGGAAATTGCCAATTTTTTTGATCCCCAGGAATTGGTGGAATGGGAGGACGGAAATGCCCAATGGTTCTAGGCTCCCGCCCCAACCGCCTCCCCGTTGGCAGTTGGGGTCCATCTATCAATCCTTCGACGCCCCGGAGTACCAACGGGATAAGGAGCTGTTGCGGGAACGATCGGCCCTGCTCTTGGAATTGGTCGCCCAGGGTATTCCCGAGGATCCGGAACAGGGGGCCCGGAGGATCGCCGAACTTTTACGGGCCTACGAGGACGCGGGGAACGTGGCGGAGAACCTGGAAGCCTACGCCCAGGCGGTGTATACCACCGACACCCGGGATTCCCGCGCGCTGACGGAGGTCAACGCGATCGAAACCTTGAGCCTCCCCTTGGGTAAGGGGGTGGTGTTATTTCGTAGCCGCCTGGCCGAGCGGGAAGAGCTGGTCCTCCGGCTCTTGGAAACCGAAGCAAACCTGAAACCCTACGATTTTTTCCTCCGGGAAGCCCTGACCAGGGCGCGCTTTCAAATGGACGCCGAAATGGAGGACCTGGTCAATGACCTGTCCCGAGCCGGGGGCGACGCCTGGGGGCGTCTGCAGGAAGCCCTGTCTTCCACCGTGACAGCCCCCTGGGATCCCGCCACGGGGGAACGGAAAACCGTCATCGCCCTGCGGGACCTGGCCCATTCGCCGGATCGGACAATCCGCCAGCGGGCCTACCAAGCCGAACTGGAAGCCTGGAAGTCCGTAGAAATTCCCATGGCCGCTTCGATCAACGGGGTTAAGGGGTGGACCCTTTCGGTGGAAAAGCGCCGGGGTTGGCCGTCGATTCTGGATAAGGCGGCGTTCCAAGCCCGCATCAGCCGAAAAACCCTGGACACCCTTATTTCGGTCATGGAACAATCTTTGCCCCTGTTCCGCCGGTACCTAACAGTAAAGGCCCGGCTCCTGGGCCTGCCGGTTTGCGCCTTTTATGATCTCTTTGCCCCCCTGGGAGCGTCCACCGTCAAACGAAGCTGGGAAGAAAGCCGCGACTTTATTATCGATCGATTTTCCGCCTTTGACCCGGCCATGGGAAATTTTGCCCGCCACGCCTTTGCCCTTTCGTGGATCGACGCGGAAGGCCGGGAGGGCAAGGTGGGGGGCGCGTACTGTACCGATTTCCCCATCCCGGGGGAATCCCGGATCCTCTGCAATTTTGAGGGTTCCTTCGATTCGGTCTCCACGGTGGCCCACGAATTGGGCCACGCGTGGCACCACGAGGTAATCAAAGACCTTAGCCGAACCCAGACCGCCTACCCCATGACCCTGGCCGAAACGGCCAGTACCTTCGCGGAGACCATCATTTTAGAGGGAGCCCTGGGTCAGGCCCAGGGGAGCGAACGGTTGGGCCTCATCGAGGGGAACCTAAAGGATACCTGTCAGATCATCGTGGACATCCTGTCCCGTTTCTATTTTGAGCGGGCCCTCTTTGAGCGCCGTAAAGAGGCGGAACTTTCTCCCGCCGAATTATGCTCCCTCATGCTGGACGCCCAGCGGGCCACCTACGGGGACGGTCTGGATCAAAACCAGCTCCACCCCTATATGTGGGCCGTCAAGGGGCACTACTACAACAGCGATCTGGCGTTCTATAACTTCCCCTACGCCTTCGGGCAGCTCTTCTCCCTTGGCTTGTACGCCCGGTACCGTCAAGAAGGTTCCTCCTTTGTCGGTACGTACCGGGAATTGCTTCGGCAAACCGGCAGGGCCTCCGCGGAATCGGTGGCCCGTTCCGCGGGCTTCGATATCGAAGGGGAAGCCTTCTGGCAGGGGGGTATCGCGCTGATCGCAAACCGACTAAAGGAGCTCGAGGCCCTGGAGGAACGGGGGTTATGAAAGGCACGGTAGGTGTCCTGGGGGCCGGGGCCTGGGGAACCGCGGTAGCCAAGGTTATCGCCGACAAGGGCATCCCGGTGGACCTGTGGTGCCACCAGGGAAGTTCCGCCGAAGATATCAACCGGTACCACGAAAACCTGCGGTACCTGCCGGGGGTTCCCCTGCCGCCGGGACTCCGGGCTCTGACGGATTGCGCCGAAACGGCGGAGGGGAAGGAATTCCTTATTTTAGCCACCCCATCTCTTTACCTGTTGGACACCCTAAAAAAAATCCTTGCGGTTCCCTCTATCCGGGAAGGAGAAACGGCCATCGCCGTCATTACCAAGGGTTTTATACCCAGCCCCAGGGGACCCCGGCTTATTCTGGAAACCCTGGAAGACTACCTTCCCGGGTTCTACCGCCAATCCCTGGTCTACGTCGCCGGGCCCAGCCACGCGGAAGAGGTCTCCCGGGGAAAGATAACCGGCCTCATCGCCGCCAGCGAAAACGCGAAAAATTCGATCCGTTTCCGGGACCTTTTAAAGTCTCCCCGGCTTTTGGTGTTCTCTTCCTTCGACGTCCGGGGCGTCCAGGTAGCCGCGGCCTCTAAAAACGTTATCGCCATAGCCTTTGGGATGCTGGACGCCCTTAAAACCGAAGCGGGGACCCGGGGCATGGAGGATATTTTTGGAGATGGGACCGAATCGCTCCTGTTAGCCGCGGGGCTGAACGAAATCCAAACCCTGGGAAGAGCTTTGGGGGCGACCCACCCGGAAACCTTTACGTCCATATCGGGGGTGGGGGACCTGGACGTCACCTGCCGGTCCGTCTTTGGCCGCAACCGCCGCTTTGGCCGGGAAATCATCGAAAAGAATATCCTCGCTCCCTTTTCCAATTTGGATGACCTGATCGAACGGATAGGAGAGGTGGGGTACCTCAGCGAAGGGGTGGTGGCGGCAAAATACGTTAAAATACTTATGGATGAACACAAACTCAAGCTTCCCATTTCCCTGGGTTTATATCGAATCTTGAACCGGGAATTGGGTCCCCTTGAATTTTTGCACAGTTTTATCAAGGACCTGCAGTACTAAGGCAAAGAGCATCTATTGACAGATGAGCCCAGCTCGGGTACATGAATAGCATGCTGGATACACTAACCGAAAAGATTTCCGACGCCCTCCGGACCGTTACCGGCAGGGCGACCATTACCGAAAAAAACATCGAAGACGCGGTAGAGGCCATCAAGCTGGCCCTTTTAGAGGCGGACGTAAACCTGCGGGTGGTTCGTCGTTTTGTCAATTCGACCATTGAGGAAGCCAAGGGCGAACGGGTTTTAAGGGCCGTCGATCCGGGGCAACAGTTTATAAAAATTGTCCATGACAAACTGGTAGCCTTTTTGGGGGACACCCGGCAGGACCTGCGCCTAAAGGGTCCCGACACCCTTTCGGTCATCCTTTTGCTCGGGCTCCAGGGTTCGGGAAAAACGACGACCTCGGCAAAACTGGCCCTGCGGTTAAAAAAGGAAGGCCGAAAACCCCTTTTAGTGGCCTGCGACCTTATCCGCCCCGCGGCGGTGGAACAATTGTCCGTGTTGGCCGATCACATTGGGGTGCCCGTATACAAAGAAGCGGGGACCACGGACACGGTACGGGTGTTTAAGGGAGCCCACGAATGGGCCCGGAAGAACGGAATCGATACCATCCTGGTGGATACCACGGGCCGGCTCCAGATCGACGAAACGATGATGGCCGAACTGGAACGCCTGCGGGACGTTACCCAAAGCGACGAGCGGATCCTGGTGGCCGACGCCATGACCGGCCAGTCGGCGGCCGAGATCGCCAAAACCTTCGACGAGCGGATCGGCCTTACGGGGGTCATCCTGACCAAATTCGACTCCGATACCCGGGGTGGTGCGGCCCTTTCCTTAAAAACCGTCACGGGGAAACCCCTTAAGTACATCGGGGTCGGCGAAAAAATGGAGGATCTGGAACCCTTCCACCCCGACCGTATCGCCGGACGAATTTTGGGTATGGGCGACGTGGTCAGCCTGGTGGAGAAAGCCCAGGCGGTGGTGGACCAGAAGGAAGCGGAGGAACTGCAACGGAAAATCGAAAAAGAAAACTTCACCCTGGAAGACTGGCTCAGCCAAATCCGTTCGGTAAAAAAGATGGGGTCCATGAAGTCCATGCTAGACATGATTCCCGGTCTGGCAGGACAAATCAGCGAACAGGACCTGAATAAGGCGGAAATGAAGGTCCAAGAGGCCATCCTTAGTTCCATGACCCGCAAAGAACGGGCCAACTACCTTATTATCGGCCCTTCCCGCCGGACCCGCATCGCCCGGGGTTCGGGAACCTCCGTAGGGGAAGTCGCCCGGCTCCTTAAAAAATTTGAAAAAATGCGGACCATGATGAAAAAGATGGCCAAACTGGGTAAAAATCCCCAGGCCGCCCAGGCGATGATGGAACGCCTCCAGGGAGGGCGCTAAACCTATTTCGGATTTGTCCGTTTTTGCATAGCGGTCTGCCCCTCACCGTTCGGTATCTCGCCGAGAAAGTCCGTTGACTAAAACCGCTTTTTCGTATACAAGGATAGTCTACCGTTCGATAACGGGCGGGACGCGCCGGAGGTTGGGTATGCCCGAGCCGCCGTCGACGCGAAGTACCACTTGATCGGGCTCCCTTGTGGGAACGCCGAGGAGGACATTTGTGAGCGCGAAAATTCGTCTTAAAAGATTTGGAACCAAAAAACGGCCCTACTACCGTATGATCGTTATCGATAGTCGAGCCCCCAGAGACGGCAAAACCCTGGAAGAGGTGGGGCTGTACCACCCCATCGAAACCGAAGAAAATCAAATTAAGTTCGACGCCGAAAAGATCCGTTCGTGGCTGGATAAGGGTGCGACCCCCAGCGACACGGTTCGACATCTTCTTAACAAGAAAAACTTTTCCTTATAACTTCCCCTACCCCTTCCAACGGCGTTTTTAAAGCCCAAAGGGGTTCTAACGACAGGAGTTTGTAGGACTTGCTCTTTTTTATAAAAAAAATTGCGGTAAGCCGTAATTTTTACCTTGCAAACTCCCAAAGGGGCCGGGATTATTGGGATTTTAAAGCCCAAGGGGTATCCTTGGGTCCTAAAAACAACCAGTTCGACAGGCTCCTAGTCCGCCTTATAAAGGGCGGATTTTTGTATGTATCCTAAGGAGTTTACAATGGAAAAGGATTTAGTTGAATATATCGCCAAGTCTTTGGTCGACGATCCCCAATCCGTGTCGGTTCAAGTGGTGGAGGGAGAAAAGTCCACCATTCTAGAGCTTCGGGTCGCTCCGGAGGATATTGGCAAAGTGATCGGTAAACACGGTCGTATAGCCAAGGCCATCCGCACGGTCCTGCAGGCCGCCACGGTTCGGACGGGGAAACGGACGGTCCTCGAGATCCTGGATTGAGGGTAGAAAAGCCCGACGGAAGGTTGGAGTGATCGATCGCTTTATCGTTGGCATAGTGGGTGCCCCCTTTGGGGTACGGGGACAGGTAAAGGTCCACTTGCCCTCCGGAGAGACCTCCCACGTCGAGGAGCTTACTTCGGTCCTCGTAAGGCTCGCTGGCCGGGAAAAAACCTACGTTATCGAAGAAACCGGGGGTGGACCCTCGGCTTTTACGGTAAAGTTTCAGGGCATCGACAGTCCCGAGGAAGCTAAGGCCCTAAAGGGCGCGGAGTTGATAGCCCCACGGGATCAAGCGGCGCCCTTGGAAGAAAACGAGTTTTATATCGAAGATCTCAAGGGCCTATCGGTGGTCCTGGGCAACCGTACCGGGGAGCTCCTGGGGACGGTTCAAGATATCCTGGAAGGCGGCGGAGGTCAGCTGGTGGAGCTGAGGCTGAGCTCCGGGGACCTTAAATTGGTGCCCTTTAGGGACGAATTTTTCAGCGATATTGACCTTACGGCCGGAAAGATGGTTCTGCGGGAACGGTGGATACTGGATTGAAATACCGGATCCTCTCCCTTTTTCCCGAAATTATCGACGCTTTTTTTTCAAGCTCCATCATGGCTAAGGCCGTGGAACGGGGTTTGGTGGAGTATACGTCGGTGAATATTCGGGATTACGCCCTGGATAAGCACCATACCTGCGACGACTCCCCCTTTGGCGGCGGCGCGGGAATGTTAATGATTCCGGGGCCTTTGGATCGGGCTTTAACCGCCCAGGGGGCCCAACGGCACCCCAAGGATCCGGCAGACCGGGGTCCCCGGGTGGTGTACCTCTCCCCCTCGGGCAAGCCCTTTACCCAGGCTTTGGCCCGGGAACTGGCGGCGGAAGAGGAATTGATCCTCCTCTGCGGAAGGTACGAAGGGATAGACCAGCGGATTATCGACACCTACGTGGACGATGAGCTTTCTATCGGGGATTACGTCCTCTCTTCCGGAGAAGTGGCCGCCCTGGTGGTTATCGACGCCACCTATAGGTTGATCGAAGGGGTAATCACGGCCCAGTCGCTGGAAGAGGAAAGTTTTTCCCAGGGCTTGCTGGAGTACCCCCAGTATACACGACCGGAGATTTATGGTATGCTTCGGGTCCCGGAGGTACTTCTTTCGGGTCACCACGAGAATATTCGGCGGTGGCGGCTCCGGGAAAGGGTCCGTAAAACCCTGCAAGTTCGGCCGGATCTTATCCGCAAGGGCTTGGAAACCGAAAGTTTTGACGCCGAAACACGGCGGATTATACAAGAACTAACGACCCAACCGCCGAAAGCGGGGGGTACCGAGGGGGATAGGGATGAACGAAATTAGGACGATCGAAGAAGCCCAGATGAAGGGCCAGTTGGACGATTTTAAAGTGGGAGACTCCGTAAAGGTTCATTTTAAAATCGTTGAAGGAAAAACCGAACGGATTCAGATCTACGAGGGCCTGGTAATTTGCATGAAAAATTCCCGCGTAGGAAAAACCTTTACGGTCCGCAAAAATTCCTACGGCGTGGGTGTCGAACGGGTATTCCCCCTGCATTCGCCCCGGATCGCCAAGGTAGAACTGATGCGCCCCGGTAAGGTCCGGCGGGCTAAACTGTATTATATCCGTGGCAAAATCGGTAAGGCTTCTAAAATTAAAGAGCTTATTACCAAAAAGACCGCCGCTACGACGGAAACCGTTTAGGCAAGGACCCGTGGGGCCCGTGCCTCCGGGGGGGCCGGAACGACAAAATACCCGTTTCGGGCCCCGCCCTCCCCCTTCAGCGAATTCACCCGCCACCGATAACAACGCAAAACCGTCTCTTTTTACAAAATCTATCGGTATATCAGCCCTTAAAATTTCCGTTTCTAAAGCCCCTACTACACCAACAAGCTCTTTTTCTCTTCGCTCCTTCGTCGAATCCCTCGGTTTACCGCTTAACAGACAAAGCGAACTGCTCGTCATCCTTGCCCGTTTTTTTTCTCTGCCCCTTCAAGAAACCTTGTTAAAACAAGCCCAAACCTCCGCACGGGCCCAGGCTGGCCCTTGGGAAAGCGCCCTCTTGGCTATCCTATCCGCCGCATCTAAGGGCCTCCGCCTTAGGGAAGACACCCTCCAATCCTATATCCGAGCAATCGACCCCTCGCTGAGGGAACGGAAGGCTGGTTCTTCAGGAAACCAGACGGGGCAAGTGGGGGAACCGATTTCAGGTCAGGACCGTCCCGTGGAGTCGGTGGGCGAAGAAGCGTTCTCCCGGGGCAACAAAGGTTTCTCCGGGTCTTTCGGGGGGTCCGGGTCTTCCGAGGGGTCTGACCAAGGGGCCGGCGGAAATACCCAGGGCCGCTCCGACGATAACACCGGGAAAGAGCCACCCGGGGATGGGGAATCGGACCGGAGCGTGGGGAGGGGCAAGGAGGAACGGGGGATCGGCGCGGATCCTAAGGCGGTGGAGGATGTACTGGCCGAAAAGTCGGAAACCTTTCTTTCAGGAAGCGGAGCCCTGGCTTTTTTAAACCGTCTACGGCTTTCTTCGGGGAAAAAATGGCTAGTCTTGCCTTTTAGCTTTTCTCTTCAAAATATTGATTTTGAGTTAACGGTGCGTTTATTATGTAATGGGAACAGTAGGGAAAACGCGGTAGAACGGATGACTATGGATCTTTTTTTCCCCGGGCCTGGAAATGAAAGAACAAAAGCCCACCGGTGGATTTTTGTTTTGGTAAATCCAACAACGGAAAATTCCAAATTGATCGTTACGCGGGACCCTCCTTTTTCCGACAATGAAAAGGGAGTTTACACAAGGCTGTTGGGAACGATTGTCCAGCCCTACGCGAAGGGTGTTTTCTTTGGGGATCGTCTACAAACAGAGGGGTCCGTAGACGATCCCGTAACGTTATTTACGCCGGTGGAAGAACACGTATAAATGAAAAAAAAAAGCCGCCGCGATCGCCTATACGAAAGATTTGCCCGCCCCGGTGCTTATGGCTAAAGGCCAGGGGGTTCAGGCAGAACGTATCGTCGCGATGGCCCAAGATTTGGGTATCCAGGTGGTTCAAGACGATATTTTGGTAGAATTGATCGACAAAAGCGCCACCGCGGGGGATTTTATCCCCCCCTGGTGTTGGACAGCGGTGGCGAAAATTTTGGCGTTTGTTATAGCAGAGGAAGGAAAATGAAAAAGTTATCCGTTTTGAACCTACGGGCGGGGCAGGTGTTTACCGAACCGGTCTACATTGAAGGCAACAGCCTTTTGGTCCCCGCGGGAATCGCCATCCGAAAAAAGGATATTGATCGACTAAAGTCCTGGGGAATCGAAGAGGTCTTTACCAACGGGGAAGCTCTAGCGGCCACTCCCGATCAAACGGAGGCGGCGGTTAAAGGCGCCCTATCCAAAGGGCACACCGATTCTTCAAAACCAAAAAACCATATCCTTTCTCTCCCGGATGTGCACGAAAACAAGGGAGCATACCGAACGTACAAGAACCTGATCGAAGGGGTGGGCGATCTATTTATATCCCTTGGATCGGGGCTCTCGGTGGAAACCCGATCCATCGATACCATCGCGGGGCGGCTTCTGCAGGCAGTCCGGGAACAACGGGAACAAATTATGGGGTTCATTTTGGGAGGCGAGGTCGAGGGCTTTGAACTTGCCAAAAGTTCCGTCAATACGGCCATTTTATCAACCCTTATCGCCATAGAACTGCGGGTTCCCAACCATAAAATCCTGCAGATAACCACGGGGGCCCTTTTGCACGACGTGGGTATGTTAAAACTTCCCAAGGATATCGTGGAAAAAAAAGGAGGCCTGTCGGACGCGGAGCTCCAACGTATCCAAGCCCACCCCCTGTATTCGTATAAGATCATCTGCAAGGAACTACTCTACCCCGAAGAAGTGGGGGTGATAGCCCTCCAGCACCACGAACGCTGGAACGGCGAGGGGTATCCCCGCAGAATCGCCGGGGAGGCCATCGAATTGGGCGCCCGGATCGTCTGCGTGGCCGACGCCTTCGAGGCCATGGTCAGCGAAAAACCCTACCGTAATTCCATGATCGGCTACCAGGCCATGAAAAACCTGCTGTCCGACAATTCCCGGCGTTTCGATCCGGATGTACTCAAAGCGTTTATCAAAACCATGGGGATTTACCCCATCGGATCCATCGTTTTGCTGAACAACGGAGCCATCGCCCGGGTGGTGGAGGTCCACAAGGACGCGCCCCTGCGGCCCCAGATCCGTATTTTAGTGGACGAGTTCGGAAAAACCTTTAACCAGGATGACGGAGATTTGGTGGATCTGTTAATCGAGCGAAGCCTCTTCATCGCCCGGGCCATCGATCCGAAAGAATTTTCTAAAGTCCCGTGAGCACCGTTACCACCGGCCGGGAGGGAGAAGAGCGGGCGGCCCAATTCTTGGAAAGCCGGGGGCTACGGGTTATCCGTCGGAATTACCGCTCTAAACGGGGCGAAATCGACCTGGTTGCCCTGGATGGCCAGACCATCGTGTTCGTGGAAGTCAAAGCCTGGTCGGTCTTTGCCTTTGAGGACCTGGAAAAATCGATCACGGTTCAAAAACAACGGCGGATCATAGAAACGGCTAAGTTTTTCCTCTCGGAACATCGAGAATATAACCGTATGGCCGTTCGTTTTGATGTGGTATTCATCGGCCCCGAAGAAGTTCGGCATCTTGCGGAAGCGTTTATGGAGCGTGTATGATGGTTCAGACCGAGAACCACCAGGATCCTCATAACATTGAGGAACTGAAACAACTTATCGACAACGAAGACTATCTGCGGGCGGCTATTACTCGGATCGCCCAGGTGCTCAGCGATGAGCTTTTGGAATTGTCGAATTTTGGAGAACCCCATGAACGATAACGCAAAGGGCGGCCAACGGAACCGAAGACCCTTCCGACAAAAGGACCGTAATGGTTCGAATCAGGGTCCCCGGGACCGGACGGCCAAGGAAAATCGGACCAACGCCGAGGACAGAAAAAAAAATGATAAGATACGTTTTGATAAGGTTCGGGGAACCCTCGTGGACCGTCCCAAATGGACGCCCCCCAAGCTGGTAACCACGCCCCTGCCCAAACAGGAATGTCCCTACTGCGGCAAACCGATCCTGGACCTTTCCCAAGCCATTACGGACCCCACGGAGGGAAAGCCGGTACATTTTGACTGTGCCATCGATCGAATCGCTAAAAACGAACGCCTTATGAACGGCGATGTGATCAGCTATATCGGCGGAGGCCGCTTCGGTATCCTCCATTTTGACAATCCTAACGACCCAAATTCTTTTCAGATAAAAAAGATATTCCAATGGGAAGAAAAGGATAAACGGGCTCCTTGGCGGAAAGACGTGGCGGATCGCTATTCCACCACCTAAACAAATGGAAACAAAAGAAAACTTCCTTTCCAACCCCGATATTTTACAACACTTTAATCTCCTCCAAAGTTTAGGAATTTTTACGCATATAGAATCGCTCCAGCAGGAAATTCGCAACTATAAGACCCTTCTTTCCGGAGCCACGGATATTTTTCATCGGACCACCATAGACGAAATTTTAGAGACCACGGTACTGCAAATTTCGGATAAATTTCTCCCCTCATTTTTGGTCTTCCTTTGGAGGCCCCTGCAAAACAAAAAGGATATCCTTTTGCGGGGATACCGGAATTTTAAGGCCGTGGATGTTCAAGTGCCCATTAACGATATTTCTCCCTTTGACGATTTTTTTCAAAAGTTCCCCCAGCCCATTAATTACGATCTATTCGTGTATCAATTGAATAATCCCGAAGCAACAGCCCCCTTGGATGAACTAAAACCGGAAATTGTGGTGCCGATTATCGGTCCTTCGGGGTTGTACGGCCTTATCCTGGTGGGTCCAAAACTGTTGGAGGCCCAATATACCATCCAGGAATTGGCGTTCTTGGATAAATTGATGATTTTCGCTACCCTGGCCATCCAAAACAACCTGCACTACGAACACTCGGTCCGGGACGGAAAAACCGGTTTATTTAACCATGGCTTTTTTATGCTCCGTCTGCAGGACGAAATAGCCCGAACCCGCCGGGCCGGCCATTCGTTTTCCGTCATCGTTATGGACGTGGACAAGTTTAAACTCTTTAATGATAATTTTGGGCACCTGGCGGGGGATCGGGTACTGGAACAGATAGCCCTGGCCATCCGGGACAACGTTCGGGCCCAGGACATTCCATCCCGTTTTGGGGGCGAAGAGTTTACGGTTCTACTGCCTGAAACGGAGCGGAGCGCCGCGTGGGTGGTAGCGGAACGGCTCCGGCAGGCGGTGGAACACACCCACGTTCCCTGGAATCCTCCCCTACCTCGGGTGACCATCAGCCTGGGGGTTTCGGTATACAATAGTTATTTTAAGCTCGGCGCCAACGAATTGATAGAACAGGCCGACGAAGCCCTGTATATTTCAAAAAAGCGGGGCCGAAACCGGACGACGGTCTGGGGTAGCGGGTTGTTATTCAAAGGCCAGAGTCTACGGGAAAAAAAGAGTAGCTAGCTGAGGCTTTTTCACAACTCAGAGAGTTTTGAAAAAGCTACCTTAGATGTACATGCAGTATTTTTACTATTCTTTATCATATATATATATTTATTATGAAATTGTAAAAATACTGCAAGAGCCTCTTTCAAAAGTAACAGACTTTTGAAAGAGGCTCAGCTGAATAGCGACTAGCTAACAACCCCAGGAGGAGTGGATGATCGGCATTATTGGGGCCATGGAGGAGGAAGTGACCCTACTCCGTTCGGCCTTACGGGATAGTACAGTCGAAGTTCTGCACGGTTTTGAATATATCCAGGGAAACTTGGATGGGGTTCCCGTGGTACTACTCCGCTCAGGAATCGGCAAGGTAAACGCGGCGGTGGGGTGTACCCTGTTACTGCAAACCTATAAAGTCCAATGGGTTATCAATACGGGTTCCGCAGGGGGGATCGATCCGGCCCTTACCTTCGGGGACGTCATTATTTCCGAGGCCCTGGTGTACCACGACGTGGACGTGCGGGCCTTTGGATACGCGGCGGGCCAAGTTCCCGGGGCGGCTCCCACGTTCCCGGTTCCCGAAAACCTTATACAAGCCGCTGAACAGGCGGTGGAAGAATTAAAACAAGAGGGCAGACTCCCTCCGACGCTTCAGCATCGACGGGGCCTGATCGGTTCGGGGGATCAGTTTATCCATACGCCACAGCGGATAGCCCAAATACGGAAGGATTTCCCCACCCTGCGGGCCATCGAGATGGAAGGGGCGGCCATTGCCCATACCTGCGCTCTTTTTGGTATTCCCGCCCTTATTATCCGTTCGGTTTCCGACGTGGCGGGTTCCGAATCACCCATGACCTTCGATCAATTTTTACCCATCGCATCCCGGCACTCCAGCGAAATAGTTCGACGAATAGTATCTAAGGAGGACACTTTATGGAAAAGATAGCCAGCTTTCAGGTAGATCATCTTCGTTTGCGAAGGGGCGTCTTCGTTTCCCGGCAGGATCGTTTTGGATCCACCGTATTGACCACCTTCGATCTTCGGCTAAAGGAGCCCAACCGGGAACCGGTCATGGACATCAGTGCCCTACACACCCTGGAACACCTGGGAGCCACCTTTCTCCGATCCCACCCCCAGTGGGCAGAAAAAACCGTGTACTTTGGCCCCATGGGGTGCCGTACCGGGTGTTACGTTATCTTTGAAGGGGAACTTTCAAGTCTGGATGTGCTTTCGGTCGTACGGGAAATGTTCGAATGGATAGGGGCCTTTACCGGTCCCATCCCCGGCGCCGCGCCCGGCGAATGCGGCAATTGGCGGGACCATAACCTGGAAATGGCCCAATGGGAAGCCCGCCGCTATTTGGAAGTACTCCGGAGCCCCCTGGACGAAAACCTGCGGTACCCGGACTAGAAGCCCGTTGCGGTGACTGCGCGGTCATTCCTAGGCCGCGCGGTCATTCCTTGGCGGTGCTATTATTGCTGGGCCGAGCTATTATTGCTGGGCCGAGCTATTATTGCTGGGCCGAGCGGTCATTGTTGGGCGGCGCGGTCATTTCTTCGGGCTGGGAAAATGATAAAGCCCCTTGGAGCGGCCGACGGGAGTCGAACCCGCGTCACGAGCTTGGGAAGCTCGGGTAATACCGTTATACAACGGCCGCTCCAAGGGGCTAGTATCGATGGGCAGATAATAGCAAAAAGAAGGGGTTTTTGTCAATAATCCCCAAAAGCCAGAGCTACCGCTTTTACGCTTCTATGGTAAAGAGGCTGTAGGCTCCCGTAGGATTCCGATTCTGCTTGGCCACCTCTTTAACCACCGCTCCCGGGGGGCCCCTGCGGAGCCACGACTCAAAGGCGTTAAGGGCCCCCTGGGGGCCTTCGGCCATCACTTCTACGGACCCATCCGTATCGTTACGAACCCAGCCGTGCAGACCAAGCCGGCGGGCTTCCTGTCGAGCGGCGTAACGGAAGCCAACCCCCTGCACAATTCCCCGTATACGGGCGTAGAAGGCCCCATACGAGCCGTCGGCGGCGGCTTTCATGTATTCCTAGCTCCCCCTTGTTTTTTGTCCCGTAGCGCCCCGATACGGCGCTCCAGTTCCTCGTAATTAAAGGGTTTATAGAGAATTTCAAAGGGTACCAAAAAATCGGGCCGTAAAAAACCCGAGGTAATCGTTATATCGACCTGGGGACAGAAACGCTGGAGGAATCGGATCCAATAGTCGCCTCCGAATACATCCATCCTATAATCGGTAATAATGCTTTCAATTCTATGATCCAAAAGTACCTTGATGGCCCCAACCCCGTCGGAGGCGACGTACACTTCGTACCCCTTTTTTTTAAGAAAATCCCGGAGGGAGAGCCGAATCCCGTCGTCGTCCTCCACGATCAAGATTGGATAGGAAGTTTCATTCGTTTCCATGGGTCTCTATTTTCTCCGCCAAGGATTTTACCACGTCGACGATTTTATCGAAATCCAAGGGTTTGGCAAAAAAGCCGTCCGCCCCGTCTTCCAAAATCGAACTTTGCTCCTCAGGAATATCCAAACCCGTAATCGCGATGACAAAGGGTTTTCCAAAAGAGGGGTCTTCCTTTATTTTTCGACACAACTTGTGACCGTCTATCCCGGGTAAGTCGATATCTAAAAATACAAAGCCCGGTCTGTTTTCCGCCAGAGCTTTCCCCGCCTCGAAGCCATCAAAGGCTTGCAGAATCTTATAATGGCTTAATTTTTTTTCCAGCCACCGCTTCAGCAGATCGTTCAGATCCCGGTCGTCGTCCACGATAAGGATGGTGGTCCAACCCCTATCTTCCCGCATAAGGGATATTAAATTATCCGGAATTCGCATGTTACGGGCGTCCAAAAAGGTCATCAGATCTTCAGCGTAAACCCGGTACTGCCCCCCAGGGGTGGTAAAGGCCTTTAAATAACCGTTGCGAATCCAATTTATGGCGGTTTGATTTACCACACCGCAAATATTCGCCACCTCAAGCGCCGAAAAAATCTTAATTTTCCGTTCGTTTTTTGCCACCGTCCTACCCTTCTCGTGCGGAAATACACTAACTAATGTACAGGATCCCCGAAACAGGGTCCATGCTGGTTTTTTACTAGCTCAAACAAGGGCTTTGGGATTTTGACAGACCCTTGCAAAACCCTAAAAAGCCCCGGGATATTACAAAAATGATACCATAAAAACCATAGAATCGCCATGAATTTTAGAGATATTGTGCGGTTTTTTCATAGAAACAACTCCGAACCTTGAAGTTTTTGGATTTGACTCAATTTTCCTCTTCCAAGCTTCTGCGGATAGCGGAAGGGGAAAACCCAGATTTCCGTAGGGTCTGACGAAACGCGAAATCCCCGTTTTGACTATCCAGCCTCTTCTGGTGGATAAACCGGCGGATTAAATCCATTTCCACGGTTTCGCTTACCGCTTTTCGAACCGCCGCTTCGGCGATTCGGCGATCAATTCCCCGGGCTTGAAGAAGAGCTATCAGTTTCCCCGGCCCTTCCACCCGCCGAAGCAGGCGATCCTCTATCCAGAGTTCCGCGAACCGCTGGTCATCCACCAAGCGAAGCGTCTCCAGTCTTTCTAAAACCCTTCGGACGGCGGCTTCGGGAAACCCCTTCTGCTCTAGTTTTCGAGCCAGCGCAAAGGATGACTGCTCCGAGCGGGCTATAAGCCGCAGGGCGGCCCGTTCCGCGCGAAAACACTCAGCGGCGAATAGGATATCCTGGCCCTCCCCTTCCGTTAATTCCCGGGGGAGCACCGTGGGCCGGTCCAGAGGGATCGGCGGGTCCATGTAAACCGTACGGATATAAAATAAAGAGCCGTCCGAAAGGCCTACTTTAAGGACCTCCGGATCGGCTCCTGTTTTGACGGATTGGACCGTCATAGCACTTCTGAACGGTTCCCCAGAGGAACCGCCCATATCCTTAACGCTTGGAGAACTGGAAGCGCCGTCGGGCTCCAGCCTGTCCGTATTTTTTCCGTTCCACCATCCGCGAATCCCGGGTAAGGTACCCGTTGGACCGCAGGGCGGTGTAATTGGTCTGGTCAACCTGGCAGAGGGCCCGGGCTAAACCGTGGCGGCACGCGCCGGCCTGTCCGTTCGGACCGCCGCCCTTTACGTTGATCAGAATATCAAACTTGTTTTCCCCCGCGGTTACCATAAGGGGCTGACGAACCATCATGGCGTGCTCCCCCAGGGTGAAATATTGATTTAATTCTTTGCCATTAATAATAACCTTGCCGCTACCTTCCCGCACAAAGACCCGGGCAATCGCGGTTTTCCGTCTTCCGGTTCCAATACCAAGATTCTTAATCACCTTGTACCCCTTGATTACAGTTCAATAGCCTGCGGATTTTGCGCCGCGTGGGGATGATCCGCCCCAGCGTACACCTTTACGTTGTTGAAAAGCTTCCTGCCCAAGGGGCCCTTAGGAAGCATTCCCTTAATCGCCAACTCTAGGGGAGCCCCGGGCTTTCGGGCTATTAGGGCCTCGAAGCTATCGGACTTCATACCCCCAACGAACCCGCTATGATGGTAGTACATCTTTTGCTGGGTTTTCCGTCCGGTTACGACTATTTTATCCGCGTTAATTATCACTACATAGTCGCCCACCTCTTGATGGGGGACAAAAATCGCCTTTTCTTTACCCCGAAGGATAGAGGCTACTTTGGCGGCCACGCGGCCAAGCACTTTTCCTTCCGCGTCAATAACGAACCACTTTCGTTCCGCGCTTGCGGGTTTTATGAATACAGTCTTCATGTTATACCTTTTCTCAGGGTTTTCCAACCACGGAATTATAACCGTTCGACGTGGGCATCATGCAAACGGTTCTGTAAACGGGACAATGAAGGATATTCCCATAGATTGGTACAAATGTCAAGGGATTCGATACTCGGCTTCTGGTAACGTCCCCATCCGTTCGGATCCCCTACTCTTTTTTACCGTTTTCTTCGGCCTTCCGTTCTTCCTCTTCTTCCCTTTTAGCCTCTATCCGGTCCTTGATATCCGCGATTCCGATAAAAACCGCGATCAACCCGATAAAGAGCGCCATGACAGGGATGGCCCCCCGCAGAAACAGCAAAACATCCTGCCACCATCCAAGCCCCGCCGGAAGTACCGCTATCACGGCAAAAAGGATAGCCACAATACCAATAATCAACGCAGTCATACGGATCCTCCAAAGCTATTTTTATGTTCTTTTAACGGTACGTCAAGCCTCGGCCTGCCATCACCGGAGCCGGGACTTTCGGATTACCATCACCATAAAGGCGGCGATGTAAAAAACCGTGGGCAGGTTAGGCAAAAGGATAGAAAGGAGCGAAATCCCCCGAGATTCGGTTCCGGTGATTCCAAAGGTTTGAAGGATGGAGTACACGGTTTCCGCGTAGGCCGTAATGGTTCCCACAACCATGAGCATCCACGCGATATCCCGGGTTTTAGACCAGAGCAGGATCGCGAAAAAAGAAGCCAGGGCCCCCAAGGAAAGGCGACTGGAAATGAAAATTATCTCTTCTGTACCCATAGCTACAGTATCGGATCGGGAGGTTGCTGACATAAGGCGCGATTCAGGGCCCTTCGTTCTCCCGGAGAAAGTTCCCCCGGTACGATCACCGGAAGCCCCTGTTCCGGCGGAAGCAAAAAGCCCAAATCGAGGAAGTCCTGAAATAAGCGCTGGTACAACGGTCCGTCCATCGGCGCTTTCAGGGTCAGATAGATACCCCGTCTTTTCCAAAGAGGGGCTTCGGCTAGGTTCAGCGGGGGCCTTTGGGGGGCCGCCAGTAAATCGTTAAAGACCCGGGTAAGAGCGCGAAGCACCAGGGGAGACACCCTATCCGAAGGGGGAAAACGGTGGGCCAGTTCATGGGAAATCACCAAAAGCGAGGTCCTGAACGGCCACGGTAAGGGCGCCACCGGCTGAACGACCAGGGGACCCCGTTTCGCCCAGGCCGCTAGATCCGGAGAAAGGAGGGGGATGGAAGCAGACGGTCCCTCGTGGAGGTAGGGCCGCCAGAGGATACCCAGGGTCTGCTTCGCCGACGGCGGTGGAGGTTCCTCGTAGGCCAGATCTATCATCCGTTCGGGCATAGGAAACGTAGATCCCCCCTTTTCCCCCAAACCCGTGAAGGGCCATTCCGTAGGGCCCCCCGTATGGTCGTATACGCGAAGGGTTCCCCAGGGAAAAAGTCGTTCTACAGTCCGCTCCAGTTTTTGGAGGGCCCCCGGATAGGGCAGGGGCGCGAAAAGGCCCCGGGACGCGGTATCCTTGAGGATGGTCAATAGCTGGGGGACCGTATGGCCCAACAGGGCCTTCCCCCCATCTTGCCACAGATCCACCAAACGCCGGCCATCGGCGGTATAGAGGCGATAGGAGCGGGCCCGACGAATGGGAGGCACGGGGGAACGGGTGTAACTATTCATCCTCTTGTATCCTCATAAAACGTTCGCTCTGGTATCGGCTGACAAAGGTAACTTCCTTGCCCGTCTCGAACCGGGCCGACACCAGGGGCCCCTCTTCGGTTTCCCTGATCGAGGTGACGGCGCCGTAGCCATAGTCGTCGTGAAACAATCGTCCCCCCAGCTTCCAACGACCATCGGAGGAAGTTTTACCCAAAGGGTCTGCCTTATTAGCAGGACTTTTGGAAGCCCAAACACCGTAGGGCGCCCTTCCGACTATTTTCAGGGCGTCTTTCGGAATCTCGCTTAAAAAGATGGAGGGGGCGTTCGGCATGGTTCTACCGTAGATCCGGCGGTAAGCGCAGGTGGAAAGGTACAGCTCGTCCATGGCCCGGGTCGCTCCCACGTAAAAAAGGCGCCGCTCCTCCTCCAAATCCTCGTCTTTTTTATCGTCCCGGGGGAAGATCCCCTGTTCAAGCCCCGTAATAATAACCCGTCGAAATTCCAGGCCCTTGGTGTTATGCACCGTAATCAGGGTCACCGAATCGGCGGAATCCTCGTTTTCGGCCATGGATCGATCCAGCTCGATGTGTTCCAAAAATTCCGCCAGGCCCTCGGGTGTGGCGGGGTACAGGGTCGCGGCGTTGGCCAGCTCCTGCAAGTTGGCCAAGCGCTGGGTTCCGGCGATTTCATCCTGGGCTTGGTGGTACTCCTGGAGCCCCGAAGCCTGCAACAGGGTCACGATCACCACGGAAAGACCTTCCCCGGCAATCAATGCCGCCGCTCCTCTAGACTTCCGACCCAACGATTTTTTCGTTTTTTTTCCCGAGCCTGGGGCTTGCGGAACCCTGTTCTCCGGAACCCTGTTCTCCGGAACTCCGTTCTCCGGAATAGGGTTCCCCGGGATAGGACTTCCCTGGGCGGGATTCTCCGGAACAGGTTGCCCCGGAACCGGGAAATCCGAGGGTAAAGACTGAGAATTCTCCTTGAGCAAGTCCCGGGCGCTCTGGATAGCCTGGAGAAAAGCGGTAAGCCCTTCCCGGGCCTTGGCCGAAAGCCGGGGGAGCAGGGCTATCCCCGCGGCGGTTAAATCAAATCCCCTTTGGGTAGCCGCCTCCACCAGAATTCTATCCACGGTCACGGCGCCCACACCCCGGCTGGGTTTGTTGACCACCCGTTTAAAGGCCACCTCGTCCCGGGGATTCACCGAAAAGGCCAACAGGGCCAGGGCGTCCTTTACCTCCTCCCGTTCGTAGAACTTTAGGGACCCCACCACCCGGTAGGGGATCTTACGGTGGAGGAATTCGGTCTCAAACCCTAGGGATTGGGCGTTGGTCCTGTACAGGATGGCCCAATCCGAGTATGAGGCCCCGGCATCGAGGGATCGTTGGATCAATTCGGCGCAAAAGGAGGTTTCCGCGTCCTGGTCCGGCAAAAAAACCGCCGTGGGTACTTTTCCGGAACCCCGTTCGGCCAGGAGCGTTTTCCCTAGGCGACCGCTGTTGTGGTCCACCACCGCCGAAGCGACCCGTAAAATCGGCGAAATGGACCGGTAATTCCGTTCCAGCCGGATAACCTGGGTCTGGGGAAACCGCTGGGGAAACTCCAGGATGTTCCGGACCTCCGCGCCCCGGAACCGGTAAATCGACTGATCGTCGTCCCCCACCACGCAAAGGTAGGTTTCGCTCCCCCAAAGGGCCTTTAAAAGCTCGAACTGGGCCACGTTGGAATCCTGGTATTCATCCACCAAAATCACCCGGAACCTCTGTTGAAACCGCCGGCGAACCTCCTCGTGGGTTCGGAGAATTTCCAAGGGCTTTTTGATCAGATCTCCAAAATCCACGTTCCCAATTTTCGCGAGCCGTTCTTCGTACTGGGCGTAGATTCGTCTAAATTCTTGGTGATGGTCGATAATGGCCAGGTTGGGGTCCTGGGGACCGAGAAAATAGTCCTTTGCCCGGGCTATGCGGTGGGCTAACGTGGCGATCTCGGTCCGGCTTAGGGTATCCAGAAACGTGGACAACAGGGTTACCGTATCGTCGTCGTCGTAAATGACAAAGTTGGGGTCCAGGCCCGCCAGGGAACCGTTTCTCCGTAAAAACCAGGCCCCAAAGGAATGAAATGTACGGATCATTACCCGATCGGAGCGGCTTTCGATGGACCGGGCCCGTTCAGCCATTTCGCGAGCGGCCTTGTTGGTAAAGGTAACCGCCAGAATCGATTCGGGATCGATCCCCCGTTCTCGGATTAGGTAGGCAATTTTGGTGGTGATAACCCGGGTTTTTCCCGATCCTGCTCCCGCCAAAATTAGGAGGGGCGAGCCCTCGTGCTGGACCGCCGAAAGCTGTTCCGGATTGAGGATAGAAAGGTACGGAGGAAGGTTAGGATCGCCCATCTCGATACGCCGCGTCTAAATCAAAACCCGAACGGGAGAAGATTTTCGCTCCTATGAAGCTCCCCAGCGGAAGATCCACATCCGCGCTTATAACCGTCGATCCATCCACATCCGGGGCCTGGCAAGCGGAACGACCCAAATACAGGCCATCCTCGTTTTCTACCCGTTCTTCCACGAGCACGGTTTCAATGCGACCCACGAAGCGGTCCATCCGACTTTCGGTAATGGGAACCTGGGCGTCTTCCAAGAACCGCTTTCGTTCTTCGGCTGTTTTTTTAGGAACCCTGCCTTTTAACGAAAACGCAGGGGTCCCTTCTTCCCGGGAATAGGTGAATATTCCCAGCCAATCCAGCTGAGCTTGGGCTTGAAAGTCCACCAGGGCTTGGAAATCCCGATCCGTTTCCCCGGGGAATCCCACCAAAAAGGTAGAACGGAGGGTCGCGGAGGGCAGAGAAGCGCGGATTGTTCCGATCAATTCAAGGTACGTTTCGCTATTACCCCGGCGGTTCATGGAACGGAGGATGGGGGCCGAGGCGTGTTGAAAGGGAAGATCAAAGTAGGGAAGGATCCGGGGATCCCGACGGCAGAGGTCCAAAATGGAGCGGGGAAAGTTATCCGGATGGATGTAGAGAAGCCGGATCCAATAGTTTCCTTTTAAATCGGAGAGGGCACTCAGCAGTTCTCCCAGGCGTTCGGTTCCCGGAGAAACCGTTCCCCCGGCCCCATCCTTTCCGTAGGAGCCCAAATCCTGGCCTATCAGGCAGAGTTCTCGGATTCCCCGGTCCAGCAGGGTCCGGCATTCTTCCACGATGGAGGGGATAGGCCGACTGCGCAGGGGGCCCCGGATTAGGGGAATGGCACAGAATGTGCACCGGTTATCGCAACCCTCGGTAATTTTTACGTACGCCGACCCCGGCAGGGAAAGAAGAGGCCGGTCGTAGCGGTAGTAGGAAAACTCCCGCCCGCCCGTCGGATCGACGGGGCTGACGATAGCCCTATGGGTGGAAGCCAAAGCGGCCTCCATCGCGTTGAGGATGTTCGCCCCGTCGGTATTGCCCACCAGGGCGTCGGCCTCTAACAGTTCGGAAGCCAGTTCCGCCCCGTACCGCTGGGATAAACAACCGGCCAACAGCACCTTTTTATCCGGGTAGACCTGTTTGAACGATAGAACCGCCTCCAGGGACTCCCTTTTGGCGCTTTCGATGAATCCGCAGGAGTTAACGATGATGACATCGGCGTCCTGGCTGTCTTCCACGGAGGACCAGCCGTTTTCGACCAACAGGGAAATCATATTTTCCCCGTCCACCTGATTTTTGGCGCACCCGTGGCTGTCGAGAAAAAAGGTTCTCCGCATCAATCCAAGCGCACCGTTGTCAGTTTAAACCGGCCATCGTCGTCCTTGACCCACTTAAGATCCGTAACCACCACCTCTCCCGGACCGCCGATTTCCACGTCCACGGTTTTTCCGCCCCCGATAACCTGGAATTTTACGGCCCCCGCGTTGGAAGCCCAAATACGGATTCCGTTTTGCGCCTGGACGGTCAACACGTCGGATTTGCGGAAATACCGCTCGTCCCGATTTTTCCGGTCGCTTTCCCAGCGGAACATGCAGTACCCCTTAAAGGTAGCCTGCAGGGTAAAGGGGTAAGGATTGGGGGATGAAAGGATAACCGGCGCTGGATTTATGGGGGTGGCCGGGGCCGTAGCATCGGTTCCCGCATCGCTGGCCCCGGGGGCGGCGGAAGAAACGGCCCCGGCGCTGGGGGTCGAAGCCCCAGCGGCTCCGGCGGTCGGTGCGGAGGACCCGCCGGCCAGGGTATCGGCCTGTAGGTCAAAGCGAAGCATGGCTCCCTTGGCGGGCTCGTTTTTTAAAAGGTCCGCCACAAAAACCTTCACGTCCGGCGTCCCATCCCCGTTTAGATCCAACAACTTTTCTTGACCCAGAGACAGATTCAGATCCTCCGTCGGCGTCGTCAAAGAGGCCGAATCCCCCAGGGATTTTAATTCCAACCGGTACTTGGTATTTCCCAGGCTTATGACTACCGCGTCGCCCTTGTAGAGCCGTTTGTTCAAGGTACCCCTATCCAGGGTATACACCACCGCTCGGTGGACCTTGGATTCCGCCGAAGCGGCGGGCCGTTGAGTAAGCAGGACCACGGCGCCGATCAAAACAACAGCCCCCGCTACCGCTACCGGGATTATCCATTTTTTCGGATTCCTGGGTTCCCGGGAAAGCAGTTGTTCCACCGGTACCGGTTGTTCTTGAATTTTAAGGGATTTGTACAACCCGATCATCTCTTGGCTATCCAAACCTAAATATTCCGAGTAGTTGCGTAAAAAACCCAAAAGGTACGGCTCCCCGGGGAACTGGCCAAAGTTCTCGGATTCCAACGCTTCCAGGTATCGTTGGGCGATATTGGTATCCTTCATCACCTGATCAAAGGTATACCCCCTCTTTTCACGGGCGGTTTTTAATTTTTCACCTAACGATTCCACCGCTTTCCTCCTCCACAAAAAAACGATTCGCCGCGGCTTTCCAGCGGTTTGAAAGCATGAGTCCACTCTAAAAACCAGTTGTTTTTAGAATGGACTTAAGTAATTCCTTACAGGAATTACGTTTTCATAGGAACAAATCTAAAAGCTGAAGTTTTTAGATTTGACTCAAGCATTCTAATTTTTAAACAAAAAATTATTGTATAAATTAGCCGACGCGGGAGAATCGTAGGCGAACCGGGCTTCCGGTATACCCTGATTCAACTTGATTTCCGTAAAATCAAACTGAATGGTTTCGTCGGCTATGGTCTTCCCCTGGATGCGTCGAATTAAATCGGTTTGGGGGTCGATGGCCAAACGCAACTCCCGGAACCCCTCGGAGAGGCTCCGGCGGGATAACACCAACGTTATCACCAATTCGGAGGAACCGGCCTCCAATGGTTGGGGATCCGGACCCACCGCGTACGCCGCAGCGTAGTTCCGTCGTAATAAATTTAACCCCTCGGCGGAGGCGATATTCGCTCCGGCGGCCTTTTTGGTGGCCCCGGTATTTTGATTCAGTACGGCCCGGTATTCGGGGAGGTATACGGTTAAGGTATCCCCATTATAGGCTATAACCTGCTCCTCGGGACTCGTAAAATCGATCCGAAGGAGACCAGAGTTTTTATAGATAATGGTGCCATACATTTTGGTTTTTGATGTGGTAATCGCTATTTTCGCGGAATAGTCGGTTATGGAAGCGTACCGTTCCCCCACGGTGGCTAGGAACTTATCTGCCGTGAGGATCTCTTGGGACCAGAGGGTTGGTCGGGGGGAAAAAAGCGCGACCGCGAAGGAAACCAATAAAAAAAGGGACCGTTTCACCGTTACGTACCTCGCAGGGTTTATATCCATGGGGGAAATACAAGAGGTATTTCCATAAGCCTTTCGGTCCCTATACTATCCCTTTGAAGGCGGGTAGCGCAATACCATGGCCCATCAAGGGACCACGGTAACACTTCCCCGGGAACTTCCTAAAAATTTGTCGAACATGTCCGACAGGCTCCTAGGGCAGTTGGATACTCCTATCCTCCGGCTTTTCTGCAGGACGGTACAAGACCGCCACGTTTCCAATAAGTCGGACCAATTCGGCCCCGGTTTGTTCCGCCAACGAGGAGGCTATCTCCTTTCGCTCTTCCTTGGACGCCACAAAGCGTATTTTTAGTAATTCTCGGTGACGAAACTCCTGGGCAACCATTCGATACAGCCCTTCGGAGGCCCCTTCTTTGCCGACCATCACCGTCGGTTCCGCCTTGGAAGCCAAGCCGGACAGGTATCCCCTCTGTTTACTCGTGAGCATCCGTTCCTCCAAAAAGAAAATCCAGAGCTTCCATTTCCGAAAACGGCCACCCAAGGGCTGTTTTTTTGTTTTTTACCAGCGCGGGGATTCCGCTCGTCCCCGAGGGGATTGAAAGGAAGGGGAAATCCTCGATAAAGCGGAGCGCCGGGGCAAATCGAGAGACGGGATGACGGGTAATCCGTTCCGCCAGGGCTACGCGCCACAACAGGTCCGCGGCTTCAGGGGCCGCCGTATCCCGTCGGGATACCACCAGGTCCCCAAATACGGTGGCCTGACGTTTGCCCAGAGAACCCGCCTCATCGAGCTTCCCGTCCAGGGCTTCTATTCGATCCAAATATTCGCTTTTCGGTTCCCCCGGAGCCCCAATATGGGAAATCCCATCCAGCAGAGCGTCAAATCCATAAACCAGGGGTGTACCATAAATTCGAAGTTCAGGCATATCCTTCCCCGTAATAACCAGGGCAGGAAGGGCATCCAAACGAAATTTACGAATCAAATCCCCGCTTTCCGAAGCGTCGTTAATATCCACGGAGAGCCGATTGGTCAGCTCCGCCAATTCTTCGGCCAACTGGCGAGTTTCCCTGCAGGCTGAATCCTCTAGCTTGTAGGTAAACACCTGAATCGACACCTGTTTGCGGAGCCTCGCAAGCCGGGCTTCCGCTTCTTTGCGAGCGGCTCTGTTCAAAATCATGTCTTAAGAATAGGACCTTCACCGTCCTCCGTCAACTATGGGGAGACCGGCTCCTGAACCAAGCTCTTGAATTCCCCCTCGTCCAGGGATTCCTTTTCCAGGAGCAACGTGGCGATTTTGTCTAACAGTTCCCGTTTTTCGGAAAGCAACGCCTTTACCTGGGCGTACCGATCGTTCAACATCCGGGCGATTTCCTCGTCGATATACTGTTGGGTCGACTCGGAATACTCCCGATGAAGCAGGGGCTCGTTGTTCTGCATTCCCAGCATACTGGCTCCCCGTTGGGTCAGGGCCACGTTTCGGAAGCGACTGCTCATCCCGTAGTCGGTTATCATCCTTCGGGCAATGTCCGTGGCCTTGGTCAGGTCGTTGGCCGCCCCGGTGGAGATTTTGCCAAACACCAGTTCTTCCGCCCCCCGGCCGCCTAAAAGCACGTCGATCTTTCCCAACAATTCCTCTTCGGTCATCAGGTACCGATCTTCCGTGGGCATTTGGAGCGTGTATCCCAGGGCACCGAAACCCCGGGGTACAATAGAAATTTTTTGTACCGGATCGGAACCCGTGGTGAACGCCGCGACCAACGCGTGGCCCGTTTCGTGAAACGCCACGATGCGCCGTTCCTCATCGGAGATAACCCGCGTCTTTTTCTGCAGGCCCGCTACGGTTTTTTCTATAGCCTCTTGAAAATCCCTTTGAATAACCTGTTTTCTTCCGGCGCGGACCGCTAAAAGGGCCGCTTCGTTTACGATATTCGCCAGGTCCGCTCCCACAAACCCCGAGGTCCCCCGGGCCACCGCGGCCAAATCGACTTCAGGACTTAGTTTTACAGCCTTAGAATGGATCCGGAGAATCGCTTCCCGTCCCTTAAGATCCGGCCGGTCCACGAGCACCTGTCGGTCAAAACGACCAGGCCTTAGGAGGGCAGGATCGAGCACGTCGGGCCGATTGGTCGCCGCCAGAATGATAAGACCGCTGGTAGCGTCAAAGCCGTCCATCTCTACAAGGAGCTGGTTCAGGGTTTGTTCCCGTTCGTCGTTCCCCCCCATGGGTCCGGTGATTCGGCTTTTGCCGATGGCGTCCAACTCGTCAATAAATATAATACAGGGAGCCTTTTCCCGGGCCTGTTTAAAGAGATCCCGCACCCGGGCCGCCCCCACGCCGACGAACATCTCCACAAAATCGGCGCCGCTCATCCGGAAAAACGGAACCCCCGCTTCTCCCGCCACAGCCCGAGCCAACAGTGTTTTCCCCGTTCCAGGGGGCCCGACCAAGAGGACCCCCTTAGGAATCTTCCCGCCGATATCGGTGTATTTTTTTGGGGATTTTAGAAAATCCACCACCTCTATAAGCTCGTCCTTCGCTTCGTCCACCCCGGCCACGTCGACGAACCGGGTTACCACGTCCCCCTCGGCGACGATGACCGCTTTATTTTGCCCTACGGACAGGACGTTGCCTCCCATATTGCCGATACGCTTCATAAAAAAGCGCCATATAAAAAAGAAAATCACAAAGGGAACGACCCAGCTAAAGACAAAATTGATCATCGCGTTCCCCTCTTGGGAAACCGCGTAGTAGGAAACCCCCTTCTGATCCATCAATTTGACGAATTCGGGATCGTACACCGGCACGGTCCTATACCCCGCCTGGGGGGCGGTATACCGACGGGTAAGAAGATCCGTTTGATCCTTGGTGGCGGAGGTGTAACCGGTATAGTAGTTATTGTCCAGCTCTACCCGTTTAATTTCTCCCGACTCTATTTTTTTCTTAAACTCGGAAAAATCGATGGTCGGATTCACCTTGGTAAGAAACACGTAGTTAAAGAGGGTCATAAAAACGATAAGGACTACGATATAACCCAGGGAAAACTTAAATTGCCACCCTCCTAAGGGTCCCCCGGGACCGGGAGAATTAGGCCCGCCAAAGGGAAACTGAAATGGGTTTAATTTAGGATCCTTTTTTCCCCGTTTAGATCCCCCTTGTTTGGTCGGCTTTTTCATTAAATACGCTCCTTAATAATCAGAACCGATACATACTACCGTACAATGCGGCCCTGGACTTTCCCACAGGAAAAAAGGCCATCACATATACGGCTATTACGGTACTTTTTCGAGAAAGATCCCTAGGAGCCTGTCGGGCTTGTAAATTTTTCGGGTCTAAGGGGACCCTTTAGACCCGAAAAATCACAATATACCCGGCTCCTTTGGAAGTTTGACGATAGGGTACCTTCCCTATAAAGATACTATTTATTTAAAAAAAGGACCACCAAAGATAAAAAATATTGCCCCATGCGCTCCACCAAAACGTAGAGGGTTTTGGCAAAACCGCTTACACAGAACTTCGTATATTGATGGTTTTAGAATCCGCCAGACGGATATCAATTTTTTGATAGGGTATTTCGATCCTCTCCACTTCAAAGCGTTTTTTTATTTCCAGCATAATGGAATTTTTAAGGGCCAAATAGTTGGATTTTTCGAACCAAAGTCCGCAGAGTATGTTTATCCCCGAGGCGTCGAATTTATCTAAAACGATAAGGGGTTCGGGATTATCCAGGGCGTACACGTTATGCCGAGCCAGATCCTCCAAAACCCCCTTTACCCGTTCCAGGTCCTCCGTATACCCCACGGTCACCCAGACATCCAGCCGCCGAATGGGGTAACGGGTTACGTTGATCACGTTCGTTTTAATAAGGGTTTCGTTGGGAATCCGGACAAAGCGATTGTCGAAGGTCCTTAGTTTTATAGAAAGCAAGTCTACGGACTCCACGATTCCCGTCGTATCCCCCACCTGGATTACATCGCCCAATACAAAGGGTTTTTCGGAAACAAGGAAGAGCCCCGAAATGACGTTGGACACGGAGGTTTGGGAAGCAAACCCCAGGGCTACCCCAGCTATACCTGCGGCCCCCAGGAGGGCGGAAAGATCGATCCC
>CAYRLW010000021.1:0-4797 GCA_964425215.1 uncultured Treponema sp.
GGTTCCCGGACCAGGAACTAAAGGATGGCCGGAAACATACGGACAATCAGGTTCAAGAAGAACCGGACCAAAACGCCGTTCTGGGCCAGAGCGGGCTTTCGGAAAAGCTGGCTCCGGTGGAGGTGTCCATCTATTGTACCGCCAGCGATGGTGATGATGGGGAAGCGGACGAAGCCGATGGGGGTTCCGGAAACCCGGAGACCGAGGATACCGAAGCGATTACCCTGGTATCTCCCGTGGAACGGGAAGCCCTTGCGGTAGCCCGCCGTATCGTCGAAGGGATTCGACGATGTGAGTTTTCTTTAGGTGACGTGGCCCTGCTCTTTAGGACCACCACGCATCAGAACGTTTACGAACGGATCTTCCGCCACGTGGGCATCCCTTTTACCCCCGCCGATCCCCGGGGACTGTATTCGGAGGGACCAGCCAACGATATCTACGCCCTGTTACGGTTAACCCTTTTCCCGACCGATAAAAATGCCTACGCTACGGTCCTCCGTTCCCCCTTTGTTCGGCTTGGGGACGACGCTTTCGCTTGGATCATGCTCAATTTTACCGGCCAACCCTTTCCCGAGGAGGTTTCCAAAACGTGGTTTTCATCGGAAGAGGATCTTCGACGGTTTGAACAGGGAAGAAAGCTCTATAGGGAAGTAATCGAACGTATTGATAGGGAACCCATCGCTTCAATTATCTCTTTTTTATGGTACCCATCGGGGTACCGTTCTTTCCTTTTACGGGATCCCGATCTGACTTCCAACTTGGAACACTTTGAGTACCTGTACAATTTGGCCTTGGAAGGGGATTCCAGGCATTACAGTATGGGTGCTTTTTTGGATTTTCTGGCACCCCTTATGGGAACCTACGAAAAAATGGAGGGGGGAGATGTTTCGGTGGATCCCCGGAGGGTCAATTTTTTAACGATCCACAAAAGCAAGGGATTGCAATTTCCCGTGGTTATCCTTCCGTCCATCGGTTCCAAAGGGAACAGTAAAAAAAACGGCAAACCCTACTACTACGATGCCGAATTTGGTCCGGTGGTAAACAGCCGAGACGAAACCGCCCCTCGGAACGCGAAATCTATCAATTACCTGTACGAACGGTGCAAAGAATCAATGGAAAAACAAGAGCTGGCGGAGCTTAAACGGCTTTTTTACGTGGGTGCGACCCGGGCGGAACACCGACTGTTGTTATTCGGGACGTACAAGATCAAAAAGGATAGCCCAGTCACATCGGATATGGGGGGCCTGGAGTTCCTTAAAAACCTTGCTAAGGCCGACGATACGGCCAATTCTTTTCTGACGCTTCTTTCCCAGGGTCTTCAAGGGGCATCGGAAAAGTCTCTTCCGATACGGGTACATCGAATAGGGCCCTTAAACGTTAAGGACCGCCAACCGGAGCTCCAAACCCTGGAACAGGACCTGCTAACCGCCCTGAGGACGGGGCCCCATGGGGTGGAAGAACTGGGTAAAGGCCCCTCGTCTTCCGTCGCCATAAAGAAGCTCGAAACCTTCTACGCCCAAAGGACTCCGAGCGTGGTTTTCCATGAGAAAAAAACGACTTCCCCCAGCGAAATGGAACAATGGTTCCAAAGTACCAGGACTGCCGGTCCCGGTATGGCCCTTCCAAGCCTATCTATCGATTCCTTGCTTTCCAAAGCCGATTTGGAAAGCGCCTTCGGAACCCTGTGCCATCACGCCATAGAAGCCACAATCCGGGGAACCTCCGTTGATATTCCACCCCCGGTCGGTCGGATATTTCAAAGCGCCGGGCTCCCGGTCTCGGATAGACAATCGCTTTTACAGGAAGCGGTCACCCTCGCGAAGGCTTTTTTCTCCACTCGCATGGGGGAGTCGCTTTTGCGGGCGTCCCATCGAAGATCCGAATTTCCCTTTCTCCTTCCCCTTCCGACACCCGACGGCTCCACCGTTATGGTACAGGGGGTTATGGACGCCATCTTCGAGGATGGAAACCAGGCGGTCATAGTGGATTTTAAAACCGACCGGACCAGAGACCCGGAGGCCCACCGTATCCAAATGGAATGCTACCGCCTAGCCGCCGCCGCTTTCTCCGACCTGCCGGTTAAAACCTATCTGGTCTACCTGCGGGAACCCACACCGGTAACGCTGGAAAGCCTCAAACCGTCGGACACGGAAACCCGGGTTTTCCTGGGGGATGTAGCCGTGGCCAGCCTTTCCCAGTCACCGTAGTTTCCCAGGAAGCCCTGTGCCATTGGCGCTTCGAGCTACGGCTGGCCGGACTAAGGCTTACCGGGCGCACAAAAAAATACCCAGGAAGGGTCCCTTCCTGGGTAATCGTTCATAGTTAACCTGTACGGGGCCACCGGTCATAGAACCGATGGCCCCCCCACCAAAGGTGGGGGTCCACCAAAAGTGGTAGAACACCCCCGGTGGGTTCACATTTTTTATCAACCGAGCCCGGATTTACGGCGGGTATAGATATCGTAGAACACGGCCAACAGCAGTACCAGCGCCTTGACCACGTACTGCCAAGGGGCGCCGATGTTCATCAGGGACATACCGTTATTGATGGCCGCCATGACAAAACCGCCGACGATGGCCCCGATAACCGTACCGATACCGCCGGAAGCCGAAGCACCGCCGATGAAGCAGGCGGCGATGGCATCCAACTCGAACATATTCCCCGCCTGGGGTAGAGCGGAGTTCATGTACCCCGTAAATACCACCCCCGAAAGGCCCGTTAAACCGCCCATAATCAGTTGGACGATAAACACAACCCGTTCAGAGTTGATACCCGAAAGCTTAGCCGACCGGGCGTTACCGCCGACGGCGTAGATGTAGCGGCCCAAAACGGTGTTATTGCTGATAAAGCTGAAAATTAAAATAGTCACGCCAAGGACGATTACCACGTTCGGCAAGCCCCGGTAGGTGGCGAATTTCCAACTTAAGGCCATTATCAGAACGCCGATTATAATAATTTTTAAAAGAAACGCGCCCATGGGGGAAACTTCAAATTGGTGTTTAATTTTATTATTTCTCGATTGAAGCTCGCTTATTAAATACAGGACGAATACGGCCAACCCTACAATTAAGGCGGTTATATAAAAGTCCCCCTTATCCAGGCTGGCAATATTCGCCATACCCGAGGCTATCTCCTTAAAGCCATCGTCCTTAAGGGCGATAGGCGTCACATTGGTGATGATGTAGGTAAGCCCCCGAAATAGTAGCATCCCCGCCAGGGTCACGATAAACGCGGGGATCTTTACGTAGGCTATCCAAACGCCTTGAAACGCCCCGATTATTATGCCGATGATAATGCTAATCGTAACCGTAGCCACCATGCCAATCCCTGTGTTGTACAACATGGCGCTAATGGCGCCAACGAACGCGACAACGGAACCAACCGACAGATCGATATTGCCGATAATAATTACCAGTACCATCCCTACGGCCAACAATAGAATGTAGCTGTTTTGGATAAAGATATTGGTAAAATTACGGGAATTAAGGTTTACTCCATTGGTTAGAAACGCGAAGGCGATCATAATCAACGCCAACATCAGAACCATCGAGTAATTTCGAATGTTGTTTTTTATCAGGGTTCGAAAATTGGCCCTGTTTACCATAGTTCCGTCCATAGTAACTCCTTAATTGAGTAAGGCAATTTGCATAATCTTTTCTTGGGTTGCCTCTTCCCGCATTAACATACCCTTAATATGACCTTCATTCATCACGTAAATCCGGTCCGCCATACCAATCGCTTCGGGCAACTCGGAGGTGACCATAATGACGCTCTTGCCCTGGGCAACCAGATCGTTCAAAATGTTATAAATTTCAGTTTTGGCGCCCACATCGATACCCCGAGTAGGCTCATCGACAATAAAAATATCCGGATTGGCTAAAAGACAACGGCTTAGGACAACCTTCTGTTGGTTCCCGCCGGATAGATTTCGGGTAAGCTGATTAATAGTTGGAGTCTTAATTTTTAGCTCCGTTTTGTATTTCTCAGCTTCCAAAATTTCGTCCTCCGAGGAAACGACGCCGAATTTGGACAATTTATTAAGGCTAGAGATGGAAATATTGGATTTTACATCCTGAATAAGAATAAGCCCCAGGCTCTTTCTGTCCTCGGAAACGTATCCTATTCCCGCGTCCAGCGCCGCTTTTGACGATTCGATGGATACTTTCTTTCCCATCACGTACAGCTCCCCTTCGGATTTTGATCCGTAGGAGTGCCCGTAAATGCTCATCATCAGTTCCGTACGTCCAGCCCCCATGGGACCGCAGAAAGCGAGGATCTCCCCCCGGCGCAGGTTAAACGAAACGTCATCCACCACCTTTATAGCGTGATAATCGGGGTGGTATACGGACCAATTTTTTACTTCCATCACCACATCCCCGGGAATGCTTTTTCGTTCGGGGAAACGGGCGGTTAAATCCCTTCCTACCATGTCCCGAATCATCATCTCTTCGGTAAGTTTATCCTTTTTAACATCGTAGGTGGAAATGGTTTTACCGTCCCGCATGATGGTTACCGTATCGGCGATTTTTAACACCTCGTTCAATTTGTGGGAAATCATAATCGAGGTAATACCTTGATTTTTCAGTTCCACGATCAATTCGAGGAGTTTTTCGCTTTCGTCATCGTTTAACGAAGAGGTAGGCTCGTCTAAAATTAACAGTTCAACTTTTTTTGACAGCGCCCGAGCTATTTCCACGAGCTGTTGCTTCCCCACCCCCATTTTGCTGACAATAGTGGCGGGATTTTCTTTAAGACCCACCTGATCCAGATATTTTTTTGATTCCCGAATATAATAAT